>JAYQSR010000001.1:0-36427 GCA_038146945.1 Ilumatobacteraceae bacterium
GTAGCGATAACAATAAAAATTAATACCCAATGCCAAGTCTTTATCAAAGGCTCGCTGTCATTGGTTGGGTGTTCATTCTGAAAAACTTTAAACTTTTTACGCGTGATTTTAACCCTTTTATATTCTTCAAATTCTTTACTGGAGAGCCTTTTTAAGGCCAAACGCTTGGCTGTTATTGGCAGCACCCTCAGGTTTTTACTGAGCAGCGCAATATCCTTATTATTTTCATTAAATAGTTTTAAAAGAGCGGAATAATACCTATCAGCCATTTGCTGATCGGAGCAATCTACCTCTTTGACCAAAGCGGATAAATCTTTGGAACCCGTGTTAAGTATGTAAGAGTGTTTAAACTGTTCCAGGAATACCCGTTTGACTGAAAAATCATCAATTTTGACAATCACACTCCAGCGCCTGATTATAGTTGTTTGAGGTCAATGAAAATAAAGCATTCAATAACGGAGGCGCTATTTGACGGGCGCTGTCCCTTCCAAACACCAAAGACGCAGAGAGAGAATCTACAGCTTTGGCAGACCACTCCTGGATCCGCTCAGTTTGTGTAACATCCACATTTTCGTTTACAGCCATTGCGCTCACCTTGATTGATTGAAGGTCACCGTGAGGCGATCACGCATTGTTACGTTACATCAAACTGAAGAATTTTAGTGAGATTTTCCTTCATAATTGTCTATCAAAAGTATACACCCGCATTCTGGGCCAGCCTCTGCGCCGACCCTTTGGGGTAAAATGTGACTGAAAAGCATCACTTTAACCAATCAACTCATTCAGGCGTATTGATGAAATGTTTTATGGAACTGCCCAACTGATTGATGCCGAGAAGCATTCCACGAGGTCACTAAGGTGAAACGCAGTAGTGGGTTTGACAAGCTGTTACCTCTTCTTACGAACAAAGAATTCTTGTGCTTATGGACAATAGGCGGCCTCAGAGGTGCCGCGCGCTGGCTAGAAATATTAGTTATTGGTATTTATACTTTTCAAGTTTCTGGATCACCCTTTGTGGTGGCAATGATGTTAGTTTTCCGCATGATGCCTATGGTGCTTTTTGGCACAATTATCGGCGCCATTGCTGAGAATATGGACCGAAGGCGGGTCCTAATCTGCACTTGCGCCGTTATGACTTTGAATGCAGGAGTTGGTGCGGTTGCAGCTGCTGCTGATATCGTGAGCCTGCCGTTATTGGCTGCATTAGCATTTATAAATGGACTCGGTTGGGCAACAGACTGGCCTGTCCGGCGTACTATGGTTGGAGACGTTGTAGAGGCAAAGCAGCTAAGCAATGCAATGTCTCTTGAAAGCTTAACAAATAGTGCAACTCGCATGATTGGCCCATTAGTTGGTGGACTGGCATTTCAAACCATTGGTTTAGATGGCGCTTACACGATAGCTTCATTAATTTATGGGGGAACTCTTTTACTTGCTATTAGATTAACTCAACCTCAAACATCAAGCCCAGCCAAACGTCCAGAAAGTCTTTTTGTTCGGTTAAAGTCAGGGCTCAAATACGTTAGAATCAATCAAGTGATTGCAGGTGTTTTGATAATTACGGTTATCATAAATCTTTTCGGTTTTTGCTATGTAGCGATTTTACCAGCATGGGCATTAGAAAACTTTCAAGTCGAACCGATATTTGTTGGATTACTTGCTTCTGCGGAAGGAACCGGTGCAGTTTTCGGTTCGGTAGTATTGGCGTTAAGAGCACCAAACAAAAAATATTTTCAACCGATTATTCTTAATTGGTGCAGTGACTTTCGTGGGCTGTCTTTTCATTGCTGCTCAATTCACAATCTATGGAGTGGCCGTGCTTGATTTTATTTTGCGCTGGGATTGGGATCGCAGGTTTTACAGTAATGCAATCAACCATAATTTTAAATGAGACAGCGCCTGAGTACAGGTCACGAATAATGGGGATTTTAGCCGCATGTATTGGCGCTGGTCCCTTAGGAGTTATAAACATCGGTATGATTGCAGAGTTCACCTCAGCAGGGACTGCGATCGCAATATCAGGTGCGTTGGGGATGTCTTTAATTGCCTTTTTGGCTTGGCGCTTGCCAACAATTTGGCGCTAAACAGACAAGAGTTTTGGACTGGAACAACTAAAGAAATGACACGCAAGCTCACACTATTTCTTTTTTGTTTTTTTGAACTTGCCTTTAATCTTATTTGTGGCGGATTGGACTGCTTGGGCAGAAAATAGATCAAGAGTATACGAGGTTAGCTCTCCACCAAGCTGCACAAATAATTTGGGGCAGACTGTTCATTTTAGACGTGTTGAAAGGGGCAACGCAAAAAGCGCATCCGGTATGGCAAAGCGGGACAAATCTGCTGCGCCTGTCGTTTATCGATTTGCCTATCACAATTCTCCTTATGCCCTCCAAAAATTCATAGATTTTCACGAATGCGCACACCACCAAACCGGTGATGTGGACCTTCCCCATCCTCCGAAAAATAGTCCTCAGCATTTAATGAATGAGAGCGTTGCAGACTGCATTGCCACGCTTCGGATCCGGGATGAACTAGAACACGGCTCGGATACTATCGCGCAAGCAATTACTGAGCTGATGGGACAATGCGCGAAATTGGTTTTCCTGAAATGACATTGGAAAGCAGAAAATCAAACATTATCAATTGCCTTAGCAAACAAGAGACAGCAAATACATTTTTGGATGGTATTCTTCAATACCGAGGCTTAAAATAAATATTCAACTTAGAGCCTAGTTAGATTGTGACGGTGATCATCAGTCAGACTTTGAGCATGCGTTGTTACTCTTAAAATATTCAAAATAAATATAAATTATTAAATCCAATTAAATGTTAGTCATAATTAAAGTAAAAATATATTTTTACCTGGAGCTTGAGTTAGCAAGTTAACTGCTAAAACGGCTGGCCTCAAAACACTTTTGACCAGAAAGAAATGCATTGATTTTAATGAATCATTTAGAGCTTTTCGATCACGAAAGATAGGTTATTGGCAGGCATCTCTATCACTTTAATTGATTTTAACTCTTTCCTTTGGAAAGATCGAATATCCACTTATCATCTTTATATCCAATTTCTGGGTCAGCTTCTATCAAACTGCGATGGAAGTCTTCATCACCGCGACTAGTAAACAGCCCGTTTCGCATAAACGGTCCATAAATGACGCAGCGCCCAGTTTGATTCAAAGATTGCGCAATCCCAGCTACGAGCGAGTCAACTTCGCCCGCACTCAACAAATGCATTAAATTTACTAACAAGATGAAATCATACTTCGGACATAAATCCGCCCAGACGGTGGTTGTTGCATCTAAATACATGGGCGGTAACAGGTTTGGCAGCTGACGCTCAAAGTATCTAGCTTTTATACTTGCTAGCCGGTCCGGATCCACGTCTGACGGTTGCCATATCAAGCCGGGAACAGCCGCAGCAAGCTCAACTATGTGCTGACCGGTGCCACTCGCTATTTCCAGAGCATCGCCCTTTTGCGGCGCGTTCTCAACAACGACTCGGACTATGTCGCCTAGTGTTACGTTCGGCAGCGGGAGAGTGCAACTGGCCGCGACCTATCTTCTGAACAACGCTCGCTGTCGATGGAAGCTTTTTCCGCAATACCAATTGAAATCACCAGCAAAATACAAAGTTAACAGGTAAATCACACCGAATTAACTAAGAGGCCAAACAATCATACAAAAACTTCAAAGCTTAGGCGGGCCTATAACCTCATCAAATTTGACACAAATACATCAGGCACCTATCAGAGCATATGCGTCAAAGGTTAAACAAGACATCTTAGCAATAGACGATACCATTGTAATTGGCTCAAACGCTCTCTAACGTTAATTGGCCGGAAAAGCTCGCATCACAACTCAAGATACCTTTTTAGCCTCTATCTGGGTAAAGAAGCAATCGCATCGCAAGAATAGGCTGCGATCATTGAACCCCGATGGCTGGCAGAACAATCTTGCAGCTGCGTTCAAGCCAACGCTTCATTTACCGAAGATTTTGGAACAAAGAGCCCCACGGGCGCCGCGACCCGTGGGGCTAAGACTTTCCAAATCACTTCGGAGATCACTGGATAGCCGTATACGGTAACTTGCAAATCAAATGCCAATTTCTAAACAATTTTATACCAGTCAGCTCAAAATGAGCTTTGGCAACGCATTCTGTTGAAATAAGGCGATCCATTCCTCAATCTCCATCAAAAATTAGCACCGGTCAATTTAACCAATTTACCAAGAAACTTTAGTTCCCACTCGTTCAGGTCCAGGAGCATTTTCTGGTTTTTTTCACTTGGCGCGTAGGTGATCCCAAGCTTTTTATCCACAGTTAGCCATTGATTTTTTTCAAGCTTTAAAACAGCTCGTCTCGTTGTCTCCTTGTCAATTCCTGTCAATTCAGCTATAGCGGCATAATTGAGGATATAAGGTAAATGCATCATATGCGCGGGCTGAATTGTCTCCCAGGCATCGCGCACATCAGTATAATTGTTTGCGGAAGCGACTTAAGCGGAGCAAAGAAAGTTGGTGGTAGGCCACCACTTGTAAGATCAAATAGCCGTTTACGCTGCCGGCTAAATCCACGCAGCGCTTGCTGCGCGAGATTTCAAACTCCATAAACCTTGGCCAGATTTTGCCAAAATTTTTTTTAACTGTGACTCGCTCAATCCAAAACCTTCATTTTCAAGTGAAGACAAGGATATCCACCCACCAAATTATTTACAAATCTTCGTGATTAAATAACCGCAAGCGATAGATTACGAATTAAAACATTTTGCTCAGCCTAACGATCATTCGTTGACCAAATGATTGCACATCTCCTTTTTGTGATGTGAAACGTTCATCTACAGCAAACTTGGAGAGGTACACCACTGATCCCGATGACTCAGAAACCAATTGGTAATGTTCAATCCCATTAACGTCGTTTTTCTTCGTTACCAAGTATTGCTCACCGCTTATTTTATCAAACAGCGTTTCGCCTTTTTGACACATATCAGCCATTCGCGTTTTTACCTCTTTTTCTAACGGAAACGGCTGCTTAATAAAAACAGGTTCGAAGTTTAAGTTATTCGCCATTTAACTCAGCCCTCCGATTTTTTTGCCACGCTTCCTCTGTTGATCCCCTGATTAGCGGTTTTTCCTTTCCGTAAGAGATATGCAAGATACGAATCACAATTATACCCTCCGCCAACAGGTAATCTGCCACTGATGCCGCCCTGCGTGCCCCCAGAGCAAGGTTATAGCTACGCGTGCCTCTCTCATCTGTGTGCCCACCAACCACTAGCCTTTTAGTAGGGTCTGTGGACATCGTTTTTACCACTTCGTCAGAGCCGTTTTGGCAGTGGGTGACAATTCGGCGCTATCAAAATCAAAATCAAAGTAAAAACGATTTCAGACAGCGATAAATTCTCAGCCCGCACCTCAGTACCTGCAGTTGTGGTTGTTTCAGCAGAGGCTTTATCAACAGCATTCTGCGCAGCCCAACGCCAAAAGGCTCCATAGACTCTCTGAGAACAACCAGCAAACAAACCAACAACCAGCGTTGCAGCAACAATCTTAACCGAAATCAAATAACCGCATAAAGCCTCCGACCAACCAAAAAAACTTATTGCGGACGGTTAACGGTTTTTCAAAGAGCCTGCAACAGCATTCACGCTCAAAATTGAGCTGATTTTAATTAAAAAACATTACTTATTTCGCATACATAATCAAAATAAATTTTTAAACAACGGTGGAAAAAATTCCAGTGTTCAGCAAGAAATATTGTCCTAATTGGGTGTACGATTGCGTCGTCGCGCAAACGGTAAGCGATTTCATACTTTATGGAGTCGATTTGGTGCAGCCATGTCGGAAATTTGCCCATGGTTTGAGCGAGATTTATGAAGAAGTATCCGTGGAAGAGTTAGTTAGATCATCAGAGTTCGATGGTTGAATTTCTTCACCAAAACAAAATCAACGAGCACTGACGGATTTGCTGTCAAATTTTGCTTACTACCGCTTTCACTACACTAGCAAAACAACTCGCCGTAAGTTTAGTGGGATTTTAAAAAGCAGTCTTTATGATGACTTGCGTAATTACAGCGGGACTGAGACGTTGAAGAGTATGAAAGCCTATTATTTTGAAACGCGTTCAGAAGTGGCAATATCTGGTAGCCCCGGATGGAGTTTAGCAACTCAAACCGAAATGCAAGAATTACAAGAAATTGCTAAAACTCAACTTTTCAAAGCAAATCCGATGATTATATTTGAGACAACTCAATTAGTGTCTGATAACCATTGAAAAATTGGTGTATTGAATAAACCGATGCAACGAACCACCACAAAACACAATCAAAAATATTTACGCGTACTTTTTTACACGCTGAATTTGCCAAGTTCTCATCACTATGAATGATTAGTATTGATTGCAACTGCGTGAAATTTGCACCAAAAAAATAAAACCAAAAGTTTGTTATGATTGTTTTATTTTTTGTATTTTTTGAAAATGCTTTCCGTGGAGCACGTGGAGGAGGCCGGAATCCACTCGGGCGACTCGGCGTGTGCCTTGCCGCCACAGAATCTCTCACCCGACGCCGTGAGCACGATCGAGGACTACACCTGCAGGATTGCAGAAGCGCTCGATGTTCGAGGTCTCATCAACGTTCAGTTCGCCGTGAGCGACGGAAGCGTCTACGTGATCGAGGCGAATCCGCGCGCCAGTCGAACGGTGCCCTTCGTCGCCAAGGCAACGGGAGTGCCCCTGGCAATGGTGGCCAGTCGGGTGATGCTCGGAGCGACGCTGGCTCAGCTCCGCAGCGAAGGCCTCGTACGACCGCCGGCCACCGGACACGTGAGCGTGAAGGAAGCCGTGTTGCCGTTCAATCGATTCCCGGAGGTGGACACCACACTCGGACCCGAGATGCGTTCCACCGGTGAAGTGATGGGAATCGATACCACCTTCGGTCGCGCCTTCGTGAAGGCACAGTCGGCCGCGGGAACCGAACTGCCACTCGGTGGGCGGGTGTTCGTGTCGCTCAATGATCGCGACAAGCAGGCTGCGGCCGAGATCGGGCGGGCCCTCGTCGACGTCGGCTGCACGGTGGTGGCAACGAGCGGTACCGCCGCCGCACTGACCGCTAGTGGTGTCCCCGTTGAGCGAGTCGTTGGCAAGGTATCGCAGCGCGACGGCACGGGCACCGCGTCGCAACGTAACACAACGGCCACCACGCCCCAACGCCATACCGAACCGGATGGTGACGCCGTATCTCTCATCGAATCCGGAGAGATCGCGTTCGTCATCAATACTCCACAGGACAGCGGCACGCATCGTGACGGTGAGGCCATTCGCAAGGCAGCCAACGTGAACGGCGTTGCACTGGTTACCACCGTGCGCGCGGCGCGTGCAGCCGTTCAAGGAATGCGCGAGCGTAGGGAGCGGCCGCTCGCCATTCGGTCCTTGCAGGAATATCACGGTGCGTGAGCCTTCGGCGCTGCCCGCCGTTCGCGTGGGCAATGTGGTACTTCCTTCGCCGATTCTGCTTGCGTCGGGAACCGCGGGGCACTCCGACGAGTTGGCTGCCTACATGGACCTCTCGCTGCTCGGTGCCGTGGTGACCAAATCGATCGCCGAGTTCGACTGGCAGGGCAATCCAGCGCCGCGGTTGCACGCACTTCCTGGGGGAATGATCAATGCAGTTGGCCTGCAAGGTCGAGGTGTGCGCCATTGGGTGGAGAATGACGTGCCGCGATTGCGCGCGCGTGGGGCGCGCGTGGTTGCGAGTATCTGGGGTTTCCGCGAGAGCGAGTTCGAGGCGGCGGCCGTGCGGCTCGCCGACGTAAGCAACCATCTGTGTGCGGTGGAGATCAACCTGTCGTGTCCGAACGTGGAGCAGGCACGCAGCATGTTCGCCCACGATGCCGTGCAGTCGGCCCGAGTGGTCGAGTCGGTACGTCGGGCGTTGCCCGGCGTGGCAATCTGGGCAAAGTTGAGTCCGAACACCGATCGCCTGGTGGAAATTGCCGGCGTCGTGACGAGCGCGGGTGCCGACGCCGTGGTGCTGGTCAACACGGTGCTGGGAATGGTGGTCGACACGAACACTCGACGTCCGGTGCTCGGCAACGGTGGTGGCGGTGTCAGCGGATCGGCGATTCACGCGGTGGCGGTGCGGAGCGTGTACGACGTTCGTGCCGCGTTGCCCGGTATTCCGATCATCGGCGTCGGTGGAGTGGTGTGCGCGAACGATGCGCTCGAGTTGATGATGGTCGGTGCAAACGCAGTACAAGTGGGGACCGCAACGTTCGCGGATCCGCGCGCGGCACTGAAGATTCAACGCGCCATGTTGCGTTGGGCACACCGACGGGGTGTCACGTCGTGGGAGAACGTCATCGGGAGTGCGCACTAGCCTTCTCCTATGGCAGTGACGCCGGTGGCACAGAGTCGCACCGAAGACGTTCTGCGGCGCCTCTCGCTTCGGCGCACCGGAATCGACCGGCTCGTGGAGTCGGTTCGCACGGGCAGTACCACGCTCGGTGAGGTGTTTGCGCGATCCACGGAACCGTCCGACGCGTCGTCCGAGGATGCCGAAGTGTGTTCATTCGTGTATCTGGTGAAGATCGCCGAAGCCGTGCCGGGCATCGGCAAGGTGAAGGCGCGACGGATACTCGAACAGCACCACCTCTCCGAGCGAACCCGCGTCGGCGACGTGCCACTCCAGGTACGCGCGCTTCTCGTGGAGGCGTTGTCGTGAGTGGACTGGTCTTCGTGGTGTCCGGTCCGGGAGGCGTGGGCAAGAGCACGCTCGTGGGCGAACTCATGAAACGGGATGCAACCTTGTGGTTGAGTCGTTCATGGACCACGCGCGAGCGACGACCGGGCGAAACTGCCGATGCCTACAACTTCGTCTCGCGGGCCGAGTTCGAGACCCAGATCGATGCAGGAGGGTTCCTGGAGTGGACCAACTTTCTCGGCAACTACTACGGCACGCCGCTTCCGGATGCGCCGCCAGGCAGGGACATCGTGCTCGAGATCGAGGTCGACGGCGCCAGTCAGATCAAGAAGCAACATCCGGGTGCCGTACTCATCTTCGTGCTACCTCCGTCGCGTGAAGAGCAACGCGAACGCCTCATGGTGCGTGGGGACGACCAGCGCAAGGTCGACCAGCGTCTGCGCAAGGCCGAGGAGGAAGAGCCCATCGGTGTCGCCCTCGCCGACCATGTGATCGTGAACGAGACCATCGACAAGACCATCGACGACATGCTGGATATCATCGCCCGGTCGCGCCGCGCCGCTAGCATTCAAGGGTCCTGAGCGCCCGGCCCCGGTCGGGCGACGACCAACATTTCAAGGAGTTTTGTGAGCAGCACCCCCGAAAGTTCGATGATGTCTCCCGCGATCGAGAAACTGATGGGTCGCACCAAGTCCAAGTTCAGTCTCGTGACGCTCGCCGCCAAGCGCGCCCGGGAAATCACCGAGTACTTCGGAAACCTGCAGACCGGCAGTGTCGTCGGACCAACGGTGGAGTCGGTGAGCACCAAGCATTTGTCGGTGGCCTTCGAGGAAATCGCGGCCGACAAGGTGCAGTTCGTTCCCAAGACGCTGGAAGAAATTCGCGCGGAGATCGCCGAACTGCAGCGTCAAGAGGACGAAGCAAACGCGCTCGCCGCATCGCAGGACGCCGAAGCCCAGCCGGAATAGGAAGCGACCATGGATCGCAAGTACACCTTTACCTCGGAGAGCGTCACCGAGGGCCATCCCGACAAGATGGCCGACCAAATCAGCGACTCCGTACTCGACGCAATCCTTGCCGAAGACCCGCACGGTCGAGTCGCATGCGAGACGCTGCTGACGACCGGACTGTGCGTCGTGGCGGGCGAAATCACCACCTCGGCGTACGTCGACATTCCCAAGCTGGCTCGCAGCGTCATCAAGGACATCGGCTACGACAACGCCGCCTACGGTTTCGACGGCAACACCTGCGGTGTGATCATCAGCATCGACGAGCAGTCGAGTGACATCGCGATGGGCGTCGACAAGAGCGAGGAGTTGCGTGGTGGCAAGAGCGGTGAAGATCGCCTGAACTCCCAGGGTGCCGGTGACCAAGGAATGATGTTCGGCTATGCGTGCGACGAAACCCCGGAGTTGATGCCCCTCCCGATTTTCCTCGCCCATCGACTTGCCGAGCAACTCACCGAGGTGCGCAAGTCGGGCGCGATTCCGTACTTGCGACCGGATGGCAAGACCCAGGTGACGTTCGACTACGAAGGTGGCATCCCGGTTCGTTTGCGAACGGTGTTGATCAGCACGCAGCACGCCGACGGTATCTCACGCGACACGGTCATTCGTCCCGACCTCATCGAGCAGGTCATTCGTCCGATGATCCCAGCACGATTCGCCAAGGACGACTACGCGGTGTACATCAACCCGACCGGCGAGTTCGTCAAGGGCGGACCCCACGCCGATACCGGCTTGACCGGCCGAAAGATCATCGTGGACACCTACGGCGGAATGGGTCGTCACGGTGGAGGAGCGTTCAGCGGTAAGGACCCGTCCAAGGTGGATAGATCCGCTGCATACGCGGCCCGCTGGGTTGCCAAGCACGTCGTTGCGGCGGGGGCTGCTCGTCGATGCGAGGTGCAAGTGGCATACGCAATCGGCATGGCCCAACCGGTGAGCATCCTGGTGGAAACGTTCGGTACCAACACCATCGACGAAACCAAGATCGAGCAGGCCGTTCGCGACACATTCGACCTCCGACCCGCCGCCATCGTGCGCGACCTCGATCTCAAGCGGCCGATCTATCGAAAGACCGCCGCGTATGGTCACTTCGGTCGCAGCGACGCCGAATTCACCTGGGAGCAGGTCTCGCGACTCGACCAGTTCAAGAAGGCCGCCAGCCTCTAGAACCGTCGGCGTCAGCCGCACATCACCGACTGCGTACTCTCGTAGGTGCCGTGACGAAGATTGCCCGAGTCGTCGTCGATGTCACGGGTGTCGACAAGCAGTTCGACTATTCCATTCCCGACCACCTCGCCGACGATCTCGTCGTTGGATCGCGGGTTCGCGTGCCACTTCATCGTCGGGAAGTGTCGGGCTGGGTCAGTTCGATACTCGATGCTCGGCACAGCGACGTCGAAATCTCGCGACTCCTCGAGGTGAGGAAGGTGACCTCCGTCGGGCCCGCCCCCGACGTGGTCGAACTCGTCGACTGGGCTGCACACCGCTGGGCATCGCGGCGACGTCCGCTGCTCGTCGCCGCCTCACCCGACCGTCGAGTACCCCGACGTGCAGCCGCACGATATTCGTCGCGGTCACGCGGTGAAACGCACGGCCCGATTGCGGCGCTGATTCGCGCCGGTGGAGGAGTGGTGCAGTGCGGGCCGGCTTCGCGTCACGTTGAGATCCTTGCGGCGGCGATCTCGACGGGACCAACCATCGTGGTGGCGCCGACCATCGCTCGAGCCGGCTAGTTGGCTGCCGAATCGCGTCGTTTGGGCTTCACGACCGCGATGTACCCGCAGGAGTGGACCGCTGCGGCATCCGGGGTGGACGTGGTGGTTGGCGCACGATCGGCGGTTTGGGCAAGTGTGCCGAACTTGTCGTGCATCGTGGTGATCGATGAACACGACGACTCCCTGCAGGAAGAGCGTTCACCCACCTGGCACGCGCGCGATGTGGCCGTCGAGCGGGCATGGCGATCGAATGTGCCGTGCGTACTGGTGTCGCCGGTACCCACGCTGAGTGCGCGCCATTGGGCGGGCGACCGTGTGGTCGCCACCGACGATGCAAACCAGTGGCCGACGGTTCGAATCGTCGATCGCACGGTTGATGACCGGTGGGCGTCGTCGCTGGTGACCTCCCAGCTCATCGAACTGCTTCGCGATCACGGCAAACGAGTGGTGTGCGTGCTGAACGTGAAGGGTCGGGCGCGTGCCCTTGCGTGTAGCGCGTGTCGAACCGTCGCACGCTGCGAGTCGTGCGGTGCCGCGGTCAACCAACCCGATGAGCAGCACGTGACGTGTTCTCGTTGTTCGGCTTCCCGACCTGTGGTGTGTTCTTCGTGCGGGTCGCAGAAGATGCGTGCCATAAGAGTCGGAATCACCCGACTACGCGAGGAGTTGGAGGCTGCGGCCGGTCGCCCAGTCCAAGAGATTGCACCATCAACCGAGTCGTTGGATCCGGCAGCATCGGTATTCGTCGGAACCGAGGCGGTGTTGTACCGAATCGATCGCGCCGACGTGGTGGTGTTCCTCGACATCGACGCCGAACTCTTGGCACCCCGTTTTCGGGCCAGCGAGCAGGCGTTGGACCTTCTGCTTCACGGAGCGCGGTTGGTCGCCAACGGCGGTGAGCTCGTCGTCCAGACTGCCGTACCACACCACGAGGTGTTGGTCGGATTGGCGGCAGGGGATTTTTCGGCACACGTGACGGCCGAGGTTGGGCGTCGCAAGCGACTCCTCCTTCCGCCGTTCGGTGCACTGGCCGAGGTCAGTGGCAAGGGTGCAGCAGAAGTGGCGGCACAGTTGGCGGAATCATTGCTGGTGCAAGTGGCCATGGGTAGCGAGCGCGCCCTCGTACGAGCGGCATCGTGGGATGCATTGAGCGAGGCCCTCGCCGCCGTGGATCGACCCAAGGAGCGGGTTCGCATCGCGGTGGATCCGCCTCGGGCGTAGGTTTTCTTCCCTTCTGGCGCCCTGGCTGCACACCGTAGGGAGAGGTGCTTGACAGGTTCACGAATCCAAACGATGCTCCCATGACGATGACACTCGAGAACCCATCGACGGCCGGTGACTGGCGCCATGACGTGCCGCCCGAATTTGCCGCCCTCGATTTCAACGCACCCGCAACGGTGGGTGTGGTGCTGTACGAAAGTCAGCGAATTCGCAACGAACTACGCGGCGAAGACCGACGCATGGAACAGTCACTTCGTGCCGACATGGCCAACATGGAAAGTCGATTCGTGCCGACGGCCAACATGGAGCGATCGCTTCGTGAGGAGATGGCGCGCAACACCCGAATGTTTGCTCACGGCAATGATCACGCTGAACGGCATCACGCTTGCCGCGGTTGGCGCGATGATCAGGTTCCTTAGGCGTTCGAAACTGTACGGCGAGCGCGGATGCGTGACGGCGAGCGCCAAACTGTGGACGGCGAGCGCCACACGTCGATGCCGCGGGGAGGCGCTCGGGGTCATACTGCAACAGCGTGAGACCCTGACGACACGCAAATCGGTCGGTCATGCCTCCGACGTAGGTCACCGCTTGGAGGAGCGCGTCGTCGCTCTTCGGCGCACCGACGCCGTCGGAAAACGCAGCGGCCATGTGGTCGGGATGCGCGTGGTAATGCTCGACGAGTGCACGAAGAAGGTCGATCACCGATTTGGCTTGCTCTCGTGACGCGTCACGCATGTAGATGTTGTCGTAGTTGAACCTACGAAAGGCAGCGAGAGCGTCGGCCATCGTGCTGGTCATTCCGATGCGACCGGAGTGCCTGGCTGCATCGATCATGCCGGTGATGAACGCCTTGAGTTGCGAACCCCGCGAAATGCCGCAGAGAACGCGGACTTCTTCCGGTAAGGAATCGGCAACCACCAACCCGGTGGAGACCGCATCTTCGAAGTCGTGGCACACGTAGGCGATGCGATCCGCCCACGACACCACTTCGCCCTCCGGGGTTGCCGGGGCGGGGCGCGACCACGAGTGGTTCCGGATGCCGTCGAGCGTTTCTTCGCACAAGTTCAGCGATGCAAGCGCCACATCCGCGCCCCAAACGGCATGGTCGTAGCCGCCATCCACGTACGGGGATAGCGCATCCTCGCTCGCGTGTCCGCCGGGACCGTGGCCGCAGTCGTGGCCGAGGGCGATTGCTTCGGTGAGTGCAACGTTGAGACCGAGTGCTCGCGAGACGGACACGGCCACCTGCGCGACTTCCAGGGCATGGGTCAAACGCGTTCGTTGATGATCCTCGGGAAACACGAACACCTGGGTCTTTCCCGCAAGGCGCCGGAACGAGGAGGCGTGGAGAATGCGGTCGCGATCGCGCTCGAAACACGTGCGGAAGCCGTCGGGTTCCTCGGGTTGACGGCGACGACCCGCGCCGAACGAACGCGTGGCGTGCGGGGCGAGAAACTCCGACTCGTGCGCCTCGCGGGCGTCGCGGCACCAGTTCCAATCTTCCGGTGCCGGCCCATGAATCTGCATGGGCAAATCGAACGGTGCCGTCGTCCGTGTGACCGTGCATCGTCGAGGCCCACGTTTCGGCGCGCGAGGTCATGCTTCAACGATACGCACGGGGTCTGCGCTTGTAGCGTGAATATTCGCCACAACGGCACGAGTTGTCACCAGGAGTTCACCGAGATGAGTGCGTTTGTTGACGAAGCGCAGTTGAACGTGCGCGGCGGAGACGGCGGTGCAGGATGCGTGAGTTTCCGTCGTGAAGGTCCGGTGGTGTACGGCGGACCCAACGGCGGTGACGGTGGCGACGGCGGTGCAGTATGGCTGATTGCCGACCACAACGTGGCATCCCTGGTGGCGTTTCGGGATCATCCACACCGTCGCGGTGAGGACGGTGTGTCGGGGATGGGGAAGGACCTGCACGGACGTCGTGGTCGTGATCTCGAGGTCAAGGTACCCGAGGGCACGATCGTGCGGGATCTGTACAGCAACGAGGTGCTTGCCGACTTGCGCACCCACGGCATGCGTTGGATGGCGATTCCCGGGGGACAGGGAGGTCGCGGCAATGCACGGTTCCTCACGAACAAACGCCGGGCACCGAAGTTCGCCGAGCAGGGCGAACACGGACCAACGCGGTGGCTGAAACTCGAGCTCAAATTGATGGCGGACGTCGCATTGGTCGGCTACCCGAATGCCGGCAAGAGCACGTTCATCTCGGCCGTTTCGGCAGCGAAGCCGAAGATCGCCAACTATCCGTTCACCACGTTGGAACCGCATCTCGGTGTGGTGCGGTTGGGTGAGGAGACCGAGTTCGTCATCGCCGACATTCCCGGCCTCATCGAGGGTGCGAGCGAGGGTCGGGGGCTCGGGCACCAGTTCTTGCGACACATCGAGCGGGCACGCGTCCTGTGCATCCTCGCCGACTTGGTTTCGATGGAGGGAGTTGCTCCGGAAACTCAGGTGGAGGTGCTGTTGCGCGAGTTGCAGGCGTACCGACCCGAATTGCTGGTGCGACCACGACTCATCGTCGGCACGAAACTGGACGCGGTCGACCCCGACACCAGGGCGCGCTGGGAGGCCGCGGGTTGGCGAACCATGTCGTCGGTTACCGGCGCGGGAGTTCGCGAGGTGGTCGGCGCATTGGCAGAACTGGTCTTCGAGGCTCGTGAGATCCCCGTGGTGGACGACACCGAAATCACCATTCGCCCCGAGCCCGAAGGTACACGGGTGGAGAAACTGGGGGAGAACGAATTCCGTTTGCACGGTCGAGCGGTCGAGCGTGCGGTGGCGCTCAGCGACGTGTCCTCACCCGATGCGCTCAATTACATCGATGATCGTCTGACCGGTCTCGGGGTGCCTCGTTTGTTGGCCCGTGCCGGTGCCCACGACGGTGCAACCATTCACATCAAGGAATTCAGTTTCGAGTACACGCATGCGGTGGGGTGAGGTGCGCGAATGAGGGTGGTCGCAAAGATCGGTACGTCGTCCATCACCGACGACCGTGGCGCAATCGATGTTGCGATGGTGCAGTCATTGTGTGCGCAGGTCGCCCGGTTGCGCAACGCGGGTCACGAAGTGTTGGTGGTGACGAGTGGTGCAGTGGCCGGAGGAGTCGCCGCACTCGGACTGTCGCAGCGACCGACCGATACCGCCACCCTGCAGGCGTTGGCTGCGGCCGGGCAGAGCAGATTGATGGGTCACTACAACGCTGCTCTCGACGCACATGGTTTGGTCGGAGCGCAGGTGCTGTTGGTGCCGAACGACTTCATCGATCGTGCGCAGTACCTCCATGCCCGAAACACCATGCTCAGGTTGCTGGAACTCGGTTGCGTGCCGATCATCAACGAGAACGACGCCATAGCCAGCGACGAGATTCGATTCGGGGACAACGACCGCATCGCCGCACTGGTGGCCCACAGCGTGGATGCCGACGTGTTGGTGCTGCTCACCGACACCGACGGACTGTTCACCGCCGATCCCACATCCGATCCGTCGGCAACGCTCGTCGACCATGTGGCCGCAACCGACGAGCTCATGTCGGTGCGGGCGAGCGCAACCGGCACCGCGCGTGGAAGTGGCGGGATGGCGTCGAAACTGACCGCGGCTCGTATCGCCAGCTGGTCCGGCGTGCGCACCATCATCGCGCGTGCTGCTCGACACGACGTGTTGGTCGACGCCGTCTCGGGCGATGGTGGAGTGGGAACCACGTTTGCGGCGCACGACCGACGTCTTACTGCCCGAAAACTTTGGATTGCATTTGCCGCCCAGCCCGTTGGTCGTGTCACGATCGACGAAGGTGCCCGCGCAGCACTGGTGAATCGCGGGGTATCGCTCCTCCATGCCGGCGTCATCGAAGTGCGGGGCACCTTTGCCGCAGGCGACGTGGTGGAGGTTGCCGACGCATCCGGCACGGTGATGGCGCGAGGTCTGGTGCGGGTCGATGAACGACAGGCAGCGGCTGCGGCGGGCAAGAAGAGTTCGGAGTTGTCCGACGATGTCTCAGCCGAATTGATTCATCGCGACGATCTCATCGTCTACTGAACAGAAGTTTCGTGATGCGCGGTGTGCCGTGCGTGCGTGCCATGGCGCGTACCGCGACCACCGCGAACACGAGATACGAAATCGCGAATGCAAGACCGAGCCCAAGGACGTCGTAGCGACCGGCCAGGGCGATGGCCAGGGCGATGTTCAGGAGGTTCTGCCCGATGTTGATCAGGAACGGCGTGCGCGTGTCGCCATGGCTGTAGAAGCCTCGCAATGCGAACAGGTACAGCGAGAATCCCACGAGCCCGATGCCCATACCACCAAGGGCGCGTGCGGTGGTGGTCACGGCTCCGGTGTCGAATGCCCCCCAACCGAGGAGCAGGCGCACGATCGGCTCGGCGAACGCCAGCATGGCGATTGCCGGCAGCAACGTGAGTGCCACGGTGGTGCGGGCGCCGACCACGAATCGTCGCACGAACTCGCCGTGTTCGTGCTGCGCGGCAGCACGAGCCAACAGGGGAGCGGTGGTGGTCACGACGGTGACGGCGAGCAAGCCGTGTGGGAGTTGAAATATGGTCATCGCCTTGGCGTAGGCGTCGAGTCGTCCCGACCCCGGGTCGGCCAGATTCTTCACCACCACGAGTGCCACCTGATTGGCCGCGATGTAGCCGATTGCCCAGCCCGAGACGCGAAACAGTTCGCGAACCGCGGGATGTCGTGGCGAAAAGACGGGTCGCGGGAGCACACCGGCACCAATCGCGACGAACATCACGACCACGGCCATCGCGGCGATGCCCAACGTGGGGCCGAGCGAGAACCACCAGAACAATCGTGAGCCGGATCGCGCGGCGTCCAAGGTGAACTCCGCGATCGATGGGTCGTTGCGCATTCCGAGCAGTGCGCCAATCGCCACGAGATTCGATGCCACCGGCGCCCATGCGGCGGCAAGGAATCGGCCGTTGGCGTTGAGCACTCCGGCCGCCATGGCGTTGAGGCCGTAGAAGAAGATCTGCAGGAGAAATACACGCGTCAGCGCCGTGCCCACCGCGTGGAATGCGTCTGCGTCGCCGGACGGCGAGAGTGCGTACAGTCGAAAAATCGCGGGTGCTGCAACGACGGCAACCGCGGTGACGATGCCGAGGGCGATGAGACCGGTGCCGAACACGGCCGCGGTTCCATCCCGGTCACCACGTTCCCGGTGGGCAACGAAGAGCGGCACGAGCACTGCGGTGAGCGTGCCACCCAGGAGCAACTCGTAAATCACGTTCGGCGCGTTGTTTCCAACGTCGAAGGCATCCGCCAAGGCCGACTGGCCGATCACCGCCGCGAACACGATGAGCCGAGCCAACCCGGTGATGCGCGATGCCAGCGTGCCGCCAGCCACGCCAAGATTGCTCGCGAACTGCGAGCGGTCAGTCATCGAGACCAAATGCTATTGCCAGCACTCGTTTACCCGGCGCATTCCTGAGTAGCCTTGCCCCGATGACCAACGCATTTGCCTCCGTTGCGCAGGTGCGTGATGGCCTCAAGACGATCAATTACCTCGCCGACGACGGCATTGCCGGTGTGGTGTATCTGGCACAGCGGTTGGGCAAGCCCGTGCTCATCGAGGGACCCGCCGGAACCGGCAAGACACAACTGGCAAAGAGCGTCGCCGAACTCACGGGTGCTCGGCTGATTCGGCTCCAGTGTTACGAGGGTTTGGACGAATCCAAGGCGCTCTACGAGTGGAACTACAAAAAGCAGTTGCTGCGCATCCAAGCCGACAAGACGAGCGACTCGTGGTCGGAGGTGCACGACGACATCTTCAGCGACGAATTCCTGCTTACTCGGCCATTGCTCGAGGCGATCTCGGCGCCGGATCCGGTGGTGCTCCTCATCGACGAGGTCGATCGTGTGGAGGTGGAAACCGAAGCCCTGCTGCTCGAAGTGCTGAGCGAATACCAGGTGTCCATCCCGGAGCTCGGAACCATCACCGCCAAGCAAATTCCCATGGTGTTCCTCACCTCCAACAACACCCGCGAGTTGTCCGAGGCGCTCAAGCGTCGCTGTTTGTATCTGCACGTGGACTATCCCGACATGGAACGCGAGAAGGAAATCGTGCTCGCCAAGGTGCCCGATATCAGCGCCAACTTGGCCGACCAGATCGCGCGCATCGTTCGCAGCATCCGCCAGCTCGACCTGAAGAAGGCGCCGTCGGTGAGCGAAACCCTCGACTGGGCACGCACGCTCATCCTGCTTGGTGTCGACCACATCGACGCCGAACAGGCCAAGGAAACGCTCCACGTGTTGCTCAAGTACCAAACCGATATTGCAAAGGCCGCCAAAGAGCTGTCGGTCGACGAATAGAGGAACGATGCCGGTCATCGACTTGATGTCGGGTTTCGTGGGCGAACTTCGACGCGCGGGTTTGCCGGTGAGCCTCACCGAGAACCTGGATGCGATGGAGGCCGTGAAGGTCATCCCCATCGAGGATCGTGAGGCGTTCAAGTACGCACTCGGTGCGACGTTGGTGAAGAACTCCTCCCACTGGAGGGTCTTCGAAACCATCTTCGAGGTGTACTTCTCGTTGCGCGGGTCGCAGTACAACATCGTCGATCCGAGCGAAGAACAAGCCGACGAGTTCTGGCGCGACGACCAGGATCAGGCCCAGCTCGGTCAGGGCGAGGGTCGGGGGGCCGGCGGCGGCGGGTTGGAGGCGCTCACGCCCGAGGAACTCGCCAACATGCTCATGCGTGCACTGATGCAGGGTGATCAGGCAATGATGCGTGCCTTGGCGCGACAATCCGTGGCTCGCTTCGCAGGCATGGAGCCCGGCCGTCCCGTCGGTGGCACGTATTACCTCTATCGAACCCTGCGCAACCTCGACTTGGACAACATGCTCGCCAAGTTGATGGAGGCCGGCAAGGCGGCATCCCAGCGTGAGACGACCAACCTCGAACAGCGCTTGGCCAAGGACGAATACGAGATGCGAATCGAGCAGTTCAAAAAGGAGGTCGAGGCGGAGATTCGTCGTCGACTCGTCGCGGATCGCGGCGCCGAGGCGATGGCCAAGACGCTTCGCAAGCCCCTGCCCGAGGACGTGGAGTTCATGCATGCCAGCCGCGAAGAGATGCAGTCGCTGAAGAAGGCGCTGTTTCCGCTCACGCGCAAACTCGCGGCACGGTTGGCGCGCAAGCGACGACATGGCAGGAAGGGTCCGCTCGATTTCCGCAACACGGTGCGTCACTCGCTGAGTTACGGCGGCGTGCCGGCCGAACCCAAGTTCAAGTATCCGCGGCCCGCCAAACCGGAACTGATGGTGGTGGCGGATATCTCGGGCAGCGTCGCCGCCTTCGCCCGATTCACGCTCATGTTGGTGTACGCCATCCAGAGTCAGTTCAGCAAGGTTCGCTCCTTCGTCTTCATCGACGGCATCGACGAGGTCACCAAGCACTTCGGTGCGACCGAGGACATCCAGGAAGCAATCCACAAGGTGAATACCGGGAAGCCGACGTCGTGTGGGTGGGACACAGCGACTACGGGCACGCCTTCGAGGTGTTCTGGGAGCGCTACGGCAAGGACATCAACCCGAAGACCACCGTGCTGTTGTTGGGTGATGCACGAAACAACTATCACGCCTCCCAAAGCTGGGTGGTGAAGGAGATGCGCAAGCACGCCCGACACGTGTATTGGCTCAATCCCGAGCCACGCTCGTATTGGAATACGGGTGACTCCATCGTGGGGGAATACGGCGGTCACACCGATGGCGTGTACGAATGTCGAAACCTCCGACAGCTGGAAGGATTCGTCGAAAAACTCGTATGACCGACACTCGAGTGGTGCTGGTGCGGCACGGCGAATCGTTCGCCACCGTTGAGCGCTACATCGGCGGTGTGCGCAGCTGTCGGGGCTCACCGATCTCGGAAAGGCACAGGCCAAGGCACTCTGGAGCGCCTCAGGCGAACGGGCGATCGGGCTGAACGTCGACGTGGTGGTGTCGAGTTCGTTCCCTGAGCCCGACAAACGACCGAGATCTACGCGCCGTTCATCGGGCACTACCGACATCGACGTACGCCCCGGTTTCGGCGAACACACCCGGGTCCGATATGTGCGGAATGAAGTTCGACGATTTCGTGGCCAAATATGGTCGTCCGGATTTCAATGGAGATCCCGACGCCGTGGTGTTCCCGGGTGGTGAAACGATGTCGCAATTCCACGCTCGTGTGATCGGTGCGTTTCAGGAACTCGAGCGCGACTACCGCGGCAAGACGGTGATGGTGACGTGTCACGGTGGCACCATCGACGGTGTACTGCGCCACTGTCTGCAGACGGCCTCGACGGGCAAGTTCGAGGTCTACACCAAGAACTGCTCCATCACGGAACTGTTTCGTCCCCGGGAAAACATCTGGCGATTGTTGCGATACAACGACCACGCCCATCTCTCCGATATGGAGTAGCCGGTGTCTCACGACGTGGTGATCGTGGGATCCGGGCCGGCGGGAGCCGCGCTCGCGAGGTCACTTGCGAACCGTGGTGTGAACACGTTGGTGGTGGGTCCACCGACACCATGGCACGCAACGTACGGTGCGTGGCGGGACGACGTCGTGCATGCCGAGATCGGCCAACCGCTGGGCGACGTGCTGCGAGGAAGTTGGAACACCGTAAGGGTGGTTGGCTCACACGAGCAGTTGTTGCGATTTGGTCCTACGTCGTCTCCCGGCAACTCGCGACTGCGTGCAGCATTGCTGGGTGCCGTGACGGTGCGCGACGACATCGTTACCGGGGTCTCGCACGGTGTGTCCGCCAGCACGGTACAACTGGCGAGTGGTACGACCATCGACTCGCTGGTCGTCGTCGACTGCACGGGTAGTGGGGAGTTCCTCGCACGCCGCACGCCTCGAGGCGGGGCCCAGACGGCCTACGGCGTGGTGGCGGATGCCGATGTCGGTGAGCGGGTCGGAGTGCGGTCCGGTGTGTTCACGTTGATGGACTGGAGTCGTCCACCAACCTTCCTCTACGGCGCACCGTTCTCCGACGGATCCGTGCTGCTCGAGGAGACCTCACTCTTCGCAAATCCGCCGCGGCCGGTCGAGCAACTCGCGGAGCGACTCGACGCGAGGTTGGGGATGGAAGGCGCAGTACGGAGTACCGAGCGCGTCACCATTCCGATGGGCGATTCCTTGCCGGCACGCACCACGCGGGTGGTGGGGTTCGGTGCCGCGGCGGGCTACGTGCACCCCGTCACCGGTTATTCGGTGGCGGCGTCGCTGCGGGCCGCGCCACGAGTGGCAGCGGCCATCGAGCACAACGTAAAGCAGGGTCGTCGAGGTGGCGAACTCTCTGCTGCGATATGGAAGGCCGTGTGGCCACGGGAGCAACTTCGTACTCGAGCATGGCACGACATGGGACTCGAGGTGCTGAGTTCTCTTCCCGATGCGGCCATCGCCGAGTTCTTCGACGCGTTCTTTTCGATGCCGATGCCGCAGTGGTCGGCGTACCTGCGCGTCGACGCTCCTGTGCGAGAGGTGCAAGCAGCGATGTTCGGTGTCTTTCGCCGTGTGGGGTTGGCGACCAAACTCAGACTGATGTCGTCGCCCGGCGGTCTGCTGCGAGCGCTCGCCTCACGATGAGCGCCCATGCAACCACGGCGCACAGCGAAAAAATCCACCACTGCATGACATAGGACAAGTGGGGGCCGAGCGTGAGCTGTGGGTCGGCGATACGCGAGAGCGTCGGCGAATCCGCCGGATTGCTCCCGAGCAGATCCACGTAGATGGGCAGCACCTTGCCGGGTAGTTGGGGGGCTAGTCGAGCAATGTCGATTCTCTGGATCTCTCGCAATGGTCCCTCGGCAGCGTCACTCAGTTCTCCTCGCTCTCGTTCGTCGGAGGTGCGTACCCGTCCGAGGATGGTCACCCGTCCCTCCGGTGGTGTTGGAACGGGCTGTGCGAGCGGAACGAACCCCCGATTCACGAGCAAGAGGCGACCGTCGTCGAGTCGCAGAACCGCTACCGGGTCGACTCCCGCCTGTCCGTCCTGTGACACGTTCACGAGCAGCAGGTTTGCGTCGACGAGGTATTCGCCGGTCGTCGCAAGCGGATACCACTCGAGATTCGACGGGTTGTCGCTCAGCGACAGTATTTCGTCGGGTGATCGCGGCGTCTCCTGCGCGCGGGATCGGACCGCGTCGTTGAATGCGTCACGTTCATTGTGGCGATCAAGTTGCCAGAATCCGAGACTAATCATGACGCCAACCAATACGATCGTGAACAGGTGGAGAGCCAACATCTTGACTGACAACAACACGCGCACCACGATGCCCGCAACGCTAACCAACGCAGTGTTGGTGTTTGACGGCGAATGTCGGTTCTGCACGGCGTGTGTCGGGTTTCTCGTTCGCAGAACGCGTCGGCCGCTCGAGACCATTGCGTATCAGGATGCGAATCTGGCAGCGCTCGGCCTCACCCGCGCCAGGTGCGAAGAGGCGGTGCAGTGGGTGAGTGCCGACGGCGAGAACGTGTCGGCCCATGTTGCGGTTGCCAAGGCACTCATGCACGCCCGGTTGCCGTGGTCGATGGTGGGCCGACTCATCCTGCTTCCGGGAGTGCGAGCCATCGCAGGTCGGGTGTATCGCACCGTGGCCACACGGCGCCGATGCGCAGCCCCAACTCCGCCCGTTGGGTGAATTCACGCTACCGCTAGCCTGACGTTGCTACATCACGAGCGACCATTCGGTCCGGCAACCGGGAATCCACGGTGCCTAGTCACTTCGGTGGCGATGTGGTCCCGCAAGGGACAACGGATCGCGTGGTGGCAAGACCCACGAAGGACCAGCACATGCAACGCACGGACTACCCAGCCACCGGGGCGTGGACGGCGATGCAGCCCGTCGGGCGGCGGCAGTTCTTGTCGCTTGGTGATCGTGCGATAGCCCTCGATGTCGGCGTGGCGTTGCGCGATGTGGTGGTCGCGTACGAAACGTGGGGCACGTTGAACGCCGATCGTTCCAATGCCATTCTCATCTGTCACGCCTGGACCGGCGACAGTCACGTTGCAGGTGCCGCAGAAGAGGGCCACCCAACGCCAGGGTGGTGGGAGGGTCTCGTTGGACCGGGGCTGGCGATCGACACCAACGAGTGGTTCGTCGTGTGCAGCAACGTGTTGGGTGGATGTCAGGGCACCACCGGGCCGGCATCGCCGCATCCCGATGACGGCGTACCGTACGGCTCGCGATTCCCGGTCATCACCGTTCGCGACATGGTTCGTGCCCAGGTTCGGCTCGCTGACCACCTAAACGTGCAGCGTTGGCACTCGGTGATTGGTGGATCGATGGGTGGCATGCAGGCGCTGGAGTGGGCCATCACCTATCCGGGTCGTGTGGCGTCGTTGGCCGTCGTTGGAACCTGCGTGCAATCGACCGCTCAACAAATCGCGTGGGGTGCAATTGGTCGTCGTGCCATCAGGCTCGATCCGAAGTGGCGCGGAGGCGATTACTACGACGCGGCCATCGGCGACGGCCCGTGGCAAGGTCTCGCCATCGCTCGGATGGTGGCACAGGTGACCTTTCGAAGCGACAACGTATTCACCGATCGGTTCGGTCGGGACCTCGCCGACATGGATGCCGAGAACAACGGCATCGGATTGTGGGACAAATTCGAGGTCGAGCGGTATCTCGATCACCACGGCGACCGGCTCATCCGCCGATTCGACGCCAACAGCTACCTGTTGATCGGCAAGGCCATGGACCTCCACGACGTGGCGCGGGGTCGTGGCGGACTCGACAAGGCGATGGCGCGAATCACCGCGCCAACCTTGGCCCTTGGAATCTCGAGTGACATCCTGTACCCCGCCTATCAGCAGCGACAAATCTGCGATCGTTTCCCGCAATGGTGTTCGGGCGAAATACGCCGAAATCACCTCACCGCATGGTCATGACGCGTTCTTGATCGACTTGGCGGCAGTTGGTGCACCCATACGAGAGTTGCTGACCTCGCTCTGATCGATTCACCGTTCCCATCGCGGGATAGGGCTTGCCGATGGATGTCAGGGCACCAGGCGGTCGAGTATCGGTATGCATCGGCTCGACATCGGAACGCGGATGGTGGCGCCGACGTCGTTGGACGAGCGCACTTCGTACAACCGACGATTCTTCGCCCCATCGTTGGTAGCCCCCACCACTCTCCACACTCCTCGTAGGTCGCCACTGCGTCGCGCCCGGGCGAACACCAATAACTCCTTGCCATCCACTCCCACCTTCACGTCGCGCCATCGTGGACGAGCATCGGCGTCGTCGGGATGAAGGTACATACGACACATGAACTTGGATCCGTCCCGCGACGACCAGTGGGGCTCCATTCCCCAGCCGACCCAGGCCAGGAATCCGACGATCGCGAGGAAGGCGAGGGTCGAGAGCAGATTGGTCACGCAACTAGTTTGGCAGCGTGCTGGTGGGAAGCGTACTCGTAACGGCGGGTGTGGTGTTGCTTGTGGTGACGCTGTGGTTCTGGCGAGCCGCACGCCCCGACAATCCCGTGTTGGCACCGCTCGAAGTCATGGGGGACGTGGCGTTCAAGAACGCCGATGCCGCAACGCGCAAGGAGATGCTTCGTCGGGTTCGCGCCGAACCACTCCCGCACTCGGGAGAGGACGACGAACTACCGTAGAGCCGTGAGTTTCCAGCCGGACGAAATGATTCAGCGATTCAAGGAGCGCGCCGCCGCGGTTCGCAAGCGTCCGCTTCCACCGGTTGCCGGCGAGGAGCGCCAGCACTTCATCGCCCAGGCCAACACCGATTTCCAGGACTTTGCCATGATCGGCGACGCCGAGGCATCGCTCGATGATGGCGTCCTCACCTTGCGCATCGATCTGCGTCCCGGCGACAAGCGTTCGTAGTCGAGGACCACTGATGGTGTCGGCGTCTCGGGGAGTCGTGTGATGTCTGCAACCACCGGAGCCCTTCGTCGTCATCGAGCCGCACCGATCGTTGCGGTGGTGGTGGCAGTCGTGGCGTGGGCGGTTGGGCCGATCTTCGTGTCCAGTCTCTCGATCTCGCTGCCGACCATCGTGTTGTATCGCCAGATCATCTGGTTGCCGATGCTGTTCTCGCTCGCACACCTGGTGGGCGACGGCTTCACCCGGCACCATCTGTCGGTGTCGTGGAAGCCCGGAATCTTTTTCTCCCTCTCGGTGATATTCGGGTTCGGTTCGTTTCAGCACACCACCATTGCCAACGCCACCCTGATTGGCAGCCTCACGCCGGCGGTGCTGCTGTTTCTGGCGCCGAGGATTCTCGGTGAGAAGCTCACCGTGCGGCGCGTGACGTACTCGCTCCTCAGTTTTGCGGGTGTCATCGGAGTGGTGGTGGGGTCTGAATCGGCGGGTGCATCCGGCCAGCACGGACTTCTTGGCGATGCGATGGCCCTGGCAAACATGCTGCTGTGGACGGTGTACGTCATCGCGGCAAAGCGCGCCCGTGACGAGGGCGTGAATAGTTGGTCGTTCCTTACCGGCGTGTGTCTGACCAACGTGGTCATCGCCGTGCCGTGGGCGTTGTTGACGAGCGATGATCTGGGCGCCGTAACGGCCAGGGACTGGATGTTCCTCGTGTTGATGATGCTGATTCCGGGAACGATTGGCCACTACCTCATGACGTGGGCGCAGAGATACCTGGATACGACGGTGTCGTCGTTGATCACGCTCGGCGGTCCCGTGATGTCCACGACACTGGCGTTCGTCTTCCTCGGTCAGGGCGTCTCGGTGATGCAGATGCTCGGAGGAGTGGTGGTGTTGTTGGGTTTGGCAGGAGTCATACTGAGTACCGCTTCGATTCGAGGAACACGAAGTGACACGGTGGGTACGGCCGACCCGTTGCTAAACTCAAATCCCTAACGCGGACGTGGCTCAGTTGGTAGAGCATCACCTTGCCAAGGTGAGGGTCGCGGGTTCGAATCCCGTCGTCCGCTCCATTCGAATCGTGTCGCGCGTACCCGTGCTCCGTCGCCTGGGCTCGACCGCCGCTGCCCTCGTGCTGGGCACCTCGTTGCTCGTGGCCTGCGGCGGAGAATCGCGATACGACGTGGTGGTTGCGGCGGCAAGCGACACTCGCGATGCGTTTGCGGAGATAGCCGCACTCGCCAACGCGGAATTCGGGGTGGACGTCGGATTCGTCTTCGGATCCTCGGGATTGTTGCGCGAACAGGTGATTGCGGGTGCACCGTACGACGTCTACGTCTCGGCAAACGACACCTACGTGGACGACGTCGTGCGCGCCGGATTCGGCGTTCCCGAGTCCCGCAGGGAGTTCGCAGAGGGGCGACTCGCCGTGATCTCCGCGGACGGCATCGGGCTCCCGGGCGAGGTGAGTGAACTTGGTGCGTCGTCTCGGCTGGTGATCGCGAATCCGTCCCACGCGCCCTACGGCGTGGCTGCGCGTGAGGCGTTGCAACGCCTGGGACTCTGGAGTGCACTCGGGCAACGTGTGGTGCTGGCAGACAACGTCGCCGATGCGGTGCGAGTGGTGCGGGCGGGGGAAGCCGATGCCGGCATCGTTGCACTTTCGCTGGTGTTGGACGGACCGCATCTGCTCGTGGACGATGCGCTGCATGATCCGATTCGACAGAGCCTGGTGATCACCACCCACGGGAGCAACAATCCAGTCGCACGGACGTTCATCGAGGTTCTGGGGTCCGCAGAAGGCAGGTCCATTTTGCGCCGGTACGGCTTTACGGTGAAGTCATGAACGACTGGTTCCCGTTGTGGCTGTCGCTTCGGGTCTCGATCATCGCGACCGTCGTCGCCGGTGTGGTGGGTGTGGCGCTGGCGTATCTGCTCGCCAAGTGGCGTTCGCGTTGGGCCTCCGTGGTGGAGGCGGTCTTCACATTGCCGATCGTCTTGCCACCGACCGTGCTGGGGTATTACCTGCTCACGTTGCTTGGATCACGCTCGGCGATTGGTGGCGTCTGGCAGGACGTCTTCGGGTCGCCGCTGGTGTTCACGCAGGCCGGTGCGGTGGTGGCGGCAACCGTTTCGGCACTGCCGTTCGTGATTCGAGCGGCACGCGCCGCCATCAACAACGTTGACGCACGCGTCGAGGAGTCGGCACGCGTGATGGGGCTGTCGGAGTGGCACGTTGCCCGAGTGGTCACGCTGCCGTTGGCCGCTCGCGGGATCGGTGCTGGTGTGGCGCTCGGATTCGCCAGGGCCCTCGGCGACTTCGGGGCAACGGTGATGGTTGCCGGCAACATTCCGGGACAGACACAGACGCTGCCGGTGGCCGTCTACGACGCGGTGCAAGCGGGGGACGACGCCACCGCGCGTACGGGCTCGCTGTTGCTCGGAGCAGTTGCCATCGTCGTGCTGATACTCGTCACGCAGGTGTTTGCGAGGCGTCGATGAGGCTGTTGACATTGGACGTACGCGTCGACGTTCCGGGCTTCGGCGTGGATGCCGCATTCTCGGTGGGAACCGGCATCACCGTGCTCGCCGGCCCGTCGGGGTCCGGCAAGAGCCTCACACTGGCGGCCGTTGCTGGAACGGTACGTCCGACTCGTGGATCCATTCGATTCGATGATGCGGTCTTCGTCGACGTGGACCGCGCAATCCATCGACGTTCGCAGGACCGGGAGTTGGGCGTGGTGTACCAGCATGCTGCTCTGCTCGACCATCGATCCCCGCTCGACAACGTGATGCTGGCGGTTCGCGAAGGCCACGTGTCCGCGCGCCGACTCCTCGCGCGCGAGTTGCTGCAACGCGTCGGCGCCGGCGAACTTGCCGATGCCAAGACCCGTTCGCTGAGCGGTGGTGAACGCCAGCGCATCGCCTTGGCGCGGGCAGTCGCGGGAAACCCGCGTTTGCTGTTGCTCGATGAACCGTTCAGTTCGCTCGATTCAGCGTCGCGCGCTCACTTGCGTGAACTACTGAAGTCGTTCGTTGCCGAGCGACACCTCACTGCTCTCGTCGTGACCCACGATCAAGCGGACGTTGATGCCCTGGCTGATCGCGTCGTGGTGTACGAACCCGGGCGGACCGTTTCGGCATCGGAATGAATCCGCTCGTGCGAGCCATGTAATCGGCATATCCGGGTTTGCGTTTGGCGAGCAAGCGATCGAGCATGGCGGCACCCGAAACCCGCACGAGCAGGACCGTCATCACCGCTGCGCCGAGGAATGCCCACACGCCGGCCCCCTGCGAGGAACCGACGATTGCAAGACCCCACCACACCATGGCATCGCCGAAATAGTTGGGGTGTCGGGTGAGTGCCCACAGTCCGTGGTCCATGATCTGCCCGGCGTTTTGCGGATCGCGCTTGAAGCGCGCGAGTTGGGCGTCGCCCATGGCCTCGAAGTACATACCGACGGCCCACACGATGAATCCAAGCAGTGCGACGAATCCGGCACCTGCGCCGGTGTTGCGCTGACCCATGGTGACGGGAATCGACACAACGAACATGAGCGCGCCCTGCAACCCGAACACCGTGTACAGACTGACGATGGCGAATCGCTCGCCGTGCTTGCGACGCATGGCCTGATAGCGGAAGTCCTCACCCTTGCCGAGGTTGCGCTTGGCGAGGTACCCCGCAAGGCGCACGCCCCAGACCGTCACCATGGCGAGCAGGAGCCAATTTCCCGAACCGGACGCTCCGGTGACGAACTTGGCGGCCCACGCAACGAGGACGAAGCCGAGACCCCACACGATGTCGACGATGGATGCATCTCGTCGTAGCAGTGACAACGACCACGTCGCAAGCATCAAGCAGACGATGGTGACGAACGCGGCGAGAAGCACGGTTGAGGTGTCGGCCACGCACCGAGAGTAGGCGCGTTCGAGTCGCCCATTGGGGATTGTCGGCACGCTCCATCGAGTCGCCCCGTATGCGTTGCGAGTTCGTCAAACCGGTGCGAGCCTTGTCGAGTGCTTCAGGTTCGCAACCTCAGCGTCGAAGTGGGCGCCCGTGTAGTGGTGAGCGATGCGAGTTTCTCGGTGATGCCACGCGACAAGGTGGGCTTGGTCGGTCGCAACGGTGCGGGCAAAACGAGTTTGTTCAAGGTGCTCGGTGGCGCGAACGAAGCCAAGTCGGGCACGATTACGCGAGGGGGTCAGTTCGGCTACCTGCCACAGGATCCGCGCATCGCTGGCGTATTCGATGGTCGCACTGCGGTATCGCACATCCTGTCTTCCCGCGGAATCGACGACGACATCATCCGCATGGAGAAGCTTCGAATTGCCATGGAGGAGCGACCCGACGAACGGAGCATCGCACGGTTCTCGCGGGCCCAAGAGGAATTCGAGCGCAAGGGTGGTTATGCGGCCAACAGCGAGGCACGTGCGATCGCTGCAGGCCTGGGCTGAAGGCGGATCGACTGGATTTGCAGTTGGGAGTGCTATCGGGGTGGGGAACGTCGCCGGGTGGAGTTGTGCCGGATTCTCTACGGGGGTAGCGACACCCTGCTCCTCGACGAACCCACCAACCACCTCGACATCGACGCAAAGATGTGGATGCTCGAGTTTCTCCGGAACTACAAGGGCGCACTCGTCATCAGTCACACGACTTGGAACTCCCTCGACGAAGCAATCACCGCGTGTCTTGCACCTGGATCGTCCTTCCGAGGCGGATACCGAATCATCGTGGAGTATCGCGGCACCTATTCGCAGTATCTGCGCGCTCGGGAGGCCGACGAGGCTCGGGCGGCAAAGATGGCCACGCAGCAAGCCAAGGAGATCGAACGCCTACAGAAGGTGGTGGACCGATTCGGCGCCAAGGCATCGAAGGCATCCATGGCCAAGAGCATCGAGAAGCGAATCGATCGTCTCGACGCCGAGCGAGTTCACGCCCCGCGTTCCAAACGCACCATCGCCGTGAAGTTCCGGGAGGCCCCGAGTTGTGGCGAAACGGTGTTGACGGCAACCGGGCTCCGAAAGACGTACGGCGGGCCCGACGTGTTCCACGACGTGAGCTTCGACCTGGGAAGGGGGGAGCGACTGTTGGTGCTCGGTCTGAACGGGGCCGGCAAGACCTCACTGTTGCGCATCATCGCCGGGGAGTCGAAAGCCGACGACGGAGAAGTGGAGTTCGGTTACCAGGTACAAGCCGGCTATTACGCCCAGGAGCACGACAACCTCGTCGGCGAACGATCGCTCATCGACCATATGCGCGAGATGGCGCCGGTTCGTTTGGGGCTCACGGAAACGCAATTGCGGGGCATGCTGGGCTCCTTCGGGTTGTCGGGCGACAAGGTGTTTCAAGAGTCGTCGACGCTCTCGGGTGGCGAAAAGACCAAGCTGGCGTTGGCCATGTTGATGGTGGGGCGCAACAACCTGCTGCTCCTCGACGAACCCACCAACAACCTCGACCCATCCAGCCGCGACGCCGTTGCCGCCGCCCTCTCGGAGTGGAATGGCGCCATCGTGCTGGTGAGTCACGACACCGACTTCGTAGAGCAACTTGCGCCAACCAAGGTGTTGGTGATGCCCGACGGTCAGGTCGACTACTACAGCGAGTCGTGGCTGGACATCGTAAGCCTGGCGTAACGGGCGACGCGTGAGCCTGGCGTGAATGCGTCCTAGTGTTTCTCCGGTGACCGAACAGCCATCGCGATACCCCGATGAGTCCGACGGCTATTGGATGCACTACCACAACGAAGACAGCCAGAAACTCGCCGACGCCATCATCACGTACGCAGTCGAGCGGCTACGGCTGGATCCGCCGCCACTCGATGCGCCCAAGCCGCTGAGCGTCCTACAGCGCGACGTCGGGCAAACCATCACACCCGAAGGCCTCGGTGCGATGGAGGCGTTGAGGATCTTCACCGAACAACTCGCACCGGCGTGCATCAGTGTGGATCATCCATTGTTTCTCTCCTTCGTGCCGGGCGCACCCACGGAGTCGTCGGTGCTCTTCGACCTTGTGGTTGCTGCGTCCAATGTGTATGCGGGTTCATGGCTCGAGGGTGCGGGCGCCGTATACGCCGAGAATCAGGCGCTGCAGTGGATTTCTGGTTTGGCCGGCATGCCGTCAACGGCCGGGGGCGTGTTCGTGAGTGGTGGTACCGCAGGAAACTTGTCGGCACTCATCGCTGCCCGGTGGCAGTGGCGGCAGCAAACGAAAGGTGCGATGAATCGTGCCCGACCGATCATCATCGCCTCCGGTGGAGCGCACTCGTCGACGGTTGGCCGCGAACGCGATGGATGCCGACCTGGTGACCGCGCCCGTCGACGAGGGTGGTCGCCTCACGGCGGCAGCGGTGCAGGCCACGTTTCGTGCCTTGAGCCCGGATGATCGAGCGCGCGTGTGTGCGGTGGTGGCGACGGCAGGAACCACGAACCTCGGCGTCATCGACGAACTGGACGGCATCGGATCATTCGCTCACGAGCACGACGTGTGGTACCACGTCGACGGGGCCTACGGGGCGGCTGCGCTGTGTGCCAGGAGCGTGCGACACCTCTTCGTGGGCATCGAGTTGGCCGACAGTTTCATCGTGGATCCGCACAAGTGGTTGTTCGGTCCCTACGACTGCTGCGCGCTCATCTACCGAGACGTTCGTATCGGAAAGGCCGCACACACCCAGAAGGCGGAGTATCTCGACGTACTCATCCAGGATGCCGCAACCTCGCTCGATGAGGCGTACAACCCCGCCGATCTGGCACATCATCTCACTCGCCGTGCCCGCGGGTTGCCGTTCTGGTTCAGTCTCGCCACCCACGGAACGGAGGCTTACGAGGAAGCGATGGAAATCACTCTGCAGGTGACGCGCGACGCCGCAGACATGGTGCGGGCGTCGTCCCATCTCGAACTGGTGGTGGAGCCGTCGCTGTCCATCATCGTGGTGCGCCGCACAGGATGGCAACCCGACGACTATCGCCGCTGGAGCGATCGGATGCTGCATGAGGGCACGGCATTCGTCGTGCCCACCACCCACAAGGGCGAAACCGTGTTGCGCATGTGCCTGGTAAACCCGCGCACGGATCCCGTGCAGATGCAGATGTTGTTCGATTCCATGCTGGTCTCCTCACGATGAACGACGCGTCGCCATGATCAAGACCCTTCGCTCCGTAATCTCCCTTCGAAAGTTCGACTGGAATGGCCGACGTCGCCGATTGGCTCGTTGCGGCAACATCGACGATCTACGCCTGCTTGCCAAGCGACAACTGCCTGCGGGTGTGTTCGATTATTTCGACGGTGCAGCCGAAACGGAGTGGTCGCTGGCCAACAACTCCGCCAAGTTCGATCAGGTGCACCTGCAGCCACGCGTGCTCGTGGACGTGTCGAACGTGAGCGCGGCAACCACCGTGATGGGTCAGATGTTGCCGAACGGGTTCGCGCTCTCCCCGACGGGTTTCACGCGAATCGCCGGCTCACCGGGGGAGTTGGCTGTTGCAAAGGTGGCGGCGAAGCACGGAGTGCCGTACACGCTCTCGACACTTGGTACCCGGAGTATCGAAGAGGTGGCGGCGGTTTCCGATGGGCCACTCTGGTACCAGCTATACGTGTGGAGGGATCGCGGGCTTTCCCGGGAGTTGGTGCAACGGGCCAAGGCCGCCGGATACAAAGCGATCATGGTCACCGTCGACACCGCGGTGTTCGGACGTCGTGATCGCGACGTGCGACGGGGTTTCACCCTCCCGCCCAAGATCGGACTGGAGACGGTCATCGATGGCATTCGTCATCCGCGTTGGACGCTGGATTTCGTCACGCACGAACCCATAACGTTTTCCGCCGTCGCGGGCCGGGGAGACGTGGATGGTTCCACGGCCATCACACTCTCGGACTACGTGAACAGCCAATTCGACGCATCGTTGTCGTGGCGCGACCTGGACTGGGTGCGCAGCGAGTCCGGCCTGCCCATCATGTTGAAGGGCATACAAAGCGTTGCCGACGCCATGCGTGCACGCGACGAAGGCGTGGAAGCCATCGCGCTCTCCAACCACGGTGGCCGCCAGTTCGACGGATCACCGGCGCCCATCGAGTTGCTGCCGGCGGTTGTCGACGCCGTCGGCGACGGTATCGAGGTGTTGGTGGACGGCGGCGTTCGTCGCGGCAGCGATGTGGTGAAGGCGCTCGCACTCGGCGCACGTGCGGTGATGTTCGGGCGCCCGTACCTCTACGGCATGGGGGCGGCGGGCGAACTCGGTGTCGAGTGGGTGATCAACTATTTCAACGCTGGAATCGCTCGAACGATGGCGCTACTCGGCGCAACGGACGTGGCGTCGTTGCGAGGGATTACTTCCGAGTGCGAGTGGACGGCTTCGGCTCAGCCTTCTTGACCGTCTTCTTGCGGGCGCCGTACCGCTTGTTGAACCGCTCGACGCGACCAGCGGAGTCGATGATCTTCATCTGACCCGTGTAGAACGGGTGGCTGGCGTTGGAGATGTCCAACTGCACGAGCGGGTAGGTGGCGCCGTCGGTCCACTCGATGGTCTTGGACGGATCGGTCTTGATGGTGGAGCGGGTGAGAAAGCGGTAGTTTGCGCCGGAGTCTTCAAAGACGACGAACTGGTAGTTGGGGTGGATGTCTTTCTTCATGGCTGAACCAGCGTAGCGGCGGCGGCCTTCTGCCCCATAGACTGACCCAATGCCTAATCGATGTGATGTGCTCGATAAGAAGCCGTCGCGCGGTCACTCCGTGTCGCACTCGAACATCAAGTCCAAGCGTTCATGGCGCGTCAACACCCACAAGCGTCGCTTCTGGTTGCCGTCGGAGAAGCGTTGGGTGACCCTCTTCGTCTCCGCCAAGGGCATCCGCACCATCGACAAGCGAGGCATCGAGTCCGTGGTGGCTCAGATGCGTCGCGATGGCAAGAAGGTCTGAGGAGTAGATCGACATGGCAGCCAAGAGCAAAGACCGCCGACCCATCATCAAGCTGCGCTCCACCGCAGATACGGGCTATACCTACGTCACCCGCAAAAACAAGGTGAACTCGCGGGAGCGACTTGAGTTGAAGAAGTACGACCCCATCGTGCGCAAGCACGTGATCTTCAAAGAAGAGCGCTAAACCTCGCGCGGCCCGTGCCGCGCGTGTCTTGCGGCAGTGGCCGCTACGCCAGGGCTTCGGCGAAGTCGTCGCGCAGATCCGCAAGGCCTTCGAGGCCAACTGATACCCGCATGAGAGTGTCGCTGATACCTGTTGCAGCCTTGACCGCCGGGTCGACGGAGATGTGCGTGCTGGACGTGGAGTGCGAGATGAGCGTGTCCGGTCCCCCCAGCGTCACCGCACTTCGCACCAGCCGCAATCGCTGACTCAGGCGGCGTGCGTCGTCGGTGGTGCCGCAGAGTTCGATCGACATCAACGAACCGAACCATCGCATCTGTCGCTTTGCAAGTTCGTGTTGCGGGTGTGAGGCGAGACCCGGGTAGTTCACCCTCTTGATGGCCGGATGTGTTGAGAGCCACTCGGCCAGTTGCTGTGCGGTTTCGCTTTGCTGACGGAGTCGAGCCCCGAGCGAACGAATTCCTCTCACGCCGTTGAGGGCGTCGAACGGAGACGCGGTCGCGCCGTGCAATACCGCGTACGACCAGATGGTATTGATGAGATCCTTCTCGCCGGCCACGACCCCGAGCGTGGCATCGTTGTGTCCGGCGATTCCCTTGGTGGCCGAATGCATGGTGAGTGATACGCCGTACGAGCACGGCCGCTGTCCCAAGGGTGTGGCGAGGGTGGAGTCCACCATCGTGTACGGCCCCTTGATTGCGCCGAGCGCGGCAAGGTCGACGATGTCGAGATGCGGGTTGGTGGGGGTTTCGGCCATCACCAACATGGTCTTGCCCGGCTGCACCGCCGCGACGAATTCGTCGGCGCTGCGACCGTCGCCGTAGGTGCCGTCGATACCCTTCCGTTTGCGCGGACCATCCAAAAAGGCAAGCGTCCCGCCGTAGCAGTTACGTTGCGCCACGATGTGGTCTCCCGTCGAACAGAGGGCAAAGATCGTGGATGCAATCGCACCCATGCCCGAACCAAAGGCGAGCGCGGCTTCGGTGCCTTCCAATTCGGCAATGGCGTGCTCGAAGGACTGCACCGTCGGATTCCCGTAGCGCGAGTAGAAGCCGGTGGCATGCACCGACTTGGCTCCCGCGTTCGTACCGTCGACGTCCGTCGTGTCCACGTGCTGGATGCCCAGAGTGCCGGCGACAGGGCGCCGGATGCATCTCGACCGGCAGTAACCGCCTTGGTTTCGGGCTCCTGGTCGCGACCGGTGTTCGTCACGCTTTCAGGCTAGGCAGACCGCGGTGCGACCCGTTCGGGCATTCCGCCACCATTCGGTAAGTTCGTTCATATAAGTCGCGTCATTACCAACATCCCGTTTGTTCAGCGCGTCGTTGCCTCGTTGGTGCTGAGTGCATCGACCGTGGCCATGGCGGTGCCGGTGTCGGCCAACGAGGGGCCAAGTCCACTCTCCGGGCGTCCGGGCGGCGAAGGCAAGCCCGTGGTCATGGTGAAGTATGGAAACGCCCGTCCTGACCGACCGCACTACGGCCTCAATCAGGCCGACCTCATTTTATGTTGAAGAGGTGGAGTGAGGTCTTACACCGGATCGCGGCGATGTTCAATACCAAGTTTCCTACGGTGGCGGGTCCGACCCGAAGCGCGAGAATCTCCGATCTGGAGATTCTCGAACAATTCGATTCGCCCGGCTTGGTCTTCAGTGGGGCCAACGACGTGTTGCTGAAAGCCGTTCGCAAGAGCAACGCAATTGCCTTGTCGCCCAGTGAACGTTGAATTTCTACTGCAAAATCTCTCGGAAAGGAAGCGCCACACAATCAGTTGGTTGCGACTTGCGTCGTTGATGAAGAAAGAGGCCAAGGTTGGTCTCGTGAAGGAGTAATACGTAA
>JAYQSR010000002.1:0-26331 GCA_038146945.1 Ilumatobacteraceae bacterium
ACATTCACCATAAACTTCGCTACCATTATTTCAGGATTGGCAGCCTGATCCAAGCATCTCTGCTCCCTCGGCTCCAACCTTGCGAGCAACACTTCCGGGTCAGGACCCCGCAATTTCCTGTTATCCTGAACCTCTTTGACGCATCAGCCAGCTTAATTTTCCGTGTCGATCGGCTTTGTGGACCCTCCAGTGGGTACGTCATTTGCATTGCCAGTTACAGCAGGATCTGAGTGAAGCTGGCAGTGGCTGGCACCTTTCCGCAACAAGACGCAGATCACCTTACGGGCACTCAGGCAAATGCAAATGCCGCGCTTGCGGCGACAGCAGTGTCAACGGGGAGCCCAACGGGCAACGGTCGTAATGCGGGTTACGGCATTCAGTCGATCGTTCAAATACCTTTACAATCGAATCAATGGCAACTACTACGAGCATTTTTCAACTTCGGTCCATGCATACTGCGGATACCAGCCAAAGCATTCCATTTGGCAGACGAAGACTCTGTACGGGGTGACTGGATACCTGGCGACGATTACGACGGCGCAAGAGCAGAAGTTCATTCACGAAAATTTCCCGGCAACGACATCTGATTTGGGGGACCGACGACTACAGATAGTGCTGAATGCCTGCTGTAGCGGCACGGCCGGGCCGGGAGCAATTTTACAACCAGGCGGCCGCAGAGGCAAGTGGGTATTAAAAAGGCGGTCCCGGCAGGGCGGAGAAGTGCGGTACACTCCTGAGAGGTGCGAGCTCGTCCGACTTTGACCAAGGACCTGACGGAGCCACGCAGGCTCGACCACGGATAACGCTTCGACGTCGCGCTATGAAAACTGGGTGCAAACGGGCAATGCCAGCCCGTACACACTGACCGCTGGTCGGGGCTACGACTGAGCCGAATACACCAGCGGTAACGAGCAGTTCGCCCTGGAGAAATGGAAAACGGCGCAACGTGTTGGAATGACTGGGGAAAGTGGAAGTCGAGCGGCCGCGTCGTATCTCGTTGATTATCTGGAAGTTTTAGCGGTCTGTCGTCTGCGACTGCCACGGTAACGGGTGGTGATGCGCTGTCACCAACGTTTACGTCGTCAACGTCGGTCACGAACAGTTCGGGACCAATTTCACGGTTGCGTTCGATGTTGCTGCAGCTCGGGCGTTGCGGCAGAGGACTCGGAAGACGCTGGATCCGGTTCGGCGTGTACATATTCCGTAAGTGCAGTCTCTATCCACCGAGCACCGGCAGTCATCATGTTTTGTTGGAACCGAGACGGCACAGTAATTCCGCCGGGATTCAAAGCCACAATGGCGCTAACAGCTGACGGCGTCAATACACTTGACCACTTCCTTAGCGGTGACGTCCGGGTGCGACCACTACTGAGACGCAACGCCGCCAACCGTGTCAATCCTTCACTTCGACAACTCAAACGGTTCCACCGCACTGGCAGTTTGGTCAATATCGCGCAAATCCACAAGCTGAAGACGTACAGTCAGGAAACACGATTGTGGTGACGCTCGACATCGCGGCGACGGTGACCCTACGGCAGCGTCATATACATCTCTCAGTACGTACACCATCGCCGCAGGTGAGAATCTGTGCCGATCTCACTGTCTTAAGTTTTGTCATCGGCACCAAGCAGAAGACACTGTCGGGAAACCTGATGAATGACCGACCTTATTGCCGGTACTAGCAATGATTGCGGGTGGAGGCGATTGTGATCGATACTGAGTCCTGGCATTGGGTGTAATCGACCAAGTGGTGATAGTGATTCTGGGGTGTCGTCGTCGGATGATGTGATGTCGGATGATACGCCGACGGTTTTGGTTGATGTTTGGCGTTGGAGGTGGGTGCGTCTGGCACGGTGAAGGCTTCAAGGCGGGTTCGTCGGATGTGACGTGCGTTGTCGTCGTCTGTGCACGCTTGGTTCGTTGGCGGAGGGGACGTGGTCGATCGTGTCGTTTCGTTTGATGCAGCTGGCAAATGTGAGTGTGGATTCTCTGTCGTTATGATCACTGTTGATCGCACGTCTGCTGACGGGTGACGTTATGGCTTCCGGGCTGCGACGCGTCGTCGGCTGTGGCGGCTTTACGGGTGTCGGGTGATGAGGATGTGGATTGTGCGTCGTTGTCGTCGGTGGGTTGTGATGATTTCGACGTGACGAATGTCGTCGATTGATCTGATTGTTCAGACGAGCAAGGCGGTGTGCAATGGTGAATGTGTCGTCGTCGGCGACTCGCAGGTGGTTAAGTGGTGGTTTCGATGCTGGCAGCGGCGGCAATTGTTTTCGGTGTCGGCTGTGGCGGGAACGCAGACGTCGTTGACGGCAGTCGTCGGGATCGGCGACGGTGACGGTGCCAGCCCGTCCGTGGGTGGTGGTGGCGCTCCCGTGACCACGACGACCACCTCTACGACAACTACGACTGGCAACCAGACGTCGACGACGATCGTCTGGCGCTCACGACGCAGTGGTGTCGATGCGGTGGCCGACGGTGGCGACGGTGGCGCCGCATCGACGCACGGCTAAGCGTCGGGGTGTCGTCGTAACACAGACGACGTCGTCGGTCCGGGCGGTGAGGTGGTCACGTCGACGACTGTGCCGGGTGTGTCGGTGTCGTCGACGTCGGTGGTCTGCGCGGTGCCAATGACGAGTAAAAGGAGTGATTCGGGGACGTCAACGACATCGTTGCCAGGACGTCGACGTCGGTGGTTCGTGCGGTGACCAACGACGAGTGTGCGGGTACTCCTGATGTCGATGACGTCGTTGCCGGTGACGTCGACGTCGGTGGGGTCGCGGGTGGTGGTGGAGACGGTGGTGACGTCGACGTCGGTGGTGGCTGGTTCGGCTACGACGTTGCCGTTGGTTGCGGAGGTGTCGCCGGGGCAGGTGCAGTCGGTGATTGCGAGTCGTGAGTCGAACGTGCAGGATTTGTCGGTGCCGGTGTTCGTTGACAGCAAGTTGCCGGAGCCGGAGCCGGAGAATCCGCTGGTGATTCAGACCGGTTCGGCTGCCGAGTTGGACATCATCACGATCAATGATCAGGTGGTGCAGTTGCAGGACACCGAGGGGTTCCGTTTGTCGGTGAGCGCCACCGATGCTGACGGGGTGTTGGCCATGGTGAATACCAAGGGTGCGATCGTGGTGGAGCGGGAGAACTTCATCACGGTCACCGGAGAGGGGTTCAAACCTGGATCCGATGTGGTGGCGTGGCTGTTTTCCGAGCCGCGCCGGTTGGGTGTGATTCGGGTCAGTGCCAGCGGAGCGTTCGAGGAACGTCTACGGATCGGCGTGGACGTACCTGCGGGTGATCACACCACCCAGATCAACGGCATCACCGTGAACAACGAGGTGCGGTCACTGAACCTGGCGGTCGAAGTGATCGAAACGATCCCACAGCCAACAGCCGTGGTCACCGACACCACCATCAACCCAATCATCGTCGCCAACACCACAACTCGTAATGACACCTCATTTGGTACGGCGATGCTCTTGCTCGGTGTGCTGATCGGTGGCTCGCTCGTGTGGTTCTACCTTGCGCGACGCCGAGGTACGCGCGAGTCCTAAATCCCTCACGGTCGCACACCTCGCGAGTACCTTGTTTCCGTGGGTTCCAAGGCCAAAAAACGCACGTCTGGCACGCGCACCCTTCGCGGCTCGCAGCGCGCTCGAACCTCGTCCAGTGACGCCTCCGGGCACCACGTGCGTACCCACGACGAGGTGGATCCCTCCGTGAAGTTCCGCGTGGCGCAGAGCGAGCCCGTGCTGAAGCCCATTCTCGCCGAGCGCGCCGGCGAGCTCATGGGCATGTTCTTCGTGGTCCTCGGCGTGCTGTTGTCGTTGTCGGTGTACGTGAGCGTGGTTGGTCCCGTCGGTCGTGGGCTCGATACCGCGCTGCGATGGACGGTGGGGTTGGGACGCTTCGTCTTGCCGTTGGTGTGCCTGGGACTTGGCGTGGCACTCCTCAAGCGCGTGAGCATCGAGCATCGCGTGCGACTCACCTTCGGATGGCTGGTGGTGTCGGTGGCCTCGCTGGGCATCCTGCACATTTTCCTGGCGGCCAACGACTTGGAGATTTCTCTGGGTGCGCTGGAAGGCGCCGGCGGTTGGCTCGGCTGGCTGGTGGGTGAACCACTCGAATCGTCGCTCTCTCCGGTGGGAGCAGTGGTCATCCTGGCGCCAACCATCGTGTTGGGGTTGATGCTGGCCACGGCAAAGTCGTTGCCCGACCTCGCACGTGCAATTGCAGATCTCGTGAAGGGGCTGGACAACGCCGCACGCCGCTATCGCGACGGCGGCACCAACAACGAACCGTACGACGCCGAGCGCGACGGTGGTGTTGTGACAGGTATCGACGACCTCGATGCCGCACGTCGAGAGCACGAAGCGGCCGCCCGTGGCGAACTATACGACCACCGTGTGGACGGCGACTTCGAAGGCGATGCCGAGGATGACGTACCGGCCGAACCCGAACGAAAAGTACGCAAGCGATTGCGTACTCCAAAGCCCGAGCCCACCGCCAAACCGGCGGCAGCCGCCAAGCCAGTGCGGGCCGAACAGCAGCAGATGCCTCTCGGGCCCGGTGCGCAGCCGTCGTCGTGGAATCTTCCGTCACTCGACATGTTGGCGCTCACCAGCAACAAACGTGCCAACGAGGATGCCGTTGCCGAGCGCGGCGATGCGCTCGTTGCAGCGCTGTCGTCGCACGGTGTGGACACCAAATTGGTGGGCTTCACCCGTGGCCCGACGGTAACGCGGTACGAGTTGGAACTCGGTGAGGGAATCAAGGTTGCGCGACTCACATCGCTTTCCAAGGACATCGCCTATGCAATGGCGGCGGTCGACGTTCGAATCCTGGCGCCGATTCCCGGACGCTCGGCAATCGGTATCGAAGTTCCCAACGATGCTCGCGACCTGGTGTCGCTGGGTGACCTGCTCACCGCCCCCGAAGCCAAGTCGGCACTTCATCCGCTAGAAGTCGGCGTTGGCAAGGACATCGCCGGCCGTCCGGTGTTCCTCAACATCTCCACCACACCACACCTGCTCATCGCAGGTGCCACTGGCGCAGGAAAGTCGAGCGTGCTCAATTGCATCATCACCTCCATCCTCATGCGCACCACGCCCGAACAAGTGAGGCTCATTCTCATCGACCCAAAGCAAGTGGAAATGGGGCAGTATGCGGGATTGCCGCATCTGCTCACGCAACCCGTCACCGTTCCGAAGAAGGCCGCCAATGCGCTCGGCTGGGCGGTGAAGGAGATGGAGCGTCGCTACGACGTATTGGTGGAGGCCGGCTTCCGCGATATCAGTGGCTACAACGCCGCATACGATCGCGGCGAATTGAACTCGGGCGATGACACCGCCGCAGTCGCCACCAAGAAGTTCGATCGCATGCCCTTCATCGTGGTGGTGGTCGACGAGTTGAACGACCTCATGATGGTGGCCGCTCGTGACGTGGAAGAGTGCATCACGCGCATCGCACAAAAGGCTCGAGCGGTCGGCATCCACTTGATCGTCGCCACGCAGCGTCCGAGCGTGAACGTCATCACCGGCGTGATCAAGGCAAACATCCCGGCGCGAATGGCGTTTGCGGTGTCCAGCCTCACCGACAGCCGCGTGATCCTCGATCAACCCGGTGCCGAAAAGTTGGTGGGCAAGGGCGACTTGTTGATGCTGCCAGGCAACACCAGCGTGGCCCAGCGAGTTCAGTCGGCATGGGTGGGCGAGAACGAGGTTCGAAACATCACCGCCCATTGGAAGCGGCAATCACCCGAGGTGGCGTACGTGTCGGGCATCGAAGGTGGTGGAAGCGGCGAGGGCGCGGGCGAACTCCCAGGCGGTACCACCGGTGATGAAGACGACGACGAACTGCTGAAGCACGCCATCGACCTCATCGTGCGCACGCAGTTGGGCTCCACCTCCATGTTGCAGCGCAAATTGAAAGTGGGATTCGCGCGAGCCGGGCGCCTGATGGACCTGTTGGAGCAACGGGGCATCGTCGGCCTGGCGGAAGGGTCAAAGCCCGGAGAAGTGCTCATGACGCTGGAGGTGTGGGAAATCCAAGGGCTCTGAGTCCCGTGCGGCTACTGTTCGGTCATGCAAACCATTGGCGCAGGCGTGAAGTTTCCCGAAGGTCCGGTGTGGTGCGACGACGGCTCGGTGCTCGTGGTCGAGATGTTCGGTGAACGCATCACACGTATTGCTCCCGATGGCGGCACCACTCTTGTGGCGGAGGTGCCGGGCGGCCCGAACGGGTTGGCCGAGTGTGCCGACGGCTCGCTCATCGTGTGCAACAACGGTGGCTCATTCACCATGGTGGACCTCGGCAGGTTGATCCTGCCTGGCCATTCGATCCGACTCGCTACACCGGTGGTCGCATCGAGCGAGTGGACCCGAAGACCGGAGAAATCACCCGACTGTACGACTCGTGCGACGGGCACCCGTTACGTGGCCCCAACGACGTGGTGCTCGACGGCAAGGGCGGGTTCTACTTCACCGACCACGGCATTCGTCACGATCGAAGCGGTGACCGCACTTCCATCTATTACGCCACGCTCGACGGCTCGCACATCAACGAAGTGGTGTTCCCGGTGGAAGCCGCCAACGGCATCGGACTCTCGCCCGACGGCAGCAAGTTGTACTACGCCGAAACCCACGCTGCACGAGTATGGGTGCGCGACATCGTGGCGCCCGGCGAGGTGGCGCCGGTGACTCCATTCGACACACATCACCTGTTGTGGGCGTCACCAAAGTTGGTGTACCTCGATTCTCTCGCAGTTGACGGAGACGGCAACGTGTGCGTGGCCACGATCGCACCGGTGGGTGGCGTAACGGTACTCAGCCCGTCGGGTGAAGTGGTGCGATTCGTGGAGTCCGGTGACGTGATGACCACCAACATCTGTTTCGGTGGGCCCAGACTGCGAACCGCTTACATCACCCGTTCCGGTCTTGGTGATGTTGCGGTCGTTCCGTGGGCGGCCGACGGGTTGGCGCTCCACCGTTAGTGGCTCTCGTAGCCTGAATACGTGGCTTCACGCTTCTACATCGAAACGCTGGGCTGCCCAAAGAACGAAGTCGACTCCGAAAAACTAGTGGGAACCTTGTTGGCGCAGGGCCTCTCCGCCACGGAAGATGAATCGCAAGCGGATGTCGTGGTGGTGAATACGTGTGCCTTCATCGAGGAGGCTCGCAAGGAGAGCATCGATACCATCCTGACGTTGAGCGAGCGCCGCAAGAACGGTGCTCGCCTGGTGGTGACCGGCTGTATGGCCGAGCGCTACGGCGACGAACTTCGCGCCAACCTTCCGGAGGCCGACCAGATCGCCGGCTTCGGTGTGGCGATCGAGACGGGAGTGTCGATCACCGCGAACGCAGTGACCACTACGGCGGTGACACTCGGTCGCAAGCCCTCGCTCGGCATCACCGCGCAACCGGTGCCGTCGTTCGATTTGCTCAACTTGCCGCGTCCGGCATCGCGCACACCATGGGCGTACGTGAAGATCGCGGAGGGTTGCGACCGCATCCTGTGGGGTTCTGTGCCATCCCGTCGTTCCGGGTCCAACGGAGTCGCGATATTACCTCGATCCTGCGCGAGGTGTCGGAGAGTTGCAGGCCAAGGAAATCGTGCTCGTGGCCCAGGATCTCGCCTCCTACGGCACCGACCGCCCGAGCGAGCTCGGTGCCGGTTCGATCGTCGACTGGTGCGCGAGGTGGGGTCGGCTGGTCGATCGGGTGCGACTGTTGTACCTGTACCCGAGCGACTCTGAGCGACGCGCTGATCGACACGATCCTCGACAGTGGCGTGCCGTACTTCGACCTGTCGCTCCAGCACGTGAGTCGAAGCTGCACTTGCGCGCCATGCGTCGTTGGGGTGACGGTGAGCGTTTCCTCGACCGCATCGCCGACGATTCGTGATCGCGAACCGACGCGGCGTTCCGGTCGAACTTCATCGTCGGCTGCCCCGGCGAGACCGAGGATGATCATGATCAACTGCTGTCGTTCGTGCGCGAGGCGTCGCTCGACTGGTGCGGCTTCTTTGAATACAGCCCCGAGGAGGGCACCTACGCGGTGGACCTGCCCGACCAAGTGCCGGCAGGTGTGATGCACGAACGCATCGCCGAACTTCGCGAATTGCAGGACGCCATCACCGCCGCCAAGCGTGACGAGTTGATCGATGCAACCGTTGAGGTACTCGTGGACGAGCCCGGTCTTGCTCGAAGCCATCGCGAAGCCCCGCAGATCGACGGCATCATTCGCGTGCCGACGTCGCTTGCGACGGGCAGTTTCGCGACGGTGCGTATCGCCGACGCACAAGGCCCCGACTTGGTGGCCGAGGGAGCCGCATCCAACGATGATGCCGCAGCAGGAGCCGACCGTGCCGGTTGACCCGAACGCCCTCATCACGTGGGCCAATGCCGTCACGGTGGGACGCATCGTGGTGTCGCCGCTGTTGTTCACCATGATTCCCGTCGAGCCGGGTGGCTCGTGGGTGGCGCTCGGCGTGTGGTTCGTGTTGTGTGCCAGCGACGGCATCGACGGCTATCTGGCACGGCGACACGGCATAACGCGAAGCGGTGCGTTTCTCGACCCGCTGGCCGACAAGGTGCTGGTGCTTGGCGCCATGTTCACCCTGGTGTCGCGCGGCGTGTTCTGGCTGTTGCCGGTGATCATCATCGCAACGCGCGAGGTGATCGTGAGTGTGTATCGCGTGGTGGCCGGCGCAAAAGGTGTGTCGATGCCTGCAAGCCGAACGGCAAAAATCAAAACGCTCAGTCAACAGTTGGCGGTTGCCGGTGCGTTGATGCCGCTCACCTTCGACGAACGTTGGATCTGGTTATCGCTGCTGTGGTTGGCGGTGGCGCTCACGCTGTTGTCTGGCGCGCAGTACGCATGGAAGGCGGTTTCGTCGCGTGGGGGTGCTACCAATGCGCTGTGACGTGGTAGCCGTTGGCACCGAGTTGCTGCTCGGACAGATCGTCGATACCAACTCTTCGTGGCTGGGCGAACAACTTGCCGCCGCCGGGCTCGACTCGTGCCTGCAGGTGAAGGTGGGCGACAACCAGGCGCGAATCGTCGCAGCATTGCGGTCGGTCTGCGCGATGCCGATGCCATCATCGTGTGCGGTGGGCTCGGGCCCACCCACGACGACATTACCCGCGAGGCCATTGCCGAGGTCATGGGGGTGGAACTACGGCTCGACGAGGTAATCGCCGATCGAATCGCCTACATGTTCTCCAGTCGCAATCGCAAGATGAGCGAGAACAACCTGCGTCAAGCCATGGTGCCGGTCGGGGCGACGATCATCGAGCAAAAGCGCGGCACTGCACCCGGGCTCATCTGCCCCGTGGGCGACAAGGTGATCTATGCCGTACCCGGCGTGCCGTACGAACTGCACGAGATGTACGAGCGGGCAATCCTCCCGGACTTGCTTGCACGATCGGGCGAGCAGCGAAAGATCGCCTCGCGCGTGCTGCGTACCTGGGGTGAGAGCGAGAGTGGCCTCAACGAGCGGTTGCAGCCGATCATCGATGACCTCGACAAGGCGGGCAATCCCACGCTTGCATTCCTTGCCAGCGGCTGGGAGGGCATCAAGGTACGAATCACCGGTCGCGGTGCCGACACCGTTGAAGTCACCGCATTGCTCGACACGTGGGCCGAGCGAGTACGGGCTTTGATTCCAGAGGTGGTGTTCGGATACGACACCGACACCATGGAATCCGTCGTGCTCGGCCTTCTGCGCAAGCGCAACCTCACCATCGGTGTGGCCGAGTCGGTTACCGGAGGGTTGGTCGCGGGTCGCCTCACGGCAACTGCCGGGGCCAGTGATGTGATGCGCGGCGGTGTAGTTGCCTATGCGAGCGATGTGAAGTTCGATGTGCTCGGTGTGCCGCAGGGTCCAGTGATCAACGAAGAAACCGCCCGCGCGATGGCGCTTGGTGTGTGTCGCACCGTCGGTTCATCGGTGGGGTTGGCGCTGACCGGCGTTGCGGGCCCCAGCGAACAGGATGGCGCCAAGGTGGGCACACTTTGCATTGCCGTGGCGTTGCCCGACGGCGTCGCGAGTTCCACCACGGTGATGTTGCCCGGAGATCGAAAGACCATGCGCGAACTTGCCGTAATCTCCGCACTCAACTATCTGCGCCAACTGCTCCTACGCGCCTAACGCGCCAGATCTGCCGCCCGATCGGCGGCGTCGCCATCTTGCGCACCAGCGCGCTGCTAATCAGGGTAAGTACAGAGCCGAGGTGGTATCACTTTGATACCATAATCGCATGGCCATGACTCTGCGACTCCCCAAATCTGAGCAACAGCAATTCAAGAAAGCCGCGAAGGCTAAAGGATTGTCCATGCAAGTGGCGGCGCGAACGGCGCTGCGGGAGTGGGTCGTGCGCGTCGACCACCACAGTCGGATTGACGACGCGGCAGAGCTCATCATTCAGCGTCACGGTGATGCGCTTCGTCGGCTGGGCGAGTGAGCAGGGGGATTCGATTCCTCGAGCTTGACGACGTTCTCGGACTTGCTCGCCGATTGCTCGGTGACCCAGTTCCGATTCGCGACATGGGTCTGCTGAACTCCGCGGTACTGCGTCCGCAGACCACTCTGGTGGGCGAGTATGCCTACAGCGACATCTACGAGATGGCTGCGGCACTCCTGCAATCTGTGGTCGGGAACCATGCCCTGATTGATGGCAACAAGCGACTTGGGTGGTTGTCCACCGCCGTATTTCTTCAGGTCAACGGCATCAGTGTCGAGCAACTCTCGAACGACGATGTCGTCGATCTCGTGATGTGGGTTGCCTCCGAGTCGCCCTCGCATGGTGCGATCACCCGGCGTCTTCGAACTTCGCTGCAACAGTCCGGACAATAAGAATGGCCCCGGTCTTTCGACCGGGGCCATTCCATCCACCCCGAGGGGTGGGAGAGTGCGGGAGCCTTAGGCGGCTCGGTAACCCTCTGCGTTGGAGCGAGCAATTGCGATGCCCAAGATGATCAAGCCGTAACCAGGCTTGGCCAACACGTCGGCAATGGTGTAGCCGAACTGAATCGCGGTGGTTGCATCGCTGCCGCTCAAGCCGAGTGTCTCGGAGAGTCAGCTGGTCGAATCACCCAAGATGTAGGCGATCAGGTAGACGCCCCAGGTGAAGAGGAGCAGGTAGCGAACGTTGTTCAGCTTCGAGCCCACTTCTCCGCTCTGTGATTTGAGTGCCTTGCCCACTTCGCCAGCGAACAATTCATAGAGCACGTAGAGCATGAAGATGCTCGAGATGATGCCCCAGACCGTGCGGGTGCTGCTGCCAGCGGATGCAGTCTCGCCCGGGTAACCGGTGGCGATCATCAAGAGGGCAGCGACCACGAGACGTGGGGTGACCTTCTTTGCTGCTTCCTTGCTCAGACCCGACACGACGACGAGCTCGGCGACGAGCAACGGAACGGTGAGGAGCCAGTCCGCATAGCGGTAGCCCTCGTTCCATTCGCCACCGCTGAACTGACCGAAAATACGCCAGTAGTGGTAGGCCGCGATACCGCAAATCATCGCCGACATGGTGACGGCGCTGCGGTACTGAGGTGCTACTCGGTTGCGCGAGACGAGGAAGTACACGAATCCGATTCCCATTGCCGCGACGGCGAACGAGAATCCGTTGTACACCAGGTCCGCTTGGGCTCCTTCGAGCCCGAGGGGGTTGGTTGCTGCGAACAGCATGTTGGGATTACCTCCGTTGGTTTACCCGAACGACCGGTTGGTCGCCCTCTTTGGGTCAACACCGTTCTAGGGCATCACGGGGTGCACAGGTGCACGAAGCCCGTTACAAGTCATTGACCTTTCGGGTCATTCTGTAATGAAACTGTAATATTCGTTCGCGGAACATTGGGACTGTGAAGTGGAGGTCACCTGGATGTGCCACCCAGATGTGCCACCAAGCCGTGAGGTCGACCCCTCCCAGTGACTCGTGGGATCGGGGGGATGTCGCGTCTCCGCAACAGGCGGAATGTTGACAGCACCGAGTTGCGACCGGGGAGGGAATCGAACCCCCGACCTGGTGGTTAGAAGCCACCCGCTCTATCCGGCTGAGCTACCCGGCCAAGCCGCTCCCATTATGTCGGATGGTCGGAGAAATCGAGACATTTCTCCTCCCCGAAACGTCGTGTGGCTGGGGAGACTCGGCCGTCTTCGCCCGTGTCGCGTCCTCTACGTGTCACTCATCCACCCAAGGAGATTCCCATCGAATGGTGTCATCGCTCAAGCAACTAGCGGCCATCTCCGCTGATCTGGCGATAACGCTGGTGGTACCTTCTGAACGAACCGGCGAAAATCGCGCATTCGAGAGTCATCTCAATCGCATGCTGGCCGAGGCCCAGTATCAGGCCACCGCATTTGCATCCAAGCGGGCTGCAAAACGGCTGGTTCAATCAATTCGAGATCGCGTCGAGCAACTCAGTCGAGCGAACTTGTCGAATGGTCTGTGGATTGGGGCGCACGACGACGACGTGTACGTGTATCAACTCGACGACGAGACGTTGCCACAGGTGTCCGTATCCCACTCGCTGAACGTGATGCCACTCGTGCGACAGGCTCGCCACGCCAATGCTCTGGTCTTGATGCTCACCGAAACGGGTTGTCGACTTGCTTCATTCCACGCTCGGGGTGCGACCCTGGAGGGCCGAATGCACTCGCTTCGGGTACCCGGACTTCCGGCAAAGTTTCATGGCGAAGGGGCCCGAAAGGGACGTGAATCCGAGGGCGACCAAGTGGACGGGCGGTATCGCCAATGGCTGCGCGACGTGGCTCGAATCACCGAGAGAACCCAGCGCAAGTATCCCGTTCTCGGACGGTTGCCGCTGATCGTTGTTGGGGTGGATCGGTATATCGCATATCTCGCCGAAGTGGCCGACTCGCTCGAGATTGCAGCGGTCATTCATGGATCACCCGACGCATTCACCGTCGCCGAACTCGATTCGCGAATTGGTGTCGAGGTTGACTGGCTCCGCAACGAACGGGTGACGCGAGCCCTGAATCGAGCGGCCCGTGACGTCGGGGCCGGACGCACAAGCGTGGATGTTGCCGAGACCCGCCGTTGGGCCGAACTCGGGCGGGTGGACTCCCTCATACTCGAAGACGATGTCACGAGCGACGAGGTGCTGGCGATCGCACTCGACGTGTATTCGCGGTCTGGTGAGGTGCTGTCGGCACCGACCGGGGCAATCTCGACGCACCTCCCCGCGCTGGCCCCGGCGCACTGGGTGGCAGTACTGCGCTGGTAAAACTGCGTGCCGTGGTGAGACTCGACCGCCACGAGCCCGAACTCTCACGAAATACGGGGTTCGTGCGTAACTACGCCTTAGCCTGAAACGACCCCTTGGAGGAAGAGCAAGCGTGAAGAAGTTCAAAAAAGGCGACACCGTCATCTACCCTCAGCACGGTGCGTGCACCGTGAAGGTCATCAAGCGCATGCGTGCCTTCGACGTGGTACAGGACTACCTGATTCTCGAGTCCGTCATGACCGACGCAACGGGCAAGGGCATGACCCTGTCCGTTCCGGTCGCCAAGGTGTACGACCTCGGCATTCGTCCGCCGGTATCCAAGAGCGAACTGCAGGACCTCGTCGACGTGTTGTCGAAGCCCGATCCTCGAGTACCTGCCAACTGGTCACGGCGATTCAAGAACCACCAGGAAAAGTTGAAGAGTGGTGATGTGTACCAGGTTGCTGAAGTGGTGCGAAATTTGGCGGCTCGCGACCGCGAGAATCAGCTGTCGGCCGCCGAAAAAACCATGTACGAGCGTGCGCGCCTGAACCTCATCTCCGAAATTGCACCGTCGAAGCGCTGCAGCACCGAAGAGGCCACACGATTCCTCGACGATGCACTCGAAAAAGGCGTATTGAGCGCGGGTGGTAAGTCGCAGTTGCAGGAACTCGGTCGCGCATCCACCGGCGGCAAACGCAAGGCCGATCCGAAGAAGTCAGACGCGAAGAAGTCGACGAAGCCCAAGGCGACGAGCAAGAAGAAGTAGTTCATGTCGGCCCGGCCCAGCGGAGTGATGCTGTGAAGCACTCGTGACGGAGTGATGCTGTGAAGCAGCCGACGCGCGACGAGTTGTTCGTCGCAATCGAGCGGGGCGACATCGACACGGTGGTGATGGCATTCCCGGATTTGCAGGGTCGCCTCGTCGGCAAGCGCACCACTGGTCGGTTCTTTCTGGAGCACGTTGCCGAGCACGGCACGGAGAATTGCGACTATCTCATCGCCACCGACTTCGACGACGTCGCCGTACCCGGCTACCGCTTCGCCTCCTACGACCTCGGCTATGGCGACATGTTGGCTCGCGCCGACTTTTCCACCATTCGGGTGACGCCGTGGGTCCCCAAGACCGCGCTCGTCCTCTGCGATCTCTACTCGGTGAAGACCGGCGAACCCATTCGGGTGGCACCACGTCAGGTGTTGCGCGACCAGGTGCTCGCCGCACAACGAATGAACCTCGAACCAATGATCGGCAGCGAGATCGAGTTCTACCTATTTCACGAGTCGTACGAGATGCTGCATGAGCGCGGTCATCGCCACCCCACGCCGCACTCGCCGTTCATGGAGGACTACCAAATCGTCCAAACCACACGGGATGAATACGTAGTGGGCGAGATTCGTCGTGGTCTGGAGGCAGCCGGTATTCCGGTGGAATTCTCCAAGGGCGAAGCGGGCCGTGGTCAGCACGAGTTGAACCTGGCGTATACGCGGGCGTTGGAGATGGCCGACCGAAACGTGGTGTACAAGACCGCGGCAAAGGAGATCGCAGCCGGGCTCGGGCGAAGCGTCACCTTCATGGCCAAGTACGACTTTGCCGAAACCGGGTCATCGTGCCATGTGCACTCCAGCCTGTGGCACTTGAGCGAGGGCGCGGTGCGAGGCTCGGCCTTCGACGGCGGAGTTGCACACGGGGCTACGGCGCATGAGGATTCTGCGCAGAGTGGTGCGGCGCACGGCACCGACGCACCGGTATTGACCGATCACTTCCGCATGTATTTGGCGGGGCAACTTGCGGCCGCGCGTGACTTCAGCATCTTGTGGGGCCCGACGGTGAACAGTTACAAACGATTCCAGCCAGGTTCGTGGGCTCCAACGGCGGTGGCGTGGGGAATCGACAACCGAACGCTCGGGTACCGCGTGGTGGGCCACGGCGCTTCGACACGGGTGGAGTGCCGGATCCCGGGTGCCGATGCCAACTCCTACCTTGCCTTCGCCGGCACGATTGCCGCCGGCCTGTACGGCATACGTCATCGTCTCCAACTGCCTGACGCATATCTGGGCAACGGCTACGAGGCAAAGGACCTTGCAAGGATCCCATCCACCCTCGCCGAAGCCGCCGATTTGTGGGAGCGCAGCGACATTGCACGAGAATGTTTCGGTGATGATGTGCACCACCATCTGCTCACCATGGCGCGACACGAGTGGGCAACGTTCAACAACACCGTTACCGACTGGGAGCGCACGCGCTACTTCGAGCGCGCGTAACGGATGACCGGATACAACCACCGATGACCGGACGTCTCGCTGGCAAGGTTGCCTTCATCACCGGTGGCGCAAGTGGCTTGGGTCGCGTAGGTGCCGAGCGCTTTGCTGCGGAAGGTGCACGCGTGGTGATTGCCGACATCGGTGACGCATCCGATGCTCTTGGTGCCATCGAGCGGTCGGGCGGCACGGCGGCTGCCGTGCGTTGCGATGTTGGCAATGAGTCGTCGGTACGAGCGGCAATCGAGTTCGCCGTGCAGACGTTCGGCGATCTGCACGTGTTGTACAACAATGCCGGCGTGATGTTGTCGGCCGACGATGACCCCGTCAACACGCCCGATGACGTCATCCAAACCACGCTCGACATCAACGTGAAAGGTGTGCTGCTCGCATGTCGACACGCGATACCGCACATGATCGAGACCGCCAAGAAATCGGGTGAAACCTCTTCCATCGTGAACGTGGCCTCGTTCGTGGCGCATCTCGGCGCTGCGACACCGCAGATCGCCTACACGGCGTCGAAAGGTGCGGTGCTTGCAATGACCCGCGAGATGGCCGCCGTTTATGCGCGTCGCGGCGTGCGTGCCAATGCACTGTGTCCGGGGCCCGTGATGACGCCGCTGCTTGCAAAGTTTCTCAGTGATGATGCCAAGCGTGAGCGTCGTCTCGTGCACATTCCGATGGGGCGGTTTGGTGAGCCGCAGGAAATCGTGAACGGTGCGTTGTTCCTGGCGTCGAACGAGAGCAGTTGGATGACGGGGCAGAGTTTGATCATCGACGGCGGAATCACCTCCGCATACGTGACGCCCGAGGGTCCTGCATGGTCGTAAGACCGGGGGCAACGCCGTGAACGTCGCGTTCATCGGTCTTGGCGTGATGGGGAGTCCCATGGCACGCCATCTCGCCGCCAACGGCCATAACGTCACCGTGTACAACCGCACGGCACAAAAGGCAGAGGCGTGGGTTGCCGCCAACGGCGGATCACATGCAGGCACACCACGGGAGGCAGCACGCGGCGCTGACATCGTGTTCGTCTGCGTGGGCAACGACGACGACGTGCGTTCCGTGATCTACGGCGACGACGGAGTGCTCGCCGGAATCGCGCGGGGCGGCATCGTGGTGGACCACACCACGGCATCGGCAACGTTGGCGCGCGAGGTCGCGGCGGCGTGTGCCGAGCGTGGGATTGGTTTCGTCGATGCTCCCGTCTCGGGTGGTCAAGCGGGCGCGGAAAACGGTCAACTGTCGGTGATGTGCGGCGCGGACGACGAAGACGTGTTCGATCGTGCCTACCCGGTCATCATGAGTTACGCGAAGATCTGCAAACGACTCGGCAATAGCGGTTCGGGTCAACTCGCAAAGATGGTGAATCAAATCTGCATTGCAGGCGTAGTGCAGGGGTTGAGCGAAGGGCTCAACCTGGCAATGGCCGCCGGGCTCGACCCCGACGCCCTGGTGGAGGTCATCTCGCAGGGCGCCGCTGGTTCATGGCAGATGGTAAATCGCTCCAAAACGATGGTGCGCAACGAATTCAACTTCGGATTCGCCGTGGAGTGGATGCGAAAGGATCTCGCCATCTGTTTGGATGAAGCAAAGCGGCTCGGTGTCGATCTGCCAATCACCACCATCGTCAACGACTTCTACGGCGAGGTGTTGGAGATGGGCGGACGCCGCTGGGACACCAGTTCGCTCATTGCTCGACTGCGAGCGCCAGGCGATCAACCCCGCGAATTGTAAGTCGGTCGCGCCAACTCGGTTCGTCGGCCAACTCCACTGTGGAGAAACGTGCGAGCAAACGTTCTATCGCCACCTGAGCCTCGAGTTTTGCCAAGGCCGAGCCCAAGCAGTAGTGAATACCCGCGGCGAAGCCAAGATGTTTGTTGGCGTTCGCGCGGCGTAGATCCAACTGGTGGGGATTCTCGAACACGCTCGGGTCGTGACTGGCCGCGCCGAGGCTGGTGAGCACCCGTTCACCGGGGGCAACTTCTACCACTCGGTCACCAACCTGAAATTGCACCGGCACCAACGGCACACGCACCGTGTGTTGCACCGGACCGTCGAAGCGCAACAGCTCATCGACCGCATTGGAGTTCAAACCGTTGTCGCGTGCGTACTGCAATTGGTCGGGTGAACGCAGGAGTGCCAACATCGAGTTTCCGATGAGATTCACCGTGGTTTCGTGTCCGGCGATGTACAAGAGCACCACGAACGTGACGAGCTCGTCCGCAGTGAGTTTGTCGCCCGACTCCTCTGCGGAGATCAGTGAGGACAGCATGTCGTCACCCGGGTTTCGGCGCCGGTCGCTGATTGTTTCGTCCAGGAATGGGAGCAAGCCGGCGAATGCGGCGTCGGCCTCCTCGAGATCGGCCAAGCCGACGGTGGGCTCGAGCGTTCGGGTGATCACTTGCGACCATTCGCGAAGTTCATCGGCGCGACTGGTGGGCATACCCAGCATTGCCGAGATGACCAGAAATGGCACGGGAAAGGCGACGTCATCGATCAGTTCGAAGGTGCCACCGTCGCGCACGCGCCGTTCCGCCGCATCGAGTGCATCGTCGACGAATCGCTGCACCATCGGACGGAGCGATTCAATGGCGCTCGGGGTGAACGATTTCGAGACGAGCCGACGCAGTCGCGTGTGGTCGGGCGGATCCAGATTGAGGATCGACTTCGAGGTGTTGCGACGGCGCTGGCGCATTCGATTACGAATCGGATCGTCGGTGGGTTTCCCCGACTTTTCGATGTCGCGGCTGTAGTCGTTGGATCGAAGCACCGTTGCCACATCGCTGTATCGGGTGAGCACCACCAGGCCACCGGGTGCGAGGTGTACCGGGTCGTGCTCACGTAGTGCGTCGTAGAACGGATGCGGGTCGGCGCGAAACGCCGGATCGAACGGATTGAAAGTGGGGGCCGTCACTGTGTGTTGGTGGGAAACGGCACCGTCGCCTGCTCGTGCAGAATCGGGTCTTGGTCCGGCAGCACGATCCAATGCGCGCCGTTGATGCGTCGGGTAACCGAAGTAGTCACTGCGTCAACGACCTGTTGTGTGTTCATGAGCGGCATGCCCAATTCGGCGATCCACTCGCGGGCACGCTCGCTGATCAGCGGAGTGTCGACGAAACCCGGGCAAATGGCGCTGATACACACGCCAAACTCCGCGAGCCGCGATGTGAGTGACTTCACCAAACCCGACACTGCGTATTTGGTGAGACCGTAGATCGGGTCGGGAGGAATCGGCACGAACGCTGCAATCGATGCCGTGACCACGATGTCGCCGCTGCGGCGTTCGCACATGCCCGGGATCACGGCCCGTGCACCGAACACCACACCATCCACGTTCACCCCGAGGGCGCGTCGATACTCGTCGTCGGTAACGCGCACGAGCGGTGGTTGCGTCGGGTCGGCGGGCCCGTCGAGCACGTTGCGATGCGTCGTGATCCCGGCATTCAGGTGGACGAGATCGAAATGGTCGTGCGATTCGATGAAGCGGGTCCAGGCGTCGCTCGAGGACACGTCCAGTTCCTCCGCGTTCACGTTGAGGCGCCGTGCAGTTTCGTCGAGGGCCTCGGCGTTCACATCCACGATGGTGACGGAGGCTCCCGCCTTGGTCCACGACTCCGCCACGGCCGCGCCGATGCCGCTTGCACCTCCGGTGATCAGCGCATTGCGACCGGCCAGGTTCACGATGCGAACCTAGTTGCAGGACCGCCGGGGCTGCGAGTCAGGCGTTGCGTGGCGAGTTGGGTTGAACGTCAGGAGCCGACGGTCTTCACGTGCTCGTGCAAGGCCGAGGCGTAGGCGTCCATGAGGCGCCCGATTTCGGCATCCGTCGCCACGAGCGGTGGACAGAATGCATTGGTTTCGGCCCCGATGCCCCGCACGATGGCTCCGTTGCGCATGGCAATGTCTCGCACCACCTGGGCGTCGTGATGCCCGTGCAGACCTGCCGCCCACACCGCTCCGTCTCCGCGAACTTCCTTCAGGACCCCATCGCGATGCAGGGCGTGCAGTGCAGACGATACGAGGTCGCCGACGTGCGTGGCGCGCTCGACCAAGCCTTCGTCCGCGATGATGTCGAGGTTCTTCAGAGCTGCTGCGCATGCGGTGGCGTGGCCAGAGTAGGTGTAGCCGGTTCGAAGAACGAAGGTGGGATCGGCTTCGAGTGCGCGTAACGGTGCGCTTCCGACGAACACTCCACCGAGCGGTACATAGCCCGAGGTCACCGCCTTGGCAAAGCACGTGAAGTCGGGTACGACGCCGTAGCGCTGTGCAGCAAACCAGGTGCCCAACCGCCCGAATCCGGAGATCACTTCATCGAAGATGAGGAACGCTCCGTGCTGGTCGCACAACTTCCGAAGGCCCTGAAGGTATCCATCGGTCGGTGGAAAGACGCCTCCTGCACCCTGAACCGGTTCCACCAGCACCGCAGCGATGCGCGAGCCGTCACGACTCATCGCGACGGATAGGGCCTCGATGTCGTCGGGGTCCACCTGCGTTACGTCGGGCACCAGTGGGTCGTAGCCGATCTTGTTGAGGGGCAATCCCTGAGCGCTGGTTCCACCGAAATTGCTGCCGTGGTAACCGCGACCGCGGGAAATGATGATGGTTCGCTCGGGCTGGCCCGCCTGCACGTGGGCGAGGCGAGCAAGTTTCATCGCCGTATCGACGGACTCCGAACCACTCGAACACAGGAACACTCGGTTGTTCGGAATGGGGGAGAGTGAGTGCAATCTGTCGGTGAGTCGGTCGGTCACGTCGGTAGTGAACGGATCGAAGTTGTTGTACGACTCCAGTTTCACCACTTGCGCCGCAATCGCGTCGGCCATGTCCTTTCGCCCGTGTCCGATGTTGCAGTACCAGAGGCTCGCCATGCCATCGATGTACTCCCTGCCCTCGGTGTCATAGAGGCGCGCCCCCTCGCCTCGCACCATGGTGACGAACTCGGTACGCGACGGTTTGGTGAATGCATGGAGATAGGTGGGCTTCACGGAAGAAACCCTAGTAATGGCCCGCGAACTAGCCTGAAGGAGCGATGAAGGGGCTCATCCTGTCCGGTGGCGCGGGCACTCGCTTGCGACCCATCACCCACACCAGCGCCAAACAACTGGTGCCGATTGCCAACAAACCGATCCTTTTCTACGGCATCGAGGCGATGCAGCGCGCGGGCATTCGAGAGATCGGCATCATCGTGGGTGACACACGAAAAGAGATCATGTCGGCCGTGGGTGACGGCTCCCAATTCGGAGTGAACGTTACCTACATACCTCAGAACCAACCCCTCGGACTCGCCCACTGCGTTCTGATAGCAAACGACTTCCTGGGCAATGACGATTTCGTCATGTACCTGGGCGACAACATGCTGGAGCAGGGGCTGGAAGGGTTCGTGAAGGAGTTCGAGACGGCTCGTTTGGCTGGCGGAACGAATGCTCCGACGGCACAGATCTTGTTGTGTCACGTCGACGATCCGCGTCAGTTCGGAGTCGCCGAAGTTACCGAGGAGGGGCACGTCAAGCGTCTGGTGGAAAAGCCCAAGGATCCACCGAGTGACCTGGCGCTCGTTGGTGTGTATCTCTTCGACAGAACCATCAACGAGGCCGTTCGGGCAATCAAGCCATCCAAGCGAGGCGAGCTGGAGATCACCGACGCAATTCAGTGGCTGATCGAGCAAGGCCGAACCGTGCGCCACGAAGTGCTGCAAGGTTGGTGGATCGACACCGGCAAGAAGGACCCGTTGTTGGAATGCAATCGACTGGTGCTCGAAGTCTTGGAGCCGCGAAATGACGGCAGCGTGGATGCCAACTCGCAGATTGAAGGGCGCGTCGTGATCATGGGTGGCGCAAAAATCGTCAATTCGCGTATACGTGGCCCCGTGGTGATCGGTAGCGACACCGTGGTCGACAACAGCTACATCGGGCCGTACACATCAATCGGTAACAATTGCAACATCGTGCACAGCGAACTCGAGCACTCGGTATTGCTCGACGGCTGCACGGTGAATGACGTGCAGAAGATGACCGACTCGCTGCTCGGACGAAACGTTCAGGTGGTCAAGTCGCAGCATCGGCCGCACGCCCTTCGGTTGATGTTGGGAGACGACTCCAAAGTAGAACTCGACGCCTAGATGCCAAAGATCACCGAGTCCGACCTCATCAAGGGTGTGCAAATCGTCGAGCCGAGCATGCACGGTGACGAACGTGGATTCTTCATCGAGACGTATCGACGCGAGTGGTTCCCGCTCGGCCGCGAAATGATCCAGGGCAATCGCGGCGACCGCAAGGCGGGTGCAATCGTGGGGCTGCACTACCACCTGCATCAAGCCGACTACTGGTACGTACCGTACGGCACGTGCCGGGTGGTGCTGCACGACCTTCGCGCGGGATCACCGACGGATGGCGTTACGCAAGTGATCGACCTTGGCGCACGCACTGACGGTACGCATGACCATCGCGGGGTGTTCATTCCACCCGGTGTTGCGCACGGTTTTGCATCGCTCACCGACATGACCATCACGTACCTCGTTGATGGCTACTACAACCCCAACGACGAGCTCGGCGTCGCCTACAACGACCCGGCAATCGGTGCCGATTGGGGAATCGCATCACCAACGCTGTCGAAGCGCGACCAAGCGAACCCGCTTCGCAAGGACATCGCGCCACACCAACAACCCATCTGGGGAATGCGAACATGAGCGGCTTCTGCGTCACGTTGGGGCGTACGCGCCTGACATGAAGATTTTCGTTACCGGCGGAGCCGGGTTTATCGGAAGCAACTATGCGCGGTGGGTGATTCGTAACACCGATCACTCGGTCACCGTCTACGACTCGCTCACCTATGCGGGCAACTTGTCCACGCTGCGCGACATGGATGACAGCCCGCGATTCTCCTTCGTGAAGGGAAACATCTGCCATCCAGGTGACATCGAAGCCGCGATGAAGGGTCATGACTGGGTGGTGCACTTTGCCGCCGAGAGTCACGTCGACCGCTCCATCGAAAGTGGCGAAGACTTCATTCTCACCAACTGTTTCGGCACCAACGTGGTCATCGACACCGCGCGCAAGCTCGGCGTGCAGCGTGTGGTGCACATCGGCACCGATGAGGTGTATGGCAGCGTCGAAGTCGGATCCTCGAAAGAGACCGATCCACTCGAACCACGATCGCCGTACTCGGCGTCGAAGGCGGGTAGCGACCTCATTGCCTTGTCGTACTTCTCCACACACGGAACACCCGTGTTGGTCACCCGATGCACCAACAACTTCGGTCCATTCCAATACCCGGAGAAGGCGATTCCGTTGTTCACCACCAACCTGCTCGACGGCAAGAAGATTCCGTTGTACGGCGACGGGCTCAACGAACGCGACTGGTTGTACGTGGACGACCACTGCTCAGGCGTACACCTGGTGTTGGAGCAGGGAACGCTCGGCGAGATCTACAACATCGGTGCCGGCAACGAAACACCCAACCGTGTGCTGGTGGACAAGTTGCTTGCACTTCACGGCAAGGACGAGACCAGCGTGCAGTACGTGCAGGATCGCAAGGGTCATGACCGCCGTTATTCGGTGGATATCGCCAAGATCACCGAGTTGGGTTGGAAGCGTCAACGTTCGCTCGACGAAGCACTCGAGGCCACCGTTGCTTGGTACCGCGACAACCGCTGGTGGTGGGAGCCGCTCAAGGCCAAGCCGTGAGGATGATCTCTTCATGAGAATCCTCGTCACCGGTGCCGGCGGTCAGTTGGGGCGAGAGTTGGTGGCGGTCGCCACCGCAAGCGGTCATCAGGTATCTGGGTTGACTCGCGCCGATCTCGACGTCACCGATTCCACTGCGGTGCAGGTGGCTGTCGCTCGCGAGTGCCCCGATGTGGTCGTTCATGCCGCCGCGTGGACCGCCGTTGACGCATGCGAAGGTGATTCCGCCAAAGCGATGCTGTTCAACGGCGTCGCCACCGAACACGTGGTGAGTGCGGCACGCGAGGTGGATGCGCGCGTGGTGTACATCTCCACCGACTACGTCTTCGACGGCACCAAGCCCACGGCGTACGTGGAGAGCGACACGCCGAACCCGCGATCGGTATACGGGCTATCCAAGTTGGCGGGGGAGCACGCCGTCGACACCTCCGTCGATTCGATCGTGCGCATTTCCTGGGTGTGTGGCTACCACGGTGCGAACATGGTGAAGACCATCCTGCGGCTCGCTGCACAGCACGACACACTCACCTTCGTGAACGACCAGGTGGGAAATCCCACGATGGCCGACGACGCGGCACGAATGATCGTGCAACTGGCGGCACTGGAAGCGGGTGGAATCTGGCACGTCACCAATCAAGGTGTCGTAAGTTGGTACGAGTTTGCACGCGAGGTGCTACGAGCGGCGGAACTCGATCCGATCGTGTGCGACCGGTAACGACGAGTGAATTGGTGCCACTAATGACCTACTCCACGGCCTGCCAATTCGGTGCTGGAGAATCGGGCACCTAATGAACGCAGGCATTCCACTGCTCGACGATTTTCGGGTGCCGCTGTCTCGCCTCGTACAACGCCTGCGGTTAGGGTGACGGTATGACGCCAAGCCGTGGTTGCGTAAGGGCGCCATGAAACCCGCGGAATTGCTCAACGTTCTCGAGCCGACCGCCGCACGGTTGTACGACCGTCACATGGGAGTGGCAAAGGAGTGGTTCCCCCATGAATACGTGCCGTGGGGTCGAGGGCGAGACTTCGATCCCGAGCGTCCATGGACGTCGGAAGACGCCGACTTCGGTGACGGTGGCTGGACCCTGCCGGACGCAGTTCGTGCGTCGTTGTTCGTGAACCTCCTCACCGAGGACAATCTGCCGTACTACACCCGTGACATCAGCACCATCTTCGGTGGCGACAGTGCCTACGGCGCATGGGCGCGGAACTGGACCGCCGAGGAGGGTAGGCATTCCATCGCCATTCGCGATTATCTGACGGTCACTCGCGCGCTCGATCCCGTGGCATTGGAACGTGCGCGTATGCAGCAGGTTCGCGGTGCGCAAGTGCCGGCACCAGACGACCTGTTCGAAGCGCTTGCATATCTGTCGATGCAGGAACTTGCGACGCGTATCGCGCACCGCAACACCGGAAAACTCATCGGTGATCAAGCAGGGCAAGATGTGATGCTTCGTGTCGGCAACGATGAGAACCTGCATTACCTCTTCTACCGCGACCTTGCTGCGGCGGCACTCGAGGCCGATCCGTCCAACATGATGATCGGTATCGAGCGGGCGGTGCGCAACTTTGCGATGCCCGGAACCGGGATACCCAATTTCAACGAACTCGCCAAGCAGATTGCAAGTGCCGGAATCTACGACTTCAAGATCCACCACGAGCAAATCCTCGAGCCGGTGGTGTTGCGCCACTGGAAGGTGAAGGACGTGTCGGGTCTGTCGTCGGAGGGCGAGAAGGCCCGCGAGGCGTTGCTTGCGCGAATCGACAAGATCGGCCGTGTGGCTGCTCGTTTGTCGCGCGAACCCGAAACGGTGTAGACCAAGGCGGTGCCCTCCGCCGAGCAGCCTGCCGTGGGTGGAACGCCCTCCATCGAGTTGCTGAATCAGGCACTCTCCAAGCACCTCGGCACGTCACGCATCACCGCGGTGCGAGCCGAACCAATCGGCACTGGCCAGATGTCGGAGTCGAGGCGACTCCACCCTCACCTACAACGCGCCGTGCAGTCTTCCGGCAACGCTCATTGCAAAATTTCCGAGCGACGATCCCCGCAGTCGCGCCACGGGCCTGGCGACACGCTGCTATGAAGTGGAGGCGTCGTTCTATCGCGATCTCCGGGACTCGCTGCACGTGGGGGCACCACGGTGCTTTCACGTGGAGAGAAACGAAGTCACCGACGAATTCCTGTTGCTACTCGAGGACTTTGCGCCGTGCGAACAAGGAGATCAACTGGCTGGCTGTACCCCTGCACGGGCCGGGGCGTGCGTGGATGAACTCGTTCGACTGCACGGTCCGTTGTGGAATTCCCCGTTCCTATCCACGCTGCCGTGGTTGAATCGCTCCACGACAAAGGAGCGATCGGGTAGTCAGGCGCTGATGCATCAAGTATTTCCCGGATTCATGCAGCGTTACGGCGAGCGCCTCTCGTCCGCCGCACGTCGGGTGGGGGAAGAGTTCGTTCGAGATTCGGGCGGATACTTCAGTCGAGTTCTGCCGAACCGCACGGTGGTGCACGGCGATTTTCGGCTCGACAACCTGCTCTTTCGCGAATCGGGAGTGGGAGTGGTGGATTTCCAGACCGTCACCCACGCATCCGGCGCCCAGGATCTTGCGTACTTCGTCGGAGCGGGGTTGACCACGGATTTGCGACGCACGCATGAGCGGGAACTGAACAACGCTGGGTGGATGGGTCGGGAGTTACGACGTTCGGCTCGACAACGCCGACGCGTGGTTGGAGTACCGCCGTTTTGCGTTCGCGGGATACGTGATGGCGGTGGTTGCTTCGATGATCGTAAAGCAAACCGAACGCGGCGATGAAATGTTCCTCGCAATGGCCAATCGACACGCCCAACACGCCGACGACCTCGACTCGCTCGCAGCTGTGCGAAACTAGGCGCATGGCCCGTTACGACGCCGCCGACGAACGCTTCGGACACCAGATCCCCGAGCCGTTCCGAAACACGGTCCTGCATCACCACGACTGGCGCGAGAGTTTGTTCTTCGTCATGCACCCGACCGATCGCCTGGGCGACGTGTACATCCTCACCCTGGCAAACTTCCCGGCACGATGCGAGATGGACTCGTTGCAACTCGGTCGATGGGGCAGCACCCCGTTGTTCGCGCGACATGCACGGACTAGCAATACATAACTGAGTCAGCATACC
>JAYQSR010000003.1:0-18865 GCA_038146945.1 Ilumatobacteraceae bacterium
GAGCTGATAGTTAGGGTTCACTGATAAAGATTTCCCTGAAGGACTCCCTTGGTTGGACTGTTGTTGTGGTCATCAAACAACACCAGTTTTATGGTGCCTACTGGAACTGCGTAGTTGAGCGTCATATGGCGGGTGATGATGCCAAAGCCTTGATTGCGCCTGGATGAATGCTCGAAAAGTACACCTCTCCAAATCTTGAGAAATGGGGATCAGAGGACCGCGTCATTCTCATGACGGTTCCACGCTCATCCGGGAGCCGGAGGAGTTCTGTGAGAATACACCGTCAATCACCAGATCTTCTCTCCTCTACGATCTTGAAGTACTGTTCAATAGCAGCATCAGACACTACGTCCATTGGAGTACCGAGTTGTACGCGACGGTACCAGTTTACGGTCTGCTCTACTGTCTCTTCAAGTGACAGAAAGGTTTTCCACCCCAGAGCTTTCTGCGCCTTTGAACTGTCGAGCTGTAAATATTGAGCCTCTGCAATGTGGACCACCTGGTCGAGATAGCAAATTTCGCCGCTACCCCAGAACTTCAGGATTAGTTCCGAGACGTGCCGTACGGTGCTCGAATCATTTATTTGAGGCCCAAAGTTCCATGATTCCCCACTGCCGATCCTTGCATCCATTAATCCGGCGGCAATCATCAGATATCCCAGGATTGGCTCGAGTACGTATTGCCACGGTCGAGTACTCTCTGGATTGCGCAAAGTGATCTGATTTTGAATTTTGAGAGTTCGTATTGCGTCGGGAATAAGCCGGTCAGCACTCCAATCACCACCACCAATTACATTGCCCGCTCGGACACTTGCGGAAGATACTTCGATTTTGTTGAAGAATGAGCGTACATAGCTTTGAAAAAGAATTTCTGCGGCAGCTTTTGAGGCACTGTATGGATCAGATCCTTCCAAGGACGTCCTGCTCCGAAAACGCCCTCTTGTCATCTTCGTTCTTGTAACACTTGTCTGAGGTGACGTAGACGAGTGTGACTCCGGGGCAGTGTTGTCTGATGACTTCAAGTACGTTTAGCGAGCCGACAAAGTTTGTGCTGAGCGTGGTGTGAGGATCATGAAACGATCTAGCCACAAGAGCTTGAGCCGCGAGATGAAAAATGATTTCAGGCCGAGCCTTCCTTGTAATCTCGCTCAGTCGCTGAAAATCCCTGATATCGAGAACCTGATGGTTCATTCTTGAAGCCATCCCAAGTCCGCCGAAGTGCCTATGGCATTGTTCGTCAAACAGCGACACTCAGTCACTTGGCAGTCCAGATTCAAGAGAATCCTGGTTAACCAAGTTCCCTTAAAGCCGGTATGTCCGGTTACAAGCACCCTTTTTCCTCTAAGTGCTTCTAACTCATTTGCAACTAGAGCCACGGCAGCTTTCCATCTCTTGAGTACTGATTGAGCAATTCCCAATCTCTGAAGGTATCCATGCATTGCCAGAATCCGTCATGCTGGTAGGCGCTAAGTCTCTCATCCTTTACCATTTGTTGCATAGGTACTGTCTCCAGTACTAGTTCAGGATCATCCGTTAAGTACCTGAAGATGTCTGGCTTGCAGACGAAAAATCCACTCAGAAATTCTCCCACCCGAGGCTTGGGGCTTCTCGTTGAATGCACTCACGAGCCCGCTTGAGTCGTATCTAACTTCGCCAAATCGAGCTGGTGGATAGACTGCGGTTAGGGTCATGGTTGATTCAGACTTTTCATGAAAGTCAAAGAGTGCCTCAAGATTCACATCTGATAGACCGTCCCCATAAGTCAGGAAAAATGTCGATTGATTTAGGAACTCTCGAGATTGATAGAGCCGGCCCCCTGTCATTGTTTCCAGGCCAGTATCAACGACACTTACTTGACATTTTCTCCTAGAAGACCTACGTATTCAAAAACACGGAATCGCTCCTCATGACTGACGAGCGTCGCGATATCTGAGAAGTAATTTATGATGGACTCAGATCGAAACCCAACACAAAGTACGAATTCTCGGTGCCCCGATCGGTCATAGTGATTCATAATGTGTTGAAGAATCGGTTTTTCACCCACATGAATCATCGCTTTTGGTAGATTCTCGTCGACACCGCGGATTCGAGTTCCTCGCCCCCCACAGAGAATTGCTACTTTCATTGAGGAACTGTCTCTGAATGAGTATCGTCTAAGAACTTTAGAGTGCCGTTGAGAATGCTGTTTCCTTCATCAAAGGGCATAAGCTGCAGGCGAATCGGCTTAGAACACCTCGCCCACATATCTGCGTTCATGTTGATTACGTTCGATACGAGTCTAGAAATTTCGTCGGGATTAGTACTATTCGTCCAGAAATGGGCCTGCGGCATCGCGGATAACTGGATATCCAAAATTTAAGCTCTCACGATTAATCCCAGGGACTCTGGCGAGACGATTTGAGACAAATACGACCTTGCTTCCCCTTGACAACATCTCGTAGCCGAATGTGCTGTCAATAGTCACGATCACATCAGAACCAAAACGAGTGTGTGAGTAAGGTGCCTCATTGGGGACGAAGTCGTACTCTAGATTCCTTAGGTGCTTGTCGTAAAACGCTTTTTCCGCCTGAAAATTAGCTGGTCGCTTCCCGAGAATGCGAAAAGTTAGACCATGCCGATCAGCGATCCCGGCAAGCAGCTGCGCCAAGCGCTTTTCTGCGTCAAAGTATTCGCCAAAGGTAACAGTTTGCTCGTCAATTCCACCAAATGGCTGGACCTCGAGATCTGTAGTCCTCGAGCTTTGGTTTACGCTTGGAAATGAAGAAATCATCGATAAACCAGTACATTCGAGGGATTCATTTTCAATTGTGAATGAGTTATTCAGCGCACTTCCAATTGTGGTGAATTTTGTTTGGATCAAGTCGCCGAACATTGCAGGAACTTGATCCCCAAATGTCATGTAGTACGTACAACTTAGTCTCGAGGATTTCCTAGAAGATTGAAGTGACTGACGCATGCTTAGTCCTCTATGTGGTCGAAACTCATTTCGGACGCCGTTCTGAAAGACGATGCTGGGCACTGATGTAGCTGCCGCAATCCTGTAGAACCACGGATTTGTATCAATCCAGCTAGCCAGAAGCCTTGCCTTCGAATACGAAAGAGCTTCTAGGTAGTAGTCCAATCGCCTGAACCGAAAGTGAAAAATCATTCTCATCAATACCCAAAAGTTCAGCGACTCCTCCGCCAATGGAAGTACGACAGAACGTCGACCGCCAAGCAATTTTCGTAGGGACTCGGATCCTCGAAAATCCAGGATCAGTACGTCACAACCCCTGAAGCGCTGAAAACTTATCTTTGGAACTCTCATTTCGGCTTTTGTATGGATGGATGGCGGTTAATCAACTCTGCGAGATCGACGTCATCATGATCATCAATCTCAATACTTCGAAGTTTTGGCATCTCTGCAATCCCCACCGAGCCAAAGAAGCGTTGTTTGGTCAACTTGAACCCTTACAGCGCATGCCGTATGCGGCGCCATTTTCAATGAAATAGTGTGCTTGAATCTCCTGGCGTCGAAGGCGTCTCCGCGGATCATGGTTGATTCCTACGGCACCAAATTCCCCAACTCCCAAACAAATTCATGTGTTCGATACCCAGTGAAGACTGAGTCATAGGTCTCAAGAAGATCTACAACGTCATCAATGTCTTCGGCAACGGCAAAAGGTGAAGTTGCCTGAATCAACAAGATGATGTCAAATTCATAACCATTTGTTTGCTCGGCATAATCCAGAGTATGAAATAGAACCGATTCACTTGAAGCTGTATCAGAGGCGAGGAGTTGCGGTCGAAGCAGGATGTTTTGCGCCACATTGCTCCGCGTGATCCAAAATGTCATAGTTATCACTCGATACATAGGTTTGCGTAACTCGTTTAGCCGATACGCAAGCGCTGCCGGCACGTTGAACAAGAGTACTGTCGCCTATTTTTATAAGATTTTTTTTGGGTATACCCTTTGACCCACCACGAGCTGGGATTACTGCCAGCACCTTCTTTGGAGGTACTTCCATTAGGACTTCACTCGGCGAAGTTTATTGCGGACTGAAATCTCTGAGTCAAACAGTCGCTTGATACCATCCCCGAGTGACTGCTCTACAAGTCGAATGTCGCGTACGAGTCGTTCAAGCCCGCCTGGTTCCACGCTTGCGGCATGGTCGGTGCCCCACATCGCGCGGTCAAGTGTGATATGCCGCTCGACAAATACGGCGCCAAGCGCTACTGCAGCCACGGTGGTTTGAAGACCAGTTTCGTGTCCGGAGTAGCCGATAGGCACGCCGTACCGCTCACGAAGTGAATGTATTGCTCGGAGATTGAGCTCCTCCGGCTTACATGGGTATGTGGATGTCGCTTGACCGAGGATCAAGTTCGCGCGGTCGAGAAGTGAGGTCGCATGGTCGATTTCAGCGAGTGTTGACATTCCGGTCGACATGATGACTGGCTTGCCAGTTGCTCGAATTGCGCCAAGTAATTCGTCGTCGGTGAGACAGGCAGAAGCAATTTTGAACACTGGTGTGTTGAAACTCTCGAGAAACTCCACCGACGGAACATCCCAAGGTGATGCGAACCACATGATGTTTTTTGCGCGACAGTGTGCGTCAATCTCGGAGAATTCGTCCGTGCCAAACTCGATCCGTTCCTTGTATTCCAGGTACGTCATGGTTCCCCATGGGGTTTCCCGGAGAATTGACGCTTGTTCCGGGGGTACGCAGATGGCGGGAGTTCGCTTCTGGAATTTCACGGCATCACAACCAGCTGCGGTAGCGACGTCAATGAGTTTCTTGGCCGTATCAACATCGCCGTTGTGGTTGATGCCAATCTCGGCAATTATAAAGACGGGTTTTCCATTCCCAATCTCGGTTGAACCAACGCGTACCACATCAACTCTGGGAACATTGGAGACTTCCGCCATGGATTTCAGATTACTTTGCAGCCCGATGACGTTGAACCTGCAACAAATTGTCTGCAATCTCGCGAATTGCGCCACGCCCGCCAGGCTTCACGGTGACCACGTCCGCGATTGCTAGTACCGACTGGTGGGCGTCGCATGGGGCTATGGCGATGCCGACAAAGTTCATGCACTCCACGTCGTTGATGTCGTTGCCCATGTAGGCAGTGGAATCCGGAGTTGAACCGATTCGTATCATCCACTCGCGCAAGACGGGAAGCTTGTCGTCACAACCCTGTACGACTTCGAGCGACAACTTTTTCGCACGTGCGGCGACCACGGGATTCGGTTCCTTGGAAATGATGATCATGTGGATACCGGCATCACGCAACAATCCGATGCCCATGCCGTCGGAGCGACTACAGAACACCGATTCCTCGCCGGTTTGCGACACCAATACGCGGTCGTCGGTGAAGACGCCGTCGAAGTCGAATGCAATTGCAGTGACCCCTGCGAGGGCGGCTGCGGACATCGCTCAGTTCATTCCATTGAGGAGAGCGAGGAGGGCCAGTGCCGAGCCGATTCCAAGGGCAAGCCCACTCGCCAATGCAATCAGGAGGAGGGCCAGAACCCGAGTTGCCGGGCTCTGGGTGGCACCGGCGTCTGCCAGGTTCATCACGACGAAATTCCCGTCACGGTGCCGGCTGTACGTGGCGGCACTGCGCTGAATGATGAGCAGCCCAATCAATGCCAACCCACCCACGAGGACGATTCTGGTCGTAACCTCGGTGACAGTTATGGACGCCACACCCAACGACAACGGCATCACGGCACCATCCAGCGTACCCCTGCCCCCACCGCCGCCACCGATATCGCGAGCAATCGCGAGGCGAGTGTGGTGGGCCTTGCCGTCGCTCACCGTGGCATGGCTACTGATGCTGGTCATCCTCGTGGCATCGGTTGCTCGAGTGCAGTTGTGGGAACTCGCACCAGGGTCGGCAGAAGCCGTCGCTCCCCGAATGTCGTTCGGTGAAGATGCCACTGCGTATGCAGCTCGCTACCAGACCGATGGTGAAATCATGTTCGTTACCGCACTTGGTAGTCGACTGTCGTTGCTCGACGCTCTTGCCGCATGGCGAGACGAGGACGTGAACATCCTCACCTTCGAGGAGAGGTTTGGCACGCAGACTCCTTCACAACAGCGCGAGAGCAATGCACGAGCCATGGTGTCATCGAAGCAGATCGCCGAATTCGTGGCGTTCACCCGTTTGGGGATCGAGTCCGAGTTCGTTTACGGCGAGGTGGTGGTGGACGACGTGGTGTGCGAAAACACACCGGATCCATCGAGCGCTTGTCGATTGCTGGCGCCAGGAGACGTCATCGTGAGTTTTGATGGCAAGCCAACCCCGGATCTTGCGTCGCTCGTCGAGGCAATCAGCGACAAGTTGCCCGGAGAAGTCGTAGCAATCGACGTTCAACGCGACGGATCGGATACTCCGAAGACCCTCAACATCAAGTTGATCGAGGCACCGGACGAGCCAAGTCGAACGATCGTTGGCATCATGCCGCGAGACACGCGCATCGTGAAGACACCATTCGAGGTGGGAATCGACACCGATGCAGTTGGCGGCCCATCTGCGGGACTGGCATTTACTCTGGCCTTGATCGACGAACTATCAAAGGGATCACTCACCGGCAACGCAAGAGTCGCGGTCACTGGCACCATCGATGCTGACGAGAGCGTCGGTGCGGTCGGGGCGATTCCACAAAAAGCCGTGGCAGCACGTGACGCTGGCGCGAGAATCTTCCTCGTTCCGGCGAGTCAGTCGGCTGATGACATCGCACAGGCACGTCGGATTGGAGGCTCGCGAATGCGAGTCGAGACGGTGGCCACACTGCAAGACGCACTCGACGTATTGCGAGGTATCGGTGGCGACCCGTTGACGGATTCCACGAACCTCGATTAGTTCGGGCGTACTCTTGGAGGGCATGGCCCTCGACTTTCAGCGACCGGATCCGTCGTCGCCTGCCGCGGTCGCGTCGGCACAGTTCACGATGGCGCGTCGTGGCTACCGCGAAGGAGAGGTCCGTGACTTTCTGCGGCAGGTATCCGTGGAATTGGCCAGGCTGCTCGAGCGTGAGCGCTTTCTGGAGAGCGAATTGAAGGCACTGCAGGCTCGCGGTCCGATCGATGCGGCCACGATCGATGAAGCTGCCGTCACCGAGTTGCTGGGTGCTGAAGCCGCCCGGGTGTTGACCTCGGCACGCGAGGCGGCCCAGGCCATGCGTGATCGGGCTGCGGAGTCGGCCGAACAGATCGTGCGCGACGCCAGCCATGAGGCGACGCGCCTCCTGGAGGAGTCGGCCCTGGAAGCGTCGCGTCGCCGTAACGATGTGTCGGGTGAAGCCGAGCAGGAACTCGAACTTGCAAAACAGCAGGGCCGCGAGATGGTTGCCGAGGTCCGTGCATACCGCGAGCGGGTGTTGGCTGACTTGGCGAAGCGCACCGAGGAGGCTCGTCGCGACCTCGAGCGGTTGGTACACGAACGAGAGCGCCTACTCGGTGCCTTTGAACGAGCCCGTCACGCCGCAACCGACGTGGTGGGCGACCTGAATGAGTTCGACGAGACCCTGCGAGGAACCGGTGTGACCCCGCCGCTCGTGCCGCCGGACGCGCCGCCACCACCACGTCCGACCCGCAGTTCCGACATCCCGATCTTTGACGCCAAGGAATACGCACATGAACTGGGGGCGGCACGTCGCGACGACCCTGCTGAGCACGCCGGAACTCCGGACTCGGGCGGCGTCGTTCCTGATCGACCGTCAGGTTCGGAGAGCGATGCGGATGAAACCTTGGCGCCGATGTCGTCGGAGAACTCCGCTGGAGTTGACGAGTTGCCGCGAGACGAAGTGTCGCATGAACATGCTCCGCAGGTGGAAACTCCACAGGACGAGATATCAGAAGAGCCCCCGACCAAGGACGGCTCATCAAACGACGTCTCCGTCGAGCACATTGCAGAAGTGGTGAGCATTTTCGACCGCCAACGCAAGCGTGAGTCGTCGCGTCCGACACCGGTGCATGATGCCCCCGAACACCCGGTTTTCGAGCGCATCGAGGCACAGCCCGTCGAAGAGTCTCCGCGTCCCGTAGCCGACCGAGTGGATGAGATTTTTGCCCGACTTCGAACGAGCAGTACCGAGCGGGTAGCCAAGGCAACGACCGATGACTTGGCGACGAGCAACGACGACTCGCAACCAGCACTCCACGAGTGGCAACGACGAAGCCGTCAAGTGCAACGTCCACGGCGGTAACGCCGCCAGTCGTGCATCAATCCGTGTTTCGTCGTCGTGACGAAGTGGTGGTACCGGCAATCGACATGATGATTCGAGCTCTGAAGCGACAATTCTCCGATGACGAGAACACGGCACTTGCCCACGTTCGAACCAAACGAACGAGCCTTACATCGTCGGCAATGTTCGGACCGATCGATGAGCACTCGCGACGCCTCGCCGACACGATTCGTGAAGTGATTACGAGCGTGGCAGTCGACGCTGCGCGCTCACTCACCGACGCGCGGCGATCAGACTTGCGCTCCACGATTGCGAAGGGTGAGGTATTCGACACCGTTGTCGAAGTGATGTCGAAAGAGCTCGTAGATCCACTTCACGAGCGGTTGGCTTCTGCAATCGAGGTTGCAGCAGGGGACCGCGACGCACTGAGCGTTGCGTTGCGCTCGTTGCTTCATGAGTGGAGGTCCCAACGGCTGTCGTTGGTAATAGCGGATATCGCACACTTCACATATGCACGCGGTCTGTTCCTTGGATGTGATGGAGGTACCTCGGTGTGCTGGGCGGTGGATCCGAACGGACCTGCATGTGCAGATGCGGAAGATAACTCGCTTGCAGGTGCCGTGCAGCACGGGACGCACTTTCCGACGGGACATCAACATCCTCCGGCTCATGCCGGATGTCGTTGTCTTGTTGTTCCATTCGACAAGTAGTCTTCGGCATTATGCGCATCCCCGGTGATCTTCCGCGTCGTCCTGCATTTCCGGGAGGCGGCTTCGGATTTCGTCGACCGCGCCGGAGTCGGATCATCCTGTCGGCAGTCATGCTGGCGATCGTGGCAGTTTTCGTGTCTGCTCGCAGCGTTACCTCGTTCTATATCGACGTGCTCTGGCACCAGTCGTTGGGCCGAACCGACGTCTTCTGGGGGATACTCCTTACGCGGTTCGGTTTGGCTGGGGCGTTCACACTGGTTGCCGCTGTCGTCTTGGCGTTGAACATGTGGGTGGCCGATCGTCTGCGACCCGATTTGGTACCCACCACCCCGCAGGAGCGGGCGTTGGCGGGGTACCGGGAACTCACGACGCGCCGTGCATGGGCATTCCGGGTTCTCGTGAGCGTGATTCTGGGATTCCTCATTGGTTCACCTGCAGCCGCTCAGTGGCAGGACTGGACGCTGTTTCGAAACGCAACATCGTTCGGAGCAACGGATCCACTCTTCAACCAGGACGTCAGCTTCTACGTGATGCGACTGCCGTTCATCGAATTCGTCGTTGACTGGCTGTTTGCCGCGTTGGTGCTGATCACGTTGGTGACTGCCGGTGTCCATGCGCTGAACGGGGGCATTCGACTACAGATCCAGGGACGCAAGGTAACCCCGCTCGCCAAGGTGCATCTCAGCGTGTTGTTTGCGGTGCTCTCGGTCGTGCGAGCCGCGGACTACTGGTTTTCTCGGTACAACCTCACGCGTTCGACGCGAGGTGTGGTCCAGGGTGCCACCTACACCGATGTAAATGCGCAGTTGCCGGCAACGCAGCTGATGATCCTCGTGTCACTGGCGGTTGCGGTGCTCTTCCTCGCCAACTTTCGTCAGCGTGGCTGGCGATTGCCCGTACTGGCAACCGTCCTGTGGATCGTCATTGCCGTTACTGCCGGTGGTGTTTATCCGGCAGTCGTTCAGCGATTCATCGTTCAGCCGAACGTCAGCACGAGGGAACTGCCATTCATCGATCGAAACATCGCGGCAACCAAGGAAGCGCTCGGTGTGGCGGATATCTCCCGTGAAGTACTCGAAATCCAACCACTCACGGCAGCGACGCTCAACGATGATCCAGGTCCTCTGCGCAACGTTCGTCAACTAGATCCAATCCAGATGCGAGATCGCTTCATCCTTGATGAGGGTCAAACGTCGTTCTACGCAGTGCGCGACCTTGATGTGGACCGTTACGACATTGACGGACGCGTCCAGCAGGTCATGGTGGCGGCTCGCGAGCTGAACTCGGCGGGAATTCCCAACCGCACCTGGGTGTCGCGACACCTGCTGTACACACATGGATGTGGCGTGATTGCCGCACCGGCGAGTCAAACCACCGTGGATGGTCGACCGGTGTACGTCGATCTCGGCGTCACGCGCCCGCAGCTGTACTTTGGTGAAGGAATCGACGCCTATGCGTTGGTGAACACCGAGCAAGTCGAGCAGCGTTGTTCCGGAACTACGGCGAGTGAAACCACCTCCGGGGGAGTGCAGCTGTCGTCAACGCTGCGTCGTGCGGCATATGCAATCCAGTACAGCGAGTACAACCTCTTCGGCTCCGGTCTGGTGAATTCTCAGTCGAGAATCATCCACGATCGAAACGTGACGGACCGCGTTCAGCGCCTTGCGCCGTTTCTGCGATACGACGCAGACCCGTATCCGGTCGTGGTAAATGGAACCGTGCAATGGGTCCTTGATGCCTACACGATCAGCGACCGGTATCCCTATGCGCAACAGGCGAACGTCGATCAGTTGTCGCCTGGTGGAGGCCTGAACACCTCGTTCAACTACGTGCGAAACAGCGTGAAGGCCGTGGTGGATGCGTTCACCGGTGACGTGACGTTCTATGTCGTGGATGCCAACGATCCGATCGTTGCCGCATGGTCGAAGGCGTTCCCCGAACTATTCACCAACGTGGATGAGGCACCGGCAGGGCTCGTCAGTCACTTCCGGTACCCCGAGGACCTCTTTCGTGTGCAAACGAACGTGTACGGCCGATATCAGTTCGATGATGCAACGCTCTTCTTCAACCGTGATGCGGCATGGAGCGTTGCCCAAGCACCGGCGACGGAGCCCGAGTCGGTAACGGGTGTCGTCGGTGGATCCGGACTCGGCTCGGCCGAGGGAATCGACGTTCGTGATGCCAGCGTGCTTCGCTTCGAGCCGTACTACACGATGTTCCACGGAGGCGACGGACTCGGCAATCCGACCTTCTCCATGCTGCGACCCTTCGTGCCGTTCTCCGCGGACAATGCCCGCAAGGAGCTGCGTGCACTCATGGTGGTATCGAGTGATCCGGAGTCCTACGGAAAGATCCAGGTCTTCGAATTGCCCGAACCACTTCCCGAGGGACCTGCAACGGTGGCCGCTGAATTCGGAAGTGATCCGGTCATCGCACAGCAAATCACATTGCTCGACCAACGCGGGTCTCGCGTCATCTTTGGCGATCTCCAGATGGTTCCGGTGCAACGCGGTCTCATGTACGTGCGGCCGCTGTTCGTTCGACCGGATGATCCGTCAGCGAAGCAGATTTTCGTACGCAAGTTCCTGGTCTCCTACAACAATCGTGTGGTGATGACCGACAATCTCACCGATGCGGTGGCACGACTCTTTCCCGGGTTCACCGCGAACCTGGGTGAACGAATCAACGACGGATCCATTGCACCGGTCGATCCGACCCCCGATGCTTCGGGTGACAGCGTCACCACGACGACCACACCCACCGAAGACACATCGGCATTGGGTGCCGCCGAATTGTTGTTGCGAGCGGAACAGTTGTTCGATGAGGCCAACCTCGCATTGGCTGAGTCTCCACCGAACTTCGCGTTGTATCAGTCCAAATTGGCGCAGGCCCGTGAACTTCTCAGGCAGGCAATATCACAGGTGGGTGGATGACCGTCGTGTCTCCGCGACGGAGATTCAAGAGCTAGCTGCGGGTTTTTCGCAGAAGTTCGGCAAGTTCGGCAAGATCCTGTCGCAACGTGATCGCATAACGTGCCTGCTCACTGGCGATACGGACCTGGTTGTTTCGTAGGTCGGCGACGGCAGCAGCACTGGCCGCATCGGCGCCGTTCGCGAGTTGCTCCAGTTCGGAGTTCAGTTCATGGAGTTGGTTGGTGATTTCGGTCGTCATGTGGGTGACGCGCGCGTCGGTGCCGCTGAGTCGCTCCTCGAACGCCGCAAGGTGTCTTCTGATCGTCTCGATTTCCTCCGTGCGCTGCGCGAGGTCGCCCTGCAGAGTTTCGATGTGACCGCGCATTTCCTGCAGAGACGCCTCGAGTGCCCGCCACCTTCCTCCAAACATCAATGTGCCTTCCTGTCACGACGGGTATCGGCCTGATGGTCGACCACTCGACGACGGTAGGGTGAAGGGACCCGACGCGGGGTAGAGCAGTCCGGTAGCTCGTCAGGCTCATAACCTGAAGGTCGCAGGTTCAAATCCTGCCCCCGCCACCAGCGAGCATCACTTGTTGACTGCCCGATCCTGAGGCAACATCCGCCGACGGTGCCATCGAACTCGAAATGGGGCCACTGCCAGACGCGATGTCAATCCAATGAGCGCCGTAAAGATGAGCGCACGTACGAAGACGGAGAGTGATCCGAGCGCGGGTCCCAAGATGATCGTGAAGCCAAGTGCCAGTGGGTACACCCACGCAACCTCCGAGAGGAACCCGCCAATCTTCGTGCGGTGCGGTGCTATCTGGGTTTGTGCGGCAAAGAATTCTTCATCACCGGCGGTCACCGTGACTCGTTCAGCCAGAATCAGGTCGTCCGACTTCGCCAGAATCGCGTTGCGTTCGGCTGGAGCGCTCCCATTGCCGTAGATGCATGGCATCGATGAAGCGAAACACGATGTGGTACTCGTCGGAGTCCTTCCCGGGATGCAGCATCGTTGCTCCGAGGCATCCAGGAAACGCGCGTACCGTCGAGACGATCTCGTCCGACCATATCGTGAATTGTGCGGAACAACCGGGCTTCACCGTACGTGCGATGGTGACGGTGACCGAACCGGGTGCAATGCGCGGAAGTTTCTCGGTATCGAACGACCCCGTCAGTTCAGGCACGCAATCACAGTAGTTCTCGCCACCGTGGGGTTGGTGTTGTCTCGGGATGATGCAGCAGCCGCCTCGTAGAATGAAGCATTAGTTCTGCATCGGGTGCGTCCATCCTTGATACCGGCATCAAAGTGGTGCGTAACGTAGGTGGATTCACCGTCGGTCGTGGCTCACTGGACCGCCTGCCTGGGTTCGTCGACGCACGTCGCAAAGCCGTAGGTGGAACGCCCCAGGTGCTGTTTCTGGTCGATTCGTTCTTCGCCGGTAACCAGACGATGATCGAACGATTTGGAGCCCAGGTCGACGACGTCATTCGTTTCGTGGATGCAACCGACGAACCCACCACCGACGGAATCGACGCAATCACCAACGAGGTTCGTGGTCAACTGCGCGACACACCCGCCACGGTGGTCGGGTTCGGTGGCGGAACCACGATGGACACGGCCAAGGCGGTGTCCAATTTGCTCACCAATGGTGGCCGTGCAGCCGACTACCAGGGCTGGGATCTCGTCAAGGTACCGGGAGTCCACAAGATTGCCGTACCAACGATCTCGGGGACGGGTTCCGAAGCCACTCGCACGTGTGTCATGACCAACGCTGCCTCGGGGCTCAAATTGGGGATGAACAGCGACTACACGGTCTTCGACCAGATGGTGTTGGATCCCGACCTGACGGCAACGGTGCCGCGGAATCAATACTTCTACACCGGCATGGATGCCTACATCCACTGCATCGAGGCTCTGGGAGGCTCCTACCGCAACGCAGTGGGCGATGCATATTCACGCGAAACGGTGAATCTCTGCCGACAGGTGTTTCATGCCGACGACATGATGAGTGTCGAGGCCCGCGAACAGTTGATGGTGGCTTCGTATCTCGGTGGATGTGCCATCGCCACGAGTTACGTGGGCGTCGTGCACCCGTTTTCGGCGGGACTCAGCGTGGTTTTGGGGCTGCACCACTGCATAGCCAACTGCATTGCACTGAACGCCCTGGACGAGTTCTATCCGAATGAGCACGCCGAATTCAACGCCATGATGAAGAAGCAAAACGTCACGTTGCCAACCGGGGTGTGTGCGAATCTCTCACGTGAGCAGTACCAGCGACTCGTTGAATCCACCGTCGTTCATGCCAAACCACTGACGAATGCGCTTGGTCCGGACTTTCGTTCGATCCTCACCGATGAGCGTGTCATCGACATCTTCAAGAAGATGTGATGATGTCGACGTCCGATTCCGCAACGGTAAGGGTGCTGGGGAGGTAGCGATGCCGGGCTTCGAGGTGATTGGTGCCGAAGAACAGGCCGAAATCGACGATATTTTTGCACGCGGTGGGGTGTTGTTTCGACACGGATTCGATGCCATACGCAATGGCTCGTACAAGGTGCGTGAATTCGAATCTGCATTCGCCGAGTACATGGGGGTTCCACATGCACTCGCGGTAACGTCGGGCACCGCGGCCTTGCGAGTTGCACTGGCGGTTCTCGACCTTCAGCCGGGTGATGAAGTCGTAACGCAGAGTTTCACGTTCGTCGCCACGGCCGAAGCAATCATCGAATCTCGCGCCGTTCCGGTGTGCTGCGAAATTGATGGAACGCTGAACATGGATCCCGTCGATCTCGAGCGCCGAATGACGCCTCGTACCAAGGCGGTAATCGCAGTGCACATGCTCGGCACGCCGGCGAGACTTCCCGAAATTGCGGCTCTATGCGAGCGACGCGGAGTAACGCTCATCGAAGATGCGGCGTGGGGCTGTGGTGGCTCACTCGACGGCAGGGCGCTCGGGACGTGGGGTCGGATGGGAACCTTCAGTTTCGACTTTGCAAAGACCATGACGACGGGCGAGGGTGGGATGATCGTCTTCCACGATCGATCCGACTACGAACGTGCCGCAGCGTGGCATGATCACGGCCACGAGAACAATCCTTCCGTGCCGCGGTGGGAGGACACTCGATCGGGAAGCGGATTCAATTACCGAATGACCGAGTTGCAGGGTGCGGTTGGATTGGCACAGTTGCGCAAGCTCGCCGATGTGGTACGGCGACAACAAAGCAATCGTGATGCGATCTGGCGATCGATTCGTGATCTGCCCGGCGTGGTGGCGCGCGAGGTGCCACGAGGTTCGGTGGAGACCGCCGATGCACTCGTGTTCGAATCGCCGTCTCCCGAAGTGGCTCGAGAGCTTCGTAAGCGACTGGTTGATGCAGGTTTGGCGACCAAAATTCTCCCCGAAGCCGTCACGTGGCACTTCGCAGCGACGTGGTCGCACATGCCCGAACTCGTCGAGCATCACGGCGACCTTGCAACGGCCTTTCCTGCAACAGCGGCTCGGTTGGCGCGATGCGTGTCGCTACCGGTGATGGTGAACATGGAAGATTCCGTGCCGGCAAGGGTCCGTGCTGCCCTTGCGTCCGTGCTGTCGTAGAGGCGTCGTAGCGTGAACGGTATGCCGTCGAGCACATTGGTGTCGGTAATCGTTGCTGCACACGACGAAGAGCGTTACGTCGGACGTTGCATTCGCTCGCTTCTCGCTCAGCGCTTTCCACGTGACAAATTCGACATCATCGTGGTGGACGATGGCAGCACCGACAGAACCGCTGCGATTCTGGCAACCTTCGGTGACAGCATCATCGTGCTACGAAACGAGGCGAATCTCGGGCTGCCTGCCAGCCTCAACCGTGCGATCTCAGCGACTCGATCCAAGTTCATCGTTCGAGTCGATGCGGATGACTACGTAAATTCCTCGTTTCTGGACGTGCTGTATCTCTTCCTGGCCGAGAATCCTCAGATGGACGCGGTTTCGTGCGACTATCTGCTCGTAGATGATCGCGAAGAGGTGCTGCAACGCGGAGACGCATCAAAGGATCCAATCGCATGCGGAGTCATGTTTCGCACCGAGCAGTTGATCGATATCGGACTGTACGACGAGTCGTTTCTTCGACACGAAGACCGCGATCTTCGAGTCCGATTCCTGGATCGATATTCCATCCATCACGTGCCTCTACCGCTTTATCGGTATCGCCGTCACGAGGACAACATTACGAACGACGAGGAATTGATGGCGCACCATGAGCTACGGCATCTGCGAGAAAAGCACCGGTCGTGAACATGACCCCGACAGTCGCTCTCGGAGGGGCAAATCCAGTATCCAGCTTTGATCTCGACGGGTTGACTCCGATTCGACACCGTACGTCATAGCCGAAATCGGCGTCAATCACGAAGGCTCTGATTGAACTTGCGAAGCGCCTCGTGGAACTGGCCAAGCGAAGGGGTGCGGATGCGGCAAAGTTCCAGACGTACAAGGCCGAGACGCTCGCCTCACGACACTCGCCTGCGTATTGGGACACCACGAAGGAAGCAACGCTGAGCCAGTACGAGCTCTTCAAGAAGTACGACGCATTTGGTGCGTCGGAATATGAAGTCCTTGCCGAACACTGCAAAAAAGTGGGGATTGAGTTCATCTCGACACCGTTCGACGATGGCGCGGTGGACATGCTCAATCCGCTCGTTCCGTTCTTCAAGATTGCATCTGCTGATATCACGAACACGCCGTTGCTTCGGCGCGTCGCACGGACCGGCAAGCCAGTGGTGCTGTCGGTTGGTGCTGCAACCGTCCCTGAAAATCGACGAAGCACTGTCGACGCTGAGATCGGCGGGGCGAACAGCATCGCCCTCTTGCACTGCATTCTCAACTATCCAACGTCCGATGAGAATGCGAATCTTCGAATGATCAGAGATCTTGCTACCCGATATCCGAATGCGTCATTGGGTACTCGATCACCACCCCGAAACCAGGTTGCCGTCCCTGTTGGCGGCACCGTTTGCTGCCTGCGCAGTCATTTTGGAGAAACACTTCACCCACGACACGTCGCTTCCAGGAAACGATCATTACCACGCGATGACCGTCGACGATGTCCGAGGTTTCTCGCCTGTAGCGTCGCCGAATTGCACCACTCTTGGGACCGTAGCAAGCACCCATTGGAAAGTGAGGAGGATTGTACGAAAGAACGCCCTGGACGAAGCATCGTGGTATCACGACCTTCCTGTCGGCCATCGGATCGCCGAATCGGACATCACGTACAAGCGGCCCGGCACTGGAATTAGTCCGTTGTCCTGGGATGACGTGATTGGTCGGACGACGCGCCGTGCGCTGGCTGTCGATGACGTTTTGCAGTGGGCGGACCTCTCCGAGGCATGACGCGTACCGTTGCGGTGGTTCAGGCCCTACTGACCCAGTCGATCGAAAAGATGCTGGCCTGGCTTGGGGAGTGGACCTGCCTGAGTGGGTAGTTATCCGAGTTCGGGCGCGAACGAGTCGATCATGTTAGTGGTTGCAACGACGACTGACCCTACTCGATGATCGACTGGTTGACGAGTGCAAGCGATTGGGGATTGCCGTCGTACGTGGATCAACGAACGACGTACTCGCAAGATTCGTCGAGGCCGTCTCGAACGACACGTGCGATGCCGTAGTGAGGGTATGTGCGGACAATCCGTTCATCGATCCAGCGTGTGTCGATGCCGCAATCACGGCGTATCGAACGGAAGCGGTGGACTATGCGTTCAATCATCGTCCCCATGGGTCATGCAACTACGCCGATGGTTTCGGTGCCGAGGTCGTGTCGAGAGCATTGTTGGAACGGTTGAATGCAACGCAACTCTCCGCACCGCACAGAGAGCACGTGACGCTCGCAGTCATTGATGGCGTCGTTCAGGCGAACATTCATGCGTGTATCGCGCCCTCATCGTTGGCTCGGCCGGACTTGCGTTTTGATGTCGACCATCCCGAGGATCTCGTTCGTTTGCGTGCGTTGGTGAGTAATGGTGGAGTAACCCCGATTCCACACTGCCGAGGTGGTTGGCGGAGGCCGACCTGCGCGGCGCCACTGGTTCACCATGAGTCGAGTGTTTTCGCCATCCGAACTCAGGGAGGCAATCAATCGATCACGCAGGCTCGTTCCGGAGGCACTCAGCGCCCTTTGTGACACCATCACCGAGAGTACCGGCGAATCACCGGATCGTTCCAGGGTGGAGTACGTTTCGCGATTCTGGTCGATGCATCTCTGTGACCAGAAGCGACGATCGAGTCAGTATGGAGAACACCCGCGGTACTGGAGGGCGGCGCGTGGAATACACAGTGGATCCGAATCAACCGTCGGGAGGCTCCGTCGGCTTCGCGGCGCTCCAGACTGTTGATGGGACTCGGACCAGCGGATGCTCCCATCGTCGTGGGTGAATCCGTACTTGAAGTCGAGCCTCATCGGTGAGTTAAGTGGAGCAGTTCGACTGCGCACGTTGGCACGCTGGATGACCATTCCGACGCATTCGCACAGCGCGTCCGATCCGACGTCCCACGTTCGCCTCCTTTGCCGTGGGGCGTGACGGTCGTCGAGCAACGATCTCGGCGCTTGGTGGCACGTACCAGCTCCGACGGAGCTGGTCAGAAAAGAAGCATCAACGAGTGGATGTGCGTGGGCGAAGGCAGAACATACAACCCCGGACTCGAGGTGCCGCTCCGCCAGCGCCCATCAGTCGTCATCTGCATTCCTAGGCATTCGGCGTTCTGAGCAGCGTGGAACTGGAACCAAAGGTGGCGATCCATCAACATGGAGGGGGGTACGGAATCGACGAAGCCCACCTTGGTGAGGAACACGACATTGCAATGAGTGATGTGTTCTACACCTTCGGGTGGCGTCGTGCGGAATTCGGCGATCGAGTTCGACCATTGCCCACGGCAATGCCACAGCGTTCACGACGCAAGCCGGTCAGCGGACTACTCCTGATGAGCCTGCCAGTGACGAAACACGGTTATCGCTTGCAACCGTTTCTGCTGCCACATCAATGTAGAGAATCTCAATATTGAAAAGGATGTCAAAATTGGCATCAATGTTTTA
>JAYQSR010000004.1:0-67750 GCA_038146945.1 Ilumatobacteraceae bacterium
ATCGGTGGAATCGAGCTGCAGTACGACGACGTACTCACCGGCGTGAACGGAAGGACCGAGCGGCAAGTAAACAGCCGTGGACAGAGCATCGCATCGGCGGACTCCACGTACGTCTCGCCGGTGGACGGCGGGGATCTCGTCACCACCATTCACCGCGCGCTGCAATTCCAGGTCGACGGAATACTGCAACAGCAAGTGGAACGGGTGCTCGCGCGTAGTGGTTCGGCGATCGTGATGCACACGCAAACCGGGGAGATCTACGCGATGTCGAACGTGCGTCGCAACGAGGACGGAACCTACGGCTACAGCTCGGGGAACTTCGCCGCTGTGGAAGCACACGAGCCAGGATCGGTGGCAAAGGTCTTCAGCGTCGCCGCCGCGATCGAGGAAGGAAAGGTCACTCCACAATCCAGTTTCGTGGTGCCCGGCAAGCAGGTGTTCAATCAGGGCACCCAGTGGGAACAGGAGATCAAGGACGCCTACCCGCACAAGACCGAGCCGATGAGCGTGCGCAAGATCCTGGTCGACTCATCCAACTTGGGAACGATCCAGATTTCGCAGACGCTGAGCACCGAGCGCAACCGACAGTGGCTGGCGGCATTCGGATTCGGCGACAAGACGTCGCTGCAGTTTCCGGGCGAGTCGAAGGGCTTGCTCAAGTTGGCGCGAAACTGGGAAGGTACGGAGAAATTCACGTTCTCGTACGGATACGGGTATGCATCCACCGCCGTTCAGTTGGTGTCGGCGGTGAACGTGGTCGCGAATGACGGCGTGTACATCGGGCCAAAACTGGTGACGGCAACCGTGAACGACGCCGGCGTGAGCACTCCGACACCCGATGCGCCGACACGGCGCGTCATTTCGAGTGCAACCGCCGCAACGATGCGTTCACTGATGACCGACGTGGTCTGTTACGGAACGGCACAGCTCGCCAAGATGCCCGGTCTTTCAGTGGCCGGCAAGACGGGTACCGGCTACATTCGCCAGGACAACGGCACGTACCTGAAGGACGACGGCTCACGCGCGTATTTTGCGTCCTTCGTCGGATTCCTGCCGGCAAACAAGCCCAAATTCACCGTCCTGGTCTCCATCGACGAACCGGATCCGAGTTCACGTGACCGCTTCGGTGGTACCGCGGCGGCACCGGTCTTCGCGCGTATCGGTCAGGTCATCGTCAACGAACTGAGTCTGCGGCCGGAACCCGGTGACACCGGATGCGTCGGGTCGCGACCAGCCGAACTCGGACCGGGGCACTAAGGCGATGCAGACGCTCGGCGGAGTGCTCGCACGGGTGGGGGGAGGCCCGCGCGGGTCGGCCCATCGCATCGGGCTCGATTCCGTCAATGCGTGTCGAGGGTGATGCCGCGGTCGTCGTTTCCGACGTCACGAACGACAGTCGCAGCGTTCGTGCGGGGTCGATGTTTTGTTGCGTGCGCGGCGAACGTTTCGACGGCCACGACTTTGCTCGCGAAGCAGTGCAGTCGGGGGCGGTGGCGCTCTTGGTGGATCACTCCCTGCCCGAATTGGAGGTCCCGCAGATCATCGCGACCGACACTCGTGCAGCCGTGGGACACCTGGCTGCAGCATTCCACGATCATCCGAGTAGCAGCGTGGAAGTCGTCGGCGTGACGGGAACCAACGGCAAGACCACCACCTCCCACATGTTGGGTGCGATCCTCGAGCATGCGGGTCGGCGCACCACCGTGCTTGGAACCCTGAGCGGCGCGCGAACCACGCCCGAAGCCCCCGAACTTCAGCGCACCCTCGCCCTCGAACGTGACGCCGGGACGCACACCGTGGTGATGGAGGTGTCGTCCCATGCTCTGGCCCTTCAGCGAGTTGCCGGCATGCACTTTGCGGCCACGATCTTCACCAACCTCGGGCACGATCACCTCGATTTCCACCGCACCCATGACGCGTACTTCGCCGCAAAAGCGAGCCTCTTCACGCTCGCCTACACCTCGCGGGCGATCATCAATCGCGACGATGTCTACGGTCGCAAGATCGCCGAACAAACGGACGTGCCGGTGACTCCCGTTCGGCAGCGACGATGCGGACGATGTCATTCGGGTGGTCGGTGGAAGCAGTTTCACCTGGAGGGGTGCGCGAATCCGCTGCACGGTCGGGGGAGACTTCAACGTGCTCAATGCCCTGGCCGCGGCGACCACGGCGGCTGAACTTGGAATCCCCCCGGAGCACATCGCTGCCGGGCTGGCGACCATGAAACAAATTCCCGGACGATTCGAGGTGGTGCAACACGACGGCAACTTCGCCGTGGTGGTGGACTACGCGCACACGCCCGAGGCATTGCGCAACGTCCTCAATTCGGCACGCGATCTACTCGACGCCGAGGTGGGGGCGAAGGTCACCGTGGTGTTCGGGTGCGGCGGGGATCGGGATCCGAGCAAGCGTGCGGAGATGGGGGCGGCCGCTTGTGTGGCCGACCGGATCATCGTGACGAGCGACAATCCCCGCAACGAGTCGCCGGAGGCCATCGTCGCGGCGATCGTGACGGGAATCCCGGATTCGCACCATGGTCGGTTGGTGGTCGAGATCGATCGTCGACGAGCAATCGAGATCGCGTGTTCGACGGCGGGAGCGGGAGACGTGGTCGTCATTGCCGGTCGCGGTCATGAGGCGACGCAAACCATCGCCGGTGTCGAAGTTCCGTTCGGCGACGCCGACGTTGCACGCCAGATTCTGGGGGCACGAAAGTGATCGCGATCCTGATGGCGGGTGCAATTGCCATCGTCCTGTCCATCACGTTCACTCGGGCGTTGATGTGGTTCTTCTCCCGATTGGGCAAGGGTCAGCCCATCCTCGGCGCGGAGGATCGCGGACCGACCCACCACATGCACAAGCAGGGCACACCAACCATGGGAGGCATCGCGATCCTGCTCGCGGCATTCGTCGGATGGCTCATTCCACACGCTCGTGGAGGCTTGGTCTTTTCCGACCAGGCGCTGTTCATGTGGCTCGCCATCGTGATCCTCGCGGCGATTGGCTTTCTCGACGACTACCTGAAGGTCCGACGCCAACACAACCGGGGAATCTTCTGGAAGAAGAAGGGCTGGATCACCTTCGGCATCGTCGTGGTGCTGATGTGGTTGATCGCCACGCAAACGGGTGTCAGCGAAACCATCTCCTTCACCCGCGCGGAGGTGCCGGGTTGGGACGTGAGCACGCCCGTCTGGGTCATCTGGACGGCACTCATGGTGTGGGCCACGACCAATGCAGTGAACGTGACCGACGGTCTCGACGGTCTGGCGGCCGGATCTGCGATGTTCGGTTTCGGGGCGTTCGGGCTCATCGCCTACTTCGCATTCCGAAATTCCGACATCTACTCGTCGATGGTGAATCCGCTGGATCTGGCGGTTCTCGCGGCCGCGATGGCCGGGGCGTGCGGCGGGTTCCTCTGGTGGAACGCGGCTCCCGCCCGAATCATCATGGGCGATGTCGGTGCCCTCGGCATCGGTGCGGCACTTGGTTTGCTTGCGGTCACGACGAACACGCACTTCTTGTTGCCGATCATCTGCGGCATCAACGTGATGGAGGCGGGCTCCGTCGCCGTTCAGATGGGCGTGTTCAAGGCCAGTGGACGCAAGAAGCGCCTCTTCAAGATGTCCCCGATCCACCACCACTTCGAACTGTCGGGATGGCCCGAGACGACGGTGATCATTCGTTTCTGGTTGCTCGCCGCGTTGTGCGTTGCCGCCGGTGTCGCCCTCTTCATCGCCGACTTCACGAACGAAATTCGACTCATCGGCGACGCGGTGTTGTGATGGAGGGCACGAAGTGACCACGCTCGTCTACGGACTTGCCGTCGCCGGTCGGAGCACCGCGCGATTCCTTGCGGCGCAGGGCGAGCCACTCGTCGTCGCCGACGATCGCGTATCCGAGGAGCACCAGTCGTTTGCGTCGTCGATCGGTGCGGAGCTGCACCAAGGTCCCGATGCGGCCATGGCCTGCGCGCGGCGGATGGGGGAGTTCGTGCAGGTTGCACCGAGCCCGGGAATTCCCGAGTCGCATCCGATCATCGCGAGTGCGATACGAGCCAAGGTGGAACTCGTCTCGGAGATCGAACTTGCATATCGTCACGAACGGGCCGGCGGTGCACCCCGCCCGATCGTCGCGATCACGGGAACCGACGGCAAGACCACCACGACGTTGATGGCGGCCGCGATGTTGTCGGCATCGGGTCGGCGGGCCGCCGCGGTGGGCAACACGGAAACTCCTGGGTCGAGGCACTCGACGAAGCACACGATGCCTATGCCGTCGAGTGCTCTAGTTTCCGTCTCCATTACACACGCGACTTCCGAGCCGAGGCCGCAACGTGGCTCAACCTGGCCCCCGACCACCTCGATTGGCATCGCGATCTCGAGTCGTATCGGCGAGCCAAGGAGCGAATCTGGTGTGCGGCGCGCAGCGGTGACGTTGCGGTTGCACCGATTCGCGATCAGGCCATCCTGGCGAGCGCACGCAACACTGCAGCGAGAGTGGTCACGTTCGGTCTGAAGAACGCCGATTACCGGGTGGAAAACGACGCACTCGTCGGGCCGCACGGTCGCATCGTCGACGTGGGTCAACTCGGTCGCGCATTGCCGCACGATCTGACGAACGCACTGGCGGCGAGTGCGCTGGTGCTGGAGTCGGGGCTCGGCACGGTGGAAGGTGTCGCCAATGCGTTGGCGCGCTACCAGCATGCGCCGCATCGCATTCAGTTCGTCGCCGAGATCGACGGCGTGTCGTACTACAACGACAGCAAGGCCACCAGCCCGCATGCCGCACAGGCCGCGCTGACGTCGTTCGACCGAATCGTGCTCATCGCCGGAGGCAAGAACAAGGGTCTCGACCTGTCATCCATGGCCAGTCAGCCACAGCGCATGCGTGCGGTGGTGGCAACCGGCCACTCGGCGGATCTCGTCGCCGCGGCCTTCGCGGGCGTGTGCACGGTCGTCCGCGCATCGAGCATGGAGGAGGCGGTGCGAGCGGCACAACGGAGCGCAGAACCGGGCGACGTGGTCCTGTTGTCGCCGGGGTGCACGAGTTACGACTGGTACTCCAATTACGGCGAGCGCGGCGACGACTTCGCGCGGTGCGTCCAAGATCTCACGAAGGAGAAGGCAACATGACGACGGTAAGTGCAGACCCATCGGGTTCCATCTCGATCCCATCGTTGCGCGAACGTCGGCGAGCGGTGCTCGCCGGGAGGCGCTTGAGCGGGAACGTCGGTGCCGAAACCCAGCCGGGAAAACTCTTCTACGGAATCCTCCTCATCGTCACCGTGTTGGCCCTCGGCCTCGTCATGGTGCTCTCCGCGTCGTCAATCGTGTCCGTCAACAATGGCGGCTCGGCGTTCACCATGTTCCTCAAACAATTGATGTGGGCGTTCTTCGGTGTGATCGTGGCGTTGGGCACCTATCGAATGCCGTACCGCGCGTGGCAGCGGCTCAACAAGCCGATGCTCACCTTCGTCATCGGATTGAACCTGCTGCCCTTCAGCCCGCTCGGCATCACCGTGAACGGTGCGCGGGCGTGGGTGGAGATGGGCCCGATCAGATTCCAGCCCTCCGAGTTGCTCAAGTTTGCGCTCATCATCTACCTCACGAACAACCTGGGTCGTCGCCAACGCGAACTCACCGATTTCAAGCGCACGTTCCGTCCGGCGGTGTTTGCATGGCTGGTGGCGGCCGGAATCGCGATGGCGCAAAGCGATCTTGGGGCGGCCATCGTCCTGTCGGGAATCGCCTTCACGGTGTTGTACATGGCCGGTTGCCCGGTGCGGTGGATCGGGGTGACCGCAGTCGGTGCTGCTTTGCTGGGTGTCGGATACGTCCTCACCTCGGCGTCTCGTCTGAGTCGCTGGACGGCCTTCCTCGACATCGAAGGAAATCGCGAGCACACCAGTTACCAGGTGTGGCAGTCGATCATCAGTATCTCCAACGGCGGCATGTTGGGTGTCGGGCCCGGTGCGGGCACCAGCAAGTGGGGATACGTGCCGCTAGCCCACAGTGACTTCATCTTCACGGTGATTGCGGAGGAGTTCGGTCTGTTCGGATCCACCCTCGTGATCGGGGGATTCTTCCTGCTCACGTTCTTCGGCTTCGTCGTGGCGATGCGCGCGCCCGACTATTCCGGCGCGCTCCTGGCCGCGGGAATCACGGTGTGGTTCGCCGTGCAGGCGCTCATCAACATCGGCGGTGTGGTCGGTGTCATTCCGGTCACCGGCTTGACGCTGCCACTGATCTCCTACGGCGGAAGTTCGCTCCTCATCACATTGGGTGCTGCCGGGTTGCTGCTGAACGTTGCGCGAAAGGTTTCGTGACCGCCCGACGCGGCCACGGCACAGCGGTAGCGTTCGACGCAGTCTCGTGACGACAGCGAACATCCCTTCGTCGCCCAGAGTCTTTGCCGTCATCGCCGGCGGCGGAACCGCGGGCCACATCGTTCCTGCGCTGGCGATTGCCGAGCAGTTGGTCGGCGGCGGTCGGGCGCGGCGGTCCATTGCATTTGTGGCGTCGCAGCGCTCCAGCGATGCCCAACTGTTGGCCGGAACCGAACATCCACGTCTCCTGCTCAACGTCGATGGTCTACAGCGGAGCCTGAGACCGGGCGCGGTGTTGCGCACGATGCTTGCCGTTCCCAAGATGGTCGTGGCAACGGCGCGAGCCACGAGGCAACTTCGACGTTGGCAACCTCGAGTGGTGGTGAGTGTCGGTGGCTTTGCGAGCGAACCTGCCGTGCGTGCCGCGGGTGCGCTGCGAATACCCGTCGTCGTGGTGAGTTACGACCGACATCCCGGACTGGCCACGCGTCGTCAAGCCCGCAAGGCGGCCGCGGTAGCGGCGGCGTTCGCGGGGTCGACGCTCCCCGGGGCGGTGCACACTGGCGCACCCGTACGAAGCGACGTGCGCCAACTCACGCGCGACGCCGATGGAACCGCCTCCGAACGCGCACGGGCCGCATCCGTCTTCGGGATCGATCCAGCCCGACGAATCGTGGTGGTCATGGGTGGTTCGCTCGGGTCGCGCGTCATCAACGACGCCATCGAGCGGTTCGTGCAGAAGCACTCCGCGCGAACGGACCTTGCGGTGCTGCATCTTGTGGGTGAGCGCTACATGAGCGAGTCGTCCCCGTCTCCCGCCGGTGCCGGCCTGCATTACGTCCGCCGCGCACGCCATGATGTGATGGCCGACGTATGGCGGATTGCCGACGTCGTGGTGTGCCGCGCCGGCGCGAGCACGATCGCCGAACTGGTGACGGTCGGCTGCGCCGCGCTGATCATTCCATGGGCTCAGGCAGCCGACGACCACCAACGTCTCAATGCGCACTGGCTGGGTACGAACGGGGCGGCACTCGTCCTCGAGGAGACGGACCTCGAGTTGCAGTTCGACCGACGATTGCTGGACGTCATCGACGATGATGCCCAGCGCGAACGGCTGCGGACGGCGTCACGTGCATTGGGCGAGTTGAATCGGTCCGCGGCAATCGGCTCGCTCATCGAATCGGTGGCGCAATGACGCATCCGGGTCGGATCCACATCGTGGGTGTGGGCGGCCCGGGCACGAGCGCCATCGCCATCATCCTTGCCGAGATGGGTGTGGTGGTGTCGGGGAGCGACGTTCGCGAGTCGCCGGTGCTGGAGCGATTGCGTGCCCGCGGCGTGCGTGTCAACGTTCCGCACGACCCGGCGTCGATACTCGGTTGCGACGTCGTGACGCATTCCGCCGCCGTACGAAGTGGAAACGTGGAGTTGCGTGCGGCGACCGACGCGAACGTTCCGGTGTGGACGCGAGCCATGATGCTCGCATGGATTGCTCGTCAGCGACCGACGATCGCCGTTGCCGGCACGCACGGAAAGACCACCACCACCACGTTGCTTACGTTGGCACTGCGTCGGGCGGGAATGGACCCCGGATACCTGATCGGTGCCGACGTTCCCCAGTTGGACCAGAGCGCACACTGGGGACGGGACATGTTCGTCGTTGAAGCCGACGAGAGCGATTCCAGTCATCTGGCGATAGCACCTCAGGCCGGCATCCTCACCAACGTGGACGTCGACCATCTCGATGAGCACGGCTCCTTCGACGGCATCGTGGACTCGTTCGACCGATACCTCGGGGCGATTCCCGGTGCCAAGGTCGTCTGCGGGGACGATCCGCATGCACTGCGCCTCGCCCGTATGCACGCGGCGCGCACCTACGGAGTGACAGCGGCCGATGGCAGCGCGCTCGACGTCTCTGCGACCGACCTGCACTTTGCCGACGGCGCCACCACGTTCGTGGTGCACTCGCCGTGGGGTCGGGCGAACATGTCGATTCCACTCCGCGGTGTGCACAACGTTCGCAATTGTCTGGCAGCAATCACTATGGCGGGAGAGTTCGGTGTGGAACCGGGGGTGGCGGCCGCTGCATTCGGTGATTTCGCAGGGGTGAGGCGACGGTTCGAGACTCGCGCCACACATGGCGGGGCGACCTTCGTCGATGACTACGCGCACCTGCCCGCGGAGATCGCGGCCGTGCTCGCGGGTGTGCGAGCGGATCGTTCCGGGTGGAAGCGTGTCGTGGCGGTGTTCCAACCGAACCGGTTCAACCGCATGGCGGTGATGTCGGACACGTACCGCGACGCATTCGTCGATGCCGATGTCGTTTTCATCACGGACGTGTATGCATCGGGGACCGAGCGAATCGACGGCGTCACGGGGGAGTTGGTGGTCGACGCCGTTCGTGCCGCCCATCCGACGCAGCGCGTGGAATGGTGTGCCCAACGTGCCGACTTGGTGGATTTCGTCGCCAAGGAAGTTCGCGACGGTGACCTCTGCATCTCCATGGGCTGCGGCGACATCGAAACATTCCCCGACGAGGTGGTGGCCCGTCGGCGAGACTTGACACGTGCCAACTGACGACACGGACGTCGTGGCCCGCCAGCGGCGGGCGCTCGATCGGCTCGGCATCCTGCTCGGGCCGCGGGTTCGGCGGGACGTTTCGTTGGCCCAGTTCACCACGTACAAGGTGGGTGGTCCGGCCCGTTTGTTCTTGAAGGCGCGTTCGATCGACGATTTGCACGCCGTCAGCAATGCCCTGCGCGAGCAAAGAGTGCCACTGCTCGTCATCGGACGAGGAAGCAACCTGTTGATCGCCGACGAGGGTTTCGACGGCCTCGTCGTGATGCTCGGGGAGTTCGCCGAGGACATCACGTGGCCGGAGCGACCTGCAGTCCCGCGAGTGGTGGCAGGGGGAGCGGTGGCACTCCCCGTTCTTGCCCGCCAGAGTGCGGCGCGGGGCTTGACGGGTTTCGAGTGGGGAGTCGGGGTGCCCGGTTCGGTGGGTGGTGCCGTGCGAATGAACGCCGGTGGTCATGGCTCCGACATCGCGTCCAGTGTGGAGAGCGTGAAGGTGTTCCACCTGGCAAAAGGCATCGTGGCAAACGTGAAGGCCGATGATCTCGGCCTGCGATTCCGCGGCAGCGACGTGCGTGCGCATCACGTGGTGCTCTCGGCATCGTTCGCGTTGAGTTGGGGGGATCAAACGGCCAGCGAGAAGGAGATCTCCGAGATCGTGCGCTGGCGACGTGAGCGGCAGCCCGGTGGACACAACGCCGGTTCGGTGTTCGTGAATCCGGAACCCGACGGTGGATCGGCGGGTGCCATCATCGATCGCCTGGGGTTGCGTGGACTGCGAATCGGTAGTGCCGAGGTGTCGGAGAAGCACGCGAATTTCATCCAGTGCGATCCCGACGGGAGTGCGCACGACGTTGCCGAGCTCATGGCGCACGTGCGTTCACGCGTTTACGACGAATTGGGAATCGACCTGCACAGCGAAGTTCGACTCGTCGGATTCGATCCGGACGTCGCACGTGATGCAGGAGCACAAGTTGGAGGGGAGTACGACGCCACCGACGTATCCGCCCGCACGCCGACCAAGTTGGATGACAAGTTCGGCCCACTCGCACCCGACGACACGCTCGGTGCGGTCACGATTGCACCACCACTTCCCACCGGGAGGCCGTGGCCGAATTGAGGAACTCTTCGGCGCGCCGGATGCGGCGTCCTGATCGACGCCACACCGAGCGACGGTTCGTCGCACGGATTGCAAGTCGACCACGCGGGTGCCGACACGCCCGTGGCCGAGGTGGTCGATATCTCCACGGCCGCCCAATTGCGCACCGCCCAGGATGCTGCAGCCGGGGTTCCGGTGGTGATCGACGACTCCGATCATCTGTTGCCACACGAGCGCACCGAAGGGTCGGCGTCACTGACCCTGGATCCGACCAGCCCGTATGCCGATCCATCCGCATCGCTGGGTGCCACGACGTTGGCGGACGTCATCGTCGACGAACGAATCGGCCGACGTGCATGGTGGAGGCGGTTCGTGCCCCGACGCATCTCGCCACTCGCCGGTTTCGGCATGCTCATCGGCGTCTTCGCGCTCACGCTGGTGGTGCTCGCCTCACCACTGTTCGGCGTCCGTCGAATCGAGGTAACCGGCGTAACGTACGCCGATCCGACGTTGTTGGAGAGCGTGAGCGACTCCTTGCGCGGGGCGAGCGTGTTCACCGCCGACTTGGACGGCGCGCAACGGCGACTCGAGGGCGACCGTGGGTGGCTCGAGCGCGATTGTCGTGGTACCTGCCGAATCGTGTCACGATCGAGGTCGACGAGCGAATCGCGGTCGCCCTTGGTTCGTCGGCGTCGACAATCGGGCCCGCGTACTGACTTCGAAGGTCGCGTTCTGGCGGTGTTGGACGGGCAGCCAACCCAGTTCATGAAGATCGAGGGTGTGGGGCCGAATTTGCCCCCGGGAACCGTACCTTCGTTGGTGTATCAGGCGGCCGCACAACTGGCGGTTTCGCTGCCCGAATCGCTCGCGCCGCGGGTCAAGCACGTCACGGTGAGTGGACCCGAGTCGCTCGGGTTCACGCTGAAATCCGGCACCGAGGTGACCCTCGGAGCCCCGACGGACATTCGGAACAAGCTCATCAGCGTGCTGACCGTGCTCAATCAGCAGAACGTCGACTTCATCACCGGCATCGATGTATCGGCTGGACAGCCCGTGGTGAAAAACGACTAGTGTGCCTTCGGTAGAGGTTGAGCCTCATGCTCAACTTGGGGGTGAGACACAACATGCCGAGCAACTCGCAAAACACGCCGATCGCGGTCATCAAGGTCGTGGGCATCGGCGGCGGAGGAGTGAATGCCGTCAATCGAATGATCGATGCCGGATTGCGAGGAGTCGATTTCGTCGCCATCAACACCGATGCGCAAGCGCTCATCATGAGCGACGCGAGTTACAAGATCGATATCGGTCGGGAACTCACTCGAGGTCTTGGCGCAGGTAGCGACCCGGAAATTGGTCGCGAAGCCGCCGAAGCCCACCGCGACGAGATTCAAGAACATCTCGCCGGTGCCGACATGGTGTTCATCACCGCCGGTGAAGGCGGCGGCACCGGTACCGGAGCCGCTCCGGTGGTGGCCGAAATCGCCAAGGCCGAGGGAGCACTCACGATCGGCATCGTGACGCGACCATTCAGTTTCGAAGGGCGTCGTCGTTCGGTGCAGGCCGACCAGGGAATCGCCAAGTTGAAGGAGAAGGTGGACACGCTGATCGTGATTCCGAACGAGAAGCTGCTGTCGATCGCCACCGACAAGACCACGCTGCTCGATGCATTCAAGAAGGCCGACGAGGTACTCATGCAGGGTGTTTCGGGAATCACCGGCATCATCACCACACCGGGTCTCATCAACACCGACTTTGCCGACGTGAAAACCATCCTCGCCAACGCGGGATCGTCGTTGATGGGTATCGGTGTCGCCAGCGGCGACAAGCGCGCGGCGAACGCGGCGATCGCGGCAATCACGTCGCCGATGCTCGAGGCGGCCATCGAGGGTGCACGCGGAATCCTGCTGAACGTCGCTGGCCCGTCGGACATGAGCCTTTTCGAACTGAACGAGGCTGCAGAGACGGTGCAACGCGTGGCCCACCAGGACGCCAACATCATCCTCGGAACGGTGATCGACGACGACCTGGGCGACGAGGTTCGCGTCACCGTCATCGCCTCGGGATTCGAACGCTGGGACGCCGGCGCCGGCCGGATCGGAAACCGCGTCGATGCGACGTCGACGCGGGGGGACGCACGTCCGGAAGCGGGCAAGGGCAGTTCGCGTCTGCGTGAAATCTTCGGAACCGATGACGGCGACGACGACGATCTCGACGTGCCCGATTTTCTGAAGTAACCACAGTTCGTTGGACGAGTCGGCGGTTGCAGACCGACTGGCGGAACTTCGTCGTGTCGTGAACGCCGGGGCCACGCGTGGCCCGGTCACGATCTGTGCGGTGACGAAGGGATTCGGAGCCGACGTCGTCGCGTTGGCCCACCGACTCGGATGCGATGCAATCGGGGAGAACTATGCCCAGGAGGTGACCGCCAAGATTGCCGCGGTGGGAACGGACCATCCGCCGGTTCACTTCATCGGACGATTGCAGTCCAACAAGGTGCGTTCGTTGGTCGGGGTGGTCACCGTGTGGCAGAGCGTCGATCGTGAGTCCATCGTGGACGAGCTCGCCAAGCGCAGTCCCGGAGCACACGTCTACATACAGGTCAATGCCACGTCGGAAGCCGACAAGGGTGGTTGTGCGCCCGAAGATGCGTCCGGATTGGTCGAGCGGGCCCGGCGGGCAGGACTCATCGTGGACGGACTCATGACCGTTGGACCCACGGACGGGAATCCTCGACGAACTCGAGATGCATTCGCGATGGTCCGTCGGTTGGCCGATGCCGTCGGCGTGGTCGGTTGCTCGATGGGGATGTCGGGCGATGTGGCGATCGCCCTCGAGGAAGGTTCCACCATGGTGAGGGTGGGGTCGGCTCTCTTCGGAGAGCGTCCGTCAGCCACCGGTAGCCCTGAGGTAATCTGAGCGATATGTCAATGTTCCGTCGGGCCATGGAATATCTGGGACTCGGTGCCGACGAGGTCTACGACGACAGCGATCAATCGGTGCGAGCGCGTCGACCAGTACGCGGGCGTGCCGAAATGGTCGACGAGGAGTACGACGACGAAGACATCGAAGAGGACTACGAAGACGTTGCTCCTCCGGTTCGTCGCGCGCGAGCACGCGACGACTCCGGTGTCACCGTGCGGGGTCCGGTCGGCCAGCCGCAGAAGAACGTGAAGCCACTGGATTCCGCGACGGTCGAACCCGTAACGCTCAAGCCGACCAGCTACGGCCATTGCAAGGAGATCGCCGAGCGCTTCAAGAGCGGCCAGCCCGTCATCATGAACATGATCGCCACCGATCCCGAGGAGGGTCGTCGAATCATCGATTTCGTTTCCGGCTTGGCGTTCGGACTCAACGGTTCGCTCGAGCGCATCTCGCGCGGTGTGTTTCGCATCACTCCCAATGGTGTGCGAATTCCCCGCGATTGATCGACGAGCACGACACCGCATCGCCGTGTTGAATGGAGGAGGACCCCACCCATGATTTCCCAGCTCATCTCCCTGTACACCTTCGTCATCTTCGTGCGAATCATCCTCAGTTGGTTCCCCAACTCGAGTGGTGGTGCGTTGTCGTCGGTGAATCGCGTGCTGTACCAAATCACCGAGCCGGTGCTGGGTCCTGCCCGTCGGATCATTCCCACCATCGGACCGCTCGATATCTCCCCGATCGTGGTGGTGTTCGCCCTCGGATTCGTACAGCGAATGCTGGCCTCCGCGGGGCTGTGAGCGTCGCCGTCTGATGGCTGGCTCCTACCCGCCCGTTGCGGCACAGCCGAACCTCCCCGAGGTGGAGGAGCGCATCCTTGCCTTCTGGGAAGCCGATCGAACCTTCGTCGCCTCGGTGGAGCAGCATCCACGCACGGTCGCAGGTACGTCCGGTGCCGACGACGCGGAGTTCGTGTTCTATGACGGTCCGCCATTCGCCAACGGACTCCCGCACTACGGACACTTGCTGACCGGATTCGTAAAGGATGCAGTACCGCGTTACCGCACGATGAGCGGCAAGCGCGTGGAGCGGCGCTTCGGGTGGGACTGTCACGGGCTGCCGGCGGAAGCGGAAGCCGAGCGGCAACTCGGGATCTCGGGTCGACAAGCCATCACCGACTTCGGAATCGCCAAGTTCAACGATCATTGTCGAACCTCGGTCCTTCAATACACCAACGACTGGCGGCGGTACGTCACTCGCCAAGCCCGTTGGGTGGATTTCGACGACGACTACAAGACGCTCGACTTGCCGTACATGGAGAGCGTCATGTGGGCGTTCAAGACGCTGTGGGACAAGGGGCTCATCTACGAGGGTTTCCGTGTGTTGCCGTACTCATGGATGCTGGAAACGCCCCTCTCCAATTCCGAAACCCGAATGGACGACACCTACAAGATGGTGCAGGACCCGGCGTTGACCGTCGGCTTCACGCTCGAGACGGGCGAGCGACTCCTGGCGTGGACGACCACACCTTGACGCTGCCGTCGAACCTCGCGCTCGCGGTCGCCCCCGATGTGGACTACGGCATCTACGAGCTGAACGGGATTCGCTACGTGATGGCCGTCGAGCGGCGCGAGGCCTACGAGCGAGAACTCGGCCGGCGCGACCCCGTTGGATCGCTACGCGGGGATGAACTCGTCGGTCGACGTTATGCGCCGCTGTTGCCGTACTTCGCCGATCGCGCAGGGAGTTCCCGGGACGCAACGGCTACGGGTGCATTCCGTGTTCTACCCGGAGATTTCGTCACCACACAGGACGGCACGGGCGTGGTGCACATCGCCCCGGGCTTCGGTGAGGACGACCAGCGCATCTGCGCCGAAGCCGGCATCGACTTGGTGGTTCCCGTCGATTCACGAGGACGATTCACCGCGGAGGTCGCCGACTTCGCCGGACAGCAGGTGTTCGATGCGAATCCGCTGATCATCAAGAAACTGAAGGATCTCGGGGTAGTGCTGCGCCACGAGACCTACGACCACTCCTACCCGCATTGCTGGCGTACGGGAACACCGCTCATCTATCGAGCGGTGAGTTCCTGGTTCGTGAACGTCACTGCGATCAAGGAAAAGATGGTGGAGTTGAATCGGCAGATCACCTGGGTGCCCGACCACATTCGGGACGGCAGTTTCGGGAAGTGGCTGGAAAATGCGCGTGACTGGACGATCAGCCGCAACCGATTCTGGGGTTCGCCGATCCCGGTATGGCGTAGCGACAACCCCGAGTTTCCTCGCATCGACGTGTACGGCAGCATTGCCGAACTGGAGCGCGACTTCGGTGTGAGCGTCGCGGAACTACACCGCCCGGTGGTGGATGATCTGGTTCGACCAAACCCCGATGACCCGAGCGGCAAGTCCATGATGCGTCGAGTGCCCGAAGTGCTGGACTGTTGGTTCGAGAGCGGCTCGATGCCGTTCGCACAGGTGCACTACCCGTTCGAGAACCGTGAATGGTTCGAGAGTCATTACCCGGGTGACTTCATCGTCGAGTACATCGGTCAGACTCGCGGATGGTTCTACACCCTGCACGTACTTGCCACCGCGCTCTTTGATCGTCCTGCGTTCAAGAGCTGCATCAGTCACGGAATCGTCCTTGGTGACGACGGGCAGAAGATGTCCAAGAGCCTGCGCAACTACCCCGACCCGATGAAGGTGTTCGATACCTACGGGGCGGATGCGATGCGCTGGTATCTGCTGTCCTCGTCGATCCTGCGCGGAGCCGATTTCTCCGTGACGGAAGCGGGAATGCGCGACACCGTTCGTCAAAACATCCTGCCGCTTTGGAACTCGTGGTACTTCCTTTCGCTCTACGCAAATGCGGCCGGAACCCGTGGACGATTCGATACGTCGAGCAACAACGTGCTCGATCGGTACATCGTGGCGAAGTGTCGTGGACTGGTGGAGGGTGCCACCGCGGCATTCGAAAGGAACGATCTCTTCGATGCTTGCGTCTCCGTGCGCGAATTCTTGGAGGTGCTCACCAACTGGTACATCCGTCGCAGTCGCGATCGTTTCTGGGACGGGGACCAATCGGCAATCGACACCCTGCACAGCGTGCTCACCGTCGTGTGCCGAGTCGCGGCCCCACTGCTGCCGCTCACCACGGAGGAAATCTACCGCGGGCTCACCGGCGAGCGCAGCGTTCACCTCACCACGTGGCCAAGCGTCGATGGTCTCGACGCCGCGGACGAACTCGTGGCATCGATGGATCTTGCCCGTGACGTGTGTTCGTCGACGCTGTCCTTGCGCAAGGCACACCAGTTGCGCGTGCGGCAACCATTGTCGTCGCTGGTCGTCGCGAGTTCTCGCGCCGTGGCACTCGGCGACTTCGTCGAGATCATCAAGGACGAGGTGAACGTGCGTGACGTCGTTCTGAGCGGCGACGTCGATGAGCATGCAAAGCGCGACTTGGTGGTTGCACCCGCAGCGCTCGGTCCGCGGTTGGGGCCCGACACGCAGAAGGTGATCCGAGCCGTGAAGCAAGGGGACTGGTCGATCACCGACGGCAACGTCGTTGCCGGTGGAGTGAACCTGCAGGAGGGTGAATACTCGCTCATGTTGGTCGCCACCGGTTCAGGCGACCGCGCGAGCGCGGCGCTCGCCGACGGATCGGGCATCGTGGTGCTCGACTTGGCGGTCGATGAGGACTTGCAGCGAGAAGGTGTGGCACGCGACGTGATCCGACTGGTGCAGCAGGCACGGCGCGATGCCGGTCTGCACGTGTCCGATCGCATCCGGCTCACGCTGGGTATGCCCGACGAACTCGAAGGGGCAGTACGGGCGCACGAGCAGATGGTGATGAGCGAAACCCTGGCACGCGAACTCCGATTCGTGGCTCCCGGTGGTGCCGAAGCGCCGCCCACCACGATGCTCGACGACGTGCCACTCCATGTGGGGGTGGAGCGGCTACCCTGACGGGGTCATGAATGCAGCCGCCAGGCGCAAGGCAGCGCAAAAGAAACGTCTCGTCGCGAAGAAGAAGGCCGCCGCCAAGAAGTTGGCCCTGAAGAAGAAAGCCGCCGCCAAACGGGCCGCATTGCAAAAGCAAGCGGCTATGAAACGCAAGAAACTCGAGGAACTTCGCCGCCGCAAGGCCAAGCGGGCGCAGGAGGAGAAGCGCGCCGCAAGGCCAAGCGAGCGCTGGAAGAAAAGCGCCGCAAGGCCAAGGGCGCAGGAGGAAAAGCGCCGCAAAGCCAAGAAAGCGCTGGAAGAAAAGCGCCGCAAACAGGCCAAGCAAAAGGCCGAGGCAGCGCGTCGTCAGGCGGCCCTGAAGAAGAAGGCCGAGGAGAAGAAGCGCAAGCAAGCGAGATTGCTCGCCGAGCGTGAGCGGAAGCAGAAGCGTGTCGCGATCGAGCGAGAGCGCAAGCGAGTTGCCCGCGAGAAACTCGCCGAACGAAAGCGGATCGCGAAGGAGAAACTCGCCGAGAAGCGACGCCGGGACCTTGAGCGCCAAGTAGCGATCGAGGAGCGCAAACGCGAGCAGGCACGCAAGCGTGCCGCAATCGAGGAAGAGCGACGCGAGAAACAGCGGGAACGCGACAAGATTGCCAAGGCCAAGGAGGCCGAGCGCCAAGCCCGCGAAGCCGAACGCGCCAGAATTCGCGCACTGCGCGAGGAAGAAGAGGCACGAATCCGCGCCCAGCAAGAAAAGGCGATGGCCAAGCCGGTAAAGCCGCCGATCATCAAGCTGGATCCGATCGATGGCATCACGCCGACGAAGGAGTTCGATATCGCCTTCCTCAAATCACAGCGAGCGTTGCTGTTGGAGAAGCGCGTCGAGTTGGCGGGCCAAGCAAAGCGGCTCTCACAGGAGGCCCAGGAAATCGTCGCCAATCAGGAGATGGGCGACGTCGACTTTGGCGAGGAGGGCGGCGAGGGCGACACCATGGTGGTGGAGCGTGAACGCGACCTCATCCTGTCGGATCAGGCGCTCGCCGAGGTGGAGGCGATCGATGCCGCCCTCCAGCGAATGCAGATCGGGGAGTACGGCTATTCGTCCTATTCGGGTCTGCCGATTCCGCGCGAACGCCTCGAAGTGTTGCCTTGGGCCACCGAGCTCGTCACCGAACGTGCCGGCGGTCTGGGCAGTAGATGAGCCGCAAGGCGACTCGACGGCTCTGGCTCCTCGTCGCGACAATCGTCGTCGTCGACCAACTCTCCAAGCACTGGGCCCTCAACCGACTGTCCGGTAATCGCACCATCGACGTCGTCGGTTCGCTGCGGTTCAACCTGGCGTTCAACAAGGGCATGGCGTTCTCGCAAGCCACCGGTGCCGGTCCGATCATCGGTGCCCTCGGCTTCGTGGTGATCATCGGCATCGTTTTGTGGTTGCGTCGATCCGCGCAGGGGCTCGCTGCCATCGCCGCTGGCATGATCGTGGGTGGTGCGATCGGGAACCTCGTCGATCGGCTCCTACGTGGCGACGCATGGCTTCGCGGAGCGGTGGTGGACTTCGTGGATCTGCAGTGGTTTCCCATCTTCAACCTTGCGGACTCGGCGATCTCCATCGGTGCGATGCTGATGATCATCGCTTCGTTTCGCAAGACCCCGGTGCGCGAATCATGACCGGCGGTGACGACACCGCGGGTTTGGCGCCCGACGACACGGCGGGTTTGGCGCCCGACGACACGTCCGGAATTGCGCGACGCATTGCCGAGACGATCCCCGCCTCGCTTGAGGGTGTGCGCATCGATCGTGTCGTTTCCCTCATCGCCGACATCAGCCGAAGTGCGGCAGCCGATCTCATCCAGTCCGGCGGAGTATCGGTGGACGGCGCGGTGGTGATCGCGGGAAAGGAGAAGATGACGGCGGGTCAGTCCATCGTCATCGACGTGGCGCAGGTCAAGGGCCCCGAGCGCCCTGCTGCCGACTCGAGCAGGCAGCTCGATGTGGTGCATTCCGACGAGGACGTCATCGTCATCAACAAGGACGCCGGACTCGTCGTACATCCGGGTGCGGGAAACCAGTCCGGAACGTTGGTGAACTACTTGCTTGCGGCGTATCCGGAGATCGCCGACGTCGGCGACCCGATGCGACCGGGTTTGGTGCATCGCCTCGATGCCGGAACCACGGGCCTCATCGTGGTGGCTCGCACCCAGGAGGCGTATTCGTCGTTGGTGGCGCAACTCGCCTCACGCAGCGTGACGCGCGTGTATTCGGCGTTGGTGTGGGGAGTGCCGATCTCGCTCAACGGGGTGATCGACGCGCCGATCGGTCGCGACCAACGTGATCCGACTCGCATGGCGGTGGTGGTCGATGGGCGAGCATCACGAACCCATTACGCGGTTGAACGCTCGTTCCACGAGCCCAAGGACGCGGCCCTGGTCGAGTGCCGATTGGAAACGGGTCGCACGCACCAGATTCGAGTCCACCTCGCCTCCATCGGCCATCCGGTGGTCGGTGATGCAACGTACGGTGGGGTGCGTGCCGGGCTCAAGGCCGGTCGTCCGATGCTGCACGCCAAGGAACTTGCGTTCGATCACCCGACCTCCGGGGAGCGCCGCACATATACGGCACCGATGCCCGCGGATTTTGCCGCGCTCGTGACGTCGTTGTCGTAATCGTCGCGACCGCCGCCGACCACTACTTCTCGTTTGTTACTTCGCCTCGTCGGGCCACGGAGACTCACCGCGGGCGGCCGCCAGCACGCCCCCGAGGGTGAAATGTGCGAGATGTTCACGCATGTGTTCGCCAACCGAGTGCCAAATCGCAAGCAGGACGCATTGGCCTTCGTGGTCGCACGCACCATCACGGTGCGGCTCGCCGAAGTCGCCGAGCGAAATCGGTCCATCGACGGCTGAGAGGATTTCCGAGAGCCGGATCTTGTCGGGATGGCGTGAGAGGGTGTATCCGCCGCCGACACCGCGCTTGGAGTTGACGAGCCCCGCACCCTTCAGTGCCAGCAGGATCTGCTCCAGGTACGGCTGGGGAAGCGCGGTACGCGTGGCGATATCGCGCACCGAGATCGGACCTGGCTCATCGCCATGCAGTGCCAGCGACAACATCGCGCGACACGCATAATCACCCCGTGTCGACACCCGCACGTTTCCATCGTAGGTGCCGCTTGACTAGGTGGAGAGATGTCTCGCGTCGAGCGCACACCGTACGCCGATCGCGCACCCCTCATCAGGGACGAGTCGCCACGTTGTCCGGACTACCACGGGCCCTGCGTGACCAACATCGTGCCTGCACTTCTCGGACCCGGCGGCACGGAGGCACTTCCCGACTTCTTCCCGCAGATCACTCGTGGAGCACGACAGGTCGTGCTGTTGGTGGTGGACGGTCTCGGTTGGCACCAGTTACAGGATCGTATTCTTCGCGCACCGGCAGCCACGACCACCATCGCATCGATGCAGGGCTCGGCAATCACCACGATTGCACCGACCACCACCGTCACGGCGCTCACATCCATTGCGACGGGTGCAACTCCGGGCGAGCACGGGCTGGTGGGATATCGAATCGACTTCGCCGGTCGGGTGGTGCAAATGCTGAGGTGGGCCGACGACAGGGGGGATGCACGTCGGCGTCTCTCGCCGCGCGACGTTCAGCCGTGTCCGCCGTTCCTCGGGGCATCGGTGCCGGTGCTGTCGAAGGCCGAGTTCGACGGCACTGCATTCACGGAGGCGCACCTTCGTGATCAGCGAATGTTCAGTTGGCGTGCGGCATCGAGCATGGTGGTGGACGTTCGAAATCTCTTGGCGAGCGGGGAGAGGTTCGTTTACTGTTATTACGACGGCGTCGACAAGATCGCGCACGAACGTGGCTTCGGCGAACACTACGACGCCGAACTTCTCTCCGTGGATCGCTTGATCGCCGATCTGGCATCGGCGCTGCCACGCGATGCGGTGTTGCTCGTCACCGCCGATCACGGACAAGTGATGGTGGGCGAAAATACGATGCTGCTCGCGCCGGACGTGACGCGTCATCTCTCGCATCAATCGGGTGAGGGTCGTTTTCGTTGGCTGCACGTGAAGAATGGTCGAATCGACGAGGTGCTGTCGGCGGCCAGGAGCCATCATGGCGATGTGGCATGGGTCATGACGCGCGACGAGATGATCGAACAGGGGTACTTCGGAGCTCGAGTGGCCGACGTGGTGCGACGTCGCCTCGGCGACGTGGCAGTAATGGCCAAATACGAGGTGAGCTTCGATGATCCCGCCGACAAGACCTACTTCGCGTTGCAGTGTCGCCACGGTTCGCTCACCTCGGCGGAGGTTGATGTGCCGTTGCTGGCGCTCGCTGCGCGCTGATAGAACTAACGAACGATGAGCGACACCACTCCCGAGCGCGGCGAACTTCTGAACGGTTCCGATGCGTTGAGTTCCAATGGAGAGACGAATTCCAACGGTGACGAGACGGTCCAGGAGCCGGCCAAGGTCATGCGAATCGGGTCCATGATCAAGGGATTGCTCGAGGAAGTTCGCCAAATGCAGTTGGACGTGCCGAGTCGTGAGCGACTTGCGGAGATCTACGAGCGATCCGTCGTCGAACTTGCCGACGCCATCTCACCGGATCTCAAGGAAGAACTGCAGATGCTGGCGTTGCCGTTCAGGGACGGTGAAGTACCGAGCGACGCAGAACTCCGCGTGGCCAAGGCGCAACTCGTCGGTTGGCTCGAGGGATTGTTCCACGGCATCCAGGCGACACTCTTTGCCCAGCAGTTGGCTGCGCGACAGCAACTGGAACAGATGCGTCAACTCCCGTCGTCGGGTGACTCGCAAGCCGAACGACCGGGCACGTACATCTAGTCCGTTTTTCGCCAGAAATCGGGAAGTCGCTCGGCGCGTGAAGGTGCGCTGGTACTCTCGGCTTTCCCGCGATGGCTTCTTCATTCACGCATCTTCACGTACACACCGAGTTTTCGATGCTCGACGGGGCCGCCCGCATCGATGAGTTGATCAACCGAGCCGTCGAGGACGGCCAGCCGGCGATCGGCATCACGGACCACGGCAACATGTACGGGGTTCTGGATTTCTACCAGGCGTGTCGCGGAGCCGGCATCACGCCGATCATCGGTACCGAGGCGTACATGGCGTACGAGTCCAGGTTCGAACGTCCGCAACGACGCGGGCAGATCGACGACTCCGGCGGGGAAACCGAGGCGGGTCGCAAGTTGTACTACCACCTCACGTTGCTGTGCGAGAACAACACGGGCTATCGCAATCTCATCAAGCTCTCCAGCCTTGCCTTCCTGGAGGGCTACTACTACCAGCCACGAATGGACTGGGAACTGCTCGATCGCCACCACGAAGGCATCATTGCGACCACCGGTTGCCTCGGTGGGCACGTGCTCCAGGCACTCCTTCGTAACGATTACGACGAGGCCAAACGAACGGCCGCACGCTTGCAGGAAATCTTCGGCCGCGACAACCTGTTCGTCGAGCTTCAGGATCACGGCATCGCCGATCAACGCCGCACGATGTCCGACCTCATCAAGATCGCCCGTGAGATCGATGCCCCATTGCTGGCCACCAACGACTCCCATTACGTGCACCGCAACGACGCCGAGGCCCACGATGCACTCCTGTGCGTGCAGACCGGGTGCACCATTGCCGACCCGAAGCGGTTCAAGTTCGAGGGAGAGGAGCACTACCTGAAGACGGCCGCGGAGATGAGGCAACTGTTCCGCGACACACCCGAGGCATGCGACAACACCCTGTGGATCGCCGAGCGAGCGAACACCAGTATCGAATTCGGCAAGTACGTGTTGCCCGACTTTCCGATCCCGGAGGGCTTCGCCGACGACCGGGCATATCTAGAACACCTCGCACGTCGGGGTGCGAACGAACGTTGGGGTAACGAGATCCCGAGTGCGGTGGTCGAACGACTCGCCTACGAGTTGAAGGTCATCTGCGACATGGGCTTTGCGTCGTATTTCCTCATCGTGTGGGACCTCATTCGTCATGCGCGCGAGCAGGGGATTCGCGTCGGTCCAGGTCGTGGCTCGGCAGCCGGATGCGCGGTGGCTTACGCATTGCGAATCACCGATCTCGATCCGGTGAAGTACGACCTCCTCTTCGAGCGGTTCCTGAATCCGGATCGCGTATCGATGCCGGATATCGACATGGACTTCGACTCGCGGTATCGCGACGAGATGATCCGTTACGCAGCGGAAAAATACGGCCGTGACCACGTTGCACAGATCATCACCTTCGGCACCATCAAGGCGCGAAATGCGGTACGCGATGCGGCTCGCGTGCTCGGGCACCCGTATGCAACCGGCGACCGTATCGCCAAGTTGATGCCGCCGGTGGTGATGGGTCGGGATACGCCGTTGCGTTACTGCTTCGAGCAGAACGAAAAACACATCGATGGGTTCAGGGCGGCCGCCGATCTGCGGGCACTCTGCGAATCCGAAACCGAGGTGAAGCGCGTGGTGGACGTGGCGCGTGGTCTCGAGGGTTTGAAGCGGTCGGTCGGCATCCACGCTGCGGCGGTGGTGATCACCAAGGAGCCGCTCACGGAGTACCTCCCGATACAGCGCAAGCCCGAAGCCGGACGAAAGCCCGAGGACTCACCGGTGGTGACGCAGTACGAAATGCACGGCGTGGAGTCGTTGGGTCTGCTCAAGATGGACATTCTTGGTCTTCGCAACCTCGACGTCATCACCGACGCCGAATTGCTGATTCGAAGGAAGCAGCCCGATTTCTCGATCACCGACGTTCCGCTCGACGACCCGCGCACCTATCAACTGCTGGCCTCGGCGAACACCATCGGCGTGTTCCAGCTGGAATCCACTCCGATGCGCGCGCTCCTTCGGTCGTTGCTGCCGCGACGTTTCGAGGACGTCGCCGCCGTGCTGGCGCTCTACCGTCCGGGTCCGATGGCCGAGAACATGCACAACGACTACGCGGATTTCAAGAACAACCGAAAGCCGTCACGGTTCTTCCACGATGACGCCACCGAAGTCCTGGGGGACACCTACGGACTCATGATCTACCAGGAGAGCATCATGCGTGTGGCGCAGAAGTTCGCCGGCTACTCGCTGTCCGAGGCCGATTCGCTCCGCAAGGCGTGCGCCAAGAAGGACCCCGTCGCCATGGCAGAGCAACGTCCAAAGTTCGTCGGAGGATGCGCGGAGCGCGGATACGGCGAATCACTCGGTCGGGAACTCTTCGGCATCATCGAAAAGTTCGCCGACTACGCCTTCACCAAGAGTCACGCGTTCGGTTACGGATTGATCACGTACCAGACCGCGTGGCTGAAGGCGCACCACCCGGTCGAATACTTCGCATGTCTCCTCACATCGGTGAAGGGCAACAACGATCGCGCAGCCTTGTACCTGTCGGATGCCGGCAACAACCAGGTGACGGTCCGAACACCGGACATCAACCAGTCGGGCGTGGACTTCGCGCCAATCGAAGGTGAGTCGGCGGTCAGTTTCGGATTGTCGGGCATTCGCAACGTGGGTGAGGGAGTCGCATCGCTCATTGTCGAAGCACGCGAAAAGACCGGAAGGTTCGAGTCGTTCTACGACGTGCTGGATCGAGTACCGGAGCAGGCTCTCAACAAGCGCACCCTCGAGTCGCTGATCAAAGCGGGAGCGTTCGATTCGCTCGGTCATCCGCGTCGAGGATTGTTGTTGGTGTTCGAGTCGTTGGTGGACCAGGCACTCACGCGTCGCCGTGAACGTGACCAGGGTGTGATGAGTCTCTTCGGCGACACACAGGAGGAGGTCGGGGGCTATTCCGAGCGAGCCGAGATCCCCGCGCTGGTGTTCGACAAATCCGAACAGTTGCGTTTGGAGAAGGAAATGCTCGGTTTCTACGTGAGTGACCATCCATTGCGGGGGCTGGAAACCGTGATGGGACGACGCGTGACGTGTCCGATCGTGGAAGTGCCCGACCGCACCGAGGACAACCTGGTGCTCGGTGGTGTCGTCGTGGGCGTCGACCGAAAGTTCACCCGCAAGGGTGAACAGATGGCCACGTTCACGCTCGAGGACTTGGCCGGATCGATCGAAGTCACGGTGTTCCCGCGCCTCTTCGCCACGCAAGGGCACCTGGTGGTCGACGATCACATCGTGGTCGTACGTGGTCGCCTCGATCGCCGCGACGACGGCCGGTCGACGTTCATGGCGTCGGATATCACCGTCGTGGAAGTACCCAAGAACGGTATCGAGTCGCTGCACATCGATTTTGCGCGACGAGCAGTCACACCCGATGAAATCGGTGACGTGCGAAGTCTCCTCGAATCCCATCCGGGAGATTCCCCGGTCTTTCTTGCATTCGGTGCAAAGGTGGTGGCGCTTGGTCCGGAGTATTCCGTCGATATCGGCAAGGTCATCGGCTTGCTGCGCGCCAAGTTCGGAGATGCAGTAACTATTCAGTAACGACTCTCGGCTCTTCGTTTCGCGTGTCGGATTCCGGAATTTTGCTGGCAGAATGGAGGCGTGAAAATCGCTACTCGCGACGCGAGCGCGTTGACCGACGCAGACCTCGACGAATTCGCGGCGATGGGCGGCGCGTTCGGAATCGGCGCCGTTTCGAAGGCCAAGGATTCCTGGGTCTTGGCCACCACGGCATACGACGGCAAGACGCTCTCGGGGTTCATGTTCCTCACACTCGAACGTTTGGGCGGTACACCGTGCGTGGTGATGGGGCTCTTGAGCGTCAAGCGAACCGCCAAGCGAGACGCTGCGATGAAGGGACTGATGACCGAGGCCTACCACCGCGCACTCATGGCGTTTCCGGATGAAGACGTGGTGATTGGCGCGCGCTTCGTGACACCCGCCGGCCTCGAGGCGTTCTCCGCAGTCACCAGCATGATTCCTCGCCCCAAGTACAACGCCGTCGGCGAAGAACGCATGGGGTCGACGTCTGGCCGGCGCTATGCGGTCGAGCCGCAATACGACTAAGCGACCCTTCGTACCAAGACAATGCACAATCAGGCTTCATCGACTACGAACCCCGTGAAGAAGCCAAGATTTCAGCCGACGTTACCCATTCTTCAAGGGATTGAACGTCGCCAAGGGGTGGGAATTACTCATCGTCCATGGTTGGACCATGGCGGAGTCGCTGGCCAAACTCGGCAAGAAGCGCTGACACGGCGTCGCCGTGACGTCGTTCGACCATCTGGTCTCGAGCCGTCGGATGGTTCGAGCGTTTCGATCCGACCCCATCGATCGAGACGTGCTCACCCGGCTCGTGGACTTGGCGGCGCGATCGCCGTCGGCGGGAAACTCGCAGGGTTGGGAACTCGTCGTACTGGAAGGTGCGCGGACGGAGACGTTCTGGTCGGCCACGATGACTCCCGATACGCGTGCGACGTTTCGATGGCAACACCTGTTCGCTGCGCCGGTGGTCGCGTTGTCCTTCGCAAATCCGCGGGCCTACCTGGATCGTTACTCCGAATCGGACAAGTTGCGATCCGGTCTCGGCTCGTCGGTCGATGCGTGGCCCGCACCGTACTGGACGATCGATGCATCATTCGCGACGATGACGCTGCTGCTCGCGGCGCACGACGCGGGTCTCGGCGCATTGTTCTTCGGGGTGTTTCACGGGGAAGATGAGCTCCGCGACGCACTGCACGTTCCCGCGGACCGCATCCTGCTTGGTGCCGTCGCGCTCGGTTATGAGCGTGTGCCCGGTGAGTCGGAGCACGCCGACCCGTCGTTTGGTGTCGGACGCAGTGCCCGTCGCAAGCGTGCGGCGGCGCGCGACATCATCCATTTCGGCGACTGGTGAGCGCCCGCTTTGGCTGGTCGATTAGCGATTGGTGAGCGCTTCGCGTAGCGCCGATATCAAGTCATCGCGGCTGGATGCGGGAGCCTGACAGGCGAACTGCCGACACACGTAGGCGAGATCGTCCCGTCGGTCCGCGAACAACGGTGATGGGAACTCCTCACCCCAGCCAAGTACCACCGTTGGTAGCCATCGTGCGTGGATGGTTCGCACCAAGTCACCCCGCTTACCGGTAACCACCACTTCGGTGGGACCGACATGGCGAAGGTGCAACGCACAAAGCAGGTGGGGGAATGCTGTGGGGGCACTCGACACGATGCGCGCGAGCAATTTGAGGATGCCGTCGGCGTGTTCGAGGTAGCGCTCGTCGCCGGTGAGGGCGGCGAGTCGCTGGAGCGCCAGTGCAGCAACCGAGTTCGCCGACGGGGTGGCGTTGTCGACGAGGTCCTTCTGGCGAACGATCAATCGCTCGCCGTCGTTGGGCGTGGTGAAGAGTCCGCCCTCGTCGGGGTCCCAATGATGGGTGAGTAGTTGTTCGGCGGCTTCGCGCGCAAGTCCGATCCAGCGGGCGACACCCGACAATTCGTACAGGCGAGTGAATGCATCGACCAGATTGGCGAGGTCGGCGGCCATCGCGAGATGTTTGGGGATCGCATCACGATGCCAAGTGCGCAACCAGCGACCATCGTCGCGTCTCATGGTGGTGGCGAGGAAGTTTCCGGCGCCTTGCGCGGCGGCAGCCCACTCGTCGTTGGCGTACGCGGCTGCGGCCTCGGCCAGCGACGACACCATCAGCGCGTTCCACTCCGTGATCACCTTGTCGTCGCGCAGCGGTCGATGGCGCGTATTGCGGGCGGCCAGGAGCAGTCGTCGAACGTTCTCCACGTCGTCGTCTCGCAACAGTCGTCCGCGCTGCGAGATGCGACACGGAATCGACTTGCCCTCGAAGTTGCCCGAATCGGTGATGTCGTACCACGACAGTGCAAGGTCGACGAGATGAGCCGGCACGATACGTCGCACTTGATCGGGGGTGAACACGTAGAAGTACCCCTCGTGGGAATGGCCCGACTCGTCGAGGGAGTCCGCATCCTCAGCGCTGTAAAACGCGCCCTCGGGTGAGCGCAAGTCGCGCAGTACGTAGCCGACCGTCTCCTCCACGACTTGGCGCCATCGCGGCTCACTCATCACCAACGAAGCGTGGAGGTACGGGCGCACGAGCAGGGCCTGGTCGTAGAGCATCTTCTCGAAGTGGGGAACCAGCCACTTCTCATCCACGCTGTACCGTGCGAAACCACCGCCGAGGTGGTCGTACATTCCGCCGGAAGCCATCGCGTCGAGCGACGTGGTGATCATCGTGCGAGTCGCAGGGACTCGTCGTTGAGGTAGGACCGCAGGAGCAACTCGAGCGCCATGGTGGACGGGAACTTCGGTGCGACACCGAATCCGCCCCAGGCGGCGTCGAACGTCTCGCCGAGTTGCGAGACGGCGGCCGCCATCGCGTCGATGGACGGAAGTTGCGGGTTGGTGGAAATCTGCGAGGTTCGACCGATGTTCTCCACCAGGGCCGCCACGTTGTTGTCGATGTCATCGCGCCGGTTGCGCCACGCATCGTCGATCGCGGTCATGAGTTGCATGAACGTCGCCTTGGGATAGTAGGTGCCACCGAAGAAGGGTCGTTGGTCTGGGGTGAGGAACACGGTCATCGGCCATCCACCGCGACCCGTCATCAGCTGAACTGCATCCATGTACACGCTGTCCACGTCGGGTCGCTCCTCGCGATCCACCTTCACGTTTACGAACAGGCGGTTCATCACCTCTGCAACCTCGGCATCCTCGAAGGACTCGTGGGCCATCACGTGGCACCAGTGGCAGGCGGAATAGCCGACCGACAACAACACCGGAACGTCGCGACGACGCGCCTCCGCGAAGGCCTCGTCGCACCAGGGCCACCACGCCACCGGATTGTCGCGATGTTGGCGAAGATATGGCGATGATTCGAGCGCGAGGCGATTCACGCCGGGGGTTGAGGTCACGTCGCTATGCGCCGACGGCGTGGTATCCGCCATCTACGTGGACGATCTCGCCCGTGGTGGCAGGAAACCAATCCGACAGCAAGGCACAACATGCCCGAGCGACGGCGGAGGCATCGTGGATGTCCCAACCCAAGGGTGCTCGCTGACTCCAGATGTCCTCGAACTGTGCGAACGACGGAATGGACTTTGCGGCCATCGTTCGGATGGGACCTGCCGCAACCAGGTTGCAGCGCACCCCTCGTGGGCCGAGTTCCTTCGCCAAGTACCGGCTGGTGGACTCCAACGCCGACTTGGCCACACCCATCCAGTTGTAGGCGGGCCAGGCGACCGAGTTGTCGAAGTCCAGACCCACGATGCTGCCTCCACCGGTCATCAGTGGAACGAAGGCGTCGGCCAGCGTCTTCAGGGAGAAGGCCGAAACATGGACGGCGACGGATACATCGTCCCACGTTGCGGCCATCAAGTCGTCGCCAAGGCACGCTGCCGGCGCGAAACCAATGGAGTGAAGGACCCCGTCGACTCCGCCGAGATGTTCCCGCGCGGCATCGCGAGCGCTGGCAACGTGTTCGGGATTGGTGACGTCGAACTCGGCAACCGTGCACGGCGCCGGGAGTTTCTTGGCGGTGCGTTGCGTGATGGAAAGTCCGCGCCCTGCACCCGTCAGCATCACCGTGGCACCCTGTTCCTGGGCCAACTTGGCGACGCCAAAAGCCAGCGATGCGTCCGTGAGTACCCCGGTAATGACCAGCCGCTTCCCGGCAAGAATTGCCACGTCGCTACGGTAGTGGACATGACTACTTCGCTCCCGAGCATCGGTTATCTGGGTGGAACAGGACCGGCCGGGAGTGCACTCGCGGTGCGTCTTGCCTCGGTGGGATATCCGGGTGTCATCGGCTCTCGCACCGCCGAGCGCGGGCGTGAAGTGGTTGCCGAGTTGCTCACGAAGTGGGCGGACCGCGGTCTGCAACTCACGGGTGGCGACAATGCTCAGGCGGCCGCGTGCGACATCATCGTGCTGGCGACTCCGTGGGACTCGGCCGCCACGACGGTGACCGAACTCTCGCCCTCGTTGGAAGGAAAGATCGTGATCACCATGGCCAATGCGCTCGTGCGAGTTGGCAGGGAGTTCCAGCCCCTCATTCCGCCGCGCGGCAGCATCGCCGCCCACGTGCAGGCGGCGATTCCGAAATCCAACGTGGTGGCGGCGTTCCAGCACCTTCCCGCCACCGAATTGGGGGCGCTCGACCACGAGGTGGACAGCGACGTGCTGATCTGCTCCGATGATCCGCAATCGACCAAGACGGTCAGCGAGATCGTGTCGCGCATCGCCGGATGTCGTCCGCTCAATGCAGGGCTCCTGTCCAATGCCCTTGCCATCGAGGCGCTTACCGCGGTGTTGCTGCAGTTGAACGTTCGATACAAGACACGCGTGGCTCCGCGCTTCACCGGAATCGACTGAACGAGCACGTGCGGCTCTACGACACGGCGCGACGCGACATCGTCGAATTCGCTCCCGGCAGCGAAGTGAAGATGTACGTGTGCGGGGTTACACCGTACGACGCCACGCATCTCGGTCACGCGTTCACGTTCATCACCTACGACGTGCTCATTCGTCGATTGATCGACACCGGTCGGACCGTCAAATGCATTCGCAACGTGACCGACGTCGACGACCCGCTGTTCGCCAAGGCGCGAGAGTTGAACATGCACTACCTCGACCTCGCGGCCAGGGAGGAAAAGCGGCTGGAGGACGATCTCCACGCGCTCGGGTTCGTGCCGATGCACTCCACTCCACGCGCGTCGTCGGCGATTCCGGAGATTCGCGGATTCATCGGCAAGGTGTTGGAGCGCGGGTTCGCCTACCAGGCGGGTGGTTCGGTGTACTTCGACGTGGCTCGGTTTTCCTCGTTCGGTTCGGTTTCGGGGTACGACGAGGTTCGAATGTTGGAACTGGCGCGGGAACGCGGGGGCAACGTGGACGACCCGAACAAGCGTCACCCGCTCGACTTCGTGCTCTGGCAGCCGTCGGCCCACGACGAACCGGCCTGGGACACCATCTGGGGGGCCGGGTCGCCCCGGCTGGCACATCGAGTGCAGCGCGCTCGCACTGCGTGAATTGGGAACCACCATCGACCTGCATGGGGGTGGCACCGACCTCATTTATCCGCATCATGAGTGCGAACGGGCCCAATCCGAGGCCGCGACGGGTGCGGCGTTCGTCAAACACTGGATGCACGTGGCCATGGTGTGGATGGACGGCCACAAGATGTCCAAGAGTCGGGGAAACCTCGTCTTCGTCGACGCCTTGCGCCGCCAATACGATCCGCGTGCCATCCGTCTCGGTCTTCTCGTGAACCACTACCGCCATGAGTGGGAGTGGGACAAAGGTCTCATCGACCGAGCAACTGCTCGGCTTGGCAAGTGGATGGATGCAGGGGTTGACTCAAAGGGAGCCCAAACGGCACCACGAGACAAGGGGGTTGAAGACATGCTCGGCATCGTTCGACACCACCTTGACGACGACCTCGACACACCCTCAGCCATCGCGGCAATCGATCGCGCCGCCGCCGAGGGTGTCGACGTTCGCCAGGCCGCTGCGCTCCTGGGCGTGGCGTGGTAACGAAACCTGGGCAGTTTCCCGACTGGGCGTTCAACGGCGCCACGAAGTTCCAGTCGCGATTGCGCACGGTGATTCAGCCACTGGCGAAGCGTGCGTGGAAGGTGGAGGTCGAAGGCTTCGATCGTCTGCCCTCGTCCGGCGCGGCGATTCTGTGCCCCAATCACATCAGTTTCCTGGACTCCGCCCTCCTCATGGTGTTGTCGCCGCGCAACATTTCCTTCATCGGCAAGAGCGAGTACATGGATTCGTGGAAGACGCGTTGGTTCTTCCCCAAGGTGGGAATGATCCCGGTCGATCGCAGTGGTGGAGAAAAATCCCATGCCGCACTCGATGCGGCCGAGCGAGTGTTGCGACGCGGCGAACTCTTCGGCATCTATCCGGAGGGAACACGTAGTAGGGACGGATGCTCTATAAGGGACACACCGGAGCCGCTCGCCTGGCCCTGAAGGTTGGTTGCCCGATCTATCCCGTCGGCATCGTCGGCACGAGCGACATCCAGCCGCCCGACTCGCCACTTCCTCGACTCGGAGGAACCGTCAAGATCTCCGTGGGACGCCCGATCGACATGGCCCACTACGCCTCACGGGTCAACGATCCGATGCTGCTCCGAGAGATCACCGACGAGTTGATGTTCGAAATTCGGGAACTCACGGGTCAGGAATATCGCAATACCTACGCCACGAAGAAGCGAACCGAAACCATCGTCGAGGCGACCGCAGAGATACCGCGTTTTGCCGTCGACGAAACCGCGGATCCATCTTCGGCCGACCACGCCGCATCCAATCCAGCAAAGTTGGCCCGCGTAGAATAATCAGGGCATGGTCGACGCAGCGCTGATCGACGTACGGCTGCCGGACGGATCGACGAAACAGTTGCCGACTGGTTCGAGCGCAGCCGACCTGGCGGCAGCAATTGGCTCACGGCTGGCGAAAGCGGCGGTCGCGGCGGTGGTGAATCAGCGCGAGAAGGATCTCCATTCGCCTCTCTCTTCGGGCGATCAGGTCGCCATCATCACCGCCGAGTCCGATGCCGGTCGCCACGTGTTGCGCCACTCCACGGCGCACGTTCTGGCGCAAGCCGTCTTGCAGTTGTTTCCGGGTGCGAAGTTCACGGTGGGTCCGGCCATCGAGGACGGCTTTTACTACGACTTCGAGTTGCCGGGCGGACGCACGTTCACCGAGGAGGACCTGGCGGCCATCGGCACTCGCATGGGGGAAATCGTGGCTGCGGATCAACCCTTCACGCGATCGGAGATGTCGCCCCAGGATGCGCTGGCGCTGTTCGCTGACCAGCCGTACAAGTGCGAGATCATCCAGCGGGTTACGTCGGGCACGGCCGATGCCGACGATGCCGGCGAGGTGGCAGGTGGCGACACGGTGAGTGTGTACCGAAACAGTGACACCTTCGTCGATCTGTGTCGTGGACCGCACGTGCCGAGCACCGGGCGACTGCCGCACTTTGCACTGATGAAAGTGGCCGGTGCCCATTGGCGAAGCAACGAGAAGGGCCCGACGCTCCAACGGATCTACGGCACTGCGTGGGAGTCCAAGGCGGCGCTGAACGAACATCTCGTGCGATTGGAGGAAGCGGAAAAGCGCGACCACCGCCGGCTGGCAGTGGAGATGGATCTGTTGTCGTTCCCGTCGGAGCTCGGCGGCGGACTCGCCGTGTGGCATCCCAAGGGGGCCATCGTGCGAAAGTTGATGGAGGACTACAGTCGCGAACGTCATCAGAACGGCGGATACCAGTTCGTCTATACGCCGCATCTCGCGAACTCGCACCTGTTCGAGACGTCCGGACACCTGGACTTCTACAAGGACGGCATGTACCCGCCCATGGAGATGGACAACGGTACGTACTACCCGAAACCGATGAACTGTCCGATGCACTGCTTGATCTATCGCGACCGTCAGCGCAGTTACCGCGAACTTCCGCTGCGACTCTTCGAATTGGGCACGGTGTACCGCTACGAGCGTGCCGGCACGCTGCACGGACTGTTGAGGATTCGGGGCTTCACCCAGGACGACAGCCACATCTTCTGCACGCAGGAGCAACTCGCCGACGAAATCGGCTCCCTGCTCGGCTTCGTCCTCTCGGTGTTGCGGCGATTCGGATTCGACGACTTCACGTACAAGCTCTCCACACGCAACCCGGGGAAGTCGATCGGAACCGACGACATGTGGGACAAGGCCACCGGCGCGCTTCGAACGGCGCTCGAAAAACTGGGGGTGCAGTACTCGATCGGGGAAGGGGACGCGGCGTTCTACGGACCCAAGATCGACATCGATGTTCGCGACGCAATCGGTCGCAAATGGCAACTCTCCACCATTCAGGCGGACTTCCAGTTGCCGGAGCGATTCGGACTGGAGTACGTCGGTGCGGACAATCAGCGACACCGCCCGATCATGTTGCATCGTGCGCTCTTCGGCTCCGTCGAGCGATTCTTCGGCGTTCTGCTCGAGCACTACGGCGGTTCGTTTCCCACATGGTTGGCGCCGGTGCAGGTGCGGATCCTTCCGGTGACGAGCGCTCACGAAGGACATGCGACGTCACTCGTCGAGCGACTCGTGAACGAGGGCTTCCGAGTGGACACGGCGGTTGCCGACGAACAACTCGGCAAGCGAATTCGTGCCGCCAAGATGGAACGTATCCCGTACGTTTTGGTGGTGGGTGACGACGACGTTGCGTCCGACACGGTGGGCGTCAATCCGCGGGGTGGGGAAGTGCAGCGAGACACCCCGTTCGCGTCGTTCCTCGATCGTCTGCGTGCCGACGTACGCGAAGCGTCCGGTCGATAGCAACGCTCATGCTCGAACGCTTGTGGGCCGGATGGAGATCGGAATACGTCTCCGGCTTCGGTCCGGAAGGCAACAACGCCCCGACCTCGTCGGATTCGATCTTCTCGCGCATTCTGGCGAGCGGTTTACCCGACACCGAGACGCACATCGTCCATCGCGGTCCGCTCTGTTTCGCCATCCTCAACGCGTACCCGTACACGAACGGCCATTGTCTGGTGCTGCCGTATCGCCAAGTGGCCAACCTCGAGGATCTCACCAATGCCGAGCGCGACGAATTGTGGCTGACGGTGCGTGATGCCACGCTCGCTCTCAAGTCTGCGTACGCGCCCGCGGGCTTGAACATCGGCCTCAACCTCGGAGCACCGGCCGGCGGGAGCGTGTCGCAGCACTTGCACGTACACCTGGTGCCACGATGGGTGGGCGACACCAACTTCACGGTGACCGTTGCCAACACCAAGGTGTTGTCGGAGTCGCTGCTCAGCACGGCGGATCGTTTGCGAGCCGCATGGCCGAATGTCGGTCAACGATGAGCGACTCTCCCCACACTTCCAACGATCCGAACGAGATTCGCGACACGCTGCCCGACGATTTGAACGTCACCGGATTCGTCGGACCGTACCAGTTTCCCGACAACAGTCGGCGACGCATCCCGGCAACGATGTACCTGGTGATCGCAATTCTCTGCTTGATTGCCTGGGCATCGTCGCGCAACGGTGAGACCGCACTGGTGAACGATGGCTTCCTGTACGTTTCGGTGCTCTTCGTCGTGTTCGGTGCGTATGGATTGTCGGCGTCGTGGCGGATGAAGGTCGACGAGCGCGACGCGCTGGTTCGCGCAACCCGAGCGGTTGGATTCGCGGTGGGACACGCGTCGGCTCAGCAGGTGTGGCGCGGTCTGCGCAGTCGTCCGACATGGCGGGTGTTTTGTTACAGCAGCGAAGAGCCACCGATGCGTCGCGGACTCGTGCTCGTCGACGCAGTCGACGGTCGTATCGTCGAGTGTCTCGTCGAGGACAATCCGGATCGCAACAAGTAGGATTGCCACGTGTTTGACGGCAAATTCCGTGTACACGTCGACAAGTACGTACGCCCGGTCGGCGTCACGCTGACGCGAACCCGGATCACCCCCGACCATCTCACGGTGGTGGGACTCGTGATCTCCATCGCCGCCGCGGTAGCGATCGGCGCGGGATACCTGCGAGTGGGATTGCTGCTGGTGATCGCTGCCGCGTTGCCCGACATGCTCGATGGCGCACTGGCGAAGGCATCCAACGTTTCGAGCCAGCGGGGTGCCTTCTTCGATTCGACCATCGATCGAATCACCGATTCGTTCATGTTGGGTGGTGTCGCGTGGTACCTGGGTGCCACGCGGGGTGGAACGGCTGCAGTCCTGCCGTTCGCCGTCATGGCGGTGTCGTCGCTGATCTCCTATCAACGCGCGAAAGCCGAATCGCTGGGTCTGCACGCCAAGGGCGGGCTCATGGAGCGGGCCGAACGAATCGTGATCCTGTGCGTCGGCTTGCTGTTCGATTCGGGCCTGTATTGGGTCATGTGGGCGATGCTCGTCCTCGTCTCCGTTACGGCAGTACAACGCTTCGTGAAGATCTGGCGACAGGCGGCGGTTGCGCCCGTGGTTGCCGAACGCATGGAGACTCGTCGTTCGCGTCGCGCATCGCGTCGTGCGGCCTTCGCTGATCGTCGTTCGCGTATTTCATCGCGTCGCCGCGATGCCTGACGAACGGACGCCAGGGATCGCGTTTCGCCTCGCCGGCGCGGTCGGTGCGCTGACACCTGCGGTCGTGTCGCACGCGGCCGCATTGTCACTGGGGGGAGTTGGGGCGCTCGCCATGCGGCGGGAGCGCAAACTCGTCGAGCGACATCAGCGCCGAATTTCCCCCGAACTGAACGCGCTGCAGATGCAGCGCCGGGTGAACGAGGCCTTTCAGAGTTACCTGCGTTATTACCTGGAGACGTTTCGTCTTCCCTCCCTTTCGGCGGATCACGTGGATGCCGGGTTCTCCGTCGAGGGCTATTCCCACATCGAGAAGGGTCTTGCCGACGGCAAGGGGGTGATTGTCGCGCTTCCGCACGTGGGTGGATGGGAGTGGGCCGGTCGCTGGTTGGCGCAACGTGGAATCGACGTGAGTGCAGTGGTGGAGGTGTTGGAGTCGCGTGAAACGTACGAGGCCTTCCTCGAACTGCGCAGATCGCAGGGCATCAACGTGATTCCACTCGATGATCGGGCGGGTATCGCGGTGCAGGAGGCGCTGCGGGCGAACCACGTGGTGTGTTTGATGTCGGACCGCGACATCCAGCGCAACGGCGTGGAGGTGGAGTTCTTCGGTGAACGCACCACGGTGCCGGCCGGCGCCGCGTTCTTTGCACTACGTACCGGAGCCGCGTTGCTGCCCACGTCGGTGTACTTCACGCGACGTGTCGACGGCCATCACACCGTGGTGAGACCGCCATTGACGCTGCCTGTTCGCGGGAGATTGCGCGACGACGTGCAGCAACTCACACAGATGTTGGCGCGCGAACTCGAGGTGCTGATTCGACGAGCACCCGAGCAGTGGCACCTGTTCTCGCCCAATTGGCCGAGCGACCCCGGCTACCGGTAGGCGGCAAAGAGGTTCGCCACGCCCTTGGCCTGGCCGCCATCCACCGCCGACATCACCGCGACGGGCATTACCCCGGTGGCCGACCACGCTGCGAATCGGTCGCGAACCACCTCGGCGGGACCAGAAATCGTGCAGTCGTCGAGCCACTCGTTGGTCATGACGGCGGTGAGGGAGTCGCCGAGCGTTTCGCGCGAGGTAGTGGCCAGAACCCGCTCGAACTCGTCGACTTGCGCCCCGTGTCCGGCGGCCCGCCAATAGTTGCGATAGTTCGGAAGTGTCGCGTACATGACGAGCGTTCGTCGGTTGACGGCTCGCGCCGCATCGATGTCGTCGCAGATCACGGTGGGAATCATGTTGGCCATGAAGAAACCGGGCCGCTTCTCCGACGGGATTCGTCCTATCTGTGACGAAATCGCGCGCAACGACGCATTGGCCCACAGCGCGCCGTCGGCGATCTCGACTGCAAGGTCGAGCATCTTGTCGCGCAGCGTTGCGAGGTAGATGGGAGGAAGTGTTCCACCGAACTTCTCGTTGGCGCGCATCGCTGCGACGTATTCGCGAACGTCGCCGAGCGGCTTGCCCGTGGACACGCCGAGTCGCTGTACGACCGGGCCGTGGCTGACGCCGATTCCAAACGCGAATCGACCGCCGGTGATCTCGTGAATGTGGGCGGCGGCATTGCCGGCTTCCACCGGATGAGCGAGATAGATCGGTTGAATCGACGTGAAGTAGGACAACGTGGTGGTCACGTGCGCCAGCGAAGTGCACAGTGGCATCGCTGCCCCGAGACTCGGACAGGCCACGTGCGTGAAACCGCGATCCTCGGCTTCGCGAGCCAGTTGCAACACGGCGCCACGTCGAGTCGGTGACGCGACCAGCGAGATGGCGGGAAGAGTGGCGCGAGCAGTCATGGAGCCGCGGTGCAACACCGCTGCGCCCACCGTACCGTGAAGGGGGTGAACGCTGTGCCATCGGCGAGTCGACGTGACGCGATGCTGCGAATTGCGATGGTGAGTCCATACAGCCTCACGATTCCGGGCGGCGTGCAACATCAGGTTCTGGGGTTGGCGCGCGAACTTCGACGGATGGGCCACGAGGTTCGCGTGCTCGGCCCGTGCGATGGTCCGCCCCCGGAGCCGTTCGTTACGCCCCTTGGCAACAGCCTGCCGACCATGGCAAACGGGTCGACCGTGCCGCTCGCGCCCGACCCGTCCGCGGCACTCCGCACGTTGCGCGCCCTGAACGATGAGGCGTTCGACATCCTGCACCTTCACGAGCCGATGGCGCCGGGCCCGACCGTCACCGCCCTCATGTTGCGCCTTGCGCCGATGGTGGGCACCTTCCATGCGTCGGGCGAGATCGCCTGGTACCGCCGCGTGCGCAAGGGGTTGGAATGGCTCGGAACCCACCTCGACCACCGCGTGGCCGTGTCGGCTGCCGCACGTGACATGGCTGCCAGGCACGTTGGTGGGTCGTTCGAAGTGCTGTACAACGGAATCGACATCGACACGTACCGACGCCCGCACCTCCGGCGGGAACGGCATCCGACGATTCTGTTCTGTGGTCGCCACGAACCACGCAAGGGCCTGGAGACGTTGCTCGACGCATTCCTGTTGTTGCCCGACGACTTTCGACTGTGGGTCTGCTCGGACGGCCCGAACATCGCCGACGTACGAAAGCGCTACACCCGCGACCCGCACGTTGCCGAGCGCATCGAGTGGCTTGGCCAGGTATCCGAGACGGAGAAGATCGAGCGACTGGCTCGCTGCACGGTGTTCTGCGCACCGTCGTTGCACGGCGAATCGTTCGGATTGGTGCTGCTGGAAGCGATGGCCGCCCAAACACCGGTGGTGGCGAGCGACATCGACGGCTACAACATCGTGGTGACCCACGACCGCAACGGTGTGCTGGTGACGGCAGGCGACGCGGCCGCATTGGCCCAGGCACTACGGCACGTCGGTACCGACGCCACGTTGCGCGCACGCTTGGTTGCAGCGGGCAACGAGCGAGCCGAGGAACTCTCGATGCGAACGCTCGCCGAGCGCTACGTGGAGATCTATCGCGAGGTGCTCACGGCAGAAGCCGAGGCTCGCATCGTGGTGCAACCGAGTGCCGCAGTGCGATACTTCGAGGATCGTCTGTTGCGTCGCCCGCGCATCGCAAAGTTGTCGCAGGTGGTTCGGGACAGCGTTACCGAGACCGTCGCGGACACCATGGCCAGTCTGCGCGACCGCACCGCGCAACTGCGCGAGCGCGTGGCAGGTGAGCGAACCGCTCACGACGAAGGTGACGTCGATCTCAGCGAGCCCGACGAGCCTTCGCGCGAACGGTAACCTCGGTGTCATGAATGCGCTCTGGATCGTGCTGATCGCAATCGCGCTGTTCGCGGCGTGGGTGGTTTTTTCCTACAACCGCTTGGTGAGTCGTCGCAACGAGGTGGACAATGCCTGGTCGCAGATCGACGTGCAACTGAAGCGTCGATTGGACCTCATCCCCAACCTCGTTGAAACCGTCAAGGGTTATGCGGCGTTCGAAAAGGGTGCACTCGAGGCGGTGATCGATGCACGAGCAAAGGCAATGTCGGCCGGGCCCACTCCCGTGGAGCAGGGTGCCGCGGATCTCGGGCTAACGGGTGCGCTGCGTCAGTTGTTCGCGCTCTCCGAGGCGTATCCCGATCTGAAGGCGAACACCAATTTTCTCTCGCTGCAGGAGGAGCTGCAGAACACCGAGAGCCGCGTGGCATACGCCCGCCAGTTCTACAACGATGCGGTCGAGCGTTACAACAACACGACGCAGTCGTTCCCGGGCGTGATCTTCGCGCGCGGCTTCAACTTCGCCGACCGTGAATATTTCGAGGCTGAAGCGGCCGCTGCCACGCCGCCGTCGGTGAAGTTCTGAACGATCTCATCGCCGCCAACAAGCGCCGCTCGGTGGTGCTGATGTTCGGTTTCGTGCTGGTACTCGTGCTGGTTGGAATGGCCGTGGGTGTCCTGGTGGGCAACGGCACGATGGGCACGATCGTCGCGCTCGTGCTCTCCGGCGTCATGGCGTTCATTTCGTACTGGAAGTCGGACTCCATCGCCTTGCGCATGAGTCGAGCCGTGCCGGCCGATCCCGTGGCATACAAGCGGCTGCACAACTTGGTCGAGGGTTTGTGCATCGCCGGGGGATTGCCGAAGCCGCGCGTCTATGTGATTCACGATCCGGCACCGAACGCATTTGCAACTGGGAGGAACCCGAAGAATGCGGCGGTCGCGGTGACCACGGGTTTGTTGGAAAAGATGAACCGAGTGGAGTTGGAAGGCGTCGTGGCGCACGAATTGTCGCACATCAAGAACTACGACATCCTGGTGATGACGTTGGCGGTCACACTGGTCGGCTCGGTGGCGATTCTCACCGACATCGCGATTCGAATGATGTGGTGGAACGGTGGGCGGGTGGCCCGAGCCGGGGATCGCGACAATCGTGGCAACCCTTTCGCCCTCATCGGGATCGTGTTGTTGATCGTGGCACCACTGCTCGCCCGGGCCATGCAGGCAGCCGTAAGTCGCCGTCGCGAGACGCTGGCCGATGTGTCGGCAGTGCAGTTGACCCGCTATCCACCCGGGCTCATCTCCGCACTCGAGAAGCTGCAGGCCGACAGCACCGTGACACATTCCGCATCGATGGCCACGGCCCATATGTGGATAGAGCAGCCGCTCTCGGGGGTGAATGACACGGGTCGATTGGGGTTTTTCCATAAACTCTTCAATACCCACCCGCCTCTCGCGGAGCGCATAGCGCTGCTGCGCGAGATGTAACCCAAAGGAGCCTCAGCCATGACCCTCGCACGTCGTGTCTCGACCATTGGCGGCATCGCCGCCCTCGTTCTCGTCACCGCCTGCGGCGGGGGCACGGATGGTGCCAGCGACGAGGCCGCCACAACCGAAACGGCGGCCCCCACCACCACCGTGGCCGAAACCACCACGACCACCACGACGATTCCGCCGATCCTGGCCCCGCTCACGGGCCTTCCCGTCGACGCGCCACTCACTCGTCCTGCCCTGGTGGCCAAGATCGACAATCATCCAAAGGCCCGACCGCAGTGGGGTCTCAACCAGGCCGACATCGTGTTCGAGGAGAACGTGGAGATGCTCACCCGATTTGCCGCGGTGTTCCACACCAATGACAGCGATCCGGTTGGCCCGATTCGCAGTGGTCGCAAACAGGACGTGGATTTGTTGGAGTCGCTCAATTCGCCGCTCTTCGTCTGGAGTGGCGGCAATGCCGAGGTCACCCGTTTGATTCGTTCGTCCACCATGGTGGACTTGAGCCATTCGTCCGCCAACGATGCGGGTGGTTATCGCCGTGAAAGTTCTCGATCCGCGCCGCACAACTTGATTGCCGATACCTCCAAGTTGTGGACGCTCGCGCCGGAAGGAGCCGCACCTCCCGCCGCCCAGTTCGCATATCGTGCAGCCGACGAAGCAATTCCCTCCACTGCGCGCGAGACGGCGGGCATCAAGTTGTCGATGGACGGCGTGCGGGTGTTGTGGGAATGGAGCACGGAGTTCGGTCGATTCCTTCGTTCGCAGGACGACAAGCCCCATGTGGACGTCGATGACGTTCGGATCAACTCGGCCAACGTGGTGGTGCTGTACGTGCAGTACAGCAAGAGCGGCTACAGCCCCGTGGCCAAGACCATCGGTTCGGGCGAAGCCTGGGTGTTCACCGCCGGCAAGGTGTTTCAGGGCACCTGGGAGCGAGCCGACGCAGGTGAACCAGTCACCTTGAAGGTCACCGCCGGCAACGAGATCAAGTTGACACCCGGCAACACCTGGGTGGAATTGCCGCGAATCGGCAAGGGTGTTTCGTACCTGCCGGGTACGGACCCGACATCGTTCAAATACCCGTGAGGCGACATCCGTCCCGCCGTCCGGCGTGACGTGTTGCTAGTCCCGCCGTCCGGCGTGACGTGTCACCGGTCCCGCCGTCCGGCGTGACGGTCGCCCTCGCGTCTCGGGGGTGGGGCGCGGTTTCGGTACGCTGACTAGCACCATGGCGCAGCACGAACACACCACGGGTTCCATGCGCGTTCAGCGCGGATTGGCCGAGATGCTGAAGGGTGGCGTGATCATGGACGTGGTCACCCCTGGTCAGGCCAAGATCGCCGAGGATGCCGGCGCCGTTGCGGTCATGGCGTTGGAGCGTGTTCCTGCCGACATTCGTCGCGATGGTGGTGTTGCTCGCATGAGCGACCCGGAGATGATCGAAGGCATCAAGGCCGCCGTATCCATTCCGGTGATGGCAAAGGCGCGAATCGGACATTTCGTCGAAGCCCAGGTGCTCGAGGCACTCGGCGTCGATTTCATCGACGAGAGCGAAGTGCTCACCCCTGCGGACGAGGCCCATCACATCGACAAACTCAAGTTCACCGTGCCGTTCGTCTGCGGAGCCACCAATCTTGGTGAGGCGTTGCGTCGCATCTCGGAGGGCGCAGCCCTCATCCGCTCGAAGGGAGAAGCAGGCACCGGCAACATCGTTGAAGCGGTGCGACACCTTCGCTCGATCATCGGTGACATCCGCAAGATCACCCAAGCCGACTCTGCGGAGCTGTTCGATTGGGCAAAGCGGCTCAACGCGCCGCTGCCGCTGGTGCAGGAGATCGCCGAGACGGGTTGGCTACAGGTGCCGTTGTTCTGTGCAGGTGGCATCGCCACGCCCGCCGACGCCGCACTTGCCATGCAACTTGGGGCCGAGTCGGTGTTCGTTGGGTCGGGAATCTTCAAGAGCGACGATCCGGCACCGCGCGCAAAGGCGATCGTCGAGGCCACGACCCACTTCCGCGACGCCCACATCATCGCAAAGGTGAGCCGCAAACTCGGTGCGCCGATGACCGGCATCTCGATGGACGAGGTCAACCAGCGCTACGCCGACCGCGGCTGGTAGGTCCCCGCTTCGGGGTGGACATGTCGGCGCGCGCTCGTATCGGAGTGCTCGCCCTGCAGGGAGCGTTCTCCGCACATGCCGCTGTCGTGCGGCGCATCGGTGGCGATCCACGAGAAGTTCGTCTTCCACGCCATCTCGATGAGTGTGACGCACTGATCATGCCCGGTGGCGAATCCACCACCATGTCCAAGCTCCTCGAGTCATCGAAATTGTTCGATCCCATCGCCGAACGTCTCTCCGCGGGGATGCCGGTATTCGGCACCTGTGCGGGAATGATCCTCTTGGCGAGCAACGTGCTGGATGGTCGGGATGATCAGCGGTCGTTCGCTGCCATCGACATCGACGTGCGACGCAACGCGTACGGTCGCCAGGTGGACAGTTTCGAAACCGACCTGACGCTGTCGGGCGACGCCGAGCCACTTCACGCGGTGTTCATTCGCGCTCCCAGGATCGAGCGCATGGGGTCGAACGTGATGGCGCTCGCCGAATACGACGGTGCGCCGGTGCTCGTACGCTCAAAGTCCGTTATGGCGGCATCGTTCCACCCCGAGCTCACCGACGACGACCGCGTACACCGTATGTTCCTCGAACTCGTCGACACCGTGGAACACAGGTAGGAGGCGCTCGTGTCCGGACACTCCAAATGGGCCACGATCAAACGCAAGAAGGCGGCGATCGATCAGAAGAAGGGAAAGGCGTTCGCCAAATTGGCGCGTCAGATCGACGTCGCGGCGCGACACGGTGGCGGTGATCCGGCTTCGAATGCGGCGCTTCGTACCATCATCCAGAAAGCCAAGGCTGCCTCGATGACCAATGATGCAATCGATCGCGCCATCAAACGCGCCACCGGCGAGGCGCAGGGATCCGACTACGAGGCCATCACCTACGAGGCGTACGCGCCGGGCGGAGTCGCGTTGCTGATCGACATTCTCACCGACAACCGAAACCGCACGGCCTCGGACGTACGTGCAATCTTCACCAAGTGTGGCGGCTCGATGGCCGCACCCGGCGCAGTTGCGTGGCAATTCAGCCGCAAGGGAGTCATCCTGGTGGATCGCACCGCCGGCGAGGACGACGTGATGAACGTGGTGCTGGAAAGTGGAGCGGAGGATCTGGTGGACGACGGTTCGGTCTGGCGCATTTCATGTGAAGCCACCAAGGTGTGGGAGGTGAAGGCTGCATTGGACGCCGCCAACCTGCCCGTGCAGTCGGCGGAAAGCACCATGGTGTCGTCGGCGGTCGTACCGGTGACTGATGCGGCGGACGCCAAGGCCATACTCAAGATCATGGACGAACTCGAGGAGCACGACGATGTGCAGGACGTGTACGCCAATTTCGACATCTCCGAGGCGCTCCTCGAGTCGGTGGCATCGTGAGTCGGGGCATCAACGTCGGTGACGCTGCACCCGACTTCACCCTGCCCGGTACCGGTGCCCGGAATTACTCGTTGTCGCAGTATCGCGGCTCACCCGTGGTGTTGGTGTTCTATCCGGGGGACAACACGCCGGTGTGTACCAAACAGTTGTGCTCGTACAACGACGAACTCAGCCAGTTCGCCGGGCTCTCTGCGCAGGTGCTCGGCATCTCCGCTCAAGACGTGGCGAGCCACGAGGCATTCGCCGCCAAGCACGGGTTCCGATTTCCGCTCCTGGCCGACGTCGACAAGGCGGTGCACCGTGCCTACGGAGTTCTGGGTTTGATGGATTTGCCGCGACGAAGCGTGTTCGTGGTGGACGGTGCCGGGGTGGTGCGATACGCCCATCGTGCCGTCGTCGGTGTGACGTACCGCCCGGTGGGGGAATTGGTCGACGCGCTCACCGCCATCCGCTAATATCAAACACATGTTCGCCCCCCGAAAAGGGACCAACGAGACCTCGTCGCAGTCCAGTGCACCGGGCGTGGTGTTGGGTATCGACCCGGGTCTCACACGGTGCGGGTACGCGGTGGTGCAGCCGGGTCAGCAGCCGTCACTCTTGGCGCTGGGCGTGCTGACCACCCCTGCAGGTGATGTGCTGCCCGATCGACTGGGGCGCCTGCATGCCGACATCCTTGCGCTCCTGGAGGAATTCTCGCCCTCGGCGGTCGCCGTGGAGCGAGTGTTCTTCCAGCACAACACCCGCACGGCGATGAGCGTTGGTCAAGCCAGCGGTGTGGTCCTGGCGCTCGCGGCGTCACGAGGTTGTCGCGTGGTGCAATACACGCCCACCCAGGTGAAGCAGGCCGTGGCCGGTTTCGGCGCAGCGAGCAAGGAGGAAATGCAGCGCATGGTGCAACTGCGCTGTGGCTTACGAACCCTGCCGACGCCGCCTGACGCAGCCGATGCGGCTGCCCTGGCGTTGTGTCACATCGCCAGCGAACCGTTCGCCCGCAGCGTGGCGGGAGCCATGGCGCGATGATCGGATCCTTGCGTGGTCGCGTGCTGGAACGAGTGAGCGATTCCACGGCACTCATCGAGGTGGCCGGCGTGGGGTACGTGGTAACGGTGACGCCACGAACCCTGGCCGAACTGGAGCCAACGACCGAGGCGTTCCTGCACGTGCACCACCATGTGCGCGAGGACGCCCAATTGCTGTTCGGATTCCTCGATCGTGACGAGCGTCGGACGTTCGCCGTGTTGATCGAAACGAACGGCATCGGACCGGCACTGGCGATGGCGATCTTGGCAACTCATCCGCCACGGACGTTGGTGGACATCGTGCTGGCAGGCGATGTAGCCGGCCTCACCTCGGTACCCGGTGTCGGCAAGAAAACGGCCGAACGATTGTTGCTGGAGTTGAAGGACCGTCTGAATCTGCCCACGATCGACGAGCCACGTCCGGTGGGCGAGCGCGGTGGTGGCATGAGCGACGTACGTGACGCATTGGTGGGTCTGGGTTATGACGACAACGAGATTCGCAACGTTTTGCGCGAGCTCACCATGAGCGATTCGGCAACCATGTTGCGCGAAGCACTCAGTTTGTTGGGGGCACGTCGTGCGTGAGGAATTCGTCGACCCCATCGCTCGCGACGACGCCGATGTGCGTGCCGACAGCGAACTTCGTCCGCGAAAACTCGCCGACTTCGTCGGGCAAGGAGAACTCAAGCAGCATCTTTCCATCGTGTTGGAAGCGGCACGTCAAAGCAATGAAGCCGCTGATCATCTCCTGTTGGCCGGTCCGCCGGGGTTGGGCAAAACCACCATGGCCACCATCGTGGCCAACGAGATGGGTGCAACGTTGCACGTTACGTCCGGACCGGCCCTGGAACGCGCCGGCGATCTGGCGGCGATCCTCACCAAGTTGGAGGACCGCGATGTGCTCTTCATCGATGAAGTGCATCGATTGTCGCGCGTGGTCGAGGAGATTCTGTACCCGGCCATGGAGGACTTCCAAATCGACATCGTGGTGGGCAAGGGCCCTGCCGCATCGTCGATTCGCCTCACGTTGCCGAAGTTCACGCTGATCGGCGCCACCACACGTACGGGAATGATCACCGGTCCGTTGCGCGATCGGTTCGGTTTGGTGTCGCGATTGGAGTACTACGAACCCGACGAGTTGCGCCAGATCGTGCAGCGAGCGGCCACCATCCTGGGCATCACCATCGAAGCTGATGCCGCCAGCGAGATCGCCTCGCGGTCGCGTGGTACTCCGCGTATTGCCAACAGGTTGTTGCGTCGTGTGCGCGATTTTGCCCAAGTACGCGCCAGTGGTGCGGTGACCGCCGATGTCGCCGACGAAGCGCTCCGCACGTTCGGCGTCGACCGCCTCGGTTTGGACAAGGTCGATCGCGCAGTCCTGCAGGTGATCTGTGAGCGGTTCGGTGGGGGACCAGTGGGGCTCTCCACCTTGGCCATTGCGGTGAGTGAGCAGACCGAAACCATCGAAGATGTCTACGAACCGTTCCTCATCCGTGAAGGCTTCCTGGCTCGCACGCCGCGTGGTCGCGTGGCGACTGCGGCGGCGTTCACCCACCTCGGGCTCACCCCGCCCGAGCGTTCGCCGGAATTGTTCTAGCCCCAGCGCACGGGAGTCGGTGGCAGGTGCAACTTTCCGACATCGACTACCAGCTTCCGGTTGAACTGATCGCACAGATTCCCGTCGAGCCGCGCGACTCGGCTCGGTTGTTGGTGGACCGAGGTTCCGAGGTGCCGGACGATGTCGTCGTGCGCGATCTACCGCGATACCTGAGGGATGGTGACGTGCTCGTCGTCAACGACACCAAGGTGGTGCCGGCACGCTTGCATCTCTCGCGCTCGAGCGGGGGAGCCGTCGAAGTGTTGTTGCTCGAGCCGCTGGACGATACGCATGGAACCTGGGAGGCACTGCTACGACCCGGTCGAAAGATGAAGTTCGGGGAAGTGTTGCACGGCGTGGATGGAGCGGAAGTCCTCGTGGTGCAGGGCCGTGGAATCAAGGGCGACACGTTTCGCGTGGAATTCGCCCACCCCGATTCGGACGCACTGATCGACCGGTTCGGCGAAATGCCGTTACCGCCCTACATCACCCGACGTCTCGGAGATTCGAGCAGGTACCAAACGGTGTACGCCCGCGAGGCGAAATCCGCTGCCGCGCCGACTGCAGGTTTGCATTTCACGCCCGAACTCTGACCGAAATTCAGCGCGATGGGACTCCCCACGGTGTCGGTGGAGCTCGTGGTCGGGCTCGACACGTTCGCGCCGGTGACCACCGATGATCCGCGTGACCACGTGATCCATACCGAGTCGTACCACGTGCCCGCCGAGGCGCTGGCCACCGTGGAGTCCGCACGTCGTGTGGTGGCCGTCGGTACCACGGCAACACGGGCCCTCGAATCGGCCGGCGTCACCGGAAGATCCGCGGGTCGCACGGACCTCTTCATCACGCCGGGATTCCACTTCGCATACGTCGACGTGATGCTCACCAACTTCCACATGCCGCGGACCACGTTGTTGCTCATGATCAGTGCATTCGTGGGCGATCGCTGGCGAAACTTGTACGAGCACGCCGTGAGGCGGCAGTACCGTTTCTTGTCGTTCGGCGATGCGATGTTGCTCGACCGCTCGCGCAATTGACGTGCTCGTCGGCTTGCCGCTCCTAGCCTGACGGCGATGTTTCGCGCGCACATGGAAGTCAGCGCGGTCGACGGGGCCGCTCGGGCCGGCATCGTCACATTGGCTCGCGGTACCTACGTGACACCAACGTTCATGCCGGTGGGTACCCGAGGAGCAATCAAGTATTTGAGCGCGCAGGATTACGAACAACTCGGTGCCCAGATCGTGCTGGGCAACACGTACCACCTGATGTTGCGACCGGGTGCGCAGACCGTCGCACACTTCGGGGGTCTCGGTGCATTCGCCGGGTGGAAGGGCCTCACGCTCACGGACTCCGGTGGCTTCCAGGTGTTCTCACTCGAGCCGGAGGTGGACGACGACGGTGTCACCTTTACCTCCACCTACGACGGATCCAAGCACCGCTTCACGCCCGAATCGGCCGTTGCAACGCAGCAACTGCTCGGCGCGGACATTCAGATGGCACTCGACGTATGCCCACCGCTGCCCTCGAGCGACGACGTCGTGGGTGACGCAATGCGACGCACGACATCGTGGGCGAAGCGCGCGCGAAACGCCCACACCCGTTCGGATCAATCGCTCTTTGGCATCGTGCAGGGTGGGATAAGCGAGCGAATGCGGCGGGAGAGTGCACGACAAATCGCCTCGTTGAACTTCGACGGCTACGGGATCGGTGGACTCTCCGTCGGTGAGACGCGGGAGCAAATGTTGCCTGCGCTGGCAGCCGCGATTGCCGAACTTCCGACCGACCAACCGCGGTATCTCATGGGAGTGGGTGACCCCGCCTCGATGATCGAAGCGATCGCACTTGGTGTCGACCAGTTCGACTGCGTGCTGCAAACCCGTCTTGGCAGGCACGGAACGGCGCTCACGTCGCAGGGAAGGGTGAACTTGAAGCGCGCCGAGTTCGTCGAGAGCAACGACCCGATCGACGTCGACTGCCGGTGCATGGTGTGCCAACGCCACTCGCGTGGCTACGTTCGCCATCTCTTCCAGGTCGGTGAGCCGACCGCATCGCGTTTGGTGTCCTATCACAACGTGGCATGGACACTGTCGCTCATGGAGCAGGCGCGAAGTTCGATCATCGGTGGAACGTTCCAGGCGCTGCGCTCACGGGTTCGCGATGTGTGGGCGACGGTAGCGTAGGTATCCATGTCCAGCCTCGTTTTCCGTACCATCCTCGCCGCCGAAGAAACCACCAGTTCCACCGGTGGGGGAATCCTGGGATTGTTGCCGCTCATCCTCATCTTCGTGGTGATGTACTTCCTGCTCCTGCGCCCGCAACGCAAACGTCAGAAGGAGGCAGCGGCTCTTCAGTCGGCAATTGCCGTGAACGATTCGGTGCTGTTGACCAACGGCATCATCGGCGTGGTGACCGGTATCGAGGACCGCTACCTCTGGGTGGAAATCGCCGAAGGTGTGCAGGTGCAGGTGATGAAGGGTTCGGTGGGTAGTCGGGTGAACATGGATGGATCCCCCATCGCACAGCCCAAGCCGGCCAAGAAGTCGAAGAAGGCCGACACGTCGTCCGCCGATTCCTCGAGCGAGCAGGACAAGAAGTAACTTCCAGGCGTTTGCCGCGGTAGTCGAGCTCGTGGGGATGGTGACGATGTCGAGGTTCCTGGTGTCCGCACAATGAAGCGTCGCTTGCTTGCCTCACTCATCGGCATCGTGCTCGTGGCGGCCGTGGCGCTCGGCATCACCGTTGGCACCGGCAACCAGCCGTCACTCGGTCTCGACCTGCAGGGCGGTGCGTCGGTCACGTTGCAGCCGGAGGGCGACTATGACGCGGTTGCACTCGATGTCGCGGTCGAGATCATTCGTTCGCGCGTGGACTCCATCGGTGTGGCGGAACCCGAGATCATTCGCCAAGGCGACACCGTGGTGGTGAACCTGCCCGGTGTGAAAGATCAGCAGCGAGCCCTCGACATCGTCGGTCGCACCGGTGATTTACAACTGCGACCTGTGCTGCAATCGGGTGCGTTCGACACGTCGGAGTCAAGCGAGGTGCCCGCGTCGACCGAGACCACGATCCCGAGTGACACCACGTTGCCCGACGAAGGTGGCCCAGGTGAATCGCGTGGAGCACGACCCGATGGTCGATACGACGGTGCCAACCTCCGACACCACCGTTGCCAACGACCGACACCACCGTTGCGGTCACGGACACCTCGGCGGCCGTCACCGACGACGCTCCAACCGATGCCGAACCGATCGATGCCACACCCGAAGATGGTTCCACCGTCGACAGCCAGCTTCCGGAGGGGTCGGAAGTGCTCCTTGGGCGTGACGGATTTGCCTACCTCGTCGGGCCGGTTGCGGCCACGGGATTGGTGTTCGAAAACAACGCCTCGGCCAACATCCAAGGCTCGAGTTGGTCGGTGGTGGTGCAGCTTCGTGGCGGTGCCGAAGGGGAGAACATCTGGAATGCACTGACGTCACGTTGCTTCTCGCGTGATGCAACGTGTCCGACTGCTCAGATCGCCATCGTGCTCGATGGAGAGGTCATCTCGGCACCGGTGGTGCAGGAGGCGATCTTTACCGGTGGGGAAGTGCAGATCACCGGTGACTTCACCGAGCAGGACGCCCGCGACCTGGCGAAGATCCTGGAGTTCGGCGCGGTGCCGGTGAAGTTCGAGGTGTCGCAAGTGCAAACGGTCTCACCCACGCTCGGCAGTGACTCGCTGCGAGCCGCCATCATCTCGGGATTGGTTGGTTTGCTCCTCGTGTTCCTGGTGATGCTGGCCTACTACCGCTTCGTTGCGGTCATCGTGTTCTTCGGCTTGGCCGTTTCGATCGGACTGCAGTTCTCGATCATCACCTACCTGTCCAAGACCAACGGCCTGGCTCTCTCACTCTCGGGAATCGCCGGCATCATCGTTTCCATTGGTATCGCAGTGGACTCCTACATCGTGTTCTTCGAACGTCTGAAGGACGAGTTGACCTCGGGTCGCACGTTGCGGAACTCCGCGCAGCGAAGCTTCGAGGGTGCATGGCGCACCGTGCTCGCCGCGGACACGGTGTCGTTCCTTGCCGCCGCGGTCTTGTGGTGGCTGACCGTGGGTTCGGTGCGCGGCTTCGCGTTCTTCCTCGGACTGGCCACGCTCGCGGACGTCGTCATCGTATGGTTCTTCACCCGTCCGGCCATGTTGTTGCTGGCGCGTAGCAAGTTCATGGCCAACCGATCGATGTTGGGTATCAAGCCGCCACGGAGCACGGAGGTGAACGCGTGAGTATCGGAGCATCCTTCGGCCGCCTGTATCGCGGCGAGACCACCGTCGACTACTACGGCAAGCGAAAGCCCGCCTTCGTGGTATCGGGTTCGTTCGTGCTCGTGTCGATCATCGTGCTCGTCTTCGGTGGCCTCAACCTCGGTATCGACTTCAAGGGAGGAGTTGCCTGGGAGGCACCGGCGACTGCCACGCTGGATCAGGACGCGGTGCGCGACGTGTTGGAAGCCAACGGCGTCGAGACCGCCAATGCCAAGTTGCAAACCCTCCAAGGTGTGGAGGGCGAGCGGATTCGGGTACAAGTGGGCGACCAGCCCGATGACGTGCGTGTTGCGGTGCAGGCCGCGTTGGCGTCGAAGGCCGGACTGGAAACTCAGGATGTCAGCGTGGCCGCGGTGAGTTCGTCGTGGGGTCGCAGCATCACGTTCAAGGCGATTCGTGCCCTGCTGGTGTTCTTCGTTCTCGTATCGCTCTACATCGCGTGGCGATTCGAGTGGAAGATGGCGATCGCGGCAATTGCTGCGATGGCACACGACGTGCTCGTGTCGGTCGGGGTGTACGCAATCTTCCGTTTCGAGGTAACGCCCGCCACCGTCGTTGCGTTCCTCACGATTCTGGGATACTCCCTCTACGACACCGTGGTCGTGTTCGACAAGGTTCGGGAGAACATCGATCGTTTCGCAACCTCCAAGATGTCGATGGGCAACATCGTGAACGTGTCGTCCAACCAGGTCTTGGCCCGCTCACTCAACACAACGCTGTCCTCGTCGTTGCCGGTGATCTCGTTGTTGGTGGTCGGATCGTTCATCATGGGCGCGACCAACCTGCAGGAATTCGCAATCGCGTTGCTGGTGGGCATGCTCACCGGCACGTATTCATCGATCTTCGTCGCCACCCCGCTCTTGGCCGTACTGAAGAATCGCGAACCGAAGTATTCGAGTGTCGCCGGCGTGGTGGCACGAGGTGCGGAGATGGCCGCGCTGTTCGAGCACACCACCACCCGCGCAGCGCAGAAGGCTGCGGCGGGATCGCAGGTGACGCGCGAATCGTCGGTGTTGAAGAACACGTCGAGCAACGTGCTCACGCACCCGCCGCGTCCCCGCAAACGTCGTCGTCGCTAGACGGGTAGCGTCGTTCGTAGACTTTGACCATGGCAACCGGCTCCCGGGTGCTGCCATGGCGGCGCCAGCAGTCCACCACCGCGCACGAACTCGCACCGTTGCTCGCGATCTACAAGCGACGTCACCCCAAGGGTGCCATCACCAACATCAATCGCGCCTACGACACCTCGCGTGAGGCGCACCGTCACCAAACCCGAACGACCGGTGAGGCGTACATAACGCATCCCGTCGCCGTGGCAAGCGTCGTGGCCGATATCGGCCTGGACGAGGCGTCGATCATCGCCGCACTGTTGCACGATGCGGTGGAGGACACCGAACTCACGCTGGCCGACATCACCCAGGCCTTCGGCGACGAGGTCGCCGCCATCGTCGACGGTGTCACCAAACTCGACCGATTGCAGTTCGACTCCCAGGAGGCCCAACAGGCCGCCACCATGCGCAAGATGCTGGTGGCGATGGCACGCGACTTGCGCGTGCTGATCATCAAGTTGGCCGACCGACTGCACAACATGCGAACCCTGGCATCGAGCGCACCGGACAAGCAACGGCGTGTCGCCCAGGAAACTCTCGACATCTATGCACCACTCGCGCACCGCCTGGGCATGCAGGAGATCAAGCAGCAATTGGAGGATCTCTCCTTTGCCGCCCTCTATCCCAAGCGCTATGCCGAGGTCGAGCACCTCGTCTCAACTCGCGCTCCCGAGCGAAACATCTACCTTGCTCGCGTGCTCGGACAGGTGGAGAAGATGTTGGGCAGCGTCAAGATCAAGGCTGAACTCACGTCACGCGGGAAGCACCTGTGGAGCATCTACGAAAAGATGGTGCAGAAGGGGCGCGAATTCGACGACATCTTCGACTTGATGGCGATTCGCATCGTCGTGGATGACGTACGCGACTGCTATGCAGCACTCGGCGTGATTCACGGGCACTGGAAGCCCGTGGTTGGTCGATTCAAGGACTACATCGCAATGCCCAAGTTCAACCTGTATCAGTCGTTGCACACCACCGTGATCGGGCCGGACGGCAAGACCATCGAAGTGCAGATTCGGTCCCGCGACATGCACCAACGCGCCGAATGGGGCGTGGCCTCGCACTGGGCGTACAAGGATGCCGCGACGCCCCAGGAAGTCGAGTGGCTGAATCGCATCATCGACTGGCAAGGGGAGGTCTCGGACCCACGCCAATTCCTCGAAGGTCTGAAGACGGATCTCGAGCAGGACGAACTGTTCGTCTTCACTCCCAAGGGGAGGGTGGTGTCCCTTCCGCTCAATTCCACACCCGTCGATTTTGCCTACGCGGTACACACCGAGATCGGGCACTCGTGCGTCGGCGCTCGCGTGAACGGGCGTTTGGTCGCCCTCGACTATCGACTGTCGTCGGGTGACACCTGCGAAGTGCTCACGTCCAAGGCCGAGGGGACGGGACCGTCGCAGGGGTGGATGGAGTTCGTCGCGTCCACCAAGGCGCGGAACAAGATCAAGCAGTGGTGGACCAGGGAACAGCTCGAGGACATGGTCGACGAAGGCCACGACGAACTGGTCGAGGAACTGCGCCGCGTGGGCTTGTCGATGCGCAGGATCGAAGCGTCTCCCGAGTTGGCCGCTGAAATCGCCTCACTCGGCTACGCCGACTTCAACGGTCTCCTTGCGGCGATCGGTCAGAAGAAGGTTGCGGCGCGCGCCTTGGCAACGCGACTCGTGGATGCCTTGAAGAGCACCGACCCGTCCGGCGAGGTCGACGCCCTGCCCGCACTACGCACTCGCAGCAGTGGCAGCAAGAACAAGAACTCCGTGTACGTCGAGGGTCTCGACGACGTGCTGGTGCGTCTCTCCAAGTGCTGCACCCCCGTTCCGGGTGACGACATCATGGGCTTCATCACCCGGGGTCGCGGAGTCACCGTGCACCGCGTCGATTGCGCGAACGCCATGTCACTCATGTCCGAGCAATCCGCTCGTGTGATCGACGTGGAGTGGGCGGGGCTCAGCGCCGACGACACCTTCGTGGCGGCGGTGGAGGTGGTGGCGCTCGATCGCACCCGACTGTTGCGTGACGTCGCCAACGCACTCTCCGATCAGCGGGTCAACATCGTGTCGTGCACGACGCAAACCGGTTCCGACCGCGTTGCTCGCATGCGTTTCGAGTTCGAATTCTCCGACCCCAACCATCTGCAGTCGATGTTGCGAATCATCAAGAACATCGATGGTGTCTACGACGCCTACCGACTGCTGCCGGGCACCGCAGACCAAGGTGATATCGGCTCGACGCATCCGTCAGCGAACTAGCCTTGGCGCGTGCCGTCGTTCGCAACCAGTCCCGGCACACGCGACATCCTCGCCCCTGATTCGGCGCGCTGGCGCCGGTTTCAGCAGGTGTTTGCCGACGTGGTCGAGACGGCCGGATTCGGTCACATCATTCCGCCGATGTTCGAGGACCTCGGCGTGTTCTTGCGCGTCGGCGAGAGTACCGAGATCGTCACGAAGGAGATGTACGACTTCGAGGACAAGGGTGGTCGACGAGTCGCACTTCGCCCGGAACAGACCGCGAGCGTATGTCGCGCCTTCGTCGAGCATCGTCCCGTGACGCCGTGGAAGGTGTGGTATGCGGGGCCGAATTTTCGGTACGAAAAACCCCAGCAGGGAAGGTACCGCCAATTCGATCAGGTGGGCGTCGAGGTGCTCGGTGTGGACGACCCACAATTGGACGCCGAGGTCATTGCGCTGGCGATGGAGTTCTACCGACGTTTGGGACTCACCGCGACGTCGACTCGTCCTCAACTCCCTCGGCGACTCCGGCGACGGGGATCGATACACCGGCGGTCACTGAACACGCACTTTTCCTCGAACATCGATGCGTTGTCCGCCGAGAGTCGGGCAACGCTCGAGCGGAATCCGTTGCGGGTTCTCGACTCCAAGCGTGCGGAGGACGCGCAACTCATCGCCGCGGCACCGCGCATGGCCGATCATCTCAGTTCCGCCGCCGAGGAACACTTTTTGCAGGTGCAGACGTCGCTTCGGGCGGCAGGAGTGACGTTCCACGTCGATGACCGACTGGTGCGAGGTCTCGATTATTACCGTCGCACCACCTTCGAATTCGCCTCCGAGAGCCTCACCGCGCGCACATACCGCAATCGGTGGCGGCGGTCGCTACGACGGTCTCGTCGCCGACCTGGGTGGCCCGGATACGCCCGGAATCGGGTTTGCATTGGGGCTGGACAGAACGTTGCTGGCGTGCGACGCCGAGGGGGTATTCGGGGCTCCGCAGAGTCGGGTCGATGTGTTCGTCGTGGATGCCACGGGCGGAAGCGAGGCCGGAGTGATCTGCACCGAACTTCGCACGGCCGGAATCGGTGCAGATCGAGCGTACGAACGTCGCAGCATGAAGGCACAAATGAAGTCCGCGGACCGATCCGGCGCTCCGGTGTGCATCATCGTCGGTGATGACGAACGCAACGCGAACCGTGACCGCGATCCTGCGATACCATGGAGGGCGGCCTCGCAGCAGGTCGTGCAGCGTGACGACCAACGCTCTGAACGCAGTACGTCGGGCGCTCGGACGCTGAACATCCATGACCACCTCCACTTCATCGCGCACCCATTCCTGCGGCCAACTCGGTGCCGCGCACGTTGGGTCGCGGGTGACGCTCGCGGGGTGGGTGGCACGACGCCGTGAACACGGCGACAAGTTGGCATTCCTCGACGTGCGCGATTTTTCCGGGGTCATGCAGTGCGTCATCGACGACGGAACCGACGCCCGAAGCGAGTGGGTGGTGCAAGTGACGGGTACGGTGACCGCCCGTCCTGCGGGCACCGTGAATGCGAACCTTTCAACCGGCGAAGTCGAGCTCACCGACTGCACGCTCGTGGTATTGAACGCAGCGGAACCACCCCCGTTCCCGATCGATCAACGCGCCGACGAGGTCGACGAGAACATCCGATTGAAGTTCAGGTACCTCGACGTGCGTCGCGAACGAATGCAACGCAACCTGCGACTCCGGGCGAGCGTCAACTCCGCGATACGCACGGCCATGGAGGGCCAGGGCTTCGTCGAGGTCGAAACCCCGCTCCTCATGCCCTCCACGCCCGAAGGGGCACGCGAGTTCCTGGTGCCGTCGCGCAAGGAGCCTGGTTCGTTCTATGCGTTGCCGCAGTCGCCGCAGTTGTGGAAGCAATTGCTCATGGTCGCGGGTGTCGACCGCTATTACCAGATTGCGCGCTGTCTGCGCGACGAAGACCTTCGCGCCGATCGGCAATACGAATTCACACAGCTCGATGCGGAGATGAGTTTCGTCACGAAGGACGACGTCTTGGCGGCGATCTCGCGTGCGGTGCTGGCCGCTGCCCATGCCGCAACGGGGGAGACCCCGCCACCAATCGAGCAGATCACGTGGCACGACGCCATGAACAGGTTCGGCACCGACAAGCCGGACATGCGCTTTGCAATGGAACTGGTCGAGCTCACCGATGCGTTCATCGGCACGGAGTTCAAGGCCTTCGCATCGGCACCGAGCATCAAGGGAATTCGGGTCGATGCAGCGACCTATCCGGAAGCGGCCGCCATCGGGCGGAACAAACTCGACCAGTTGACCGAGCGCGCCAAGCAACTTGGTGCAAAGGGGTTGGTGTGGATCAAGGTTGGAGACGCTGGGGTGCTCGAGTCACCCGTCGCAAAATTCCTCTCCGATGCGGAAAAGTCGACGCTCGTTTCGGCACTCGGCGCAACCTCCGGTGATCTGCTGTTGCTCGTTGCCGACGAGTGGAGCACCACGTGCGCGGTACTCGGACAGCTGCGCAACGACTTGGCACGACCGCCGGTTCACGAGGGGCCCTATAGATACGTGTGGGTCGTCGACTTCCCCCTCTTCATCGGAATCAATCCGACGACGAAGAAGCCGCAGCCCGGTCACCACCCCTTCTGTCATCCGCATCCCGACGACCTCGTCAAGTTGGAGTCCGACCCGCTCCACGTTCGGGCGTTGGCGTACGACCTCGTACTGAATGGTTGGGAGCTCGGCTCCGGGTCGATTCGTATTCACGAACCGGAATTGCAGCGCCGGGTTTTCCAATTGCTCGGAATCGATGACGAAACCGCCGACCGAAAGTTCGGCTTCTTCCTGCAGCCGTTCCGGTACGGGGCACCGCCCCATGGCGGCTTCGCGTTCGGAATTGATCGGCTCGTGGCCATTCTCGCCGGCGAGGAGAACATCCGCGAAGTGATCGCCTTCCCCAAGACCCAATCCGGACTCGACCCAATGACGAATGCGCCCGGACCCGTCGACGCCGGTCAATTGAACGAACTCGGGCTCCGAACCCTGCCCAAACCGGCGAACTGACACGGTTCGCAGCGGTGGTTGCGACGCATGACTGATCGAAGCGACGACCTCTTTGCACATGCGGCACTCACCAAGTTGCAGGAACAGGCACCGCTTGCGGCGCGTCTGCGACCAAGAACGCTCGACGACATCGTCGGACAACCGCATCTCCTCGGGCCCACCGGGCCGTTGCGTCGCCTCATCGAGTCGGATCGTTTGAGCTCGGTGATCCTGTGGGGTCCGCCCGGTACCGGAAAGACCACCATCGCCGAGGTCATCGCCACGGTAACGAAACGAGAATTCGTTCGGTTGTCGGCGGTGACTGCGGGAGTCAAGGATGTGCGCGAGGTGCTCGAGGCTGCGCGTGCGCGACTCGGCGAGCACCATCGACGCACCATCGTGTTCGTGGACGAGATACATCGATTCAACGCAACGCAACAGGATTCGTTGCTTCCCGCAGTGGAAGCGGGCCTCGTGACGTTGATTGGTGCCACGACGGAGAATCCATTCTTCGAGGTCAATGCACCGCTGCGAAGTCGATCCACGCTGATGCGATTGGAGCCACTCGGTGAGATGGACCTCGAGCGACTGATTCGCCGAGGTGTCCGCACGGAAGGCGTGGACATCGACGACGACGCCGTGGACTTCATCGTGCAACGCTGCGGGGGAGACGGTCGTCAGGCGCTCACGTCGTTGGAAGTGGCCATTGCATTGTGTGGCGCAACGCACGTCCGACTCGTTCACGCCGAGGGGGCCCTGGCGACGAGTGCGCTGCGATACGGACGCAACGACCACTACGACGTCGTGTCGGCGCTCATCAAGAGCATGCGGGCATCCGACGAACAATCGGCGCTGTTCTGGCTGGAACGGATGATCCAGGCCGGTGACGATCCGAGGTTCATCGCTCGGCGTCTCATCGTGTTCGCCAGTGAGGATGTCGGACTTGCCGATCCTTCCTCGCTCACCACTGCGGTGGCCGCTGCACAGGCCGTGGAGCACGTGGGCCTCCCGGAGGCGCGGTACAACCTGGCACATGCCGTGATGCACCTGTCTCGGGCGCCGAAGAGTCGAACCGTGGTGGACGCGATCGGTACCGCACACGAGTCGCTCGCGGGCGCTGCGTCCGTCGAGGTGCCGCAACATCTGCGTGACGGAAACTCGCCGCACGAGTCGGTGATTGCGCCCCGGCGATACGCTCAGTAACACCCATGTTTCGTCGACTCTTCTGGTTCGTGCTCGGAGCCCTCGCGGCACTCTTCGGGTACGGATGGTTGCGTCGCCAGGCCGACCAGGTGGCAACGAAGGAGTCGGTCGACCAGTTCATCGACGGACTCGTTGATCGCGTCATGACCGCCAAGGACAAGGTTTCCGACACGGTGGGCGGCGCGACGGGCGGCAAGCGCGACTCGACGAGCGACGACCTCTTCGAGTAGACGCGATGGCCCGCGCCGAACTTCGTACGGCCGACGATCTCCGGAAGGCATTCGTTGGCTTCTTCGCTGAACGCTCCCACACCGTCGTTCCCTCGGCCAGCCTCATTCCCTTCGATCCGTCGATCATGTTCACCGTGGCGGGCATGGTGCCGTTCAAACCGTATTTCGTCGGGGAGGAGACCGCACCGTACGACCGCGCCGTGAGCGTACAGAAGTGCGTGCGCGCCGGCGGCAAGCACAACGACCTCGACGACGTGGGACGTACCAAGCGACACCTGGTGTTCTTCGAGATGCTCGGCAACTTCAGTTTCGGTGATTACTTCAAGGAGAAGGCGATCCCCTGGGGTTGGGAGTTGGCCACCGAGGTGTTCGGCTTCGATGGTGACCGCTTGTGGATCACCGTGCACGAGAGCGACGACGAAGCGGAACAAATCTGGCACGACGTCGTCGGAGTGCCGATGGATCGCATACAGCGGCTCGGTGACAAGGACAATTTCTGGCAGATGGGTGACGTCGGTCCGTGCGGGCCGTGCTCGGAGATTCACATCGATCGAGGCAGCGCATTCGGTCCCGATGGCGGTCCGCTGAACGACCCGGCAGGTGATCGTTTCCTTGAATTCTGGAACCTCGTGTTCATGCAGTACAACCAGGCACAGGATGGCACGAGGACACGGCTACCACGACCATCGATCGATACCGGCGCCGGATTCGAACGGATCCTCACCCTCGTGCAGGGAGTGGACTCCGTCTGGGAGACCGATCTGCTGGCCCCGCTCATCGACGTGGGCCGCAGCATCACGGGCGCCGAGTACCGCGTCGGCGACTACGAACATCGACCGAGTTTCAGCCTTCGTGTGTTGGCCGAGCATGCGCGGTCCTCGATGATGATGATCAACGACGGTGTGTTTCCTTCCAACGAAGGACGGGGTTACGTTCTGCGTCGAATCATCCGTCGGGCGGTTCGTCACGCATACTTGCTCGGTTGCGAGAAACTCGTGATGCCTTCCCTCGTGGAAACCTCGCTTGGCATCATGAAGAGCGCCTATCCGGATCTGGCCACCAATGCCGACTTCATCCTCGGTGTCATGACCCGCGAGGAGGAGAAGTTTCGTTCCACGCTTCGCACGGGACTGTCGATTCTCGAGGGTGAGTTCGCCGGTGAGGAGAAGTCGATCTCCGGTGCTTCGGCGTTCTCGCTGCACGATACGTACGGATTCCCGTTGGAACTCACCCAGGAGATTGCTTCGGAACGCGGCGTGAGCGTCGACACGGTGGGCTTCGAGCGGGAAATGACACAACAGCGGGAGCGGGCAAAGAGTGCCAGGAAGACCGACGCCTCCGATCCGGAGCGGGTCGCTGCGTACAAGTCCCTCGTCGATGCCAATGGCGCGACCACGTTCGTCGGTTACGACCACGACGTTGCGGATGCGGAGGTGCTCGCGGTGCTCGGACCGTTCGACCACGAGGATGGATCCGCCGTGTACGAGATGTTCATCGACACGTCGCCCTTCTATGCAGAGAGCGGTGGACAAGTTGGCGACACCGGCACGATCGTGGGGCTTGCCGCCTCCGGTGATCAGCCGACCGCTACGGCCCAGGTGGTCGACACCACGTTTGCGGCGCCCGGCTTGCGCCGCCACCTCGTTCGCATCACACGCGGCGGTTTCCGGCAGGGTGATCGGGTCCGAGCGACGATCGACTCGGCGGCCCGGGTCGCCACGCGACGGAACCACACCGCCACGCACGTGCTGCACTGGGCGCTACGGGAGGTGTTGGGCGAGCACGTGAAGCAGGCCGGGTCACTGGTTGCTCCGGATCGACTCCGATTCGACTTCAGTCACTACGAGGCCGTCACTCCCGCAGAACTGCGTCGAATCGAGCAGATGGCCAACGCCCAGGTGATTGCGAACAGTCCCGTGACGGCCAACGAGATGAGCAAGCAGGCCGCCACCGAGAAAGGAGCCATCGCATTCTTCGGCGACAAATACGGCGATGTGGTCCGTGTCCTGGAGGCGGGGAGTTCCCTGGAGTTGTGTGGCGGTACGCACGTGACGGCAACGGGGGACATCGGACCCATAAAGGTCATCAGCGAGGGTTCGATCGGTTCCAACCTTCGTCGAATCGAGGCGGTCACCGGTGAGAATGCGGTGCGTTACTTGCTCGATCTGGCCGACACCGTGGCCACGGCGGCGGATGTGCTCGGCGCGAAACCGGACGACCTCGTGTCGGCGGTGCAACGAACCATCGACAACACCAGGGCGCTCCACGATGAACTCAAGAAGATGCGAGCCGCAAACGTGGTGGTGCAGGCCGCCGAACTCGCCACGCGAGCGGTGGACGGCGCCCTCGTTGCGCGCGTCGATGGTCTCTCCCCGGCGGAGTTGCGAGACCTCGCGATTGCCGTGCGATCGGCGGCAGGCGTCGAAGCGGTGGTTCTTGGTGGCGTTTCGGATTCCGGCGGCGTCGCCCTCGTGTCGGCCGTAACTCCGGCCAGCGGCCTGAAGGCCGGCGATCTCATCAGGGACGCCGCCAAGCAGGTGGGTGGCGGTGGAGGAGGCAAGGGCGACATTGCCACCGCCGGTGGCAAGAATGCCGCGGCACTCGACGATGCACTCACGACGGCAACGAAGGCGGTCGACGGGGCACGGCGCGCAAAGTAATGCGCTGTCTCGGACTCGACCTGGGATCCAGGCGCATCGGCGTTGCGCTGTGCGATCCGGATGAGCGAGTGGCGACTCCTCTCACCGTCGTGGAACGCTCCGCGTCACGGGCCACGATCACGCCAACATCGCCCGGCTCGTCGCCGAGTACGAGGTGCAGACGGTGGTCGTCGGGCTCCCGCTCAACATGAGCGGCAAGGTGACGGCGGCAGCAAAGAGCGCGATGGCCGAAACCGAAGAACTCCGGCGCACACTCGACGTCCCGGTGCTCCTGCACGACGAACGCCTCACGACCGTGACGGCCGACAGGTCGCTCATGGAAATGGAGATGAAGGCCGATGCGCGTCGCAGGGTGGTCGACAAGGTGGCTGCAGCGGTGATGCTCCAGGCATTCCTCGATCATCGACGCAACGAACGCAGAATGGAAGCGTGATGACGTCGTCGGATCAGTGGAACGAGGATCCATGGGATCACGTACGTCCCGATGACGCATCCGAGACCGACGGAATGATTCCGGACCTGCGGCGCTACTCGAAGCAGATCCTGCTCGGTCTCGCAGTGGCGACGGTGTTGTTCATCGGTTGGGCGGGTTGGCGGGTCCGGGACCTGGCCGATCGAGTCCGCACCGACGACGCGGTGGCGGCACCGGTGGAGAACGGCGTCGTGGAAGTGCAGGTCGTGTTTCCCGAGGGCTTCACCGTTGCGCAGATGGCGAGTCGGCTCGAACGGGATGCGCCGGGATTCACCGCAGCCGACGTCGATGCGGTTCTCGCTCGCAACGCTCTCACGGCACCATTTCGTCCCGAAGGAATCACCTCGTACGAGGGCCTCTTGTTCCCGGCGCTCTACCGGGTGGCATCGTACGAGACCGAAGAGGACGTGCTCATCCGCATGATCGAAGAGATGCGAACTCGCGCACTCTCGAACGACATCGAGGTGGCGGCGCAGCGACTCGGTCGAACGCCGTACGAGATTCTCATCATCGCCTCGTTGATCGAAAAAGAGGTGAAGGTGGCCGACGAGCGGGCCATCGTCTCGAGAGTGATCCACAACCGGCTGGAGCTCGACATGGAGCTGCAGATCGACGCGTCGCTCTACTACCAAGCTCCTGCCGATGCGTCGTTCTCGGATCTCAAGGCCGCCGATTCCCCGTACAACGTGTACGTGCGAAAGGGGCTGCCGCCCACCCCCATCGCCAACCCGGGCGAGGCATCGTTGGTCGCCGCCATGAACCCCGCGGACAATCCGGCCGACGACGATCCGCTCTGCGCGGCTCGAAACAGGCGCGAGAAGTCCGAGACGTGTCGCGTGCTGTTCTACGTGTTGTCGGACGCCGAGGGTCGACACGCATTCGCCACCACGTATCGACTCCATGAGCGCAACGTGGCTGCGGCGCAAGAAGCGGGAATCCTGCCGTGAAGTCGGTGGTATCCGCGCGTTCGTGCGTGGCCGGTGTCATCGGAAGTCCGGTGTCGCATAGTTTGTCACCGGTCATCCACAATGCGGCCTTCGCTGCGCACGGTGACGACTGGGTCTACGTTGCGTTCGAGGTGAGACCCGAGGACGCTGGTGCTGCGATCGATGCGGTACGAGTGTTGGGCATTACGGGCTTGTCCGTCACCATGCCGCACAAGGAGCTGGTGATCGATGCGCTGGACCACGTGGATTCGCAGGCTGCGGTCGTGCGTGCCGTCAACACGGTGGTTCGCACGTCCGGAGGGTCGCCTCGTCGGTTACAACACCGATGGCACCGGCTGTGTCGATGCGTTGACCGCGGCAGGTGCCGACCTGTCGTCCGTCGGCGTGATTGGTGCCGGCGCAACGGCGCGCTCGGTGATCGCGGCACTTGCCACGGCGGGATCCCGAATTTCGGTGGTGAACCGTTCCGCCGACAGGCTCGCCGCCGCCGTCGAGATCGGCAATTCGACGCGGTCGGGGTCCACCATTGCGGGCGGTGCCGATTCGATCGGCGAGTGCGCCACCATCATCAACACCACTCCCCAAGGCATGGAAGGAGTCGCGAACGGAGTACTCCCACTCGACGTCAACGTGGTTTCGGAACGTCACACGGTGATGGACGCGGTGTATCACCCATTGGACACGGAACTGTTGCTTGCTGCTCGCCAGCGAGGAGCGCGAACGGTGGATGGGCTCGAAATGCTGTGCGCGCAAGCGGCACGACAACAAGAGCTCTGGCTCGGTCGTCGACCGGACGTGCGCTTGATGCGCGAAGCCGCTCTCGTCGAGCTGTCCCGACGCCAGCGGTAGAATTTAGCCACATGTTGCGCTACTTGACGGCCGGAGAAAGTCACGGCCAAGCGCTCGTGGTGATCGTCGAGGGCCTTCCCTCCAATCTTCCGGTCACCGTTGCCGACATCGGCGATGAACTTGCGAGACGCCGGCTGGGTTTCGGCCGCGGGCCACGGCAGAAGTTCGAAAAGGACGAAATCGAGTTGATAGGCGGCATTCGCCACGGTCGAACGCTCGGCTCTCCGGTCTCCGTGCTCATCAAGAACACCGAATGGTTCCGTAGCGACGTGTGGCACGAGGAGATGTCGCCACATCCGGGTGCTACGAAGAAGCCACTCACGCAGCCGCGTCCGGGTCATGCGGACTTGGCAGGCATGCAGAAGTACGACTTCGTCGACGCTCGTGACGTCCTGGAGCGGGCGAGCGCCCGAGAGACCAGTGCCCGCGTGGTGGCCGGCGCACTCGCCAAACTGTTGCTCAAGCAGATCGGCGTGGAAATCGTCTCCCACGTGGTGTCGCTCGGTGCCGTCTCGAGCGATGCGGTCGAACGCCCGCGCCCCGCCGATCTCGCGCGCATCGACGACTCGCCGGTGCGTTGCTTCGACCAGGCGACACAGGACAAGATGATCGCCGAAATCGAGGCGGCGGCAAAGGACGGTGACAGCCTCGGCGGGGTGGTGGAGGTGCTCGCCTACGGACTGCCGGTCGGCCTCGGTAGTCACGTGCACTGGGATCGCAAGATCGATGGACTCCTCGCTCAGGCGGTGATGAGCATCCAAGCCGTGAAGGGCGTAGAAATCGGAGACGGCTTCTCCGGTGCAGCGCTTCGCGGCAGTGAAGCACACGATGCCATCGCATGGGACGAGTCGGCGTCGGTCTACAAGCGAGAGACCACCAAGGCTGGTGGAACCGAAGGTGGGATGACCACCGGTGAGATGCTGGTGGTGCGTGCGGCGATGAAACCGCTGTCCACGCTGAATCGTCCGACCCTGAAGACGGTCGATGTCGTGTCGAAGCAGGAAACGGTCAGCTTCAAGGAACGTACCGACGTGACCGCGGTTCCCGCCATGGGTGTGGTAGCCGAGACGATGATTGCACTCGTTCTCGCGGCCGAGGCGCAGCGCAAATTCGGTGGGGACTCGGTGAGGGAATTCGTTCGAAACGCCCGGGCGTTCGCCGAGACGCTTCGCTAGGTCGCATGGCCCGCATCGTCGTGTTGGTGGGAATGATGGGCTCGGGCAAAACCACCGTCGGCAGGCAAGTGGCGTCGCGACTCGGCATGCGATTCGTGGATACCGACGACCTGGTGGAGGCACGCGCCGGCAAGACGGTTCGTGACATCTTTGCCACCGACGGCGAGGTTGCGTTTCGTGACTACGAGTCGAATGTGCTGGTACGGACGCTCGAGTCGTCCGACGACGTACTGGTAGCCGCCGCCGGTGGGGTCATCCTGGCCGAGTCGAACCGAACGGCGATTTCGGCGCATGCCACCGCGGTGTTGTGGCTCGACGCCGACGTGTCCACGCTCGGTGAACGAGTACGTCGTGGGGCCCACCGCCCGCTGCTCGATGACGACCCGGTGTCACGATTGTCGGGCATGGACGCACAGCGACGGGACTTGTATCGATCGGTTGCGCACGAGCGGGTCGATACCAGCGGCAAGGGCGTGACGCAGGTCGTCGACGAAGTAATCGCCGTGCTCTCCAAAAGGCGCCTCGTGACTCGGCTGTCGTTGGGTGACGGGTGACCATGCATCGGACTCGGGTGCAACTCGGTGATCGTTCCTACGACGTGGTGGTGGGACGCGGTTCACTGCGGGAACTCGCTGGTCTCGTGCCGGCCGATGCGAAGCGAGTCGCCATCGTTACGCAGAACGGTGTGCCCGTCGACGTCGCGCCTCATCTCCCGACGCACGTCGTGACCTCGCATCACATCGTCGGTGAATCGGAGGACGACAAGTCGCTCGCCACGATCGAGCGACTGTGCGAGGAGTTCGCCTCCGTCGGGTTGACCCGGCTGGATCTCGTGCTCGGCGTGGGCGGAGGCATGGTGACCGACATCGCGGGATTCGCCGCCGCCTCCTGGCATCGAGGAGTGCGTGTCGCACACGTGTCCACCACGCTGGTGGGAATGATCGACGCCGCCATCGGTGGCAAGACCGGTGTCAACCTGCGGTCGGGCAAGAATCTGGTCGGTGCCTTCTGGCAACCCTGCGGCGTCGTCTGCGACACGGCGTTGCTCGACTCGCTCCCCGAACGCGAACAGCGTTGCGGCAGGGGCGAAATGGCCAAGTACCACTTCCTCACCGGTGACGATCTGCTGGCGCTCGACCTCGACGAGCGCGTTGCCCGTTGTGTCCAGATCAAAGCGGACATCGTGGGGAGCGATGAGCGCGAATCGGGACGACGCGCCGTTCTGAATTATGGCCACACGCTGGGTCATGCTCTGGAGATCGCGACGGATTTTGCACTGGCCCATGGGGAAGCGGTTGCCGTCGGGATGATGTTCGCAGCGCACCTCGCGCGTGCCCTCGGCAGGATCGACGACGCGCGGGTGGAGTTGCATCGCCGTGTGATCCAGCAGCACTACGGGCTGTCGGTGTCGGTTCCGTCGGGAATCGACCGCCGGCGTTTGGTGGAACTCATGCACAACGACAAGAAGGCCATCGATGGACTCACGTTCGTGTTGGACGGCCCGCGTGGAATAGAGGTGGTTCGTGGGGTGGAGGCGTCGGCACTCGACGCGGCATTCACCGCAGTTTCAGTACCCTGAATTCCATGGCTGTGACTCACAAACGAGTGCTGTTGCTGCACGGTCCCAACTTGAATCTCCCTGGGCACTCGCGGCCTGCGATCTACGGCACCGCAACGCTGGCCGATCATGTGGCGCGCGCTGCGAGTGCGGCGCGTGATCTGGGGTACGACCTCGACAGTGAGCAAACCAACGACCTGGGTACCCTCATCGGTCTGGTGCAGCATGCAGGCACCAGGTATGCGGGTCTGGTGCTGAACGCCGGAGCATTCACGCACTTTGCCTGGAGTCTGCACGATGCATTGAAGAGCGTGGGTTTGCCGGTGGTGGAGGTGCACCTGTCGAATCCAGCCGCACGCGAGCCGTGGCGACACGAGAGCGTCATCGCTCCGGTCGCTCTCGGTACGGTCGCGGGCTTTGGCGGCGAGTCGTACGTGCTGGGCGTGCAAGCGCTCATCAAACACCTGGAGTCGCGATGACCGTCGTCGACCGAACCGCGCTCGCGGGTGACCTACCCGCACTCTCCGTTGCCGGTCGCGATGCGGAGGTTCGCCGTGAACTTGCCCGTCGCAACGACGTCGCGGACGGCGTCGTTGCGCGAAGTCTTCTCGTCTTTGATCTCAACAACATTCGCTGGCTGACCGGCTTCACGGGTTCGGCGGGAACCCTCGTGGTACACCCCGATGAAATGGTGCTCATCACCGACGGCAGATACGGCGAGCAGGCCCGACACCAATTGAGTGCCGCAGGCGCTGCGGCCCGCGTGGCGGTGGGAACGACCGCCACAGCGTTGCGTGAAGCGATGGAAGCCGTGCTTCAACCGACCGGCGCAATCGCCGTCGACCCGAGCGAAATCACCCATGCACAGTTCGAGAACGTTCGTTCCCAGACGTCGGCCGCGCTCGTCACGGTGTCGGGAGTGGTGCAGCATTTGCGTCGCTGCAAGACCCCAGCGGAAGTCGCGCGCATGAGGCGAGCGTCGGCCTGCACCGATGCAGCCCTGGCCGAGGTGGCACCGATGATGACGGGGCGCCCGACCGAACGTGACGTCCGGGACGAGCTCGAGTACCGAATGCGTCGCCATGGAGCGGACGGTCCGAGTTACGACACGATCGTTGCAACGGGTCCGAACGGTGCGCGTCCCCATCATCGCCCGACCTCCACCGTGATCGAAGAGGGTCATCTGGTGGTGATCGACGTGGGTGCCCTGGTGGACGGGTACCACTCGGACATGACGCGCACGTACCTGATTGGGGAGGTCGACCCCGAACTCCGTCGAATGCACGACGTGGTGCGGGAGTCACAACTCGCCGGACTGGCGG
>JAYQSR010000005.1:0-17848 GCA_038146945.1 Ilumatobacteraceae bacterium
ATTGCCGAGAAATGGAAGCTCTCCCGCGAAGACCTCGACGCATTCGGATTGCGCTCGCAGCAGTATGCGGCTCGGGCAACGCAAGAGGGGCGTTTCCAGAACGAGATCGTTCCCGTTCTCGACGCCGAGGGTGTCATGATGACCACCGATGAAGGCATTCGTGAAACGTCGCTGGAGAAACTGGCGTCGCTCAAGCCGTCGTTCCGTCCGGTGGAAGAGGGTGGCCGTGTCACTGCGGGCAACTCGTCGCAAATCACCGATGGTTCTTCGGCTCTGCTCATCATGAGCGAAGAGAAGGCCAAGAAGCTCGGTCTGAAGCCGCGGGCACGGTTCGTGAGTTTCGCCTTGGCGGCGGAGAATCCCCGCTACATGCTGACGGCACCGATTCCTGCCACCAAGAAGGTGCTGGAGCGCGCCAACCTGACGATGGACGACATCGACCTGGTGGAAATCAACGAAGCCTTCGCCGCAGTGGTATTGGCATGGGCAAAGGAACTGCATCCCGACATGGACAAGGTGAACGTGAACGGTGGTGCGATTGCACTCGGTCACCCGCTCGGTGCCTCGGGAGCCCGCCTCACGTGCACGTTGCTCAACGAACTGGAGCGCACGGGCGGTCGTTACGGTTTGCAGACGATGTGTGAAGGTGGCGGGTTGGCCAACGCCTTCATCATCGAGCGGCTCTAGCCGAGTCGTTCCCCAGAATGTTCGGCACGATCGTCTGGGTGACGATCGGGCTGCTCCTCCTGTTCTTCATTTGGAAGGTGGGTCTTGGCATGTTGCGAAGCATGACCAGTTCACTTCCACCACCGCCACCCTCGGGGGAGATGCGACGTGTCAACGTTCGCTACCGATGTTCGTTGTGTGGGGTGGAACTTCGACTCACGATGGCCCCGGACCAGCATCCGCCGCCGCCACGGCACTGCATGGAAGAGATGGAACTCGTCGCCCCCGCGGATTAGCGGTATTTGGTGGCGGTAAACAATCCGCCGAGCACCATGCTGAGGCCAGCAAAGAGGTACCAGTTGCTTCGTCCACCCGGGACGAAACCCAGGTAGTAGAACAAGATCACCAAGGCGCCAACACCCAAAAGCGCGAACATGAGGATCGGAACCCAACGGGGGCTCTCCTTCACGGTGACGGGTACGGGAGGCGTGTACCGAGTGGTGGCCGGCGGCGTGGTGCGGCCACCCGTGTGTCGTTTCTTCGGCGCCATATCCACCCAACAGTGTAGAGGGGATGGTGCATCCATGGACGAGTGTTGGCAGGCTACGTGGATGACTATGAAGCGGGTATTGGTCATCGACAACTACGACAGCTTCGTCTACAACATCGTGCAATACCTCGGCGAACTTGGCACCGATCCCGTGGTGGTACGCAACGATGAACACAGCGTGGAAGAACTCCTTCGCATGACGTGCGATGCAATCCTCATCTCCCCGGGGCCGGGTCGACCCGAGGATGCCGGCGTAACCTGCGAGTTGATCCGTGCCGCCGCCGCCGACGAGTGCCGCTACTCGGAGTATGCCTCGGGCATCAAGCAATCGGACACGTGTTCGGTGCCGCCGTCGTACGTGCGCCGGAACTACGCCACGGAAAAACTTCGCACATCACACACGATGCGAACGGCGTGTTTGGCTCACTGCCCTCCCACTCGAGGTGACCCGCTATCACTCCCTCGTCATCGATCCCGCATCACTTCCAAGTGAGTTGATCGTTACCGCCACGACGAGTGACGGCACCGTGATGGGCGTTCGACACCAGCATTACGTCATCGAAGGCGTGCAGTTTCATCCGGAGAGCATTCTCACCGAGCATGGTCACACCATGCTGAAGAATTTCCTGTCGTTTGCCGCCTGACCGTTCGCACGCTCAGCGAGCGATGCGATGATGCGACTACGGCAAGGTGGTTGCGGTATCCACCGTGGTTGACGGTGAGGTATCGGCTCGGCCGATCACCAACACGATCTCACTACCCGGCACGACGGTGGTTCCCCCTGCCACGCTTTGTGACAACACCTTGCCGTTCAGTGGATCACCGGCAGCCAGTGGCTGATCGTCCAATGTCACCACGAACCCGAGCGAGGCCAGCTGTGTTGCACTCGACGCACCGTCTTGACCGACCACGTTCGGTACGGCAACGAGTGGTTTACCGGTCGATACGTACAGCGTGATCGGCCCACCGGGTGCTACCGCGGTGTCACCGAGGGGATCACTGCGTATCACTCGCCCCGCCTCGATGACCTCGCTCGCCTCCGACACCACGGTCACCACGAAATTGAGCGGCGTAGCGGTGAGCAGCTTGACGGCAGCGCCCTGTTCGTCGCCGATCACGTCAGGAACCCGAACGGTATTGGTACCGCCCGAGACATCCACCGTGACCCCCGAGTTGGGACGTGCCCCCAGCCCCGCCGTGGGGGATTGCAACAGAATCTGGTTGGCCGGAATGTCGAGGGACGCAACGAACTTGTCCACCACCAGTCGTAGTCCCACCTGCTTCAACACGTCGGTGGCTTCCTGAACGGAGAGTCCGACCAGGTTCGGCACGATGACCGGAACGAAACCCGGGTTGTAAACGAGAATCACATTCTCACCTTGACGGGCCAATGTGTTGGCACTCGGTGATTGTTCGTACACGATGTCGTTGCTGGCGTTGTCGCGAACCTTCGGGTCTTCAATCGGCGTGAGCCCAAGGTCGATCAGCAGACTCTTTGCCTCCTCGATGTTCAGGCCGATCACGTTCGGAATGGAGATGTTGGCACCGGCATTCTCGTCCGTAAGGGCGCGGAATCCGAAGATTGCCACGGCAACGAGCGCCAGTATCGAGATCACGGAGCCGAGTAGCCATGCCGCAGTGCGTCGCGGCACCACGTCGTCGTATGGCGGATAATCACCACCCCGACTCCCCGTCGATCCCAACCCACGGCGTCCAGTCGATGGCAGCACGGTGGTGGGTTGCGCGTCGTATGCCTCGTCGTTCATGTCGCCATCAACCACGGGGAGTTGGGTGGTGGCTCCCGCATCTGCAATTGCAGCTTGTTCGTCGAGCAACGCGAGCACTTCCTTGCCGTCGACGAATCGACGCAAGTCGTCGGCGAGTGCCAATGCCGTGGGGTAGCGACGGTCACGGTCCTTTGCCAGGCATTTCATGACGATGGCGCTGAAGGCGGGTGAGACCTCCGGGTTCTTCGTACGGAGCGGAATCGGTGCATCGTGCACTTGCTTGTAGGCGATAGCGATGGCGTTCTCACCGGTGAACGGCGGTTGGCCGGCCAACATTTCGTACATGATCACGCCGAGGGAATAGAGGTCGGAACGCGGGTCGGGTTGTGCACCCTGGGCTTGTTCCGGGGAGAAATACGTTGCGGTACCCATCACGGCCCCTGTTTGGGTCAGACCCTGCTCGATTGCCGCGCCGATCGCCCGCGCAATGCCGAAGTCGGCAACCTTCACGTGTCCGGTCGCACTCACGATGACGTTGGCCGGCTTGATGTCTCGATGCGCCACCCCGGCGGCATGCGCCGAGGACAGTGCGGATGCGATGTCGAGGGCGATATCGCAGGCCTGCAACACGCTCAAACGTTCGTGTTTTTGCAGAATGTCGGCCAGGGTCCGTCCCTGCACGTATTCCATCGCGATGTAGTAGGTGGTATCGACCTGCCCCCAGTCGTACACACCAACGATGTTGGGATGGTTGAGTGACGCAGCCGACATCGCTTCGCGGCGAAAACGCTCGACGAACAGCGGGTCCTTGGCGTATTCGGCAAAGAGAATCTTTATTGCCACGGGACGGTCGAGCAACTTGTCGCGCGCAACGAACACCTCCGCCATACCGCCCCTGCCGATGCGACGGCCCAGCTCGTAACGCCCGTTGACGACCACCGGATCACTCATCAGTCGCCACCTTCGGACTGTGCAGCAACCACGTCGCGGATCGAATTTACGTATGCCTCGGCGCGGGCGAAGGACGTGTAGGTGGGCTTGTCGTCGATGTCGTCGGCGAGCGCCGGGAACACCTGCTTTCGTTCTGACGCCACTGTCGACTTCCACCGTGGTCGGGTTCAGAGAATGGTGCGGGGTCGTCCCTTGAACACCGCCAGGTGCGCCAGGTCGCCTCGTCCGTCAACTCTACGTAGTACCCACCCCGCGCATACCACCCGATGGCGGAAACCGATCCGATGACCAACGTCAGCACCACCGCCGCGGCCACGACGATGCGTGTTCGTTTTGCCGTTGATGTCGACGACGGCGTGCTCGGGGTGGTGGCGACGACGGTTGGCACCGCGGACTCGTCCACCACGTCGACGATCACAACAGTGGTGTTGTCCCGGCCCCCGTTGGTGTTCGCCGTCTTCACCAACTGGTCGGCTGCTTGCTGTGGATCCGGACAGGATCGCAGGATTAGCTCGATGTGGTTGTCGTCTACCTCGTCGACGAGACCATCGCTGCACAGGATGTAGCGATCTCCGATGACCATGGGCAACGTCCACGAGTCGGCGTTGACGTCGCCCTCGATACCAAGCGCACGTGTCACGATGTTGCGGCGGGGGTGAACACGTGCCTCGTCGGCGGTAATCAGACCTTCGGTGAGCAGTTCCTGCACGTAGGAGTGGTCGGCACTCACCTGTTTGAGTTCGCTGCCGCGCAGGAGATATGCACGGGAGTCACCCACGTTGGCGACCACCAATCGTTGAGGTTCGCTTTCGGTCGCAGCCAATGGGACGAGCGCCGTCAGCGTGGTGCCCATGCCGCGCTGTTCGCTCGGGCCACCACTTGCTTCATGGATGGTGCGATTCGCATCGTTCACTGCCGTCACGACGGATTCAGCGGATGCAAATCCACGTGCGGCCGCCGAACGCATGCCCGCCACGGCAAGGGCACTGGCCACTTCACCGGCATTGTGACCACCCATCCCGTCCGCGACGACGAAGACACGTTCCTCGGCGACGTACGCGTCTTCGTTCTGTTGGCGCAACATGCCGACGTGCGACGCTGCACCCCACACCAACTTCATGGCAACTTCTCCAGGGTGCGGTGATTCACGAAATCTCGAACGTCACCTGGATTGCACCGAGCATGATCACGTCCCCATTGGCCAGGAGCTGTTCACCCTCGACCCGAACGCCGTTGAGTTTGGTTCCGTTGGTGCTCCCGAGGTCGCGAAGCGTCCAGCCGTTCGGTCGGCGTCGTAGTTGAACGTGCTCACGGCTCACATTGGTGTCCCGAATGGTGATGGTGCAGCCACTTTGTCGACCGATGGTGACACGTTCGGTGTCGAGTACGTGTCGGGTTCCGTCCGCGAGCACGATTGCGGAGGTGATGGCCCCCGCCACGGGTGTCGACATGGACGCTGCAATCGGGGTTACCACCACTGCTTCGTCGGCGGGAAGGGCAGGTGTCACGGGCTGTTCCTGGGTGTGTACCAAGGAGGGCAGGATCGTGACGTTGCCGGGCTGTATCTCGTCGCTGGCTCTCAACACCACCATGACGGGCTCGGCAAGTCGGTACGACTCACGCTCACTGTGTTGAGTCACGGCTTCGGCCAATTCACGGCGCAGGTCGTTTTCAACGGCCTCGAATGCCGCACGGTCCTTGGCGTTCAGGAGCACCGTATAGGCGTGGGGAATACTCCGGGTGTCGTCGGCCACCTGGGAATCCACCACACCGAGGAGACGTCGTCCCAATTCGATCGGGCGGATTGAGGATTCGTACGCACGAAACGCCACGAATTCAGTGTACGGCTGTGGTCATTGCATCATCGGTGATATTGCCGTGATCCACGACTGCGATGGAGTAGTTCGCCATCACATAGCGTCGGAGATGATGAAGAGCGAGCGGCAACACGATCGAGACGAACTCGCTTCTCGCACCTTGTCACCAGTGGATCGAGCATCCGCACAACGACGGGTACTGCGAGTGTTGATTGGTGGGCAAATCGTCGGAGCTGCCGCGCTCGGATCGGCGGTCACTATTGGGGCATTCGTAGTACAAGACATTCTCGGTGACGACACTCCGTTGGGGGGAATTGCAACGGCAACGGTCACCATGGGTACGGCCTTCATGTCGCAGGTGTTGGCGCGATTGATGATTCGTCGTGGCCGGCGTGGTGGATTGCAGACCGGATATCTGCTCGCAGCACTGGGTGGAGTCATTGCGATGATCGGCGTGGAACGCGGTTCGTTGTGGTGGTTCCTTTCCGGGTTGTTCTTGTTCGGCAACGGACAAGCAGCCAACTTGCTGGCTCGCTATGCCGCCACAGACTTGGCCGAACCCTCCGAGCGTTCATCAGCGATGAGCTACGTGGTGTTTGCTTCGACGTTCGGAGCGGTCTTCGGCCCGCTGCTCATCCGACCCTTTCAGTGGATGGGTGAAACATGGTTCGGGCTTGCCAGGTACAGCGGACCGTGGCTTGCATCGTCGATGTTCTTGTCGTTGGCAGCCCTCAACACGGCGGTGCGTCTACGCCCCGACCCATTGGTATTGAGCGGTGGCATGTTGACACCCCCCGAGCGAATGGGTTTCCTATCCGCATTTCGAATCATTACCTCCACGGGAACCGGTCGGCTTGCACTCACGGCGATGGTGGTCTCACAGGCCACGATGGTTGCGGTGATGACGATGACCCCCGTTCACCTCCGCCTGCACGGTCACGAGAACGTGTCACCCTTCGTGGTGTCGCTCCACATCGCCGGAATGTTCGCATTCAGCCCTCTCGTGGGTAAGTATGCGGATCGTCACGGTCGCGTGAATGCCATCGTGATTGCCGCCGTGCTCCTGGTGGCTGCGAGTGCGATGTCTGCGTTGTCCGGTGAGGGTGACATCATGTTGTTCCCGTCGTTGTGGTTGCTGGGTATCGGGTGGAACTTCGGCTTGATCGGCGGTTCCAGCCTGTTGGTGGAATCACTGCACGAGTCGGTGCGCGTGCGCGTGCAGGGAACGGCGGATTTGTTGATGAGTTTTTGTGGCGGTCTTGCCGGGTTTTCCTCCGGTTTCGTTCGTCGGGCGATTGGTTTTCATCTGTTGTCGGCTGGCTCTTTGGTCTTGGCCGGGGTGCTGTTGGTGTACGTGGTTGCGGGGTCGGGTCACGTTCGACCCACCATGGCGGGACTTCTACGCTCTCGCTAGCGTGGGAGCGATTCACTCGGGCGAGTGGCGAAATGGCAGACGCGCTGGCTTCAGGTGCCAGTGTTCGTTAAGGACGTGGGGGTTCAAGTCCCCCCTCGCCCACGGAATGAAGGTCGTGTCGTGACTGCTGCTGCAAACGTGCCGTCCCTCTCGCAGCGACTGTCGTCGCGTGACGCCATCGTCGGTGTTCTGGGTCTCGGTTATGTCGGCTTGCCACTGGCCATCTCGTTTGCCGAGGTGGGCTATCGAGTGGTCGGTTTCGATGTTTCGGATGCCGTCGTTGCAACGTTGAATTCGGGTTCGAGTCACATCGACGACGTGCAACCTTCGCGTGTTGAGCCGTTGGTTGCAAAGAACTCGTTCCGAGCTACTGCAGTCGTCCACGATTTGTCGACGTGCGATGTGGTCTTCATCTGCGTGCCGACACCCTTCGACAAGGCGAAAACCCCCGACTTGTCGTTCGTCGAGTCGGCAACTCGGTCGGTGGCGAAAGTATTGCGCAAGGGAATGCTCGTGGTGCTGCAATCCACCACGTATCCAGGAACCACCACCGAATTCGTTCGACCAATCCTCGAAGAAACCGGACTGCGAGCGGGTGCGGATTTTCACCTGGCGTTCTCACCCGAGCGTGTTGATCCGGGCAATACTCGCTGGAACGTTCGAAACACGCCGAAGGTGGTTGGCGGACTCACCCCCACCTGCACGGAGCTCGCAAAGACGTTGCTGCTCTCACTGATGGATGATCCGACGCTTGTACGCACGGTGGAGTCGCCCGATGTTGCAGAGATGGCAAAGCTCCTCGAGAACACCTATCGTGCCGTGAACATCGCGTTGGTGAACGAATTGGCGCAGTTGTGCAACGAAATGGGGATCGACGTCTGGAGCGTGATCGACGCGGCCGCCACCAAACCATTCGGCTTCCAGGCGTTCTACCCCGGAATCGGACCCGGTGGCCACTGCATTCCGGTCGACCCGTTCTATTTGGCGTGGAAGGCTCGCGAATACGACTTCCAAACGCGCTTCATCGAACTGGCGGCCGACATCAACGACCAGATGGCCGCATACGCCATCGCTCGCATGCAGGACATGTTGAATGAACGATCCATCTCCTTGCGCGGGGCCAGCATCCTGTGCCTTGGGGCCGCCTTCAAGCGGGGCGTGAGTGACGTTCGCAACTCGCGGGCTATCCACGTGATGGAGTTGCTTCGTGATCGTGGAGCAAAAGTGACCTACTGTGATCCGCACGTTCCACACGTTCGACTTGGCGGCGACACCTTGCAGTCACTGAGCATCGACGACGTTGCGAAGGTCAACGCCGATCTCGTGGCAGTCCTCGTGGGTGGCGAATGGCCACTGGCTTCCTTGGAGTCGCGTGGTATCGCTGTGTTTGACGCCGTGAATGCCGGTGGTGCCGCTGGAGCGCACCGCCAGCGTCTCTAACGCGCCAGAAGTTGCGAATACAGCCGCTCGTGCAACGAGAGGTACAGAGACAGAGAGCAACGTTCATGAATCCTGCGTTGCGCTTCACCACCCATTGAGGCTCGAAGGGCATCATCCTGCACGAGTCGTACGACGGCATCACGAAGTCCATCATCATCGTTGGCGAGGATTCCGCTCACTTCGTGTTCCACGATTTCTGCAACACCGCCCACCCGCATCGATACCACTGGCAAACCCGCTGCTGCGGCTTCCATTATGGAGAGCGGCACACCCTCGTTGTCGCTGGTGAGCACCACGATGTCAATGGCAGTGAACACCTGTGCGAGATCGGTCGTGAAGTCGAAGATACTGACGTTCGTGAGTGGTGTTGCCGATCGAACGATCTCGTCGTGCAGCGGGCCGTTGCCAAACATCACGAAATGTGCATCAGGAAGCAGTGCCGCCAGCGCGAGAAAACGATCGGGTCGCTTTATTCGGTGAAGCGTCCGACGAACCCGACGCAGACGCGATCCATGGGAAGCCCGAGCGCTGATTTGGTTGTTTGAGGATCTTTGCGGATGATTGGCTTCATCCCGGGCAAGACCACCGCTGAATCTGACTCCGTCACGATTCGAGCAGCGATGAGGTCTTGCCGAGTTGCACTGCCCACCACCAACGCGTAGGAGGTGATGTTGCGAAAGACTCGTTCGATCGTTACGAACACGGAGCCCACAATTGACGAAAAATATCCGTGCAACAGGTGGCCGTGAAACGTATGCACCCGTATCCGTCGTCGGGCGAGCAGTGCGGCGAGTCTGCCAACGACGCCGGCTTTCGCCATGTGGGTGTGCACGATGTCGGGCTGAAGTTGACGAAGCAACCTGACGAGACGGATCAACGTCCGAAACTCCGCAAGTACCCCAAGTGAGCGACGAAGTTCAGGAAGTGTGATGACGTCACAATTGACCGGGTGATGTTCGAGGTAGTCACCCTCGGAACTAACGGGAACGCCTCGAAGGATGGTGTGGCGGAATCGTGAGGCATCGAGCCCGTTGACGAGATCAACCAACATGACTGATGGTCCACCGATATTTGTCCGCGTGAGAACGTGGACGATGTGGATCATTGGTGTGTTGTCCGCCACCATTGCAAGGTGTGGGTGAGGCCGGCTTGGAGCGGCGTCGCTGCAGTGAATCCAAGGATGTCGGTCGCCCGACGAACATCGGGGATTCGACGCTTGGTGTCCTCAAAACCCCTGCCGTATCTGGCCTCGTAGGAAACGTGTTGGATATTCGACGTCGAGTTCGTCATCGCAACGATCATCCGAGCAAGGTCGTTGATGCTGGTTTCAGTGTTGTTTCCAATGTTGAACACCAATCCCTCACCTCGCGGATCAAATGCAGCACGAAGCGTGCCTTCAACGGTGTCGTTAACGAACGTGAAGCAACGAGTTTGTGTTCCGTCCCCATGAACGGTGAGCGGTTCACCATCGAGAGCCTGCCGCATCAGGTTTGCCACGACCGATCCATAACCACGCGGGTCGAGACGTGGACCATACGAATTGAAGTAGCGAACAATCGACATCCGTAATCCTTGTTCCGCGTAGGCAAGAGCCAAATGTTCGTCAATGGCCTTTGCGGTGGAATATCCCCATCGTGCAATCGTGGTGGAACCCAGGACTCGATCATCGTCTTCAGACATTGGCATCGTGGCGGTTTTTCCGTAGATCTCACTCGTTGATGCCAGGAGCAATCGTGCTTCGTGTTTCACGCACGCCTCGATGACGTTCTCAGCCCCTTTGGTATTGGTGATGAGGGACGACAAAGGTTTTGCAACGATGTGTCCAACACCAACCGCTGCTGCAAGGTGAAACACGACATCGGTCCCTGCGACCAATCCATCAACGACGGCAGGGTTCAGAATGGTGTCCTCGACGAAACGAATGTTGGGCATCGCACGATGCAGGTTGGCCACGTTTCCGGTGGATAAGTCGTCCAGGACGACTACATCATGGTGTAGCTCCAACAAGCGGTCAACAAGATGAGAGCCGATGTAGCCGGCACCTCCAGTCACCAATACGCGCATATCGCCTACGTACGCTAGTTGTGCCATGAAGGCGTGGTGCCGTGGACTCCTCGAACCAGGGTGACGTAATAGTCTTGGATTCGTGAATTCGCTGTGGTTGCACCTTTTTGCCTTCTTCGGTGCAACGATGTTCTCGCTACTTCTGGTGCCAGCAGTTCGAGAGTATGCGAGAACTCGCCAGATTCACGACAAGCCTGGTGGTCACAAATCGCACCAAACTCCCGTTCCGTATCTGGGTGGAATTGCGATGGCAGTTTCTTTCTCGGCGGCCATGGCGCTGGGAGTTGCCGTTTGGCGTACGACCCAGTTGGAGAACGGTGAGATAAACCTCACTCTTGGAAATCTCATTTCACAGGGCGACGGACTCGTTCGTGAGCTTGCGGTGGTGCTCGGTGTGGCATTGCTGTTCTCTCTCATGGGGTTGGTCGACGACCTGCGTGGTCTCAGTCCACAGTTTCGCTTTCTTGCCGGACTCGCTCTTGCCATCAGTGTGGTTGCCTATGGGATTTCTCTTCGATCCCCACTGCCAGACTTTGTTGACTCAACCATTTCGGTAGTTTGGATATTGGGCATGACAAATGCCTTCAATTTGCTCGACAATATTGATGGATTGGCGGCCGGTACTGCCGCCGTGGCCTCGGGGTCGTTCTTCTTCATCGCAGTTATGAACGATCAGCAATACAGCGCTCTGCTTGCCATCGGCCTTGCCGGTGCCATGCTCGGGTTTCTCCGCAGCAATTTTCATCCGGCCAGCATCTATATGGGCGATGCTGGGAGCCTGTTCATTGGTTTCATGATGGCGTATCTCGGACTGAAGATGCGCACCACGGTGACGGAGATTCCGCAGTTGTTTGCGCCTGTCGTCGTTCTGGGTGTTGCAGTTCTTGACACCACCGTGGTGGTGGTATCTCGCGTTCGTCGGGGACTCAGCCCCTTTACCGGCGGTCAGGACCACCTCAGCCATCGGTTCTTGCGCCTTGGGCTCTCGGTGCGTCGCTCGGTGACATCGCTCCTCGTAGCGTCGGCGGCACTTGGCGTGCTGGCCGTTGGACTTTCTGATGCCCCCGCTGGAGTGGGCTATTGGATTCTTGCGGCTGTGGTGGTCTCTGGTGGAGTCGCAACCATCGTCTTGACCACCAAGGTGGCACGAGCCGAGGAAGCAAATGACAGCAACGTCACCCCACTTCGGCGCCACCTCGGCTAACGAACATCAACGAGACGTTCCGAGTGCAACCTTGTATCTATTCGAGTAAACGGGTCCTGCCCGTATTGGTGTGCCCAGCGCAGATCAAATCTCGTACGTTCGTGTTCCATGTCGTGGTCGGCACCAAACACTCGCACACGAGCAAGAGGGGAAACGATTGCGTGAAACCCATTACCGCGTAGCTTCGCTGCAAGATCAAATTCTCGCAGACGTGTGGTGAATTCCGGGCTAAATCCCCCCACAGATTTGACAGCCTCCACATCCACCAACGCGCAGCGAGTACTGACGCCGTAACACTCGCGCGCGATGGCCAGCATTCCGACAGGTCCGAGATCAGAATGATGACGCCCGAAGCCAATGTCGTGTGGTTCGGGGCCGAAACCAAGTCCAGCGGAAAGGAGTGAACCGTACTCGTCCACGAGCAGTGGAGCAACGGCGGCAACGAGGTCACGATCGGTATAGCCCAGGAGCGTTTCCAACCAGTCACCATCGACGAACTCGCAATGTTGGTCGAGCAGCACTGCGTACTGAGAGCGAGCCACAATCAAACCATTATTCAGATACTGACTCATGTTCACCGAATCACTCCCTTTGACAACTCGTACGTGCTTCTCGGTGAGTTCAGTGACCTTGGATACCAGCGTTTCATCACTTTGCGGTGGGATGACGAGTACTACCTCATAGTTGTTGTACGTGGTTGTGCGGGAGAGCGAGGCCATCACGTTTGTGGCGAGCAGCGTGTCAACCCCAAAAATTCGCTGACTACTCCAGTCGGTTGCTATCACTATCGACACCAGTGGATGTTGTGAGCTGATCCTTCTGACTCGCGCAAGTGATGGCCCAGCCTCCGAGACTTCGGCATTAGTCCCACATCGCGCGAGATGTTCACGCACAGCCTTCAATGCGGCAACGAACGCGTATGGCTTGGCTGCTGCACTTGATGCCGTAGAGGTTGGCAGTGAACGCCAGTGGTACAACACGGGGGACGTGGGCGATATGTCGCGCCTTCTCCACCACCCGCAGAACCAGGTCGTAATCCTGTGACCCGTCGAATCCATTTGCGAAAACGCCCGACAGCATCGACGAGAGTGCGACGCAAGACCGAGAGGTGACTCGTGTAGTTCTGGGCAAGGAGACGTTCCGGTGACCAGACTGGTTTCGCGAAGGTGTCAAAGCGGGTACCGTCCGGGGTGAGCTTGTCTTCGTCAGAATAGAGATAGTCGGTATTTGGCTCATTGTCGAGTGTCTCGACGACAAGCCGCAGGGCATCGGGGTGGAGCTCGTCATCATTGTCCAGCAGCACTAAGAAATCTCCTTGGGCAATGGAGATTGCATCATTGGATGCCGCAACGATGCCACCGTTGGCAAGCCGGTTCACTACTCGAATTCGTGAGTCCCGTGATTGAAGTTCAGCCAGGCGTCGGGAGACCCACTCATCGGGTGACGCGTCGTTCGACAGACACCACTCCCAGTCGCCATTCGATTGACTCAGTACCGATCCAACACACGCCTCAAACGCATAACGTGGTGGGTTGTATACCGGCGTGATGATGCTGAATCGCGGCACCACTACCTAATTACGGTGTGCGAAACGCTTCAAGAACCGAATCGGCAGCATCACAAATCGGCCGATCTTCCATGTCGTTGACGAACGCAGAATGACTGACTCATCTCGACTTCGTTCCAGGAGACGTACATTTAGCGCCACAACCTGACTTGCTTCTGAAAGTGCGTTCTCCAATCGTTCGATGTGTGCACGGTGGTTGGAGTTGTCGGTCGTGAGCAGTTCGAGTCGCATACGTAATCCACCAATCTCAGCGGCTTGGCCAAGAGCGAAATCTCGCGAATTGAGCATTTGCAATTCCAGCTCGGCACACCTCTGGAGAACGTGTTGAAGTTGTAGCTGTAGGCGAACTACCGCGTCATCATGATGTACGGAGTCGCTCATGCGATTGGTGCTCACGATTATGACACTACCGAGTTGGTACCGTACATAGTGGTGCAACAGATAGCAGAAATCATTCGTTCACGAAATCTGCTGTGGAATCTCACATTGCGCGAACTGCGAGCCAAGTACCGCCGGTCGATCCTCGGGTGGGGTTGGTCAATGCTCAATCCATTGTCCCAGATGCTCATCTACAGCGTGGTGTTTGGGGTGGTGTTCGGAGTTCAAACTCGAGTCGGGGATCCGTCAGGTATCAACATTTACGGGCTCTATCTCCTCAGCGGAATCTTGCCCTGGGGATTCATCAATCTCATCGCCGGTTTGGGTCTTCAGTCGCTCACGGCAAATGCAGCCCTGGTTCGTAAGGTGCGTTTTGCACGCGAGACGCTGGTGTTTTCAGAAGTGCTCTTTAGTCTCGTGCAATTCAGTATTGAGATGACGATTCTGTGCATTGTCCTGCTGATATTCGGGAGTCCTCTGTTGCCGTGGATTCCGATGCTGCTCTTGCTGATGGTGTTGTTGGCAACATTCACTTCCGGAATTGCACTGATACTTGCGGTTGGTGCAGTATTTTTCCGAGATTTGAAATACCTCTGGACCATCGTCACTCAGATTTGGTTCTTCTCCACTCCGGTGATTTATGATCCGGCTCGTATCGAGGAGAAGGTTTCCGGATTTTGGTACTCGATTTACCATTGGAACCCATCCACCGCATTTATCCGCTCGTTCCGTCACGTTACGTTTGACGGACGCGGTCCCGATCTCACAGATCTGGTGGTGCTCGTCTTGGTTTCGTTCGCATCTTTGGCGATTGGACTCGTCGTATTCGGCCGGTTCTCACGTCGCATTGCCGAGGAACTCTGACTCAGGTTCGCTGACGACCAATCGACCATGTTGAAGGCAGTGCAACGACACCGCCATCGTTTGGCTGCCCCCCGGTGATGTGGATCTTCGCCCAATGCTGACAGTGGTCGAACTCCGTCGCACCCGTGGCGTCGGTTATTGACACGCTGAGGTAGTACGTTCCCTCAGCGAGAGGAAGGGATGGGAGGTGTAGGACGGCGGTAGCAGGACCATCCAAAACTCGCAACGTTGCAGTGCCTCGTTGGGTGGAGGTTGACCACACCAGTTCACCCGACATGGTCTCCAGTTGAACCCGCAAGACGGGCGACTCAATGCGAATGTGGGAGTTCAACTCCAAACGGATTCGCAGTTCTGCCCCTGATGAAAGTGTGTCGACTGGCTGGTCGTTGGCATCCAGCATTGTTACTTGAGTGATTTGTGCGTCGCCGGAGCCCCATCGGGTTTTTGAACTGGCATCATCACGGGCAAAATTTCCGTAGGTGTTTCCGGTGTATTCTGCGATCACTTCCGCGGCCGGCCCGATCATCTTCACATGGCCTTTTTCGAGCCACACCACGGTGTCACACAGTTGTTGCACGAGTCCGAGTGAGTGGCTCACGACAAGAATCGTTCGACCATCACGTCGGAACTGCTCGATTTTTTCCGTACTTTTTCGCTGAAAGGCTTGATCACCCACCGAAAGTATTTCGTCAATCAGTAGAACCTCAGGTTCGACATGCGTGGCAATGGAGAACCCGAGTCGCACGGTCATGCCTGACGAGAAGTTCTTTACTGGCGTATCGATGAATTGTTCCAGCCCGGCAAATTCCACGATGCTGTCGAACTTGTTGTCGATCTCCTTCTTCGACATGCCCATGATCGAGCCATTCAGGTAGATGTTCTCGGTTCCCGATAGTTCCGGGTGAAAGCCGGCTCCTAGTTCCAGCAGTGCAGCGAGGTTACCTTCGACGGAAATTGATCCACGTTCAGGGGTGTAGATGCCCGTCAAACACTTGAGCAACGTGGTCTTTCCGGATCCATTCGATCCAATAACTCCAACCGTGGCTCCCTTTTCAACCATGAGATTTACGTCCTGGAGTGCCCAGAATTCCTCATATCGTGCTCGACGTCCACGCAACATCGCCGCTTTGATGTAACGATTGCGCTCGTGATACAAGACGAAAATTCTTCCAGAGTGACTCAACACGAATGGCTGGTGTACTCATGAGTTAGTGCTTCCATTGTTGCCGAGATGTTTGAGTTTTGCTCGCACATTGGCGGGGATTCGATCAGAGTTCCAGTTCGAAACAAGTCGATCCGCATGTGTTGCGTAGTACTCCTGCTCGGCTGTTGGTGAAGCGGAGTTCTCGTACCACGGCATGTGTCGCGCCTCGTACGGAGCTTGGGCCCGAAGGGATCGACTGTTCTGGTGGCCGAGACCGGGGCGATACACCGCGAAGGTGGTGTCGATGGGGGCGAAGAAGAACCCAGGCTTGAACTGATTGGTGGAGAATTGCCGTTCCCACAAAATGACACTGTCACGATGTGTGAAATGTGCTGGTAGGTCATCGATTCGCAAGGAAAAGCCCACTTTGTCCATGTCATGGTGAACTTGCAGTGTCTCCCAGAAATAGTCGAGAGCGTCGTGGGGGCATGTCTCGCAAGGAACCACATCAGGGTCGGTGACCACGAACGGCTGGCTGGCACCCGAGTTCTGCAGCCAATCCACTCAACCATGGGGCTCGGTGTCCCAGATTCCGGTGGTTGTAGACCACCTTATGGGGGGTGTTTGCAAGAAACTTCACCATTGGTTCGTAGGTGCTTGCATTGTCGCACAACCACACATCGTGTTGACCCACATCGCTCAACCATTGAAGAAGTGATAGCAGATCAGTCAGTCGGTCACGAACCGTGATGATGATTGGATACTGGCGCTTCATTGCCAACCCCAAGTAGTCACCGCGTTCTCAGACTAGTGGTGTCGGTCCATTCATCACCAGAGCTGAGCTTCCGCGTAGGAACGAATAATCAATGCAAGCCGTACGGTAGGTTCACAATGCAGATGTCACGCCCGTCGATGTCACAGTTGCTCCGCGCCGGTGAAGTTACGTATGCAATCGTGGCGTTGTTTGCGCTTACTCAGGGCCCGATTTATCGGCTGTGGAGTGAGAGCTCTACATATTTGGAGACATCACCCCAGCCTTCGATGCCACATGTCTATTTCGCGACATTTGTTGTGGTTCAACTTCCCGCCGTCATGTTGTTGTCGCGACGAATGCCAAGTTGGTGGCTACGCGATCGCCGAATTCAAGCATTGTCAGCACTTCTCATATGGCTGGCACTGAGTGTGACATGGTCGACGCTGGCTCGACATTCTTTGCCTGAGTACGTCTCACTTCTGCTTACGAGTAGCGTCGGTCTGTATCTTGCCGTGAGCTTCTCATCTCGAATGATCTGGAGAATCGTTACTGCCGCAATGTCACTTGGTCTTCTCTCGTCAGTATGGGCGATTGTTCGCGGTTGGGAATTGTCAACGAGTGTTGAGGAGGATTATTGGATTGGGATCTATTTCAACCGAAACTCGTTGGCTCCCGTTGCGGCAGTCGCTCTCCTCGCGAGTGTCGGAGTGATCTTGACGCAAACATCATGGAAGAACTTGGCGAGGCGTGTGGTGTTGGCTGCAGCAGTCAGTCTCACGGCACTCTCCGGAGTGGTGCTGTGGAAGGCGGAGTCGCGGACGTCGCCACTTGCTCTTGGTGTAGCCGTTGGCAGTCTTAGTGGGTGGTTACTCGTACGTTGGATTTTCTCAGAGCGTTACGGCAACTACAGCAAGCAGCCGCACCACTAGTCATTGCAACTGCAGCGATTGTTGTGTTCTTTTCCCTGCGATGGGTTGGGGGTCAACAACCGTGTCAGGTGAAACCGCAACCTTTAACTCGCGGGGTGCCTTGTGGTCACTGAGTTGGACTGGATTTCTCGAGAAGCCGTTTCATGGCTGGGGGTGGATGTCTGCCTGGCACACTCCACAGTTCTTCAAGCAAGGCACATGGTGGGCAGTATTCGATACCACTTGGTCACACAACGGTTATCACGATCTGCTTCTGGGTGGTGGTGCTGACTGGACTGTGTTTATTTGCTGCGGTTGTTTGGTTGGGCGTGCAGGCGATCGGATCCGAGAAATCACTACGAGTAGCCATTCCGAATTTTCTCGTGGTTGCATTCGTGCT
>JAYQSR010000006.1:0-13792 GCA_038146945.1 Ilumatobacteraceae bacterium
AGTTACGTATTGCTCCGAATCGCAGATGTTCTCAGAATTTTTCAGCGTCAACTCGTTGTTGTGAGGGCAGTCGACCAATTGGTACTACTCAGGCCACGAGGGGCAGTACTTTGTGGTACCAATGGTTTTGATTTCTTTGCAGCAATTTCTGATTGAGGGCCGTAAGACCTACGCCTCAAACGTTGCATCATTTTCCTCCTTGAGAACTTCGCTGGACGCGGCGCCGTCACATACGACTTCGGTGGAGTCGACCCTGTTGAAAACAAGGGTGTTTACGATTTTAAACATGGTGCGGGAGGACTCGAACACGCCTACGTAGGGGAATTTGAGAATTCATATCCACGATTTGTACGGCAAATCTTGAGTACACTCATTGCATTCCGTGTAGCAAATTGAGTAATTCCCTCGTTTGCTTCACACCATAATCAGTCGACATTCATGACGCGCTTAACGTATCAGGTCGCGCGAATGATGGCTCGCCTTTGTCTTTGTCTCAACGTACCAACGAGGTTGGGAACGTGGTACTGAGTGTTGATGTTCCACGATCTGCATGACTCGACAGATACTTCAGATCTCTATACCATGCCTGCTGAATCATTCCGCAAATGGGCTGGCAACACTGGCAACATGGATGCGGAAACACTGACAGCATTTGTTCCTTTCGTCGTGAATCCCAGTCCGGGAGGCCATAACATTTGATGACGGATATCGAAGCACAATGCTGATAGCAGATATTTTATCTACTCGAGATTCCATTCCATGTTTTTAGACGAAGTCTTACGTCACCTCTCGTGACCCGCGGTACCTAAATGAATCCGATCTCAAGCATCTCCTGACAAGGTCTGGTATCACCTTCGGGGTCCACGGATTGCACCATACACGAATGGCTCTTCTTTCTGAATCTGAACTGCGTGAAGATTTGACTCACTCACGTGATTGGCTCGAACAAGTGTTGGGGGTGACTGTCTCTACACTTTCATATCCACATCGGATCATTTACTCCCAGGGTCGTTGAGATGGTCGAGGGCTCTGCTTTTCAAGTATTTACGATGTAGTAGTCCGGCACTTACACTTCAACTCGACTACAGTTCATGATTCCGCGCATTGATATGTGGTCGCAGGATGAAGGACGTGTCTGGGTAGACAAGACTCGTGGCGTATGGGGACAAGATGTTGCCGTGAGTGGTAGTGAGACCATAGCTGTGGTAATCCCCACGTTCAACTCACAAGCAACAATTCGACGAGCACTTGACTCCGTGCGTAATCAAACCCTTGCACCAACGGAAATCATTGTCGTTGACAATTCGAGTACGGATTCCACATGTGAAGAGGTTGAACGATTTGCCACAAGCTGGTCAGAAATGAAGCTCAGTCTCATTCGTTTGACACGAATCTGGGACCCGGCAAAGGCACGAAATATTGGTTGGGAGTCATGTTCAACATCGCTCATAGCGTTTCTTGACTCTGACGACCATGGCACCCACGAAACTTGAACTGCAAATGCAAGACGTTGCCATCCAAATTCGGTCCTCTTGACACCAATGCCAAGTTCTTGACGGGAACGATCAGGTCGTCAGTGTGTTTGAGTCCCAACAGGCCCGATCTCACTGATATTCGCTTTGGCATTTCTTGATTCGAAATCGACTATCCACACCGACGGTCAGTGATTCGAACCAACGTTCCACAACGGTTCCTACCGACCTGTGGCATGCCGAGGATTTTTCACTGTGGACCCAAATTGTCGCAGGCAGTCCGCCGTTGATTTCTGGGAAGATGCTCGACATACTCACAAGCCGAAATACGGCCCTGTGGGCTGAGCAAAATCTCAAGCTGATGCACCAAGGTGAGGTGAGGGTACTTGCGCACCGCGAGATGCAGACCATCTTGGATTCCTGGGATATTTCGTCGTGTTTTTTTGGATACGAGTCAAGTATCTCCGACGTCGTGCATTGGGCGTATCGACATGACTGAACAGTACGTGCTCCAGACACTTGATTGCAGGGAAGTTGGCCCCCGCTGGAGAGAGTCCGTCCTACTTCGTGCAGATTCTTTCTGAGCATCGGCGTGATTGTATTGAGTGCCCGTTTCGGCCTCACTGAGCAATTGAATTTCTACTCAAACGACCAAGACATTATGTCTCGATTGTGGAACAGTTGTCGAACCTCGAAATTTCATCCGAATTGAAACAGGTGGCTCCAACGTTCTAAATTGCCATTCACTCTCCCTGCATCACTCCTCGCCCTTGCTTAAAAATGAATACAACTCTGGCACTCAAGACAGTTTCACTAGCTTGCTTGCTACTTCTATCCCGAATGTTGCTCAAGCACCAGCTAACTCGCTCTTGTTGGCGCTTCGGCAATGAGGTTCTTCCTTACCGCATGTGGTGGGATTGGAATGTTGTACTAAATATTGGCACTCTTCCGAGAGACGATGATGATGCTGTCCTCACCAAATTTGTCCTGACCAAATCCCCGGTTGCACGAATCTTGTTGTTTGGCGTTCTCATGCTGCTGCGTCCGCATCTAGCAAGCTTTCGGTGTTGACTGCGGTGTTTCTAGTCGAGTTTTGGGACAATCTTCGACAGAATCGAAGAGAGACTCCACTGAGCATGGTCGGACTTGGAACTGCAGGAGTCGCAGCTGGGTCTGTGCTGTACGCAGTCGGAATCTGGCTTGAAGGATCCAATTTTGAACTCACTGGCTCACGTTGGGGAGTTAGCCTGATTACTCGTGTGCATCAACCATGTTGACTGCAATTCCCTCACAGCACGAAGCGAAACTGTCGAGCCGATTCAAGCCTGCCAGTTCTTAGAGTTGCAATTCCCTTCCGGAGACCATCATTATCCCAACACTATTCAGTCTGTGTCTCTTGATTCGCCCGAGTTCGCAACCACCAGAAGTCGGTTGACGCTCGTCGCCTTCTCGATTTACCTGGGTCTAGTGACGAATACTGATTTCAATTCATTTCGTCAGAACATCCCGTTTATGGCAGTGATGGGGCTTGTGATTCTTCATCACACACAACGACGTCCCTCTTGCGAGTACGCCGAAACGTCAAGTTGAACCGATAGTTACCTGTTGACGGGTGTTCTCCGGGTCGCAGCGTGCCAACTCCGTGGAAAGCGAGGCGTGACTCACCACCGAACACAACAACATCACCATGTTGGAGCTGCAACCTGCTTTTAGGGGCGGTTCGAACAGTGCCACCAAAGATGAAGGTGATTGGTAAGCCAAGTGACACAGAGACGATCGGCTGCGAGAAATCTCTCTCATCACGATCTTGATGAATCCCCATCTTGCTTCCTGCAGAGTACCGATTGATCAGACACGCATCCGGATGAAATTCTTCATACCCAGCCTGTAGTGCGCATGCATGAGCAACCTCCCCGAAACACGTGGGCATCACAGGCCAGGCGCATCCGGTGAGTGGGTCTACTTTCTCGTATCGATATCCGGATTTGTCGGACACCCATCCCACGTCACCACAATTGGTCATCTCGACGGACATCGGTTTACCCATTGGAGTGACCACTCGACGAAGTGGGGATCTCGTAACGACCTCGTTGATGCCCCTCAGAAGCTCATCAGCCAGCGATTCAACTGCACCTCGTAGCAGTATCGCACCTGGGCCAATTGCCACTGCTTCATCGTCAGGAAACAACATTGCGAAGCCGAACGGTCAGAGTTCGTAGCGATACACATTGGTGTCACGGCGAACGAATCCAATGCGTTGATACAAGCGGTTCGCCGCCTCACGACTCGGGCGCGACGTAAGATCCACGGTTTTGGCACCACGCTGTCGCGCCATGGACAGTGCTGCGTGGTTGAGAGCTCCACCTACTCCCTTGCCACGGGCACGATCGTCAACTACAACATCTTCGATCCAGGCCCGCATACCCGTCGGAATGCGAAATACCACAAGCGTCAGCAATCCGACGATTGTCTCTCCATCACGGGCAGCAAACACGGTAGTTGTACTATCGCCAATAATCTCCTCGAGTTGCGCCATCGTGATTGGTGAACTGGACGACGACAACTGTGGAATGAGTCGATGGAACGCATCAACGACTTCGGCGGTTGCCGATACGACAGGTGCAACCTGAACCGTCGTCATGCCGTACTAACTGTACCTACTGCTCGGATAGCGTTCAGTACGTAATGGCAACTCCGACGTCAGTGCATTGGTTGTCAAAACCCGCACTACGCAACCCTACGTTCGTTTGCGCATTTACGGGCTGGAATGATGCCGCTGATGCTGCGTCGAGCGCGATACGTCATCTCATCGATGGGTGGGGTGCAGCGCCATTGGCCGAGATAAGTCCCGAGCCCTACACCGATTTTGCGACCATCCGCCCCCACGTGCGTCTGACCGAGGCAGGCGAAAGACACATCGTCTGGCCAACGGTGACGATGTGGCACGTGAGTGGAGCTGGCGGAGACGTGATTCTCACGTTGGGGCCCGAGCCAAGCCTGCAGTGGAAACGGTTTGCTGGCGACATGTTGGCAGTCGCCGAACACTTTGGCTCCAAGCTCGTCCTTACACTTGGGGCGCTGTTGGCCGACGTGGCACATCGACGTCCGGTGCAGCTCATCGGTACCGCAACTGACACTGACCTCATCGAGCGTTACAACTTGCGGAGGTCGCGATACGAAGGGCCAACGGGCATCATCGGTGTCCTGCACGACGTGTTTTCTCGTGCAGCCCTACCTTCTGCATCACTATGGGCGGCGGTGCCGGCATACGCATCCCAGGTTCCATCTCCCAAGGCATCACTCGCGCTCATGCGGCGTGCTTGCGAGATCATTGGCACACCAACCCCGGTCGGTGCTGTGTTGCACTTGGTGGAACACTACGAAGAACAGGTGAACACCCTCGTAAACGAGGACGAGGACTTGGTCGAGTACGTCGATCGCCTGGAATCTGCCACCGACTCTGGAATGATCCTGAGTGACGAGGTAACTGACGATCAATTGCAGTTTGACTTTGCCGAAGAAGCGTCGGACGCTCAGGCCGCAGAACTGGTCGACGAGGTCGAGCGATTCCTCCGCGAACAGAATTCCGACTAAGCCGACACCATCTAAATCTCCCCTGGCCCGCGCCACATCGGCGTGCGTGGCACATCAAATGTTGCGGTAAACCGTTCACCATCGATCGCAGCAAATGCTCGATCTCCCCACCAGTCAGCTCCTGCCGTGGATGGCGGAAGATTGGTACGGGTAAACCAACCGCAACCATCCGTTTCGAGTGGGTGGGGCCGGAGCTCGCCTCCCGTTGCTCGGCAGTGAAACAACAACAGATACATCCCGAACTTGGTGAATCCCATTCGCATACCATCCACAACACTCAGTAGTTGCACGGGCTCGACGTCGATACCTGTTTCTTCCTTTACCTCCTTCACCACGACCTCGGCAGCGGAGTAGCCGACATCAGCCCATCCAGTGGGGTACAGCCATACACCGCTTGCCGGGCGTTTTACGAGCAGCAATTCGCCAGCGTCGTTGCCGACGATCGCACCAATCGCCACCTTGGGTGTGACGTATCCAGGAATCCCTTGGCCGATGTTGTCCATCCATTCCTGTACGAAATGGCGTTCCTCGCGTTGCACTTCGTCTGCCTCGTCGAGCGATGCCTTGATATCTGCGGCAACGTGGAGCACCTCCTCGTAGCGTTCACGTTCGTACAAATTTTGTGTGAAGGCCAGGCCGGTACGCGCTATTGCTGCGAGGGTCTCACTCCATCGAGCAAGTTGTGCTTCGTACCTATTCGGATCATTACTCACTCGGCTTACCGTAGCCGAGTCTCCAGCGATTGCACGTTGAGAATCGCGTGCTCTATCTGTCGTTTTCGCTCCGTTCCTGTAATTTTTCTTCCATCACGCTCGCGCAAGTAGAACGTGTCCACGACATTGTCGCCCAACGTGGCGACTCGGGCATGTCGAATGTCGAGTTCCTGCTCGATGAACACACGCGTGATATCCCGCAGAAGGCCGATTCGATCGGGTGCATGTACCTCCACTACGGACGCATTCGACGATGCTTCGTCATGAAAGAGAACCACTGGTGGCTGGGGTCCACGTGCTGATTCTTGTTTTCGACGTGAATAGGTCGCGGCCCGCTCATGAAGCCGAGCGTCGATGTTCAACTCGCCATCGAACGCTTGGTGGATGTCGTGAATGACTCCTGCCCAGCCGTGGGGCGGTGCGGTGCGTAGACGAAAGCGTGACGCCGCCATGCCTTGTTCGTCACTATGGGCTTCAGCACCGAGGATGTCTAGGCCATGAATGGCCAAGACTCCTGCAACGGCAGAAAACAGCCCCGGCTGGTCGGGGCATACGACGGTGACGGCATCTTCCTGTACTTGGACGTGGCGGAGTCGTCGTGCCATCACCTCCAATGTTTCGGCATCGGGAAACAATCGCCAGGTGGTCGCGTCGATGGAGTGGCCTGCCAGTACCTGCCCTGTTCGTTCAACGAGTGTGCGAACGAGTTCTGCCTTCCAGTTTCCCCATGCGGTGGGACCAGTTGCGAGTGCATCAGCCTGCGTCAGTGCATAGAGCAATTGCAACGTCGTAGTATCACCCACGCACTTGGCAACGTACGCGATGGTGGAGTCATCCGAAACATCACGTCTCGTCGCCACATCGGGCAAGAGCAAGTGATGTTCGATCAGTTTGGTTACGGTCTGAACGTCATCGACATTCAATCCCATACGAGGACCGATATTGCCGAATAACGCAATACCTACTTCGGTATGGTCACCTGGATAGCCCTTCCCAATGTCGTGAAACAGTGCTGCAAGCACGAGAAGATCGGGGCGTGTAACGGAAGCTGCCAACGCCGCTGCATTGGCAGCAGTTTGCCACAGGTGACGATCCACCGTGAATCGATGGAAGGCATTTCGCTGTGGCTTGCAACGCACTGCGCTCCACTCGGGCAAAACGCGACCAATCAGATCGCGCTGCTCGAGCGCCTCCCACACCGGTATGGCACGCTCCCCCTCCAGCAACAATGCGACCAGATCGTCACTGGCACCTGCTGGCCACGGTGTTGGCCAGCTACGTGCGAAGCGTCCCAGCCGATCGAGTGAATCGCGATCTATTCGTCGCTGCGTTCGAGCGGCAGCGGTGGCAACGCGAAGCACCAATGTGGGATCAGTCGCCGGGTCCACGTCGTCGGCCAAATGAACTTCTCCGTTTACCAGTTCCACGCCCGGCGCAAGTGCCATCGCACGAGACGTACGGTTCGCAGGTGGATCGAGTCGGGCCCACGTTTCGTCGGAGATCCACATCACACGACGAGCGACGGTGGCAATGGTTTCCATGAGGTTGTCATCATTGCCGAACCCGGCTTCGCTTGCCACCGCACTCTGATCCTGCAGGCGCAGAACGTCGCCAGGACGTCCAGTGATGCAGTGAAGCGCAGTACGTATCTTCAGCAGTGTGTCGTTGCACTCGCTGAGCACTTGCAAATCGGCATCACTCATTCCCAGACCTACCTGATGCGCCCACCACATCGCGTGGATATCTCTCAATCCTCCAAGACCGTCCTTCAGATCCGGCTCCAACAGGTACGCCACCTCACCTGCTGTGCCGTGACGCGCCAGGACCCGAGCATGCAACTCACCCAGCCATTTGCGGCCCTGTCTTCGCAATTTGGCGTTGCACTTGTCGATAATCCGTTGACCAAACGTGGCATCACCAGCCACCACTCGCGCGGTAACGAGTGCCGTTGCCGTATCGAGATCGGAGCGAATCATCGAGTACGTCTGCCTCGGTGTTCGCACCGCATGCCCAACTTTTCGGCCTTCATTCCACAACGGATACCACAGTGCACGCACGAAAGACGTATCGATATTGCGGCTGCTATGGACGAGCAAAAGATCCAGATCACTGAACGGAGCAAGCTCACGACGCCCATAGCCACCGATGGCCAGAAGTGCCATCGTGCCGCGTGGTCTGTGCAGATCGACTGCTTTGTCAAAGAGAGATCGAAGGAGTACGTCGGTGTCTTGAGCACGTTGTTGCCACGCATGAACTGGCGTAGCAGCGAGGGCCATGGTCAGCCGATTTCAACGCGGAGTCGCTTGTTGCCCTTGCCCTTGCTCTCCGTTTTCACCACCCGAAAGGTACCAACCTCTTTGGTCGAGCGCACGTGCGTTCCACCATCTGCCTGTTTGTCCAATCCCACGATGTCGACGACTCGAATCTCGCTTACCTGCTCTGGAATGAGCGACACTTTCGTACGAATGAGATCGGCATCTTGCAGCGCGAAATTTCTGGGCAAGAACGACACTTCGATCGGATAGTCGCGAGCAATTGCGTGGTTCACCAATTGCTCGACCCGTGCCGCAAAACCCTCGGGAAGTGGATCGAATTCGAAGTCCATTCGCGCCGCGAGCGGCTCCATGTTTCCACCGGTGACGGGCACCCGCCATTCATTCCAAATGACACCACAAAGGATGTGGAGCGCGGTGTGCGTACGCATCAGTTGATGTCGACGAGACCACTCCACTTCACCCTGCACCGTTGTGCCAACCGAAGGAATCCCACCGTGCGAGCCAATGGAACCTTCCGTCGTTGAGGCTTGCGGGGATGATGCGGAAGATGACACGAGGGACGATGTGGCGGGCGACAACGAGTGCCACACCACGTCGCCGTCCTTGCGTACGTCGACCACCGTCCAGCCACCGAGTGTTCCCACGTCGTGTGGTTGTCCTCCACCTGTTGGATAGAACGCCGTTCGATCCAGGGCAACTGCGTTTTCTTGGCGGTCGACCACCGTTGCTTCAAACGACGCGAGGTACGCGTCGCGAAGGTAGAGCAGCTCGGTCAGTAGTCGTCCATACCGTGATCGTGGTCGTGACCACCCGCGGCTGGCTCCTCAGGCTTGTCGGCGATGACGGCTTCCGTCGTGAGGAACAGCGCCGCAATCGACGCTGCATTCTGCAACGCTGAGCGCGTCACCTTCGCTGCATCGATCACACCGATCTTCACGAGATCCTCGTACTCTCCGGTTGCTGCGTTGAGACCCTCTGGGCCCTTCAGGCTCTTCACCTTTTCCACGACGACACCACCCTCAAGACCGGCGTTTTCGGCGATCTGCTTCAGCGGAGCCTCGAGCGATTTGGCAACCATGCGCGCGCCAGTTGCCTCGTCTCCCGACATGCCTTCCATGGCCGTCAACACCGCCGCTTGCGAACGCAACAGCGCCACTCCGCCACCGGGAACCACGCCCTCCTCGATTGCGGCCTTCGTGGTGCTCACGGCATCTTCGATGCGATGCTTCTTTTCCTTCAGCTCCACTTCGGTGGCGGCGCCCACCTTCAGCACCGCAACACCTCCGGACAACTTTGCGAGCCGCTCCTGCAACTTCTCGCGGTCGTAGTCGCTGTCGGTGTTGTCGATCTCGTTCTTGATCTGGTTGATACGGCCGTTGATGTCGGCTTCGTCACCGGCACCTTCGATGATGGTGGTTTCGTCCTTGGTCACCACCACTTTCTTGGCGCGACCCAACAAATCAAGGGTGACGTTCTCCAGTTTGAGTCCGACTTCTTCACTGATCACCTGACCACGAGTGAGAATCGCCATGTCCTGCAACATGGCCTTGCGACGGTCACCGAAGCCAGGAGCCTTGATGGCCACGCTCTTGAACGTGCCGCGAATCTTGTTGACCACCAGCGTTGCGAGCGCTTCACCCTCGACGTCTTCGGCGATGATGATGAGTTGCTTTCCGGCCTGCATCACCTTCTCGAGGACCGGCAACATGTCGCGAATCGCAGAAATCTTGGTGCCGAGGAAGAGGATGTACGGATCCTCAACCACCGCTTCCATTCGGTCGGTATCGGTCACGAAATACGGCGAGATGTAGCCCTTGTCGAAGCGCATACCTTCGACGAGATCCATCTCGATACCGAACGTTTGACTTTCTTCCACGGTGATGACACCGTCCTTGCCCACCTTGTCGATGGCTTCGGAAATCTTGGTGCCAATCTCCGTATCGGCAGCGGAAATCGCGGCCACCTGGGCGATTTGCGACTTGCTGTCGACTTCCTTGGCGAGCGACTTGATGCTGGCAACGGCAGCCTCGACTGCCTTCTCGATTCCACGCTTCAGGCTCATGGGGTTGGCGCCAGCGGCGACGTTGCGCAGACCTTCGTGCACCATGGCCCACGCGAGCACCGTGGCGGTGGTGGTGCCGTCACCGGCTACGTCATCGGTCTTCTTGGCCACTTCCTTGACCAGTTCGGCGCCGATTCGCTCGTAGGGGTCCTCCAAGTCGATTTCTTTGGCGATCGAAACACCGTCGTTGGTGATGGTCGGGGCACCCCACTTCTTGTCGAGCACCACATTGCGACCCTTGGGTCCGAGCGTGACACGGACGGCGTCGGCCAATTGGTTCATTCCCGCTTCAAGTCCACGGCGGGCTGCTTCATCGAACAGAATGATCTTGGGCATCAGCGTCTCCTATATGAGGGTGAGTGGGTAATGCTGTCGCCTTTGTGTTCCAAAGGCGTTAGCACTCTACCGACGAGACTGCTAACCGCCTACACGATGGAACGGAGTACCACGTCGGTACGGGTGTCGGTGGCTCCCTGTTTGGCAAGCCACTGCAAGAACTCATCCAACCCCTCGGTGCCGTGGCACGCCACCATGATCTTGACGTCAGGGACACCGGTCACATGGGCCGCCCACACCACGTCGCTACGCCGGCGCAAGGCCTCGTCGAACTTGGGGGTGGTGGTGATGCGTGCATCCACGATGGCGCTGAGCGAGCGACCGAGCATTCGCTGGTCCACCACGGTGGTGAAGCGGGAAATCACCCCACGACGCATGAGTCGACGAACGCGATCGGCTGCTGCGTTCGCCGACAGTCCGATGCGTTCACCCAACATCTGCCATGGAATTCTGGCGTCATTTTTGAGAACGGCGAGGATTTCATGGTCGATTTTGTCTATAGCAGTGGTTTCAGAAGCCATAAGGGCATTGTAGTGCGCTTTTCTGCGTTTTTCGCAGTGACGTTGCCGCAATACTCAACCCATGACCGTCGCTACACCACTCACCCCAGTTGCAACTGCGACCCGGATGCAGGCGGGTGACTCCTCTGTCACCGTGTTCCCCCACTATTTCACCGGTTACGTTCCTTCCACACCACTCGTCCTCGACCCCAACGTCGACGCGTGTCCTGCAGCGACACGCGCCCTGCTCCACTTTGCCGATGACATCGGTCGTGCCGTGGGCTACGACCGTGAGCAGGGTGGTGCGTTGATTCAGGACATCTTCCCGGTTCGAGCGAGTGAACACCAACAGGTGTCGACATCCTCCAAGGTGATGCTCGGATCACACACGGAAACCGCATTTCACCCACACAAGCCTCGCTACGTGGTGTTGATGTGCCTGCGTGGCGATCCACAGGCTGCCACCACGCATGCCGACGTGCACGACATCATCAGCCGATTATCGAACGAATCGTTGGCGGTGCTGCAATCCAGCGAGTTCGTGACCACCATCGATCCAAGTTTCATGTCCAATGGTGAACCAGACGCACGGGTTACGGTCACTCCACTCACGGCAACACCGAACGGCTGGATGCTGGTGTACGACCAACTTCTCATGACCGGTACGACACCGCGTGCCGTTGCCGCACTGGTCGAGTTGCATCGTGCCGTGCAATCGAGCACCAAGCACGTGGTACTTCAGCGAGGTGACGTGCTCGTCATCGACAACCACCGCGCAGTCCACGGTCGTACACCGTTTACGCCTCGCTACGACGGGACAGACCGTTGGTTGAAGCGCTCACTCGTCGTTCGAGCACTCCCGACGACCGATGTCGTGGGTCGTGTTCTCCAGACACGACTGTAGGTTTCACCGATTCGCGAGTGCTCGCAACTCGTCTCGATAGCGATCGAGCACGACTTCCCCTGATCCGCCGAATACCACATCGTCGAACGTGGCGTCGCGGGAAGCTGGTTGCAGCGTGGCCTGGGTCAACAGTGCCACCGTTGCTTCACACGAGTCGGTTTGGTGCGCTCCACCAAGCTCGTCCCAGATGGTGCGGACCGATGCATCTTGCAGATAACGCGGCCGAACGTAGGGTTTGTTCAACAGCACCGCATCAAAGGCGATACTCGAGTCCACATCCACCACCACATCGCATCCACGAATGAGACTCGGCGATGATACGCCCTCCGGAACCATCACCACGTTGCTGCAGTGAAGAAGTGCCAACTCGGACTCGCTGAACGATGTATCTCTGGCTCGCAAATGACCACGAACCACCAGTTGCAACTCTGGGTTGACCACCAAGTTCGCCAATGAGTTTCAGGGTTTCGACCCGGTCGACCAAGTTGTGCCACTTCGGTACGAAGAACAGTACGCGCCGAATCTGGTCCCCGACCATCGGTGGCAGCTCCGCGGTCGGGGTGGCGTCGTACAGTCGCTGCACCCAGACATCGTTGAATCTGGCACTACCCCACACGTACGTGTTGGTTCCACTCATCGTTGAATTGTTCACGATCACCTTTCGGTGATAGTCCGAAGCAAACACATAGGCGGCATGTGAGTCACGATCGGCAAACGCCAACTTTCCGGAATGCTTCGCCATCTCAGACCGAATGTGTTCGCTCCGAATGATGGAGGTTTTGGTGGAATGTCCATGCGGTAGCGACACGGTGGGTATTCCCATGTCGGCGGCAACGAATTGCAGCTGCATGAAGACATCGGCAGACCACCAACGCACCAACGAGCGCAGCCACGAAGCGCGTTGATGCGCAATTCCTTCCTTCCACTCCATAATCACGAGTCGAACGTTGCTCTGCTCGAGGGCTCGCCTTAGTCGCCAACGATTCCAACGAAGTCGCCCGATTCGCTCTCTGACCCCACCGTGCGAACCCCACGGTGCAACGGAGACGATGTTCACGTTCGGACATTCCCGAAGCCACCATGCGGATGCCAGCTCGCACCCGACTGCCGCATCCGCGACGTACACCAATACGGGCGACCCGTCACGTGCCACCGACCAGATTGCCGGGCTGATGTTGTCGGCGTCGGCCTGCCCCGCCAATGCAAAGAGCATGGTGCACCGCTCGCGGCCTACCGTCACGTCAGTCTCTCGCAATGGCGTGAGGGCACGTCAGCCCTTTGCTGCGTGCGACATCAGTGCGCGTTCTGCAAACCACATTTGTGCGTATTCGCACTCACGATACGAATCGAAATATGGTCCGCCCAGGGTGTAATGAATCAGTTTCGGTGTACGCGACATCGTCATCTCGCCAACGAGGTAGTTCCACGTCGTTGGCAGGGCACCAATCTGGTCGTCGCTTTCCAGCCACTTGTACTGGTGGAGGAACAACCCTGACTCCTCAGCCACCACCTTCGGCGTAAGGGCGGTACACGACGCATTGTTGAACATCATCACACTCGACCAATTCTTCTTTTCGTACTTGGTCTGCGTTGCTCCGAGGAACTTCACGTCGTCGCGAGCCACATAGTCGTGCTTCACGCACATGACGGCGTACTGCTCGTCTCGTAACGCCCACAATTCGGCGATATCCGTGGTCATCAGCATGTCGCAGTCCATGAAGATTGACCAGCCCGAATAGCCGCTGAGATACGGCACCAGGAATCGAGTAAACGAGAAATCGGTCGACTCGATCGGTGAGCGCTCACGCACGTAAAAGTTGCCCATGTGTTGCTTCACGAGTGGCGTTATCGATACTGGCTGCGATGCATGTCGCAAGATGGAATGGGACAGCACGTGGTACGCCACCGATTCGTTCTCGTCGTATCCGATGAAGA
>JAYQSR010000007.1:0-59817 GCA_038146945.1 Ilumatobacteraceae bacterium
GGGCAATTATCAGCGATACGAGGTCGGCAAGGGCGGCAGCGGTACGATCGTGGATTTCAGACGCGATCCGGACCTCCCTGCCGGAAGTTGGACCTTCGGAGAAGGAACCGTTCACCATGTTGCGTTCGCAGTAGACAATCTCGACATCCAGACCGAGGTGAAGGGACATCTTGAGGGTCTCGGTTACACCGACGTGAGTGATCGAAAGGATCGCGGATACTTCGAGAGCGTCTACGTGCGAACACCTGGTGGGGCGCTCTTTGAAGCGACAGTGAGCAAACCTGAGGGCTTCATGATTGACGAGCCCTACGAGAAACTTGGAAGCGAGTTCCAGATTCCACCGGTATTCGCGAGTCAGACCGAATGGATCAAGGGCTACTTGGAACCACTCAAGTACTGAAAGTGCCGATCCGAGGAGATTCTCAAGCAAATCCACACATATCGCAAGAACTACTTCACTGCGGCAATCGACTGGGGCCGGGTGTCACTGCGGTAATTGCCGTACATGGACGCGGTCAGTCCGGTCAATACATGGTCGATCACGTCGTGCAGCCACTCATGAATTCTGATGTCGCGTGGCTGATTCCCCAAGCCCACGAGAACAGCTGGTATCCAACTGGTTTTCAGGCGCCACTAACGGAGAACCAGCCACGACTCAACCATGCATTAGAGGCACTCGACCTTGTCGCGCTCTACCTGGCTTCGGTCGGTGTGCCAACCACAAAGACGATTTGGCTCGGATTTTCACAGGGAGCATGTTTGGTCACCGAATGGATGGCGAGACATCCGTGCAAGTGGGGTGGATTGGTTTCGTTGACGGGTGCGCGGATTGGACCACCAGGAATTGTTACAACGATTGAAGGGGATTATGGGCGCATGCCTGCCTACTTCGGAATCGGATTACGTGACGAATGGGTTCCCCACAAGCGTTCGCGGGAAACCGCGGCGCAGTTCAGATCTGCTGGCGCCACCGTTGAGATGGAGGTTTTCGATGATTCACGCCACGAGATTCGTAGTCGCGAGATTCTTGCAATACGACGAATTGTAGATATCGCCTGACACACGATCTACATGATTACGGACGATGGTACTGCCCAGGTCAGTAGCAAGGTCAGTGATCCCCCTGAGACTTCCTGATTCTCGACGTATACGGAAAATCTCAGAATCTCAACTGAACCGAACCCGCTGCCTCTATTTGGAATCCCCAGAACCTGCCCACGGACTTCTTCGGATCAGAGGGTTGGGGGTTCGAGTCCCTCCGAGCGCGCCAGTTCCTAGCGAATCTCGAAGATCCTGAGGTAGCCGTCGCCGAATGCCGCACCGAGACGTCCCGATGCGTCGAAGGCGAGTGACTACACACCACGAACTTGATGGTCAACGTTCTCGCCCGCCCTCTCGCGCTCGTCGGCGAAGTACATCGTCGAGAGAAGCGTTCCGTTACGGGTGTAGATGGATACACGCGATCCTCCGCCGTCCCGTCGATCCATGACTTCCCCATGCGCAATCAGCCCGTTCACAGGGTCAACGTCGAGTGAGTTGTGGCCACTTGCCTCAACGAACTCCGTGAAGCCATCTCCGTTACCCAGCTTGCGCCACCAGGCGAGTTTTCCCTTCGCGGTGTCAATCGCGTAGAGCGAACCGTTCACGGTGTGGCCAATGAAGTATCCGTCCAGCAGCGCTGAATCCGCTGCAGTCGAGACAGCCTCGTAAATTGGTACCCGCCACATCACCTGGCCGTTGGCATCAAATGCGAAGACTTCGCGACTCTTGCCCACCGCGTAGAGCACACCGTCTTCATCCACCTCCATGGCCAGCGGGAACTCGCCCATGTAGGCGCCTTCCCACTGCACGTCTCCCGTTGCGGCATCGAGTGAAGCAATCCAACCTCCGGCGAGTGCGAGAACTACCCGACTGCCGTCGGCAGTGAACAACCCATTGCGGAGATGCTCTGGTAGCGGTGACACGTCGTTTGGACGTGCGGTGTAGCCCCACAATGTGCTTCCCGTTTCGGCGTCCAACATTTCTGCTACGTCACTCAACGGACCAGCCAGCAACTTGGTTCCGTCCGGGCTGAATCGCACCCATCGCGCATACGACGCTTTGGACTTCATGCTCGAGCGTGACCATTTCTGAGTGCCATCCGCGGCCCAGACCGTGATCGACCCATCGTGACAACCTGCGGCGAGGTCGCCGGAGACTGATACGTCGAATCCCCAGCATTCGTCACCCAGCGCCGCCTGCATGACCAGTTCGCCGTCGACGCCAACAAGTGCCAAGGAACCGGGCTTACGTAGTTCGGGCGGGTGGCGACCCTCCACGGCTGCAAATCCATCAGGGGTTGCGCGGATCCAAAACCATCCATGATTCGTGGGTAGGCGCGCCTCCGAACGAACGACGAGCTCGCTGGTTTCGAGCAAGTTGATTTGTACGTCGATACGCGTTTCACTGTCTCTGGCCACGTCAAGAGTGGCGAATCCGTATCCTCCATCGGTACGCACGGAGAGATACGTTGCGAGCTGATACGCCGATGTTCTGTTGCCAACGCGAGTTTCGTAGGTATCGCTGCTCGGCACACAGAGAGCGAAACGTCCCTGCGCATCCGTCCTGGTTTGAGCTGCTCGCTCCTTCAAGGAAAAAACGTATGCACTGACTTCCGTGTTTCCAACCGGAGCACCTACGGCATCGGTGACGAGCCCATACACGACGGCGTCAGCCTCGAGGCCCCATTCTGTCGAGGTCTCCAAAGACGTTTGCCGAGGTGATGTGAATGTCGAGCGAGGCGGTCTCGGCTCCGACACGAAATGTCGGACGCATGATCGGCCGCTCGCCGCGCTCGTCGAGGTCGCCATCCGGGTCGAGGTGCCACGCAAACGTGATCGTTGCACCTGGGGCAATTTCCGCGCGGTTCGAGTTCATCTGGAACAGTTGCATGTACCAGCGTCGTGAAGGATCAGGCGGTGGGGTAACCCAGTCGAACTCCAACCCCATAAGCTCGACCGTCTTGGCTTGGTCGGTGGTGTTGGCAACCGCCACTTCCACACGAATTGCATCTTCGAGTTCGAGTTTCAGTGGCGACGACGTTGAAAACTGCACGCCATCGGCGGTGGCGGTTACGGATTCGGACACGACCGTCGTGGTAGAGCTCGACGTGCAACCTTCTCGACGAACGTCGGCGAACGAAACCTCGCTCTCGATCTGGCCGGCCGATTGGTTTGGAACACTCGAGTCGGGGAGGTCGGAGATTGCTGATCCCGAACCACACGCCGCCAACAATGCCAGGACTACTACCGCGACTCGTCGCATGACATCATGATATGTCAGCGGTTGGTAGCCGAACTCGGCTCGACGCCGGTTGATCGGCAACCAGCGGGCGGCTTGCACCTTCCTACAACTTCTCAGACATTCTCGAACATCACTTTGCGACGGGACGTTCGTCACGACCAGACTCAAGAGACTCCTAACTCGCCAGGGTGTCGAAGTTCAGACTCCGGTTGATTTTTCTACGCCGGTAAGCCGTGCGAGTTCCCGCAACGTGCGACCCGATGGTTCGGCATGCGAGATAACGCCACCAGGGAAGAACGCTTCGACATCGGAGCGTTGGGGGTGCGCTGCGAAAACTTTTTCAAGTGATTCGGGGGTCCATCCACCATCGTTCGTCCAGTGGGCCTCCACACTGTTTGCCCGATACATCGCAAGATCGGGTCCCTCAATGGCAAATACTCGGCCAGTGAATCTGCAGGACGTGCTGGCCAGATACACGACTAACGGCGATACGTGCCCCGGATCGTGGCGATCGAAACCCGATGACCGCGGCATGAGCGCTGCAACGGCCGGCGAGGCCTCCACCATTCGAGTACGTGCGCACGGAGCAATTGCATTCACACGTACGCCGTAACGCGCGAGTTCCTGCGCGTGGCTCATGGTGAGTGCGATTATTCCGGCCTTCGCCGCCCCGTACACGCCGCCACCCGCTGCGGGATGCAAACCAACGGCCGACGCGGTGTTGATGATTGAGCGGCCACTACGTGGACCAACGTGTGCCCAGTGTCGAGCCGCAAAGTGGCTGACGGCGAGTGTTCCTTTCAAATGTGTGTCCAACAGCGAGTCGACATCGTGTTCCGTGAGATCCACCAGTGAACCTGGGCGGTTGTTGCCGGCGTTGTTAACGACTACATCGAGACGACCGAACGCTGTGAGGGCCGTCTCGATCAGGTTTCCTGCGCCAGTCCAGTCCGCAACACTGTCGTGGTTGGCGACTGCTCGCCCTCCCAAGGAGACGATTCGGTCCGCCACCTTTGAAGCAAGGTCGCCGTGTGACTCATCGCCGTCAACCGACACTCCCAGGTCGTTGACGACGACGGATGCGCCACTTGCCGCCAGCGCAATGGCGTGCTCCATCCCGAGACCACTCCCACCGCCGGTTACCACCGCCACCTTGCCGTCGAGTTGCCCCACGCAATCCGACGGTACACCGTTACATCGGGTAGACGTTCGCTCAAGGGCTCCTACCGAGGGGCCACCGATCCGCTCAACGTCAAGTGCGGGTACGGGAACGAAATCGCATTCGCATCGAAGTGCTGCTTGATGCGTCGCCGAAATTCACGAGCCACCGACCATTGGTTTGCGGGGAGCGTCGGGATGAGTACCCGCAGGTCAACCGACGACTCGGCGAACCGTTCGACACCGAGGACTTCTGCAGCTCCCGCAAGTTTTGTCGCCCACTCGGCATCCGCCGCAAATTCGCGCAGGCACTCTTCAACCACCGTCCACGCTCGTTGGACATCTTGCTCGTACGACAAGCTGAGATCGATCACCGCTCTGGACCAATTCTGGCTTTTGTTTCCCACTCGACGAATCTCACTGTTCGATACGTGCCACAGCGTGCCATCCAACGACCGAAGCCGCACGGTACGCAGCGTTACCCCTTCCACCACGCCGGCCGCATCACCAACATCGATGATGTCGCCGACACCGAATTGATCCTCGAGCAACATGAACACCCCGGCGAGGAAGTCTTGGACCAACTTTTGCGCACCCAAGCCGACGGCAATTCCCACCACGCCCACCGACGCCACCAGCGGTGCAGGATTCACTCCGAGGAGGCTCAGCGTCATGATCAATCCGAGTAGCACCGCAACCACGGTGACGATGCTCGAGGACAGCGCGGCCAACGAATCGCCGCGCTGCTGACGTCGCGACGCGTCGTTACCGATCGGCGCACTACCCAGAGCCCGACGAATTCCTGACCTGATCAGACGACGCACCAACATCGCCACGGCAACCACGACGATCCACGCCGCAACCACCTGCCCGGCGAAGATTGAAACCTCCACGAAATCGACGTCGATACCCAACATGCTTCACTCCTGAATTGGTTCCAGAACGTGTCGAACCCTAGGAACACAGCGGCCGGTACGTCACTTGTGCAACGCCATTGTGAGGCAATCGTTACCGATCTCCCGTGTGGGCGTAGATTTGCCTCATGCTCATGGAGTTCGGCACTCCCGCTCCGAAGAAGGAGGTCGTTGTCATCGGCGCGGGCTTCGGTGGGCTCGCATGCGCGCGCAAGTTGAGAAAATCCAGTGCTTACCGGGTAACACTGATTGACCGGAATCCGTACCAACTGTTCTCACCACTGTTGTACCAGGTGGCGACGGCGTCGCTTCCGGAGGACGACATAGCCTTTCCCGTTCGTACCGCCTACCGCGAGGTGCAGTTTGTTCGCGCTGAAGTGACCAACATCGATACCGAGGCAAAAAGCATCACGCTGAGCACTGGGAAGACGATGGCGTACGACGATCTCGTTCTTGCGGTGGGATCCGAAGGAACCACTTTCGGAATTCCCGGAGTTGCGGAACACACGCTGCAAATGAAGTCGGTGCCCGATGCGCGTGCCATTCGAACGTCGCTGCTGCGCAACTACGAAAGCGTCGAGGACGGACTACTTCCCATCGAGAGTCTGAACGTTGTCATCGTCGGCGGCGGACCAACCGGCGTGGAACTCGCCGGCGCGGTGCGCGAACTCCAGGGTGAAATCAAGCGTGAGTTCGAACATCTTGCACCGAAGGCCACGGTCACGCTTCTCGAGGCAGGCCCTCGATAGCTGCCGACAATTCAACCAGCATCCAGCGAGCATGCGCGCAAAGCACTCACCAAGATGGGCGTCGACGTGCGAGTTGATGCCGCGGTGGTCGAAGCGACCCCCACGTCGCTACGGCTGAAAGACGGCAGCGAGTTGGTGGCCGGCACGCGTATCTGGGCGGCGGGTGTGGTTGCCCCACCTCGCTGGAAGGTGCTCGGTGACACCGAACGCGGCAGCCGAATCAAGGTGAATCCGTATCTGCAACTGAACGACTCGACGTGGATCGTCGGCGACGTCGCAAGTTTCACCGGAGTCGACGGGAGACCGCTTCCCATGATTGCGCCGGTGGCCATCCAGCAAGGTCGACACGTTGCCCGACAATTGGTTCGCCGCGAGCGCGGTGAACGATTCGAAGCATTCACGTACCGCGACAAGGGTCAGATGGCCACGATTGGTCGGCGAAAGGCGGTGGTCGAGGTTCGTCCATGGTTGCGCTTCAACGGAACCCTCGCATGGCTGACCTGGTTGGCGTTGCACCTGGCGTACCTCTCGGGTGGACGCAATCGCACCAGTATTTTCGCCGACTGGATCTGGAACTACCTGGTGTGGACTCCGCGGCGCACCATCGTGGATTGAGCCAACGGTGGATGACTCCCCAACCGAGGGTTCGATCGATACTGCCGCACCGGCGGTACTCGTCACGGGCGGCGCCGGTGGCATCGGCGCCGCGACGCTGACGCGCTTCGTCAGCGGAGGTTGGCGGGCGGCCAACGTCGATCTTCACCCATCCCCACGACCAGACGTCGTCAACGTCATCGGCGATATTCGAGACGTCGAGCAATGTCGTTCCGCAGTGGACGATGTCGTTCACGCATTCGGACGACTCGACGTGGTGGTCAACGCTGCCGGAATCTGGCACGAAGGCGACACGGTCGCGACTACAGAAGAAGAATTCGATCGTGTCATCGACGTGAACCTAAAGGGAACGTATTTCATCAGTGCGGCGGCGATTCCCCACCTGGAGAAATCGCGCGGCTGCATCGTCAACTTGTCGAGCGACGCCGGAATTCAGGGCAACTCCGGCGCCGCTGCATATTGTGCCTCCAAAGGCGGGGTGTCGCTCTTCACCAAGGCACTGGCACTCGAACTTGCCCCACGTGGCGTGCGCGTGAATGCGGTATGTCCGGGTGACGTCGACTCTCCGATGCTGCAGGGTCAAGCGCGCAACTCCGGTATCGGTGAACGTGCGTATTACGAGCAACTACTTGCGGGCTATCCGCAACGTGACCATGCTCGTTTCATCACCCCGCAGGAAGTTGCGGAGTTGATCTGGTTCTTGGCCCAGCCCGCTGCTGCACCGATTACCGGTGCCAATCTGTCTATTGACTTCGGGCTGTCGGCGGGAATCTTCCCCGCCAACTGAACGCCGAACGACGCGAAGCCGACAAGAAGTTCACCGCCTGAACTATCGTTTGGGATTGGCTCTGGGAGGGGCACCGCTATGAGCAACGCGCCGGTGCGAATCGCCGATTTCGGCATCACCAAGGAATTCGGTTACATGCAGACGGTGGACCCCGTCGCACATCTCGGCACGGAGAATGCAGAGTGGGACACCCTTGCATCCGACCTACCGAAGCAGCTCATGGGTTCCGGGTTTCGTGAGCGCGTACGTGCCATGCCGCCGTTCAACGTGCAGGCGCTCTCCGGAGAAGGTGAGATTCGTCGAGCCATGCTCGCGCTGAGCTACATCGGTCAGGCATACCAATGGTGCGATACCACTGCCGCCCACACGCTTCCGGCGGTACTCGCCCAACCGTGGTACGCCGTCGGACAACTGGTCGGTCGTCCACCGATTCTCAGTTACTCCAGTTACTCCATCGACAACTGGCGTCGTCTCGACTCGTCCGGCCCGATCGAGTGCGGAAACATCGCCCTCCTGCAGTGCTTTCTCGGCGGCCAGGACGAGGAATGGTTCATTCTCATCCACATCGACATCGAAAAGAAGGCTGGCCGTGCACTCCAGGCGATAGAAGACGCCCAGCACGCCGTGGTCGCGAACGATGCCGACAAACTCGATGTCGCGCTTCGCGAACTCCGGGACGGAATCCAATCGATGTACAACGTGCTTGCGAGGATGCCCGAGAAGTGTGACCCATATGTGTACTTCCATCGCGTGCGGCCGTACATCTTCGGCTGGAAGAACAACCCGGCACTTCCAAACGGTGTGGTCTACGAAGGGGTCAGCGAACTGGGTGGCAAGGGTATGACGTACCGGGGAGAAACGGGCGCCCAGAGCGCCATCGTGCCGGCACTCGACGGGGCGCTCGGTATCGAGCACGAGCGTGACGAACTCCGTGAGTACCTCATGGAAATGCGTACCTACATGCCGCCGGCCCACGTGAGATTCATCGAAGCCGTCGAGAACGGCCCGAGCATTCGTAACTTCGTCACGTCTGCAGGCCGGGCAGGTACCACGGAGTTGTTCAATCAATCGGTGGATCTCGTGGCCGATTTTCGGGCGATGCACCTGCAATACGCCAGCACCTACATTTTCGCCCAGGCCCAGAAGACCCCGGGCAACCCATCGGCCGTTGGCACCGGCGGCACGCCGTTCATTCCATATCTTCGTAAACATCGCGATGAAACGCGCAGTCAAACCATCGCCTAGTTTTGCGAAGTGAGCATCAACCCGGACAAGCTCAAGTTCTTCTCCTTTCTTCTCTTCACGAAACTGGAGGGTGCGGTTACCTCGGGCATGGTGCACCTGGGCGATCAACTCGGCTTGTATCGCGCGCTCGCAGCGGCCGACCAACCGCTCACCACGACACAACTGTCTGCAGCAACCGGGCTGAAGGAACGATGGGTGCGTGAGTGGGCGTACAACCAGGCCGCGGCACAGCTCATCAGTGTTTCCTCGCAACCCTCGCAACCGCCACAACTCGACGACGACACGTTCTTTCTCTCACCCGAGCAAGCGGCGGTACTTGCCGACGAGTCGCACCCCGCCTTCGGCATGGGCATGTTCCACCGACTGCCGCAAACCATGGAGTCGCTCAAGCGGATGCCCGAATCCTTCCGTACGGGCATCGGTTTCAACTACGACAGTCACGGACCGGATGGCGCTGTGGGAATCGAACGCAGCTTCGAACCATGGAACAACGCCAATCTCATCCCCGTCGTGCTGCCGGCAGTGGGAGTCGTGGATGTGTTGCGTGCGGGCGCCAACGTGGCCGATGTTGGATGCGGTGCCGGTGGTGCAGTGCTGCGCATGGCGAAGGAGTTTCCGGCGTCCAACATCGTTGGCTACGACATCTCGCACTATGCGCTCGAACGAGCCAACGAACGGCTTGCGGCCTCGGCCATTACCAACGCACGTTTTGCTGATCCGCAGGTGGAACCCCTCCCCACGGACAACAGCCTGCACTTCGTGAGCACCTTCGACTGCATCCACGACATGACACACCCACTCGCAGTGATGAAGGCGATTCGTGCATCACTTCGCGACGACGGTGTGTGGCTCTTGGTGGACATCAAGGCACACGACACGTTTGCTATGAATGCCGAGAAGAACCCGATGGCGTCGTTGATGTACGGCATCAGCGTGTTGTCGTGCATGTCGTCGGCACTCTCCACACCCGATGGAGCCGGTCTCGGCACGCTCGGGCTATCGGAAATGACCGCGGAGTCCATGGCACGCACCGCAGGCTTCACCAGGTTCGAACGCTTGGACGTTGAACACTCGGTGAATGCGTTCTACGCAATCCGTCCCTGACGCCACGGCTCGAAGCACGGATATTGGTTCGTCGTTACGGCTCGACGATTGCGAACCCCATCGAGAACTTGTCGAGGTTGCCGAACACGGTAAGTAGCGCCCCGGCATCGCCATCAATCGAGGCTTTTCCGGCTTTCATCGCGTCGACGAACGTGGTCTCTTGACCAATCACATCCAGCAACGTCGACCGCGAGATGGTAACCGTGGCGAGCGCACCCTCGTGGTGAGTACCGCGAGTCGAGTAGATGGTGCGGTTCGACACGCCGAGTGTCCAACGCTCGTCGGGCGAATTGCGCAGATCCGTGAAAACCCAGTTGATCGCGAGTGCGACACCACCCAGTTGCTCGGACATCGTGCGAACCGCCAGTGCGTCGAAAACCTGTTCGATGGTCATCTCGCGCAGCACACCGCGTGCACGGACGTTGGAATTGGGGTTCGACGGCGGCCCCTTGCGAAGTTCTTGTGCGCCCATCAAATACGCATTTCGGAACGTGGATGACTCCGCCTGGTACGCCAACTGCTCGAGCGCATCTGCTTGCAGGTTTCGCGCGGTTTCGTTTGTCGGGTCGGCAAACACGAGGTGATTCACCAACTCCGCCACCCAGCGATAGTCACCGCGTTCGAACGCCTCCCGCGCATGCGCGAGGAGGGCTTCCGCGCCACCGGCCAGCGCGACGTATCGACGTCCAACCTCCGTTGGTGGCAGTTTGTGCAGATTCGCGGGATTGCCGTCGTACCAGCTCAAGTAACGCTGATACACGGCCTTCGCATTGTGGACGAGATCACCGTAGAACCCGCGTGTGTGTTCGTGAGCGAGGAATTCGTCGGGTAGCTGGAGTGTTTCGGCGATTTCCAAGGGCGTGAGTCCGAGATTCGCGTGCCGCATCGTCTGGTCGTGGATCCATTTGTACAAGTCGCGTTGCAGTGTCAAGAACTCCCGAAGATCGTCTCCACCCCATCGCGGCCAGTTGTGCGATGCAAACAGCACCTCCGCTCGTTCGCCGAACATCTGCAGGCTCTCGTTGATGTACTTCGACCAGTTGAGTGCGTTTCGCACCAGTGCGCCGCGAATCGGCACCAGGTTGTGCATGGTGTGCGAGCAGTTTTCCGCCATGCAAAGCGCCTTGAGGTCCGGGAAGTAGAAGTTCATCTCGGCCGGCGCTTCGGTTTCCGGAGTGAGTTGAAAGATCACCCGGACTCCGTCCACGAGGAGTTCTTGTCCCGTTGCAGTGATCTCCTCCGACGGAGCCAGCAACGTTGGTGGGCTGATCGGCACGGCGGTTCCGAGGCCACAGTCCACGTGTCCACGGGGCCCCGAGGGCAACAACGGTCCGAACTGGTACGTGGCGCGACGCACCATGGCCGGGCCCGCGATCACGTTCTCCCCGACGGTTTCGCGCAGGAAGTGTTCCGGAGCGATGACGCGACATCTTCCCGCGTCGACATCCGCGCGCGATGTAACACCCAACACACCGCCGAAGTGGTCGGCGTGCGAGTGGGTGTAGATCACCGCGGTAACGGGTCTCTTCTCCACGTGCAGATTGATGAGTTCGAGGGCGGCGCGCGCAGTGAACTCGGTCGTCAGTGGATCGACCACGATCCAACCGGTGGCACCACGAATGAACGTGATGTTGGAGATGTCGTATCCACGCACCTGCCACACGCCATCGATGACTTTGAACAATCCGTGATGCGCATTCAGCACCGCGTGTCGCCAGAGGTTGGGATTCACCGTATCCGGCGCAGCGTCCCCATTCCTCAGGAAGTCGTATGCACCGACGTTGAACACCACGCGCCCTTCCGGCGAATCGATGGTGGACGACGACAACGACGCGATATGTCCACGCCGAACTCGTTCAAGATCGGAAGGGTCGGGAGTGCGTTGCGCAGCTTTGCGGTTGGCCGCAACGGTATGGGGTGAGGCGTCTTTTGGCTGTGGCGCTGCGCCGTCCGACAAAGTCACGCTCGGACACTACCGAAGTGCCGATTCGCACTCGGCCGTCCCAGTTGATTGCACGTCGTCTGAGTGCACGTCGCACGATTGCACGTCGGACTGCGACTGTAGTTTGATGGCCGATGCGGCGATTCAAGGTTCTGTTTACGAGCATCGCGCTCATTGCGCTTGCCGGGTGCACCTCAACGACGGACAATGGCAATGCCGACGGGGCCCTTGTCGCCAGCACCGAGGCTGTCGTTTCGACGACCACTGCTGAACCGTCTCCGGTAGCGGAGCCGAGCGTGGCAAGCGCGGTACCGCAGGGATTCGAATCAATCACCACGGCCGATGGTCGCGTGCGTTCGTACCGGGTGGTTGATCTCTCCAACGGGGAACCTGCTCCTCTTCTGTTCGTCTTGCATGGCTTTGGTGGAACCGCCGCCATGATGAGCGAGGCATCCGAGATCGACCGGTCGTTTGCCGATCGATACGACCTTCGCCCAATCGTGGTGTATCCGAACGGCACCGGTGCAGAATCCGGGCTACCTCAATCGTGGAACGCCGGGGGATGTTGCCCGTTTTCCACCTTCGATGTCGTCGACGACGTTGCCTTCTTCGACCAACTCATCGACGCGTTGACAATGGAGTACGACATCGACCCCGAGCGCGTATGGGTGGTGGGTCACTCCAATGGCGGCATGATGGCATATCGATTGGCTTGCGAGCTCTCGACCCGTGTCACCGCCATAGGCGTGGCAGCCGGCGCGATGATGATCGACTCGTGCTCACCGACGCAACCCGTGTCGGCTCTCCATGTGCATGGCGAACGTGACACCGTCGTTCCACTCCTTGGTGGCGACATTGCTGGAATCGTGTTTCCGAGCGCCCAACAGTCCGTCGATGTCTTCATGCGCAACGGAAATGGCGTTGCGGAACTCGTCACCAATCCCGCGTGGACCCACGACTGGCAACCCGACTGGACCGCACTCTTCGCGGAGTTTCTAGCGGCCCAATAACTTTCGAAGCCGAGCCGCAATTCGAAACGCGCGCGACGCTTCCAGCACGGCTACTCGCTCACGAGCACGGTCGCGTTGCTTGGTCAGCTTGTCGATTCGCGAGTTGATCTGAATCATCTGCGCTTGCAACTGGTCTTGTCTTTGGCGCAGCACCTGGAGGTCTTGTTGGGCGAGTGACAGGTGATGCACGGCACTGTCACGCTCCTGGGTGAGTTCCTTTCGAGCAATGACGAACTCGGCCACCTTCGACTCCGTGTATTGGCTGAACTCCTCGTACTTCATTCGCAAGCCGTGTGCCTCCTCGAGGAGGTCGGCAATCAATTGATCGCGTTCATCCGTCGTCTCACTCATCCGAGCACCGCGTTTCCCACATGATTCCCGTCCCAAGCGTACGTGCCGGCTCGAGGTCATTCATAGACTTGCCATGATGAACCGTCGGCTCCCTCTACGGGCAATCTCTGCGCTCGTCGCCACACACTCGCGGCATGCGCGCCTGCCGAACGGACCGACCAAGTCATCCTCGGATTCACGCTTGAACCGACGAGTCTCGACATCAGCGGTACGGCCGGACAGGCGATTCCCCAGGTGTTGCTGGAGAACGTGTACGAGGGCCTCGTTCGAGTGAACGACGATGGTGCCATCGAACCGGCCCTGGCGGAACGTTTCAGCGTCTCCGACGATGGCCTCACCTACTCCTTCACCATTCGACGAGCCACGTTCCACGATGGTCAATCACTCACCACCGACGACGTGGTGTGGAGTCTCTCGCGCTTGCTCGACGACACGTCCACCGAAGTGCTTCCAACCCAACTGGCACAATTTGCTCGGGTCACCAACGTGACCAATGATGGCGACACGGTCACGCTCACCCTGAGCGAGCGCGACAACGACCTTCTTTACAACCTCTCCCAGCGTGGCGGAGTGATCTTCCGCAAGGATGCCACCGACTTCGCAAACTCCGCAATCGGCACCGGGCCATTCACACTGGCGGCGTGGGACAAGGGCAACAGCATCACGCTGGAGCGATTCGAAGATTATTGGGGGCGCCGCGCCGACACCAAGAACGTGGTGTTCCGTTATTTCGCCGACGCCACGGCACTCAGCAACGCGATGTTGGCCGGTGACATCGACGTGATGACCACCGTTCAGTCACCGGAGTCGCTCGAAGTGTTCGAGGCGCGTGACGACCTCAAGGTGCTGAGCGGTTCCACCAATTGTGAGGTCACGCTGGGCATGAACAATTCACGTGCACCCTTCGACGACGTGAGGGTCCGCACTGCGGTACGACAGGCCATCGACAAGCGGGCACTCATCGACACCGCGTGGGCCGGCTACGGAACGGAGATCGGGAGTTTCGTTCCGCCAACGGACCCATGGTTCGAAGACCTCACCAGGGTTGCACCGTACGACGTGAGCGCTGCACGTGAGGCACTGTTGTCTGCCGGTGTGCAGCCGGGTACGCAGATTACCCTCGATATTCCACCGATCAATTACGCCACCAACTCCGGCGAGTTCATCGCGGCGGCCCTCGGCCAAGTTGGTTTCGATGTCACCATCACTCCGGTTACCTGGGAGGAATGGCTCGACCGTGTATTCACCCGGCCGAATACGACCTCACCATCGTGTGTCACATCGAACGAAACGACATGGCCATCTACGCCAACCCCGGCTACTACTTCCGCTTCGACAACGCCGAATATCAAAACCTCGTTTCTGCCGCCAGTTCGGCATCCACCACCAAGGAACGCAACGACAATCTCCGCAAAGCGGCGCGCGTCTTGTCCGAGCAGTCGGCGAGCGACTGGCTGTGGTTGATGCCGAGTCTGCAGGTCGCCAAGCGCGACGTGGCGGGAATGATGAAGAACTCCGTCGGAGACTCGTATTACGTCGCGCGCATCGAACGCGTCTAGACGAAGTGTGACATGAGCGGCGTGGCTCGCCGACTCCTGGTTGCGAGTGGTGGTGTCGTCGCTTCCAGCGTGTTGGTGTTCCTTCTGCTGCGAGTCCTTCCGGGGGATATCGCCACCACCCGACTGGGCATCGACGCCACTCCCGAAGCGCTCGCTGTGTTGCGCGAGGAATACGGCTTTGATCGGTCGCTGCCGGCACAATACATCGACTGGTTGACTCGTGCGGTGCGCGGTGACCTCGGGCGTTCCCTGGTTACCGGTGATGCGATTCGAAACGACATCGTTGCGCGACTGGATGTCACGCTTCCGATCGTGTTGTTGTCGTCGCTCGCATCGGTGATCGTGTCGGCATGGATTGGCCAACGTGCAGCGCTGCATCGCAGACGCCCGTCGGCGATCGTCGCCAGCGTACTGAGCCAGATCGGTGTGGCGGTACCCACGTTCGTCATCGGTGTGGTGCTCATCACGGTGTTTTCCGTGCAACTCAACCTGTTGCCTGCCGGGGGTTTCCCCGTCGACGGATGGGGTGCTCCTCTCGAGGCAGTGCGCTCCATCACGCTTCCCGTGGTAACGCTCGCCGCTGCACAGACCGCGATACTCGTGCGATTCGCCCGTTCGCAGGCCCTCGATTTCATCTCCTCCGACGCATTCCGAACGGCGCGATCGGTGGGGCGTACCGCAGAGGCGGCGCTCGCCACCGCCAAACGACTCGTACTCTCACCCGTGCTCGGTGTTACGGCCCTGCAGCTCTCCACGTTGCTGACCGGTGCAGTGGTGGTGGAAAGCGTGTTTGCCTTGCCGGGACTCGGGTCCATGATGGTGCGCGATATCGCAAACCGCGACTTGCCGAAGGTGCAGTCCACGTTGTTGGTGGTGGTCGTGCTCGTCTTCGTGTTGCGATTCATCATCGACGTGGTCAACGACAGGCTCGATCCGCGGCGAATGACATGAGCAGTCGAACGCTGCGCACCGCAGCCACCGTACGCACTCCGTCGCTCACTGCCGGCGCGACGCTCGTGGCAATCGTTGGTGGTCTCGCCTTGCTCGGCTTGATCTGGACGCCGTACGACTCACTCGCCATCGACAGTGCGGGTCGATTCGCGTCACCCTCGGGCAGTCATCCACTCGGCACCGATCAATTGGGTCGGGATGTGTTGAGCAACATCATCGACGGTGCTCGAACCACGTTGCTTGCCGGGATACTTGCCACCGGAATCGCACTGACTTTCGGGGCGTCACTTGGGGTGGTGGCCGCAGCCTCTCGCCGTTGGATGGACGACGTGATCACCGCGGTGGCAACGGTATTCGTGGCCTTTCCTGCCCTGCTTCTTGCACTCGTGTTGGTGGCGGCACGCGGGCCGTCGACCGGTGTCGTGGTGATGACGGTTGGCATCGCTGCCGGGGCATCGGTGGTGGTGGTGACACGTCGCGACGTGGCGGACATCCTCCGTAGCCCGTTCGTTCTCGCCGCACGCTTTGCCGGTGGCACCACACCACGAATCGTGTTCACGCACGTGCTTCGAAACTTGATGCCGTCACTCGTCGTGCAGGCAACGAGCGCTGCGTCCATAGCAATCGTTGCCGAATCGACGCTAAGTTATCTGGGCCTGGGTACGACACCACCGACGCCCTCGTGGGGTCGCATGCTCGCATCGACTCAGCAATACCTGCTGGTTCACCCGCTGCTCACCTTGTGGCCGGCACTGTTCATCTGCCTCACCGTGGTGGGCGTGACCCTGCTTGGCGATGGATTGCGTGAACGCCTCGACCGCACCTTGGTACGGTAGCGATATGCGCAATACCAAGCTGCTTCTCGTTGCCGTGCTACTTCTCGCGGCCGTTCCGGCCTCGTCGGCCCAGGCGGTGGTGGAGTGGGAATTGAAGGAGGATTCCGTCTCACTCGGACTCACCGGCGTGTCACCACACGTGGAGCGCACCGGAAACGTGGATCGGCTGTGGTATCCGGGTGGACTCTCCGGAACCGCGGTCGCCGACTGTTCGGACGCGGGAAATTGCACGAGTGTTCCCGTCAGCGGACGTCTCGGCAGTGACTTCACCGCTATTACCCTGCCCGACGGCACTCGACGGGCGTACTTCGTGGAAATCACACCCGGTGCACCGACGAAATCGGTTGCTTCTGCACCGTGCACCTCATCAGCGTGTACTGCGGTCGGAACGTCGACGGTGGCGAATCCTGAATTGACCGTCTCCCAGAACACGAAAGCCTGGGGGGTTCCCGATGCGGTGGTCACTCCGGACGGGCGCATCAGGCTGTACGTCGTCGAGTCCCGTCGAAGGCAACTGCACTGAAAACTTGCGAGCTACATCTCGTCCGACGGCATCACCTTCACCAAAGAACCAGGCTGGCGACTCGAGAACGGAATCGCCGTCGATCCGGAGATTCTGCGTGCAAAGAACGGTGACTGGCTGATGGTGCTCGCCGACGGACCGGGCTGTGGTGATCGTGTCCAGAAGCTCTACACATCCACCTCGCTAGATGGGCTCGTGTGGTCCGCTCCACAGCGCCTCTCCGGCTCGGGGTCCGACCTACGACGTTTGGACCCAACCGGATACGAGGTGTCACCGAACGTCTTTCGGGTGTACTACGCAACCGCTACCCCCGGTGTGCTTGGGGATGTGACCTACACGATCAAACGCGGAACCATCCGAATTCGGGACACCTCCAATGGTGGTGACGTCGGCATTACCTCCAAGCCATCCGGCAAGAACTCGACGGTCAAGAAGTCATCGAAGAAGATGACCACATGCGTGAAGGGCAAGGTGGTGCGGAAGGTATCCGGCGCGAAATGCCCGAAGGGTTTCAAGAAGAAGTAGCCGTATGCGAAGAGCCGTCGTGATCATCGCGACGGTGTTCTCCACCTTGGCGTCCGCCGAGGCCGGTGCGGTTGCGCCGTCGAGCAACGACGCCAAGGACGACCAACGCAAGAAGCGGAACGAATGGGTGTACACCTTCCCCGTATCCGGTCCGGGGGTGTTCTACCCGCGCGATCACCTCAATTATCCCGCAGCCGATCTCACCGGTTGCCGTCAACTGGTGCGCGCACCGATTTCGGGCGTCATCACCGACGTGCGTGACACCGACAAATGGGATCCGGCCATTGACGACCCGGGTACCCGTGGTGGTCTCACCATCACCATGCACGGCGACGATTTCGTTCGCTACTACTTCTCGCACCTCGGTCGCCTGATGGTCAAGAAGGGTCAACGAGTGGAGTCGGGCCAGAAAATCGCCACGGTCGGACAATCGGGCAACGCCAAAACCACGCTCTGTCACCTGCACTTCGGAATGTCGCGCATCTGTCCGATGTCGGAGCAGAACTTGCGACGGGGCGAGGTGTGGCCGCAGCCCTACCTCGACGATTGGAAACGTGGGGTCAACACGTCACCGAACAAAGAAGTCCAACGACTCACCCGCAAGAGCCCGGCTGCATGTCTGGTTGCTGCGGCGGCACAACGACGCGGTGGGGACGGCTGACGCCCAACTAGCGGTAGTACGGATTCGCACCCGTTGCGTGGTCGGTAAGGTCGCGCACATGAGTGATGGTGCTCACCTGGTCGGTGATGATCTTCTGCACACCCTCCAACATGGTCTGCTTGCTCATCGAACAACCATGACAACCACCACCCATGGTGAAGTACGCGGTGCCCTCCTTGTCGTGGCCGGCAAAGGTCACGAATCCTCCGTGCGACGCCAACATCGGATTCACGTCGACCGAGACGATTGCCTCGATTTGCGCGGATGTTTCGTCGTCGCGAACCAAACCATCCACTACCGGTGCCTTCGGGCGGTTGGGGTTGCGTAACACCAGTCCGGCCTGCTCGTTGTAGTCGAGTTCCGAACCGCGCAGCGAATCCACGTCGCTGCCGGGCATGATGAACTTGAAACCATCGATGGTGCGAACCTCGTCGGTGAACGCCGATTTGAGGTACTCCTCGAAGACCAGGTCGTAACGAAAGTCTTCACCCGGCCCCGAAACGATCGAGAGCCGTAATCCCAACTTTTCTGCGTCGGGCTCGGTGGCGCGAAGCTCCTTCAACTTTGAAAGGGCGGTGGGCGTCACCGAAATGATGGTGTCGCGCGGCTGTTCCGAATCGAACGGTGAAACGGGTGTCGGAGCGCCGGATGCGAGCGGCGAGGTTTTGGTTTCCGACACGCCCCGCAGGCTACTGAGCGTCTGCATTCCCTCCTGTGCCGATGCCGTTAGTGTTTCGGTCACACGCACGGGGAGTCCGGGGTTCTCGGACTGAGAGGGTGGAAGCCACCACCGACCCGCAGACCTGATCTGGGTAATGCCAGCGGAGGGAGCCACATGACATTCGAAGCACCATCGGGTTCCACCGCCATCGTGCTGCTCGGCGGTGACACCGTCGACATCCCAACACTCGGAACGATTCCCGCAGACTCGCTCGTGGTGGCAGCCGACTCGGGAGTGGGAAGTCGCCCGGCTACTCGGACTCGACGTGGACGTGGTGGTTGGCGACATGGACTCGATATCGCCGACGCGCTCTCGGCACTTCGGCACTCGGTACCGAGGTGGTCCGACACCCAGCCGACAAGAACGAGAGCGACGCCGAACTGGCACTGCGTTTCGTGCGCGATCGCGGCGTCCGACGGGTGATCCTCGTTGGCGGCGGTGGTGGCCGACTCGATCATCAACTCGCGCTCTTTGCGGTGATGTTCATCGACGAACTACGTGACGCCCGAGTGGAGGCGCGACTGGCACGTTCGCGGGCGTACGCCGTTCGTGATGGTGCCGAGATCACCATCCCCTGTGCGATGGGTGACAACGTCGGTCTCCTCCCGTTCGGCGGTGATGCGCACGGCGTCACGACGAAGGGTTTGCAATGGGCCCTCTCCAACGATTCGTTGAGGGTCGCCGCATCGCGAGGCATCAGCAACCGTGCAGTCTCCACCGACGTACGGGTGTCCGTCGGATCCGGCCGATTGATCGTCACGGTCGACTCCACGAACGGGCAGGGGGTTGCCTCGTGAGGTACGCACGTGTCACTCCCTCGGACTCCGACTCGTGTTCGCCATCGTCGGACTTGCCATTGGTCTGGGTGTTTCCGCGTGCTCCACCGTGGAGCGAGGCGAACCCGAGAAGATCACGCTGCGATTGCTGGCCCACGACTCATTCACGCCCACCGAGGGCATCTTCGACTCCTTCACCGACCGCACGGGCATCGGTGTGGACATCGTTCGTGGTGGCGATGCCGGCACCCTGGTCACCAAGGCGGTGTTGGCATCCGGAAATCCCGAGGCCGATGTGCTGTGGGGTGTCGACAACACCCTGCTGTCGCGAGCACTCGCAGCCGACGTCTTCCTGCCCTATCTCAGCGTTCACCGCGAAGATCTCGAACCGATGGCGCGGGACCTCTCACCGAACGGTGCGGTGACTCCAGTCGACTCCGGTGACGTGTGCATCAACTACGACAAGGAATGGTTTGCTGCGCGCAACGTATCGCCACCGCTCACCCTGCAGGCGCTCACCTCGTCCACCTACCGGAACCTGCTGGTTGTTCCGAACGCAGTGTCATCATCGCCGGGACTCGCGTTCTTGCTGGCGAGCATCGCCGAGTTCGGCGATGCGTGGCCGGATTGGTGGCAGGCACTGCGCGACAACAACGTGCTCGTCGTCGAATCGTGGAGTGACGCGTACTACGGGCACTTCACCGCCGCGTCGGATGGCACTCGCCCACTGGTGGTGAGTTATGCAACGAGCCCACCGGCCGAGGTGTTGTTTGCCGAACCACGACCGGAACGGGCTCCAACCGCCGTTGCTGCACTCACGTGCTTCCGGCAGTACGAATTCGCGGGCATTCTCCGGGGCACCAAGCACGAGGAGGCCGCACGTTCGTTGATCGACTTCCTCGTGTCGAAGGTCTTCCAGGAGGATCTCCCGCTCACTCAGTTCGTCTGGCCAATCAACACCACCGCCAAGGTGCCGCAAGAGTTTCTCGACCATTCACTGCGACCCGAGAACCCGTTGACGATCGACCCTGCCATCATTGCTTTGCGTCGTGTCGAGTGGCTCGACACCTACAGCGACATCGTGTTGCGATGACATCGGCTCGTACTCAGCCTTCGACCGACCCGGTGTTTCACCCGGTCGTCGGTCCTGGAGCGGCATTCATCCCCATGGCGTGGTTGGTTGCATTCCTGGTGGTGCCCGTCGTCTTGCTCGTCACTGGTAACACCGGTTTCGATGATGTCACTCGGATCCTCACGCGTCGCTCCACATGGAACGTGGTGTGGTTCGCCACCTGGCAGGCTGTGCTCAGCGTGGCGACGACGTTCGTCATTGCCACACCCGTGACCTGGTTGATCTCCCGGCACCGGTTTCGTGGGCGTCGCGCACTTCGCGCCGTGACGACCGTCGGCTTTCTCCTGCCTTCCGTGGTGGTTGCCACCGCATTCCTTGCCGTACTGCCGCAATCGTTGCATTACAGCGTGTTCGCAGTGGTGATTGCCCATGCCTACTTCAACATCGCCGTGGTGGTCCGAGTGGTCGGTGCGCGTGCCGAGTTGTTCGATGCGCAACTCTCGCTCGCTGCGCAAACACTCGGCGCAACACCGCCCACGGCGTGGCGAACCATCACCGTGCCGATGCTGCGCAACTCCATCGCATCGGCCGGCACCGTCATCTTCCTCTACTGCTTCGGTTCGTACGCCGTCATTCGGGTACTCGGTGGTCCGCGACGAAGCACCGTCGAAAGTGACATTGCCTTACGTGCATTCGGCATCGGTGACGTAGGCGGAGCCTCGGTACTGGCTCTGCTGCAATTGTTGTGTATTGGTGTGGTGGCGGGCGCCATTCACCTCCTGGCTCGCAGCAATGGAACGCCAACCCGCGCACCGTCGGCGATGCTCCCCACGATCCCCGACGATCGGCGTGGTGCCGCCATCGCAATCGCAGCGGTAACGGTTGCTTTCGTCATTGCGCCACTCTCGGCCCTGTTCTGGCAGTCCGTTCACGTGGGTGACACGATCTCTGCTCGTGCGTGGCGATCGATCTTCAACACGTCACTCATCGAGAGTGTGTGGGCATCGACCCGAACGGCCCTCGTAGCAGGACTCGTCGGAACGGTGCTCTGCATCCTGGCGACCCTTGCAATCACCAGACTTCGAACCGGTGGAAACGTGGTGAACTCGCTCACGCTGGCGCCCTTGGCAATGTCTCCCGTCACCATCGGGCTCGGACTGCTCGTCACCTTCGACTCGGGATGGTTCGATTGGCGCTCTCGTTGGTGGTTCGTGGCACTCGCCCACACCTTGGTTTCGTTTCCGCTGGCGGTGCGAGTGCTGGTTCCCGCCTGGCGCACCACGCCGGTCGGCTTGCACCGGGCGGCGGCGGTACTCGGTGCCGGCGGTGGGCGACGCTTCGTCGACATCGACCTGCGACGAATGCGCCCCGCGATCGTTGCGTCCCTCGGATTGGTCGTAGCCGTATCGCTCGGCGAGTTTGGTGCGGCATCGATGTTGTCGCGCGAAGGTGCGGAGACGATTCCCGTAGCCATCGCCCGATTGCTCTCCCGGACGGGTGATGAGGTACGGGCACAGGCGTTCGCCTTGGCGTCGATTCTCGTCGTGGTGTGTGTGACGGCACTTGCAATCGTGGAGACGGCACTCCAGCGGGGTGAGCATGCTTCGCGTCGTTGACCTCGCCGTCGAACGAGGCGGGCGCTTGATTCTCCGCGGTGTCTCACTCTCCGTTCAATCGGGCGAACGACTCGCCATCCACGGTCCGAGTGGGTGTGGAAAGACCACGTTGCTTCATGCGATCGCCGGTCTACTTCCCGTTCACCGTGGCGCCATCCATGTCGACAACGCCGACGTCACACACGCGCCCGCGCATCGTCGTGGTGTGGGGCCTCGTCTTCCAGGACAATCAACTCTTTCCCCACTTCAACGTCGCCGACAACGTGTCGTACGCGCTCCGTGTTCGCGGTATCTCCAAGCGGGAACGCAATCGTGCCGCTGACGAGTGGCTGTCGCGCGTTGGCCTGGACGGTTTTGCCCACCGGGAAACGTCCGACTTGTCGGGAGGTGAAGCCAAACGAGTGGCACTGGCTCGCACGCTCGCCGGGACGCCACGGGTGGTGTTGCTCGACGAACCACTCACCGGACTCGATCCCCTGCTGCACGAGCAACTACTGGCCGACCTCCGCAACCTCTTTGATTACCTCGGCACCACGGTGGTGCACGTCACCCACGACCGCGCCGAAGGCACCGCGCTCTGTCACCGGTCGATCGACCTCCAGTCGCCACCAGACTCAATTCCATGACTTCACCGGGTTTCATCGTTCGCCGTATCTCACTCGACGAAGCCCTGCCCGTTCGCCTCGACGTGTTGCGCCGCGGGACACCTGCGCGTGATGCCGCATACGACGGCGACCACGAGTCCACCACCGTGCACATCGGCGCAGCACTGCTCGACTCCCACTCGATCGTTGCGACATCCACGTGGCTGGTGCGCCCCTGGCCCGTCGACCGGGACCCGTTAGCCGTGCAGCTTCGTGGAATGGCGGTGCGCGATGCAATGCAGAACACCGGGGTTGGTCGGGCTCTGATCGATGCCGGTATCGCCCACGCACGATCACTCGGTGCACGATTGGTGTGGGCCAAGGCACGTGACAGCGCCCTGTACTTCTACGAACGATGCGCGTTCTCGGTGGAGGGCGAACAGTTCATCGAGCCAGCCTCCGGCGTGCCGCACCACCTCGTGCTTCTGGATCTTGGTTCGTAAACGCGCTACGACTCGAACGTCACGGTGGTGGCGTATTGCAACGTGGCGCCATCGGCCAGCACGGCGTCGAATTCGAGCATCCAATCACCCGGGGTGGGCACACTGACGTCGAAGTGAAAGTGGTTGACACCACTGTTCTCGAACGCAAGTTCCAGCACCGACTGCGCATCATCGATCGGACGAAGAACTCCGATTACCGACAGCACCTGCTGCAGTTTTCCACCCGGAGGCGCAAATTCCATGTGAACGATGACGTCGCCGACGTTGATCGGTTCCACGGTCACGTCGGCGATGACGTCTCGGGTGACGAGCGAAACATTGAACGCATCCTCACCACCGTGGCTGTGCACACCGTCGCGTGGCCCACCCGAAGCTTTTTGCGTGTCGTCGGCGCCACCACATGAGACGAGCACGATGGCCAGCGATGCAATGGCCCGAACGGTGCGCTTCATGTGCTTCCCCTTCCCAAAAGTCATCTAGTAGGGGTCGGCAGGTGGAACGCCGTCCACGGTCACTCGGTTGTAGAACCACGCCAACCGTTCGTTCGGTGAAAGTTTCTGCAGTGTGTCGGGCAGCGTGGTGAGACCCATCGGCTTCCTGGCCTTCCAGCCCATCACCTTGCGGTCCAGGTCGTACCGCACGAACAGAGGATCCCAGTCGTGCCAGGTGTAGCCAATGTTGAGGTCGGCATGATGCACCTCCACTTCGCACCAACGCATGAGCACCAAGTCGGTGACTGCCACCCGCGAGCCGTCGGAATGCGACTTGATGCCGAATCCACTCCACGTCGTCTCCGTCGCCCCGGCCCATGCCGCCTCAAGCGTGTAGATCGATACGCGAACGTCGGCAATCAGGTCACTTGCCGTGCGATGCGCACCCGCTTCGATTTCCGAAACTCTCGTTTCCATTCCGCCACGGTAAAACTCAACCGCGGCACCCCGAGTGGCAGCCTCGAACATTCGGGAGTGGCTGTCGGCATTTCGTGCAAGATGATTGAGGACGTGACCACGCGTCCATCCCGACAGTGGTGATGGAGTGCGACAATCCTCGTCGGTCAACTGGGAAATTGCGGCGAGTAGCCGCTGGTGTGAAGCAGCGCACCCGGCCACCTGTGCGTCAATGGCTCGTGCGGCTGCACCATCCACTGCTATTGCACCTCGTTGAGACTGCGTTGCGGCACCACCACCACCGTACCGTCGTCCGCATGAATCACTCGCGCCGAAACGCCGTAGAACTCGTTGAGTGTTTCGCTTCGCAGCACTTCACGCGCACTACCGCGCGCCACGGCAACACCTTGATGCATCAGTAGCAACCGATCCGAATACAACCCGGCGAGTGTGAGATCGTGCATTGCCGAAACGACCACGAGATTGCGTCGGCGACGCAGCTGGTCGACCAGCTCCAGCGCATGTTGTTGATGGCCAAGGTCCAGCGCACTCGTGGGTTCGTCGAGCAACAACACCGGGGCCTCTTGGGCGAGGGCTCGGGCAATCACCACGCGCTGACGCTCGCCACCCGAGAGCGTTCCCAGCGGTCTGCGTGCGTACACCGAAAGCGAGAGTTCCTCGACGAGTGACGTCACCACACGGCGATCCCGCGCGGATTCTCGACCGAAGGTGGAGATGAATGGATTGCGGCCGAGCATCACGTATTCACTCACCGACATGTCATCCGGCAGCAGCGGATTCTGCGGAACGAAGGCCACCTTGCGCGCCAGTTCACGGGCACTGAACGAATCCAACGTTCCGCCATCGAACAGAACATCGCCGGAACACGTAACCAGCCCGGCGATTGCCCGCAACAACGAGGATTTTCCGGCACCGTTCGGACCGATGAGGCACAGCCACTCGCCTGCAGCCAGGGATTCATCCACGTTGCTCACCACGGCGCATCCGCCATACTCCACGCGTACGCCACGAAGTACGAGCGAGGTCATCGTTGCATTCCATTCATAACGGTGGTCACTGACGAACCTCACGCGTACGCAGCAGGAACAAGAAGAATGGTGCCCCGAAGAATGCAGTCACCACACCAATCGGGGTTTCGGAGGGTGAGGTGAGTAGTCGCCCGGGAATGTCCGCGCCGATCAGGAACACGGCACCGGCGAACATGCTCAATGGCAGCACGATTCGATTCGAAGATCCCATCAACAATCGAATGGCGTGCGGAACGATGATGCCCACGAAGCCGATCAATCCGCTCACGGCCACCGCGGCCGACGTACCAAGTGTTGCGGCAAGCACCACCACCACTCGTACCTGGTTCACGTTCACTCCGAGGGCACGGGCCTCGTCGTCACCCACCCGCAGTACGTCGATGACTCGTCGGTACATCAGCAGAATGATGGAACTCGTCAGAATGTAGGGAAGAACCAGTCGAACGTCGCCCCACGTCGCGGATGTGAGACGTCCCAGGATCCACGAATACACCTGACGGACCACGTCGTTGTTGCGCTGCAACACGAAGGTTTGGATGGCGGTCGCCAGCGACGTCACCGCCACACCCGCCAACACCAGCGTCGTAGCCGAGCGCGAACGACCAAACGCGGTACCAACGGTGTACGTGAGAGCAACCGCGACGACTCCGCCGACGAATGCCGCCAACGGCACCGGGTCGACGGGCCACGTGGACGTCGTATCGCGAGCGACGGAAAATGCCAGGGTTGCACCAAGCCCCGCGCCGGCGGCAACACCGAGCAGATACGGGTCGACGAGCGGGTTGCGAAAAACGCCTTGATAACTGGCTCCGGCAAGCGACAACATGGCCCCGACCAAGGAAGCCAACACCACACGTGGAGCACGAATCTGCCACAGGATGTTCCACTGCGCATCGCTCATGCCACTGTCGATGGTGATGAACGGCAAACGATCGAGCAATGCGATGGGTACTCGCCACCATGCGGGGCCGGCTGGGCCGAGCATGAGTCCCACGACCGCCACGATCACCACGGCGACACCACCCAACAGCCACCACACTGCGCGACCGGCTCGCTGTTCGGTGAATGCGGTGGGTGTCGTCATGGTGTGTGCGCCGATCCGATCACGACTTGGCGAGTACGGATTCCACCGCTTCGGCCACCGTTCGTACGAGCTCCACCAAACGTGGCCCCCATCGGGAGGCGACGTCATCGTCCAGCGAGATGATCGATCCGGTCTTCGCTGCGGTGAGCCCTCCCCACCCATCGCGAGCGGCCACCGTTGCTGCAGACTGTGCACAGCACTTGGTGTCCGCTAGGAAGATGATGTCGGGGTCCTTCTCCACGATGACCTCGGCCGAGAGTTGCGGATAATCGTTTCCCTCTTCCACTCCATCAGCGATGTTCACCAAACCGAGCATGCCCATGATTCCGCCGATGAACGTGGTGGACGTAACGGTGTAGGGCGTTGGATCGAGTTCGTAAAAGTAGGTGAGCGGAGGATTCGCCTTGTTGGTTCCGGCGATGATTGATTCAATTTCGGTTTGCATCTGTCCGGAGAGTTGCACTGCTTCTGCGAGTTGACCGGTCAGCTCACCGAGTTGTTCGATTTGTTCGTACGCACCTGCGAGGTCGGTCACCGCGTATGCGGCGAATACCGGAATGGACAATGCGGTCAATTGCTCCACCAACTTGCCGGGGTCGTAACTGATGACCACCAGATCGGGTTCCAAGGCGGAGATTGCCTCCACGTTGGGCTGGTAGGCATCGAGCTTCTCGATTGACGCCGTCTCCTCCGGGAAGTTGGAGAAGTTGTCCACGGCGATTACGCGACCACCGGCACCAATGGCAAACAGCATCTCGGTGGCCGTGGACGACAGCGAGATGATTCGTTGCGGCTCGGCCTGGATGGTCAGTTCGCCGACGGTTGCCGGAAACTCCGCGATTTCCGTGGGTTCCATCGCCCGTGTCGCAGTGGAAGCAGTCTCCGCGGATTCACCCGATGAATCACCGCACGCAGCCAGTGATGACGCCAACAAAAAAAGGCCGGCGATGCCGGCCAGTCGAGGAAGTTTCACGATGTTCTCCTTGCTCTTCTCGCGAGAGCGGTAGATGAATCACGCGCGGCAGGCGACCGGACTTACGACGTACCGACGTGTATCGGAAGTCGCATTACCGTTGCGGGACAGTGCCGGAATCTCACCGGACTTCGCTGACGAGCATGCACCGCAACTATTGCTGCGGCACTCACGACGGTAGCAGGTGTCTCAGTCGGCGGCGAACGCCGCAACAAACCTGGTCAGCCAGTAACGAGGGTGGTGAGGCGCGTGATGCCTTCTCGTAAATCGTCGTCGCCGAGTGCGAAGGAAAAGCGTGCGTACCTCGGCGCCCCGAAGGCCTCACCCGGTACGAACGCCACCTTTGCCTGGTCGAGCACCAGGTCGGCCAACTGCATCGTGTCGTTGGCGGTAGCGCCGCCGATGTTCCGATGCAACAGTCCACCGAAGTTGGGGAAGCAATAGAACGCACCTTGTGGCTTCATGCACGTGACACCGGGTATCTGCGTGAGCATGTCGTGCATCAGAGTGCCGCGCCGTTCGAACGCAGCCCGCATGCGAGCAACGTCATCCAGCCCACCGGTGAGTGCCGACAGCGCCGCATATTGCGCCACGTTGGACACGTTGCTGGTGGTATGGCTCTGGAAGTTGATCGCAGCCTTCATCACATCCGTTGGTCCGATCATCCAGCCCACACGCCAACCGGTCATCGCATAGGTTTTTGCCACTCCGTTGACGATCACGCAACGGTCGGCGATCTCCGGAACCAAGGTGGGCATGGAGTGGAACTGATGACCGCCGTAGGTGAGATGCTCGTAGATCTCGTCGGTCACCACCCAGATGTCGTTGTCGGCGGCCCACGTGCCGATGGCGATGGTTTCCTCGCGGGAGTACACCGCACCACTCGGATTGTCGGGTGAAACGAAAAGCAACACCTTGGTGCGCGGCGTTCTCGCACGCTCCAACTGCTCGACGGTGACCTTGAATTCGGTCTCCTCGGTTGTGTCGACTACTTTTGGCACCCCGCCCGCGAGTGCGATGGCCTCGGGATACGTGGTCCAATACGGCGCAGGGCAAATCACCTCATCGCCGGGATCGCACAACGCCGCGAATGCCACGAACACCGCGTACTTGCCACCCACCGTCACCAACACCTGGTTCGACGAACACTCAAAGCCACTGTCACGTTTGGTTTTGGCAACGATCGCGTCGCGTAGAACCGGTAAACCTGCGGCAGGCGTGTAGCGGTGGGCCTTCGGATCGCGAGCCGCCTTCACTGCGGCTTCCACGATGTGTTCCGGTGTGGGGAAGTCCGGTTCACCGGCACCGAAACCGATGACGTGTTCACCCTTGGCCTGCAAGGCCTTTGCTTTTGCATCCACCGCCAGCGTCGCCGATTCGGCAATTGCGGCGAGTCGAGCCGACACCCTTGACTTCTTGTTCGTGGGTGTTGAACTCGTCGACATCCCTGCCATGCTAAGACGGTGACGAAGCAGCCCACTACTCCGTTCGCGATTCCAGCCGCGATGTTGCCGGCCGATGGACGCTTCGGCTGCGGACCATCCAAGGTGCGTGACGCACAACTCGACGCCCTCTCCCGTGAAGGCCGTCGCCTGATGGGCACTTCTCATCGTCAGGCGCCCGTCAAACAACTCGTGGGCTCCGTGCGTGCCGGCCTGCGCGAGTTGTTCTCGCTACCCGACGGGTGGGAGGTGGTGTTGGGCAACGGGGGTTCCACGGTGTTCTGGGACGTTGCCACGTTCGGACTCATTCAGCAGTGCAGCCAGCACGTGGTGTTCGGGGAGTTCTCCCAAAAGTTCGCCGATGCCGTTGCGGCCGCCCCGCATCTCGGCGAGCCAATCATCGTTGCGTGCGATCCCGGTGCACATCCCCAACCACTGCCAAGCGACGCCGACACCCTGTGTCTCACCCATAACGAAACATCCACCGGCGTGGCCATGCAACTCACGGACAACGACGCAGCAAGTGCGGCTCGCCACAACGGTGCAGGTGATGCGTTGGTTCTCGTGGATGCCACATCGGCCGCCGGCGGTCTCGTATGGGCTCCGAGTGGCGTTGACGTCTACTACTTCGCTCCGCAGAAGTCGTTTGCCAGCGACGGTGGGATCTGGATTGCGTGTTGTTCACCTCGCGCAATCGAGCGAGTCGAGTCGATTGCAGCATCGGGTCGCTGGACACCGGCCTCGCTCAGCCTCAAGATTGCACTCGACAACTCCCGCGCCGACCAGACCTACAACACCCCGGCCATTGCCACGTTGTTCCTGCTCGACCAACAGGTGCAGTGGATGTTGCAACAGGGTGGGATGCAGTGGTGCGCACGGCGAACCGCGGAATCAGCCTCGATTCTCTACCAGTGGGCGGAGCGCAGCAGTTACGCCACACCATTCGTGTGTAAACCCGAACACCGCTCGAACGTGGTGGCAACCATCGACCTCGAGGGTGTTGCAGCAAACGACGTCAACACGATCCTTCGACACAATGGCATCGTCGATACCGATGGCTACCGCAAGCTCGGTCGCAATCAGCTGCGAGTGGGGATGTTCCCGGCAGTGGAGCCAAGCGACGTTGCCGCCCTCACCGGGTGCATCGACTACGTGGTCGATCGCCTACGCGCGTAACTCATGCAGCACTACTCCGATTCCTATCCGACCGTCGAAGAGGTGCTCGACTCGCACATTGACGAGATTCCACAACTCCACCGTCCGGTCATGTTGGTGGCCCTACAAGGCTGGTTCGATGCCACGAGAGCCGCAACTGGTGCACTCGACTGGCTGATGGACGCTCGGAACTGTGTCACCGTCGCCAGCATCGAATCGGACCCGTTCTTCGACTTCACACAGGCACGTCCGGAGATATGGATCGACGAGGACGACGAGCGCCACGTTCGCTGGCCGGAGAACGAGGTGGTCGCCGTGCACAACGCCACCGACGGTCGCGACCTGGTGATCATCTCGGGAGTGGAGCCACATCTGCATTGGCCAACCTTCGTCGCCTGCATCGTGAAGTGCGCCAAGGACCTGCGGTGTGCGGCCGTGGTGACCGTCGGCGCGATGCTCGATGCGGTACCCCATACCCGTACCCCGGTCGTCACCGGGAGCACCACCAGTAACGCCTTGGCGAGCAAGCTCGGTCTCTCACGACCCCAGTACGAAGGCCCGACCGGGGTCATCGGCGTGTTGCAGGAGCGACTGGAGCAGGAACGGATTCCAGCGGTGTCGCTTCGCGTCGGCGTGCCGCACTACCTGGCGTCGTCCGAACATCCCAAATCATCGGCCGCTCTGCTTCGGCATTTGGAACGGGTGCTCGGGATCCCCACGCAACACGCGGGCCTTTACGAGGACATCCAGCGGTGGACCGAACTGCACGACGCAGCCGTCGAGGACGACGAACAAACGGTCCAGTACGTGCAGATGCTCGAGCGTGAGTACGACCGCCGCAACGACACGGTGCTTCCATCGGCCGACGACCTTGGTACCGCGTTCGAGCAGTTCCTGCGCGACCAGGAAGACGAATAGGTTCACCCACGTACACGATGACAGCCGGGTTCACCTGGGGAACCCGATGACAGCCGGGTTCACCTGAAATTCACCGATTGGCGTCTCTCAATGTTTATTGAGAGACCTATGATGAGCCCATGGCCACCCGACGAAGCAGCCTGCAGCAGCGAGCCAACGTCTTTGCCGCCCTGGGTGACCCTCGCCGTTTGGAGATTGCCGAAGAGCTCTCACGATCCGACCGCACCCCCGGTGAACTGATCGAGAAGTTCGAACTTTCGTCGGCACTTCTGGCGCATCACCTCGACGTGCTGGGGCGTGCAGGTCTCGTCGAGCGAACTGACTCACACGCCGATGGACGCAAACGGTTCGTTCGACTGCTCCCACGCCATCGTGCAGTGCTTCACATCGCCGCGGCACCACGCGATGTGACGTTCGTATGCACGCACAACTCGGCTCGCTCGCAACTCGCAGCCGCCCTCTGGCGCAAGATCGTTGGTACCCAGGCCGGTAGTGCCGGAACGCGACCGGCGGCCGTCGTGCATCCGCTTGCGCTTAAGGTTGCCAAGCGCCACCAGTTGGATCTGAGCTCGGCACGTCCGATGCTCTACACCACAAGAAAACATCGTGGATCCACCATCATCACGGTGTGTGATCAATCACATGATGACCTCGCGAATCCACTCGCTCGCTTGCACTGGTCGCTGCCCGACCCGGTCGAAGCAGGTACGTCCACGGCGTTCGAGGCCACGTATCACGAACTCATCAATCGAATACAGCTGCTCGCGAGCGGCAGGATGTCGCCGGACAGGAACCGCGACGCAGCATGAACGTAACCCCTTCGGTCCTGTTCGTCTGCGTGCACAATGCAGGTCGCTCCCAGATGGCAGCGGGTTGGCTACGGCACCTCTCCGCGGGAAGCGTGAGTGTGTACTCGGAGGCTCACTCCCGGCCGAGGCACTCAATCCGGCTGCCGTGGCGGCCATGCGGGAAGTGGGTATCGACATCACCGACCAATCACCCAAGGCCTTCACCACGGAAACCGTAAGGACCGCCGATGTCGTCATCACCATGGGATGTGGGGATGCGTGTCCGATTTTCCCCGGCAAACGCTACGAAGACTGGGCGCTCGACGATCCGGCCGGCCTCGACATCGATTCGGTACGGCCAATTCGAGACGAGATTCGTCGACGAGTCGAGCGCCTCATGGTCGACCTTGCGGTGGCTATCCAATGACTTCACCGCTCCTGCGGCGAGTGGTCGCCGAAGCGATCGGCACCGGTTTTCTGATCATTGCAGTGGTCGGTTCGGGCATCATGGCCACCAATCTCACCGACGACGTGGCGGTGCAACTCTTGGCTAATGCTGGTGCAACCGTTGGCGCACTCATCGCCCTCATCCTCATGTTCGGTCCAATCTCGGGTGCACATTTCAATCCGGTCGTGACGATCACCGATTGTGTCCTCAACGGTCGCTCCTGGCGGGAGGTGGTGCCGTACTTCGTTGCACAAACCGTGGGAGGTGTTTCCGGAGCCGCTATCGCCAACGTGATGTTCGGGCTGGACATTCTCGGACCCTCGACCAAGATTCGAGATGGTGGAGGAATCTGGCTTGGAGAAGTCGTCGCAACATTCGGATTGTTGTCGGTGATCTTCCTCATCGAACGACATCGAGCCGAGACGGTCCCGCTCGCGGTCGGTGTATGGATTGGTGGCGCCTATTGGTTCACGTCGTCAACGTCGCTCGCAAATCCAGCCGTCACGATCGCGCGAGCATTCAGCGAGTCATTTGCGGGCATCGCCCCCGAATCGGTTCCCATGTTCATCGCCATGCAACTCATCGGACTTCTCGTTGCATTGCCGCTCCTCAAACTCCTACGCGGTTGATCACAACGAGACGGGCCCCGGGCTCTCACCCGGGACCCGTCTACACCTCGCGAGGGGTACGAGGCGCGGCGCTACTTCGAGTTGATCAACCTCGCTTGGACCAGTGCCTTGTCCTTCAACGCCCCGGAGAGTGGTGCGTAGCCGAGTGCCTCGGCATTCGTCGGTGCGAAGGTGTTGAGGATCCACTGCAGATAGTCGCTCACGACCGCGTTCTTCGATGACTTTGCGGTCTTGCCCAACACGTAGGTGACGGCGACGATCGGGTAGGCGGAGGTGTTCCGCTTCTGGGCGTAGTCGAAGGTGACGAAGCCCTTCGTGTCCACTCGTGAACCGGAGAGGAACGCCGAGGCGGCAGACGAAGTCGGCGCCATGTAGCGACCGGCAGCGTTGCGAACGTTGACGGCCTTCATGCCCTTGGCTGCGCGGGTCGCATCGGTCACGAACGACACTTCGGTGTATCCGATGGTTCCGCTGTTGTCGGCGATGTAGTTGGAGACGTTTGCCGAGCCACTCTGACCCTGGAAGCGCGAACCGAACGTGGCAACCTTGGCCGAACCACCGGGCACGCACGAGGTGAACGCATCGTTCACGGCCCAGTCACTGTTCGCCGCATTCTTCATGAAGTTGCAGAAGTTGTTCGTCGTTCCCGAACCGTCGGATCGGTACACCACCGTGATGTCCTTGGACGGCATGGTGACCTTGGCTTCCTGGAAGACGGCGATTTCCTTGCCACCGAGTTTCACCGACAGCTTCGACTTCGCATTTCCGGTTGCGCTGAGCGTCACCTCGCCCCGCGACAGGGCTCCCTTCTTCACGGTCTTCTTCGTGGTCTGGTCGATGATCTCGATGGTCTTGCCCTTGTAGGAACGCAGCACGCTCGGCACCGCCGACACCGTGATGTTCACGCTCGTGCGGCCGGTGGTGGCAATCAACGCGGTCGCACCCTTCAGGTCCGACTTCTTCTTCGAGTTGGCCCAGGTGGGGCTCTTCTTCATGTCGGCGACGATTGCGGGGTCGTTCCACTTGGTGATGACTCCACCAAAGATGCCGTTGATCGTTCCCTCGCTGAGCGACAGAGTGGCACCCTTCAGCTCGTCGAGACGATATGCCACGGCGATTGCACCACCCACGTACGGGACGTACACCCAGTCGAACGAAGCCGAGTCGGATGCTGAAACGGCCGAGTCTGAGCCACCAAAGTCGGTGAGTCCGGCCTTGAAGTCGCGCTTGCCCTTCCCCGAACCACCACCCGGATTGGCGTAGGACACGTTGTGACCGGTGGCTGCGTTGTAGGCAACGGTCGCAGCCGCCTGGAAATTCTGCGGGAAGGTGGCACCAGAGCCGTTGGCGCTCTCGGCCAGGGCGGCGGTTCCCGCCCCAAGCGCACCCACCAGTGCGATGGCAACCGAGGTGATGAATTTCTTCTTCATAAGGTTCGTCTCTCCTTTTCAGAGTCGCTGATGTACGAACGAACCGTAGGTTCGGCAACTGTCGGGAGCCTGTCGAACGCACGACGGGAGCGTTTACGTGAGATGAATTTCGGGTGAACCAATCTGGATCGTCATCGACCAGAGGGTCGCGAACTATTCGGAGTTCACCCTTCGCGCCTGACGCACGGCCCGCTCGCGGAGGGCCCCGGTGAGCGGTGCATAGCCGAGCGCCTCTGCATAACGCGGTGCGAAGTCGGTGAGAATCCAGAGAAGATACTCCGACACCACTTCGTTGCGTTCCGACTGCGCGGTGCGACCAAGTGCATACGTGACCGCTCCGATCGGATAAGCGGTGGCGTTTCCGGTTTGGAAATAGTCGAAGGTCACGAAACCACGCTCATCAACCGATGACCCGGCAAGAAACGACGACACTGCCGAGGCCAACGGCGGTACGAATTCACCGGCAGCGTTACGAACGTTCACGGCGCGCATGCCGCGACTCCATCGTGACGGCTCGAGAATGAAGGAAACCTCGTTGTATCCGATACTCCCGTCGGTATTGGAGACGTAATTGGCGAGATTTGCAGAACCACTGTGACCTTGGAATCGTGATCCGTAACCCGCAACACGACTCGAACCGCCGGGAACGCACGATACGAATGCATCGCCGACGTCCCACTGCCCACTCGATGCGGCGGACAGGAATCGGCAGAAGTTGTTGGTCGTGCCCGATCCATCCTGACGATAAGCGACGGTGATCGGTGTATCCGGCATCTCCACCTCGACATATTCGAATCTTGCGACTTCGGCATCTTCGAAGCGGACGGAGTAGGTGGTCCGAGGATCGCTTGGTACGACCAGCGTTACTTCACCGCGCTTGAGCAGCTCCTGTGCCAGCACTGAATCCGTGTTCGCATCAACCACCGTCACCGCCTCGTTCGACCGGGAGCGCAGGATGCTCGGGTTCGCCAGGACCGCGATGGAGAGGTTCGAGTCACTCGTGAGGTGAAGCATCGCGGTGACACCGGAGACTTCCGATTCCCGCCGCGTGTTGGACCATGTCGCGCCGGTCGCCATGTCGGCGATGATTGCGGGGTGGTTCCAACGATCGATGGATCCATCGAAGATGCCGCCGATCGTCGATTCGCTGAGGGAAAGCACCGCGCCGTTCAGATCGTCGAGTCGATACGACAGCGCAACGGCACCACCGACGTATGGCACGTACACCCAATCGAAATCGGGTGCCTGTTCATCGGACACCGCCGAATCGGTCCCACCGAAATCGTTGAGGCCCGTACGAAAATCTGACTTGCCTTTCGATGATCCGCCACCGGGATTTGAGTACAGCACCGATCCGCCCGTATCGCGGTTGAACATCGAGGTTGCCCATGCCTGGAATTGCTGCGGGAACGTCGCCCCCGAGCCGTTGATGCCGTCGGTCGCCGGTACGCAGGCTGCAACACTCGAGCACAGCAGCGTCGATGCAATCGCGAGAACCAGTCGGCGTGTCACGACGCCAAGAATACGGGGTTCGGACTCCCCGATGACTCAGCCGAACTTGCCCTGCACGTAATCGGCGGTACGGCTGTCCGCAGGATTCGTGAAGATCTTGCGCGTTGCGTCTGCTTCAACCAGATGCCCGGGACCACCATCGGTGAGGAAGAAGGCGCAGTAGTCACTGACTCGACTCGCCTGCTGCATGTTGTGCGTCACGATGACCACGGTGATTTTCTCCGCCAACTCCTTGATGGTCTCTTCGATACGCAGGGTGCTCCCCGGGTCGAGCGCAGAGCACGGCTCGTCCATCAACAACACCTCAGGATCGACGGCGAGCGACCGAGCAATACAGAGCCGCTGTTGCTGACCACCCGAGAGCGAGCCGCCGGATGCATCCAGACGATCCTTTACTTCCTTCCAGAGCCCCGCCCGTGTAAGGCACGTTTCGACGATCGATTCGTGGTCGTCGCGTTTCAAATGTGCGAGCTTGATTCCGGCAAGGACGTTCTCACGAATGGACATTGCGGGAAACGGGTTGGGTTTCTGAAACACCATCCCGATCTTCAATCGAACCTCCGCCGCATCGACCGATGGGTCGTAGACGTCCTGCCCGTTGTGCAACACGCTGCCCGCCATCGCTGCGCCGGGAATGAACTCGTGCATGCGATTGAGCAGACGAATGAACGTGGATTTTCCGCACCCCGACGGACCGATGAGCCCGGTCACCGTTCGCACCGGGAACTTGAGCGAGATGTCGGCGAGCGCATGATGCTTGCCAAACCAGGCATGTACGCCTCGCGTCTCGAGTCCGGAGAAGACCTTCTCCCGTGCAGCGGTCGTGGTGGTGGTCGTGTCGGTCATCGTCGTTCCTTTCGCCGATGTTACGTGCAGAACTTCGTTCACTGCTTATCGCTCGTCCTTCCCGCCAAACCGGCGAGCGAGGGAGAACAACATCAGCACCATCGCGAGCAGCACGAGCGAGCCGGTCCACGCGCGGGCAATCGCGTACTCGGTACCGATTTGCAGGTATCCGAATACGTACGTGGGGAGCGACGCGATCGGTCCGTCGAAGGGGTTGAATTTGAGGCTGCTGTTCGACAGCGACGTGAGCAGCAACGGCGCCGTCTCGCCGATGACTCGCGCCACACCCAGAATTGCTGCAGTCGTAAGACCGCTCCTCACGGTGGGGATCACCACCATCAGGGCGGTACGCCATTGACGTGCTCCGAGGGCGTATCCGGCGGCGCGCAAATCCTCGGGCACGAGCTTCAACACCTCTTCGGCGGTTCGCGCAACCGTCGGCAACATCAACACCGCGAGGGCGAGGGCACCTGCGAACGCGCTGAACGACTCGGTTCCGTATACGTAGGTGGTGTACACGAAGAGTCCGGCAACGATCGACGGCACTCCGCTCATCGACTGCACCACGAATCGCACGAGAAAGGTGAACCGACCGCGAACTTCCGTGAGATAGATGCCACTCAATATTCCGAGTGGCAGCGTGATGACGGTGGCAATCAACACCATCATCAGCGAACCGACGATTGCATGGATTGCGCCGCCATACTCGAGAAAATCGTCGGGCACAGTGGTACGCATGTCTTGGGTGAAGTAGTTAATGCGCACACCCGAATAACCCTTCAATAACACCGAACCGAAAATCGACAGCCACGGCACGAAGGCAACCACCGCGGCCGAACTGATGATGACGCGCATGATTGCATCGGTGCGTTCCTTGGCCCCGATACGGGCCGTGCGCACGAAGGCCACCGTGAGCGATATTGCAAAGAACGTGAGCGCCCAACCATCGATACCCGCCAATCCGGTGACGAGCACGATCACGGCGGCGGCAACTCCCGATATTGCGAGGATCGACACGGCGCGCACACGCGCCGGACGCGACGTCGACCACGGGGTCTGTGGTTCCGGAGCGGACGTAGTGGTAGCGATCATGCGCGCGGCGTGTTCCGTTGCACGATCGTGGTGGCCGTCATGTTCACCACGAGGGTGAGCAAGAAGAGCACGAATCCGGCGGCGACGAGGGCTTGTAGTTCATAATCTGTGGCTTCGCCGAACTTCGTCGCAATCAGCGAGGCAACGTTGCCGCCCTCCGACTCCAGGATGCGGAAGTTGTAGCGAAACACGAGGTTGAGCAACAAGTACACCGCCACGGTCTCGCCGAGGGCCCTGCCGAGACCGAGCATCGCTCCACCGATGACACCGCTGCGACCATAGGGAATCACGACGGCTCGGATGGCACCCCACTTGCTACCACCCAGCGCGTAACAGGTATCCACGAGATCGCGCGGTGTCCGCGAGTACACCTCCCGTGCAACCGACGTGGTGATGGGAATGATGAGCGATGCCAGGACGCATCCGGCGATGAACGGACTCCGTCCGAAATTCTCGAATTCAACCCCGAAGATGGGGATGAAACCGAGCCGGCCATTGAGCAGTGTTGCCCATCGCTCTCCGAACGACGAGAAGATTTGCACCCCCCACAACCCGAAGATGAGTGATGGAATCGACGCCGCGAGATCCAGCAGTGTGACCAACGGTTTACGAACCACTTGTGGCGCATAGAACTCCAGGTACAAGGCTCCGCCAATGGCCAAAGGGAAGGCAACGACCAGTGCGATAATCGACACCACGATCGTCCCGACGAGCATCGGACCGATGGAGAAGTCGTTCGGAATGAGGCCGTCTTCACTGCCCGCCGTCCAGTTGGAGCCAACGAGGAAGTTAAGTCCGTTGTCCGAAAAGATCTGGGCACCACGCAGGAACAGAAACAGACCGATCGCCCCGAGCACGACCAGCGATGTCAGTGCCCCGCCGGTGACGATGCCTCGAAAGATCTTGTCATCGCGGTTGTAGATGACCGTCATCTCGCGGGGTGTCGGGGTCTCGACCGTCGTCACAGCCACCTACTCTCGCCGCAACGGCTAACCCTCGGCTGGCGTAAAGGTGAACGGAAGGTGAATTATCCGGTCATTGGGGTTGCGCATCGGCGCAACGTACCGCGGTCAGCCGGCCAGGGCAGCCAGTTTCTCCTTCACCTTGACCAATGACGGATTGGTCATGGCGGTGCCGTCGGTGAACACCAACGTGGGCACGGTCTGGTTGCCGTTGTTCACCTTTTCGACGATCTCGGCGGTGCCCGGAGTGGTTTCGATGTCCACCTCCACGAAGTTGATGCCGTCGTCCTGCATCATGCGCTTGAGGCGCTTGCAATAACCACACCACGTGGTGGTGTACATGATGACGTCGTGAGTGGCACCGGCTGCCGGGGTCGACTCAGCCACCCGATACCTCGGACACCTTCTTCTTGCCCTTGGAAATCCACGGCATCATCGCGCGCAACTGGGCGCCGACCTTCTCGATCGGATGGTTCTTGCCGGCGTTGCGCATTTCGCCGAATCGTTTACGACCGGAGTCACTCTCGGCGATCCACTCCTCGGCGAATTTGCCGGTTTGAATCTCCTCGAGGATGGCCTTCATGCGCTTCTTCGTGTCGGCATCAATGATGCGCGGGCCGCGCGACAAGTCGCCGTACTCGGCGGTGTCGCTGATGCTGTAACGCATGCCGGCGATGCCTTCTTCGTACATGAGGTCCACGATGAGTTTCACCTCGTGCAAGCACTCGAAGTACGCCATCTCGGGTTGGTAGCCGGCTTCAACGAGCGTTTCGTAACCCGCCTGCACCAACGCGGTGAGACCACCGCACAGCACCACCTGTTCGCCGAACAGGTCGGTTTCGGTTTCCTCGGGAAACGTGGTTTCAATCACGCCCGCTCGGCCGCCACCAACTGCCGATGCATACGACAGTGCCAACTGCTTGGCGTTGCCCGTTGCGTCTTGCGCAACGGCGATGAGCGCCGGTACGCCACCACCCTCGGTGTACGTGCGTCGCACGAGATGGCCGGGGCCCTTCGGTGCAATCATGATCACGTCCACACCCTTGGGTGGCGCGATGCGTTCGAAGCGAATGTTGAAACCGTGCGCGAAGGCGAGCGCCTTGCCGTCGGTGAGGTGTTGCTTCACGTGCTCGTCGTAGATCTTCTTCTGTTCCGTATCGGGTGCGAGCAACATGATGACGTCGGCCCACTTGGATGCGTCGGCAATCGACATCACCTTCAAGCCGGCATCGGTTGCCTTGGCCACCGAGGAAGAGCCGTCGCGCAAGCCGACCACGACGTCGACCCCGGATTCCTTCAAGTTGAGAGCATGCGCATGACCCTGGCTTCCGTAGCCGATCACCGCCACTTTCTTTCCTCGGATGATGGAGGGATCCGCATCCTTGTCGTAATACACGTTCGCTGCCATTAGCTTGCCTTTCCTTTGGGTGACTTTGCCGCGCCCGCAGAAGCTGCACGGTCGAGTTTGGGGAGCGCCACCAAGCCGGTGCGCTGGGATTCCACGATGCCGTACTGGTTGAGCGCGGCCATGAAATCATCGATGTTGCTGGGGCTTCCGTCGAGGCTCACGGTGACGGCGTCCACGCCCACCGACAGGATCTTGCCCTCGAAAATGTTGGTGAGTTCCACGATTTGTCCGCGCTGTTCGGCCGTGGCCTTGACGGTGGCCATGATCAACTCGCGCTCCACCGAGTGTCGCGGATCCAGTTCGCTGATGCGCACCACGTCGATGAGTTTGAACAACTGCTTGGTCATCTGCTCCAACGGTGCGCTGGCCAAGTCGACCACGATGGTGATTCGGCTGTAGTCGGCATGTTCGGTCGGCGCAACGGCGAGCGAGAAGATGTTGTAGCCACGACGCGCAAACAGTGCAGACACTCGCGCCAGCACACCGGGACGGTTTTGCACCAACACCGACAGCACGTGGTGCTGCGAGTCCTGGCCGTAGGGGTTGTTGCCGCTCATGGGTGGAGGTCTCCGCTCACTTCAAGAACTCGCGACGTGCATCCTGCGAATGGTGCAGCAGGATGTCGTCGTTGCTCTTGCCTGCGGGCACCATCGGGAACACCTTTTCATCCTCGGCCACCCGGAAGTCGACCACCACGGGGCGATCGTTGATGGAGTTCGCCTTGTCGATTGCCGCTTCGGCCTCCTGCGGGTCTTCCACGCGGATGCCGACACAACCCATCGACTCGGCCCACTTGACGAAATCGGGCAGGGTGCCGGAGAGGTTCACTTCGCTGAACCGCTCGTCGTAGAACATCTCCTGCCACTGGCGCACCATGCCGAGGTACGAGTTGTTGAGGATGCCGATCTTCACGGGGATTCGCTCGAGTGATGCAGTGACGAGTTCTTGCGCGGTCATCTGGAAGCAACCGTCTCCGTCGACGGCCCACACGGTTTTGTCCGGGCGACCCACCTTGGCGCCGATGGCCGCAGGCACGGCAAAACCCATGGTGCCGAGCCCACCCGAGTTCACCCAGGTGTACGGTTCTTCGAAGTTCCAGTACTGGCTGGTCCACATTTGGTGTTGGCCGACGCCCGACACCACGATGGTGCCCTCTGGCGCGCCATCACGCAACTTCTCCAGGCAGAACTGCGGCTTGAGCGCCGCGCCGGGTTCGCTCTGGTCGTAGGCGAGCGGGAACTGTTCGCGCCAGCCGCTCACGCGACTGCGCCATGGGCCAACGTCGGCCTGCGTCTCCCCGGACTGCAGCAATTCCTTGATGGCCTTCAACATCTCCTCGATCACGAGGCGGCAGTCGCCGACGATCGGAACATCGGGCCGACGAACCTTGCCTTGTTCGGCGGGGTCGATGTCGACGTGGATGATCTTGGCATCCGGAGCGAACGCCGACACCTTGCCGGTGACGCGATCGTCGAAGCGGGAACCGAGGGCAATAAGCAGGTCGCTCTTTTGCATCGCGGTGACCGCGGTGGCGGTGCCGTGCATACCGGGCATTCCCAAGCACAACGGATGCGAGTCGGGGAATGCTCCGCGCGCCATCAACGTGGTGACGACGGGAATCTGCGTGAGCTCGGCCAGTTCGCGCAGCGCGGCAGCGGCGCGCGCCTTCAACACTCCGCCCCCCACGTAAAGGATTGGTTGGCGCGCAGCGAGGATGAGTCGCGCGGCTTCCTTGATCATCTTGGTATGACCCTTCACGTTGGGTCGGTAACCGGGCAAACTGTCGAGTACTTCGTCGTCGCTCGGCCAGTACCAGGTCATCTCGTTCTGCAAGACGTCCTTTGGAATGTCGATCAACGTCGGACCCGGGCGACCGGTGGTGGCGATGTGAAACGCTTGGCGCACCACCATGGGCAGATCCTGTGCGCTCATCACCAACTCGTTGTGTTTGGTGATGCTGCGGGTGATGCCGACGGTGTCGCATTCTTGGAAGGCGTCGGTGCCGATCGCGGCCGTTGGTACCTGACCCGTGATGCCCACCATGGGTACGGAGTCCATGTAGGCATCGCAGAGCGGCGTCACCAAGTTGGTGGCGGCGGGACCACTCGTGACCATCGCGACACCCGGTCGACCGGTGACGTGCGCATACCCCTCGGCCATGTGCCCGGCGCCTTGTTCGTGTCGCACGAGGATGTGGCGAATCTTGGATTCGATGAGCGGGTCGTATGCCGGGAGGATGCAACCACCGGGGAGACCGAACATCACGTCCACGTTCTCGTGCTCCAACGAACGGATGAGCGCCTGGGCTCCGGTGAGTGTCTCCTTCATATCTCCCTCGTTTCTCAGTCTCGCTGTGAATTTCGGTTTTCGTGTTTTCGGGCACAAAAAAACCTCCCCTGAGGGGAGGTTTTGCGCACGTCTGAACGGACGTGCGCTTAGACGACTACTACGAGAACGACTGCATTCGGGCGTCGAGTGGTCATAGCAACCTCAAGTCTGCCAGCGGTTTTTTGGGGTTCACAACCTGCCTGGTCGGGCGACCACCAACACCCGACGCGACAAGTCGCGCGCAGCGAGGCGAAGCGGGATGGCCACTTGGGTTGACGTTCGATCCGATACCTGAACCTCACCCGAAATGGCGACGGTGGTGGTGATCTGTACTCCCGGAACCCGCTTGGCAAGCAGCTGACACACGTTCGCCGCGCGCACGCGGGCGAGATCACGCAGCAACTTGACCGGACCGGTACCGGCTCCACCCACACACGTGACCACGTCGGTGTTTCGCAGCGAGCGCGCAAACGTGACGATCTGGCGACGTTGCGCACTGGTGAGTGTGGTGACCAGTGGCGCGAACGGGCGCAGCACGAGCGATCGTGTGGCGACGACCGGTGCGGTTGTCGTGGTGATCGGTGCGATCGTCGTTGTCGTTGGTGTGATGGTCGTTGGTGCGATGGTCGTCGACGACGTGGTGGTGGTTGGCGCGAGCGTGGTGGTGGTCGTCGGAGCCACCGTGGTGGGCGGTGGAGCATCGCCTCCACCACCGCTGCCACCCGATGACGCTGGCACGGTGGTGGTCGTTGGCGCCACCGTGGTGGTGGTTGGTGCGAGTGTCGTTGTCGTTGTGGTGGTCGAGGTTGTTGGCGTCACGCGATCACTCGCACTCGATGCCACACCATCGGCCACCGAATTGCGCGCCGTCACCCGAAACACGTAACTGGTGGCGTTCGTGAGACCGGTCACGGTCGCGGTGGTCGCCACCGATGTCTCGTCGACGAAGGTGCTCCAGGAATCCCCGTCGGTCGAAAACTCGATGATGTAGTCGTTCACGTCACTGCCGCCGTCGCTGGTTGGTGCGGTCCAGGTGAGCGACACCGAGCCGTCCCCGGCCGTGCCGGTGGGTGTGCCGGCACGGCCAGGTTCGGTGAGCGACATCACGCGGCGGTCGGTTCCAAGTTCCACCGCGAGGAGATTGTCGCCCATCTCGGCTGCAGCATCACCCAGCGTGGAGGTGCCACCGGAGCCGAGACGACCGGATGTTCCCAATCCGAAACATTTCAGCGCGAAGGTGTCGAGCACCGCACAGGTATGTGCAGTGCCGGCTGCGAGTGCACGCACCGAATACGGCGAACTCGTCGACACATCAGTGCCAAGGTCGATCACCGACAGCGCGTCGCCGAGTTCGTCGGGCTGGTCGCCGCGACTCACGGTGTCACCTGTTCCGAGACGTCCATTTGCACCACTGCCCCAACACTTCAGCGAGAAGTCATCGAGCACACAGGTATGGGATGCACCTGCGCTCAGCGCGAGCGCCGTTCTCCCGACACCCAACGGCACGGGGGTGAGCGCACTCCCCATTTCGTCGGCGGCATCACCAATATCGTCCTCGCTACCGATGCCCAGACGACCCGTAGCGCCAACACCCCAACACACCACGTCGTTGGTGTCCCGGAGTGCACAGGTGTGTGATCCGCCGGCAGCCAACGCCTTTGCGGTGCGACCCGATCCAAGATCCACCACGGCAAGCGAGGTTCCCATCTCCCCGGGTTCGTCGCCGCGGGAGTTCTCGTCGCCACTGCCCAACCGTCCGTTGGCCCCCGAACCCCAACATTGCACGGCACCGGTCGACAACAGCGCACAGGTATGTGCATCGCCCGCGACGAGGCCGGTCACCCGCACACCGTCGGCGAGGTTCAGTTGGACTGCGGGCAGTGCGTCACCCATCTCGTCGGGATCATCACCGCGTGCATCGGTGTCACCGACACCGAGTTGTCCGTCGTCGTTCAGGCCCCAACATTTCACGGTGCCGTCGTCGAGCACCGCACACGAGTGCGCCGCACCCGTGGCAATGGCGCGCGCCGTGCGACCCGTGCCGAGATCCACCGCAGGTAGCGAGTCGCCCATCGTGGCCGCCGATCGACCGATGTCGCTGGAACTTGCGTAACCCAGACGCCCGTTGTCGCCCTCACCGAAGCACTTCACGCTCGAGTCGTCGAGCAGAACGCACGTGTGCGCGGTTCCCGTCGACACCGCGCGCACCGTGCGACCCGTACCCACATTCACCGCAATGAGGGCATCACCCATCTCGGCTGCGGAATCACCGAGAGAGGCAGTGCCGCCCGACCCGATTTGTCCGGAGGAGTTCGAGCCGAAGCATTTCAACTCACCAGTCCCAATCACCACGCACGTGTGCGACTCGCCCGCATCGACGTACCGCGATAAGGCTGCGATCTGAGTCGGCGACCCATCCGCCTGGGTCGCCGACGTGCCAGCCGAATCTGCAGCAACCCGATGCACGGAGAGAATCCCCGACATGGCAACGATCGATGTAACGACGATGAGTGTTCTGCTTCGGAATGACATGGGCGAGAAAGATAAACAACCGTCCCATGAGTGCGCCAAACCGTTAACAAATCCTTTCTCGATCTTTTACGATTCCGAAACTTTCAGCGATGTGATTTATCGCCCCTGTTCAGCAGCGTCCCGACGGCTACGGCCACGACAACTGCCACGACAATGACCACGATGGCGCGTCGATGATCTTCGCGACGGTGCGACTGGTTATGGTGTGCTCATGCAGATTCTCCGCACCCCCGACGAACGGTTCGCCACTCTTGCCGACTGGTCGTACGAACCCACCTACACCCACGTAACGCAGGGCAGCGACACGTTGCGGGTCGCCCACTACGACGCCGGTCCCCGCGACGCGACAACCACGGTGTTGTGCATGCACGGTGAACCGAGTTGGTCGTACCTCTACCGCAAGATGATTCCGGTCTTCACCGCGGCCGGCCATCGTGTGATCGCGCCGGATCTCGTGGGCTTCGGACGCAGTGACAAGCCGGGCAACGTCGACGACTACACCTATGAACGCCACGTCGACTGGATGAGCCAATGGCTGACGGCCAACGACCTTCGTTCCCTCACCCTCGTCTGCCAGGACTGGGGTGGCCTCATCGGGCTACGACTGCTCGCCGCGTTTCCCGATCGATTCTCGCGACTGGTCGTCGCAAACACGTTCTTGCCGGTCGGTGATCGTCCACCGGGCGACGGATTCATGCGATGGCGCAAATTCAGCCAGGAAGTTCCCCAGTTCCCCGTCGGGAAAATCGTCGAGGGTGGTTGTGCACGAAAGCCACTTTCCTCCGACGTCGTCGCCGCATACGACGCACCGTTCCCCGACGAAACGTACAAGGCCGGGGCACGCGTGTTCCCGACGCTCGTACCGATCAGCCTCGACGACCCATCATCTGCGGCGAATCAAGCCGCGTGGACGGTGTTGGAGACGTTCGACAAACCGGTACTCACCGCCTTCAGCGACTCGGACCCCGTCACGGTCGGAGGCGACCGTGGCTTTCAGCAACGAGTGCCCGGCACCAAAGGTCAGCCCCACACCACCATCGTGAACGCCGGACACTTCTTGCAAGAGGACGCCGGTGAAGATCTGGCTCGAGTCGTGAACGACTTCATCGCTCGCAACCCGTAGTTCGCACTAACGCTGCAAGCGCCACGCCGCAAGCGTGTTCGCCACCAAACATGCAACGGTCATCGGTCCCGTTCCGCCGGGCATCGGGGTGATTGCTGCGGCAACGCCCTGCACGGCATCGAAGTCGACGTCACCAACGACTCCTGCGTGGCCACGCGAGATACCAACATCCACCACCCATGCGCCAGGTTTCACGTGCGCGCGGCCGATACTGCGAGCCTCGCCGGTTGCCGAAACGAGGATGTCCGCCTCGCGACACACGTCGGCGAGGTTGGCCGTACGACTGTGCGCCACCGTGACCGTCGCATCGATTCCCTTGCGGGCCAGCAACACCGACAACGGCAAGCCGACCAGACTCGAACGACCGACCACCACCGCACGCTTCCCGGCGATCGGCGCACCGTAGTGCTGGAGCAGACGCAACACCCCAAGGGGCGTGCACGGCACGAGTGAATCGATGCCCCGCATGAGCCGACCCATCGACGTGGTGGTGAGTCCGTCGACGTCCTTCTCCACGGGTATCAGTGCCAACAACTTCTCGCCATCCAGATGCGCCGGCACCGGTTGCTGCACGATGATGCCGCTCACGCTCGGATCGTCGGCCAACGCTCGCACGAGGTGCTCTGCTTCCTCCTGCGTGGCCGACGCGGGCAACGTTTCGTTGCGGCTCGACATGCCGGCACGCTGCGCCTGGCGATGCTTGTTGCGCACGTACACCTGCGACGGACCATCGTCACCGATGAGCACCGTGGCCAAGCACGGAATGCTCGACAAATCGGCTACTTCACGGGCCACGTCGGCGATCATGCGGTCGCGTAGCGCATTGCCGTCCAGCAACAACGCCCCACCCGCGGTGCGCATGGCGTCAGTCATCGCTTTCACGCTATTGCGACGACGCGCGTAGGCTAGGTAAGTCGCGCCACAGCGCGTAGGAGCACCAATGTCACCATCTTCCTCTGGTTCACCCCGCAAGATTGCACCTGCCACCGGCAAGTTGGGTGTACTCACCGTGGGGCTCGGCGCAGTGTCGAGCACCCTCATCGCAGGTGTGGAACTTGCCAAGCGCGGAATGGCAACACCCATCGGCTCACTCGCACAAATGGGTTCCATCCGCCTCGGCAAGCGCACCGACAACCGTTCGCCACTGATCAAGGATTTCGTTCCGCTCGCCAAGTTGGAGGACATCGAATGGGGTGCCTGGGATCCGTTCCCGGACGACGCCTACGTCGCCGCACAACGCGCCGGGGTACTCGAGGGTCCACGACACATCGAAGCGATTTCCGACACCTTGCGCGCCATTCGCCCGATGAAGGCCGCTTTCGACCGTGAATACGTGAAGAACATCAGCGCCGACAACACCGTCGGCACCGTCAACAAGCGGGCGATGCTCAACGCCATCCGCGAGGACATTCACCGCTTCCGCGACGAAAAGAAGGTCGATCGCATCGTGATGATCTGGTGTGCGTCCACCGAGAAGTTCATCGAGCCGGGTCCGGCGCACCGTGACTTGGAGAGTTTCGAGAAGGCGATCGACGCCAACGACCCGACTATTGCGCCATCGATGTTGTACGCATACGCGGCGATCCTCGAGGGCATTCCGTTCGCCAACGGCGCTCCGAACCTGGCGGTGGACACGCCGGTGTTGCGCGACCTCGCCACCGCGCGCGGCGTTGCCATCAGCGGCAAGGACTTCAAGACGGGTCAAACGATGGTGAAGACCGTCATCGCCCCTATGTTGAAGGCCCGCATGCTCGGACTCTCCGGTTGGTACTCCACCAACATCCTCGGCAATCGTGACGGCGAAGTGCTCGATGACCCCGAGAATTTCAAAACCAAGGAAGAGTCGAAGCTCGGCGTACTGGAGAACATCCTCCAGCCCGACAAGTATCCGGAGCTGTACGGCAACGTCTTCCACAAGGTGCGCATCAACTATTACCCCCCACGTGGTGACAACAAGGAGGGCTGGGACAACATCGACATCTTCGGTTGGCTCGGCTATCCGATGCAGATCAAGGTCGACTTCTTGTGCCGTGACTCGATCCTGGCGGCCCCGCTCGCACTCGACCTCGTGCTGTTTTCCGACTTGGCGCAACGTGCCGGGATGGGTGGCATCCAGGAGTGGCTCTCGTTCTATTACAAGAGCCCGCAGGTTGCCGATGGGCTGTACCCGGAGCACGACTTGTTCATCCAGCTCACCAAGTTGAAGAACACACTCCGCTGGATGATGGGCGAAGAACAGATCACCCACCTCGGTCGCGAGTACTACGACGAGGTCTGATCCGATGTCATCGGCACCACGCGAAACGTGCCGACAATGAATCCCGCTCGGCGGGCAGCGTCGCTGCGGTTCATCCTCGACGTCGTTTGTGTGGTGATCTTCGTCATCGTCGGCAGACGAAACCACGATGAACCCACCGACGCAGCCGGCACGCTGCGCACCGCGGCTCCGTTCCTGATTGCGCTGCTCGGCGCATGGGTCGGGGCCAAGGCGTGGCGCGCTCCGCGTGCATTGTCGACCGGCGTGGTGCTGTGGGTCGTTACTGCCGGCGTCGGACTGGGAATTCGTCGCTTCGTGTTCGGCGACGGCATTGCAACGCCCTTCATCATCGTGGCAACGCTCGTATTGGGATTGCTGTTGGTCGGCACCCGCCTGCAGAAACGGTCCGTGCGTCCAGGCACTACCTGAAGACGAGAAACTTCACACCCAAGTCGCGGTTGCTCGCCAATCGCTCATCGAAGGTTGCGAGCGGCAGGTTCAGCTCCTTCGCCAGTACCACGTAGTGGGCATCGTATGCACTCACTCGCTGACTCAGTTTCCACAACGCCTCTGTCAGCTGATGAATCGGGAGCGCAATCAGTCGCAGTCCCCGAAGTACGTCGATTGCCTCGTCTGCCTTGGCGGCATCGACCACCTTTCTTATCCGAAGTTTCTTGAGGACCGAGAAGAATTCGGCAAAGAAGAGTTCCGGCACGAAGAGTTCGTCCGACAGGTGAGGTATGGCACGACGACCGAATTCGCTTCCGATCGCCACTTCGGCTGCAACCGAGGAATCGAGAATCATTCGTCTTCGCCCCGACCTTCGCGAATGAGTTCAAGAATGAGTCCTTCGGGGATCACCGTGACGGGTCGATTCAGCAAACTCTCGCGCCAATCCCGAACTTCGGCTCGCTCCAGGTCGCGACGAATGAGTGAGAGGACGTACTCGCCGAGCGTCAGGTCCATCTGCTCGGCACGTTCGCGAGCCCGGTCGTGCAAACGCGCAGGAACGTCCTTGATTTGTAGCGCTGCCATGTTCTCACCATAGCATGCTGAAGGCATGCCGTGAGGCGCCTAGCAATGACCGGCGGTGTCGAGTCGTACTGCTACGTCAGTCGATGATGTTGGTGATGGCGCCGGTCTCGGCACCTTGTACGAGTTTGGCGTACTTGGCAAGCACGCCGCTGGTGTAGCGCGCTGGATTGGGCTTCCATCCGCGACGCCGCTCCGTCAGCGTTGCATCGTCCACCAAGAGGTCGAGTGTCTTGTTCGGCACGTCGATTCGAATGCGGTCACCGTCGTAGACGAATGCAATCGGTCCACCATCGGCGGCCTCCGGTGCAACGTGTCCGATGCAAAAGCCCCAGGTACCACCGCTGAATCGTCCGTCGGTGATCAACGCACAGTCGGCCCCGCGACCGGCACCCTTCAGTGCTCCCGTAATGGCGAGCATCTCGCGCATGCCCGGACCACCCTTTGGTCCTTCGTAGCGAATCACCAGGACCGTGCCCGGAGCGATGTCGCCCGCCATGATCGCGGCCATAGCGCCGTCCTCCCCGTCGAATACCCGCGCGATGCCTTCGAAGGTCATCTGATCCTTGGAGAGTCCCGCCACCTTCACCACCGAACCGTTGGGGGCGAGCGAGCCACTCAGGATGTTGATTCCCCCTTCGGCGTGAATGGGATTGTCGACCGTTCGCACCACGTCGTTGTCCGGTGCCGGTGGGTTGATTTCCGCGAGGTTCTCGGCCATGGTCTTGCCGGTGCAGGTCAGCACGTCACCGTGCAAGAGCCCGGCATCGAGCAGGTGCTTGAGCACCACGGGCACACCACCGATCCGATCGAGGTCGGTCATGTGGTACTTGCCGGCGGGTTTCGTATCGGCGATGTGCGGAACCTTGGCAGCTATGCGGTTGAAGTCGTCGAGCGACAGGGAAACGCCGGCTTCGTTGGCAATGGCCAGCAAGTGCAGTACCGCATTGGTGCTGCCGCCCAACGCGTTCACCATGGCGATCGCATTTTCGAACGCCTTCTTGGTCATGATGTCACGTGGATGGATGCCGAGACGCAACAGATTGACGACGGCTTCGCCGGCCCGACGTGCATCGGCATCGCGACGCGCATCAATCGCGGGGGGAGATGCAGTTCCCGGCAAACTCATGCCGAGTGCCTCGGCGATGCTCGACATGGTGTTGGCGGTGAACATTCCGCCGCATGCACCCTCACCCGGACAGGCCGCACGTTCGATTTCGTCGACTTCCTCGCGCGACATGGTTCCCGCTGCGCACGCACCAACCGCCTCAAACACTGTGGTGATGTCGATGTTCTTGCCCTTGTGCACCCCGGGAAGGATCGAACCGTTGTACACGAAGACACTCGGCAGATTGAGTCGTGCTGCCGCCATCAACATGGCAGGAATGCTCTTGTCGCAGCCCGCAAGTCCGACGAACCCGTCGAAACGCTCCGCATGAACGACCGTTTCGACGCTGTCGGTGATGACTTCACGGCTGACCAGCGACGCACGCATGCCTTCGTGACCCATGCTGATGCCGTCGCTCACGGTGATGGTGCCGAATTCGAGGGCCACACCGCCCGCCGCGCGAACGCCCTGTTTCGACTGCTCTGCAAGTCGTCGCAGCGAGACGTTGCACGGGGTCACTTCGTTCCACGCCGACGCGATGCCGACCTGTGGCTTCTCCCAGTCTCCATCGCCCAGGCCGACCGCCCGCAACATGGCCCGCGACGCAGCCTTTTGCAGGCCATCGGTAACGTCCCGACTGCGCGGCTTGACATCGACGCGCGTTTCTTTCGGCGCGGTCATGAAATCAGACTACTTGTGCGGCATCTTCCTTGGCTTGGGCTATCGGTGTCGAGTTCGAACCTCCGCGCCGGTATAGGTAGAGCACCGGAATGAGGTACGTGAAATACGCGATCACACGGATGTTCTCAGGGCTCCTGTGCCACCCGAAGAGACCGCGCATGAAGTCGTAGAACGTTCCCTGTGCCCACATACCCCCCTCGATCGTCCACGCGGACGACACCAGCCAGCCATCCTCCCATGCGACGAGTTCGCGCAGCTCGTGTACCGTCTTGCCCGCGAGTCCTGCAGCGAAGAGCAGCAGCAAGATGGCCGTGACGTTGAAGAACGTGCGCAGATTGAGACGGTTACCACTGCGATATACACCAAATCCGATGACGATGGAGATGGCAAGGCCGACGACGCCACCGATGACCACTTGGCTTCCCGATGCGGTCTCCGTCTTGGCCGACAACAAGAAGAGCACGGTTTCGAGACCTTCGCGCAAGACCGCCGCGAACGCGATGACCGCGAGCGCCGACGCCACCGAACGGTCCACCTTGTCGCGCAGTTCTTGCCCGAGAGTGCGAGCGTGGGAGCGCATCCAGAAAATCATGTGTGTCAGAACTGCGGTGGCGAACAGGGCGATGAATCCTTCAACGGCGTACTCGAACTTGCCTTCGAGGCCGTCGAGTGCGATGAAGATTGCAACGCCGGCGACGAGACAGAGCCCAATCGCGACCGCCGTGCCGCGCCACACGTAACGGGCGTCGGCCCATCGGTTAGTCTTCTTTAGGTAGGTGAGCAGGATGGCGATGATGAGCGAGGCTTCAAGACCCTCGCGCAGCGTGATGAGAAAGCTAGAACCCATGTTCTTGATGTTAGGCATGCCTAACAAACAATGTCAACCCTGCAGTGACGTGGTTCATTCGGCTGCTTTTGCCTGAAGCAGTGCCGTGACGGCCTTGCCGTCCGCCTTGCCTTTCGACAGTTTCATCACTGCACCAACGAGCGCGCCCATCGCCTTTTGTTCGCCCGCCTTGAACTTCGACCAGGCATCCGGATCGGTGGCGATGGCCTGATCGACGAGTGATTCGAGTGCCCCGGTATCCATCGCTTCGAAGCCCTTCGCTTTTGCCATGGCGATCACGTCGCCCCCACCATTGGCGACCAATTCCGTGAGCAGCGTCTTGGCCTGGGTGGAGGTGATCTTGGCGTTCTTTTCCAAGAGGCTCAGTGCCGCCAGGTCGCCCGCCGGTACGCGTGGCGTGGCGGGTTCGTCGGCGAATGCTTGCTGGACGTACACCAGCGCCCGAGCCGCGTCACCACCCACGTTCGCCACCGCACCGATGAAGGCGTCCTGACCACGCTCCACGACCACGGCGACCGCTTCGCTCTCCTTTGCCGCACCCGTCAACACGGCAAGCGCCTCGCGACGCGCGGCGGGCAGTGCCGGCAGGGCCGCGCGGACGCGTTCGATCCATGCCGCATCGGGAACCAGCGGCACCAGGTCGGGCTCCAGGAAATACCGGTAATCGTCGGCGTCCTCCTTGGTGCGCAACACGTTGGTGCGTCCCGAGGCGTCGTCCCAGTGCAGGGTTTGTTGCTTCACCACACCGCCGCCCGTGAGGAGATCAATCTGTCGGCGAGCCTCGTATTCGATCGCGCGACCCACCGAACGGATGGAGTTCACGTTCTTGATCTCGCAGCGGGTGCCGAACGGCGTCCCGGGCTTGTGCACCGACACGTTCACGTCGCAACGCATCGAGCCTTCCTCCATCTTTGCGTCGCTGGCCCCCACGGCGAGGAGGATTGCTCGAAGTTCGCTCACGTACTGCTTGGCCTGCTCACTGGTGCGAATATCCGGGCGCGACACGATCTCCACCAACGGCACACCGGCACGGTTGAAGTCGATGAGTGAGTAGTCGCTCCCGTGGATTCGTCCCTCGGCACCACCGAAGTGCGTCGACTTGCCCGTGTCCTCCTCCAGATGAGCGCGTTCCACGCCGATGCGCACGTCACCGGGAAGCATCAGCCAACCGTCGACGTTCAGTGGCTGGTCGTACTGGCTGATTTGGTAGGCCTTGGGCAGGTCGGGATAGAAGTAGTTCTTTCGGTGGAACGTACACGGTTGTACCCGACAGTTGAGTGCCAGGCCGAGTCGCATCGCCAACTCCACCGCATGGCGATTGAGCACGGGAAGCGCACCGGGAAGACCGAGCGTGACGGGATCGATGTTGGTATTCGGCTCGTCGCCGAAGCGGTTAGCGCTGGCACTGAAGAGCTTGGTTTTCGTCGCGAGTTCCACGTGCACCTCGAGCCCAACGACCAACTCCCATCCATCGATGAGTTGCTCGGCGGTGGCGACGACGGTCGAGGGATTCGTCGCGGTGGTTCCGACGGCGTTCATGCTGCACGCTCGAGTTCGGCGGCAACACGAAACATCGGTGCTTCACCGAGTGCGGGAGCCAGCACTTGCACGCCGACGGGCAGACCGGCCTCGCCGGTTCCGAACGGCACGCTCATCGCCGCATGACCGGCCAGGTTGGTGGGAATCGTGAAGACGTCGCACAAGTACATGGCCAACGGGTTGTTAGTCTTGTCCCCGAATTTGAAGGCAACCGTTGGTGACGTGGGCGTGAGGATGACGTCGCAACTCTCGTATGCCTTGGCGAAGTCGTCGGCGATGAGACGACGAACCTTCAGGGCCTTGCCGTAGTACGCGTCGTAGTAGCCGGCCGAGAGTGCGTACGTGCCGAGCATGATTCGTCGCTTCACTTCGTCGCCGAAGCCCGCGGCACGAGTGTCGCCGTACATCGCGTTCAGATCCTTGGCGTCCACCCGCAAGCCGTACCGTACGCCGTCGAAGCGGGCCAGGTTGCTGCTGGCTTCGGCGGGCGCCACCAAGTAGTACGCGGTCAACCCGTAGGACATCGAGGGCATCTGCACGTCCACCACGGTGGCTCCGGCGTTGCGCAATGCATCGAACGCCGCATCGAGACGTTCGAGCACGTCGGGGGACGAACCCTCGGGCATGTCGGTGATCCGACCGATTCGCATTCCCTCGACTCCGTGCGACAGCACCGACATCAACTCGGGTGCGGGCTGCGGCAACGACGTGGAGTCGAGTGGATCATGGCCGGCGATGACTTCCATCAGCAACGCGGCATCGGCCACCGTGGAAGTGAACGGACCAATCTGGTCGAGGCTGCTGCCGAACGCGATGAGTCCCTGACGCGACACCATTCCGTAGGTGGGCTTCACACCGACCAAACCACACAGCGCTGCAGGCTGGCGAATACTGCCGCCGGTGTCGCTTCCGAACGACACGGTGGCAAAACCCGCGGCGACGGCCGCGGCACTGCCGCCACTCGACCCTCCGGGAACGCGTGACGTATCGAGAGGATTGCGCGTCGGGCCGAATGCCGAATTTTCGGTGCTCGATCCCATCGCGAATTCGTCGAGATTGGTCTTGCCCACCATCACCGCTCCGGCATCGGCCAAACGACGTACCACCGTGCCGTCGTACGGGGGTTTCCAGCCTGCGAGGATCCGCGAAGAACAGGTGGTTTCGACACCGCGAGTGCACATGTTGTCCTTCAGCGCAACGGTGACGCCGGCCAATCGACCAACGTTCCTTCCCGCCTTGACGTCGGCGTCGATCTGGGCGGCGCGTTCCCGGGCACGCTCAGCGGTAACCAAATTGAATGCGTGCACTTCGCCCTCGCGCGCATCGATGGCCGCCAGATTTTCTTCCACGACGGCGGCGGCACTCAATTCGCCGCTGGCCACCGCTCGGGCCACGTCGACTGCCGTGCGAAGCGCCACCATCGACTACTCCTCGAACCCGATGATCGGCGGAACCCGGAATCGGCCGTCCTGCGCGGCCGGGGCATTGGCCAGCACCTCGTCACGATCGAGGGAGGGAGCTTCCACGTCGTCACGCATCACGTTGGAGAGCGGAATCGGTTGGTTCAACGGTTCCACGTTCGACAAATCCAACGCATCGACATCGCGGAAGTGTTCCAACATTCCGGCGAGTTGGCTGGTCATGCGATCCACCTCTTCGTCGTTGAGGTGCAAGCGTGCCAATCGCGCCACCTTCGCGACGGTTTCGCGTGAAATCGACTCGGGCACGGGCAATAATGCTACGAGCGCAGATGCACGAGAGCGCCCGATTCGGGCCACAGACTCGGTGGCTGAATTCCCACCACCGAGAGCTCTCGTCCGGTGCAGCGAAGCGGCGTCGTCATCCACTCGGGGGTGGTGCGCCCCATTCCACCAACGGTTCCGAGCGCAACGTGCGAAACGGTGTAGGTGCGTTCGGGCTCGAGCCCGTGAATCCGCCAGCGAGGTGCGACCAGCCACGGTGAACTCGTCAACTGCACGTACGCCAGCAGGGCTTCGCTTCGGTCGGCGGCAAACACACCGTGCGCGAGCGCCGTCTGGTCGTCGAGGTCGAAGCGCACCGCGTCACCTCCGTGCAGCAACGACCGGTGGCGTTTGTGCAACGCAATCGCGTCACGCAATACTTCTCGCTCGTGGTCGTCGAGTCGTCGTGGATCGCATTCCACGCCCATCCATCCGAACATCGCGGTGATTGCCCGAAACTCCATTCGACTCGACCGCCCGGTGGTGTGCGATCTACGTGCGCCAACGTGCATTCCCAGCATCTCGTTGGGCACCCACATGCCCACACCCCGCTGGATGTACTGGCGATCGAGCGGGTCGTTGCAGTCGCTCGTCCACACCCGAACCGCGCGCGACAACACCGCGTGATCGATGCGCCCGCCGCCCGACGCACACGATTCGAACTCCACGTGCGGATGCTCGGCACGAAGTTGGTCGAGCAGGCGATAGAACGCACGTGTTTGTCGGCGTACGGCCGGAGCACCGTCGGTACCGCTCGCGTGGATGAGTGGTCGGTTCATGTCCCATTTCACGAAGGCAATGTCATGGTCGCTCAACAACCGGTGCAGTTGTCCGTGTACGTGGGCGAATGCCGCCTCGTTGGTGAGATCCAACACCACTTGGTGGCGCGCCTGCACCGGCTCGTATCCGATTGCATGCAACACCCAATCGGGATGGTCGCGCACCACCATGCTCTGCGGATTCACCATCTCCGGCTCCACCCAGATGCCGAAGTCCATTCCAAGTGAACGCACGTGGGAGATGAGCGGACCGAGCCCGTTCGGGTACACCTCCGGCGACACCACCCAGTCACCCAAACCGGCACGGTCGTTGCGGCGTGAGCCGAACCACCCGTCATCCAGAACGAATCGCTCGATTCCGATCTCGGCCGCCGAGTCGGCGAGCGCCTTCAGTTTCTCGGTGTCGTGGTCGAAATAGGTCGCCTCCCATGTGTTGAGCAACACCTTGCGAATCTTTGGTGGGGAAACCGGCACGTCGGGCCACGATGCAGCGTCGCCGTCATCCGCCCGACCCGCACCATGCGAGCCGAGCGGCGTTCGTATCGAGCGGTGCATGATCCATGAGGCGGGTGTGAACCCGCTGGAGGAGTACGCGCCGATCACGACGGGTGTCGTGTAGCGCTCCCCCGGCTGGAGGCACACTTCGCCCGGCAACAGCAGTTCACCGAGTTGCACGTACCGGCGACCATCGGGAAGCACCTCCGCCCACGTTGCGTGGTTTCCACTCCATGCGAGGTGGCACCCCCACACCTCGCCCGCCCACTCACGCGCGTTCGTCGTACACCACCACATGGTGGGTGGATACTCGTGCGAGGTTCGACCGGTGCGATTTTCAGTGCTCCACGCACCGTGCGTGAGCGAATGACGATGAATCGACGCCTCGCGCGACCATCGGCCCGAATGGGTGACGATGTCGTGGGCATGTGCTGGCATCGGCAGCGACACCGTGAGGGCATCGAGCAGGTACCTCGAGTCGCCCTCGTTGGTTATCGATGCACTCACGTGCAACGCACCGGTCGACGAAATCTCGAGCGTGGTCTCCAACGACAGTTGCGCAACGCGATCGTGCGATGTGGTGGTGAGTGCGTTCGCTGATGACGTCACCTCGCACGACACGAATCGCGGCGCCCAATCTCGACCACCCGGACGATGCCCGGCCACACCTGGTCGCGCGAGCGATCCGAGTGAATGCTGCGGCACGATGTGCAACGGTGGGACGACGTCGAGTGATCCGTGCGTGAGTGGTCGCTTGGTCATCGCTGCGAGCGTTTCGCCATCGTTCGCATCCAGTGCGGCACCCCAATGGATGATTTCTGGCACACCACCCGACACATCCACCACGACGGAGATCCCATCGTGCACCAAGTGCACCATGCGGCTCACCCCTTGGTGGAGCCGAGCGTCAAACCGGACACGAATTGTTTGCGCAGCACAAAGAACACGATAAGGGTGGGCAACGCGGCAATGATTGCTCCCGCGGCCAGCAGGTTGTAGTCGGTGACGAATTCACCTTGAAGTCGACCCAACGCCGAGGTGATCGGCCGTTTGTTGTCGGTGGACATCAACACCAGTGCCCAGAAGAAATCGTTGTATATCCACGTGGTCATCAACACGGCAAGCGATGCCAAGGGCGGCCTCAAGAGCGGCAGCATCACGTTCCAGTAGTGACGCAACACGGAGGCGCCGTCCACCAGCGCCGATTCGGAGATCTCCTTGGGAATCGTCTTCATGTAGCTCGACAGCACGAAGGTGGCGAATCCCATTTGGAACGCCACATGGATGAGTACCACACCCCAAGGAGAGTCGTAGAGGAATCTCCGATCCCCCACCAGGTCACCGATGTTGAGGTACAGCTTGAACACCGGAATGAACACCAACTGCGCGGGAAGGAGGTTTCCTGCGGTGAACAACAACAACATTCCCACGTTGAACTTGAAGGAGTACCGGGAAACGACGAATGCGATCAGGCTTCCGAACGTGAGGGTGAGGAAGACGGTCGGAATGGTGATGATGAACGAATTCCACAGGTACGTCGGAAGCTGCATTCGAGAGATCGCGTCGGTGTAGTTGAAGATTCCGAATTCCTCCGGCATGGAGAACGTGCCGCGCGCACGAATCTCCTTGTACGGACGAAATGAACTCCACAGCGTCCAGAGAATCGGAAACACCCAGAGCACCGCAAAGACGCCGATGAAGATGGAGATTGCGCGGTCCTTCACCACCTGAGAGTCACGCATCGACATCACGACACGTCCTCGCGGAATTGCTGTCGCAGATAGGCGATGATCGGTCCGATCGAGAGAACGAAGAGAATCACCGCGTATGCGGCACCCTTCATCGAGGCACCTTCACCGGCGATGTTCTGGAACACCAGAATGCCGAGAATCGGCAGCCCGGCACTCGTTCCGTAGATCACGTACACCATGTCGAATGCCCGGAGCGACTCGATGATGGTGATCACGATCACGATGATGTTCACCGGACGCATGGCCGGAAGTATCACCTTTCGGAACGTCGCCCACTCGGTGGCGCCGTCGATGGACGCGGCCTCACGAAGCGTCGGATCGATGGCCGTCAACCCTGCCAGGTACAGCAACATGATGTATCCGATGTGACGCCACGACGCCATCACCATGATCACGTAGATGTTGATGTTGTAATTGCCGAAGAAGGAAATCGCATCGTCGATGTCCCGACCGAGTGCTCCATTCACGAAGCCGTCGGGACGCAACATGAAGTTCCAGATGATTCCTGTCACCGCCAACGACAGCACCACCGGTAGGTAGTACGCCGACTGGTACACCTTGTGTCCGCGGATTTGACGATCGATCTGGTACGCAAGAAGTACGCCTGCCGGGGTGGCGATGAATCCGAACCAGAGCAGCCAGATGATGTTGTTCCGCAACGCGTCGTAGAAGGCCGGCGTCTTGGTGACGATGTTGTCGTAGTTGGCCAATCCGGCCCACGTGATGTCCCCGAAGTTGATGCCGGTCCAATAGGTGAACGATAAGAGGATCGTGAGGACGGCCGGGATCCACACCAACACCAGGTGGAGGAACGTCGGTACCCCGACGAAGATCCCGAGCGTGACTCGATCCCCCCGGGAAAAAGCACGCCGACGACGGGACCCTCGTGGTCTCGTCGCCGGCGAACTCATGATCCGATCAACTGCAGTTGCGTAGTGCTACCGAGTTGGTTCTGCGAACCTCAGAGCGGCGGGAGCGCATCCCACTGCGCTTGCAAGCTCTCGAGGATCTTGTTGACGTCCTTCGGATTCTTGAACCAGTTCTGCAATTCAGGACCCACGACCGGACCTGCGAAGTCCGGACGAGTGTCACGGTCGAGGAACTGCGTGATGTACTTGGCCTCGGCCATTACCGCCAACTGCTGGGTCTGGAACGCGTCATAGGTGGACGTGTCCTGTCCCTTATTGGCCGATGTCATCGGAATGCCCGTATCGAGCATCGCCTGTACACCTTCCATATCGCCGGCGAACTTGAGGAAGTCCTTGCCGCCGTCGTTGTTCGAACCGTTCTTGGCAGCACAGAAACCGTCGATGGGTGCGTCGATGGTGTCGCGCTTGTGTTCTGGATTGATCTCCGGAAACGGAATGATCCAGAGGGTCTTCGTAATCGGCATCCGACTGCTCCTTGAAGTTTCGCCGAACCATGAACCCATGAGCATCGGCTCCGGCACGCGCTGCAGCAACAACTGCGTGCTCCGTCCCACATAAGTGAATACC
>JAYQSR010000008.1:0-32072 GCA_038146945.1 Ilumatobacteraceae bacterium
GTTTGCTTCGATTCAGTTACGTATTGCTCCTGCTGCACGGTCCCAGCCGCTCAGTGAATGCAGGACTCCGGAGAAAGAGATAACTGACGATACGTGGTGGCTTAGGTGACAGGCGCGAAGAGGTACATACGAAGGACGAGAGGTCGCCCGCTGATCATGTCACCACTTTCGTATCCCGCAACGCGCCCGAGTCCGGATGATGCGTCACGTTCACCAACGACGGCGTGAGCACCGATGAGCGCTTCGAACGTCGACCGCAGGTTTATCGCGCCGGTTCGTGCAGTCTGCAAACGTCGCGAGATCGCGGCCAAGCAGCTCGGTCTCGCGCTCCTCGGCGCCGAACGCCTTCACCACGAGCACTCCGTCGAAGCTCTCGTGGGCGGCCTCGGACAGCTCTCCCAGTTCATCCTGCGCCGAGCGATAGAAGCGGTCAACCTTCCGCTGGTACAGCACGTTCATCACCAGCATCGCCGGAAAGACCAAGGTTGCGAAGAGACCCAACCAAACGTCGGTGACGATCAACCAGGTTCCCGCCACGACGAGGAGCACCGCGATCGACGTCGAGAACGGCAGTGGAGCAAGGATGGCAACTGCAGCATCGGTGTCCACGCCCGCGCGAGCCGCAACATCACACGTCATCCTCGAGCGGTGCCAGTAGGCAGGCTGCGACATCACGTGCCGTAACACCCGATTGGCGAGTGTCTCGGCGGTGGCCGGCGCATTTTCCGGCGAATGAACGCCGAACGACCACCCCGCAGGCGCGAACTACGCCGATCCCAACGACGATGAGGGACGTCGTGAACCAGGTACCGAACGACACTCCGTCACGACCGAACGCCGGAAGAATCACGTCATCGATGACGGGTTTCACACCATTGCGACGACACGGCCATTGGCCGTCGCGAACACCACGGCACCCGAAACCGCAACGATGAGTAACCACGATGAAAACTCACGAGTGCTCGGGTGAGGTTCTTTGCCACGACAAGCGGTTCAGGGAGGTGTTCACGGAGTATCTCGGAGCGAGATGCGTACCAACGGCACGAATCATTCTGTCACTCATCTGCACCGCACTTGCGGTCATGTGGGTGTACGCCCTCCTCTTCGCCTCCAAGGAGTCGATCAACAAGATCGGCGACGAAGCGTGGGCACAACGCGCTCAGCGGCGTTGCCTGGACGCCGAACGGGAGCGCGAAGCGCTCGCGGATTATCGCCTCATCTCGGAGGTGGGGGTTGATGGGCTTCGACAGCGCGCCGACTTGGTTGACCGGGCTACCGACACGCTCGAGGCAATGATTCGCTCGCTGAAGGCCGACCAACCTGTCGATGAGAAGGGTCGCGCCATCGTTCCCCTCTGGATCGCCGAGTACGAACGGTACGTGGATGACCGCCGGTCCTACGCGCAACGATTACGAACCGGTGACAACGCCCCGTTCTCGGAGTCGACCTTCGAGGGATTGCCGCTCGCCGAACGTCTCGCCACGTTCGCCGGCGACAACCGCATGCCGGCGTGTGCGCCACCCATTGACTTGTCGGTGTGACCTGCGGGAGCCCCGACTACGACGAGAACTCCGCCGCTGGGCTCCAGCCCGAACCGGCTGAGTATTGGCGGATCACTCGTGCCGGTGCTCCAACGGCAACGCTGTAGTCCGGCAGGGATCCCGTTACGACCGAGTTCGCCCCGACGGCGACGTGTCTCCCGATCGACGCACCCGGGAGCACCACCGTCCCGGTCCCGAGCCATGAACCGTCACCAATCGATACCGGACGTTCGGGTTGGGTTTGCTGGGAAATGGGGCGATGGACGTCGCCGTAACCATGATTCTGATCCGTGATGTATACGTGGTGGCCCGTCCAGACGTCGTTGCCGATGTCGATCGCGAGGTGACCCACGATGCCGCTCCCCCGCCCGATGAGACAACGATCACCGATTCGCACCACAGGCGATGTCACGCATCGTTGACCGGGCATCATTCCGGCCGACAGCGCGCAATACGGACCAATCATGGTGTCACTACCGATCTCGATGTATTCCTCGTTGTAAATGGTCACCCACGGGAAAGCAATGAGTGAACCATCGCCCATCCGTTTGAATCGTCGGCCACGAGAGGTGTGATTGGTGATTGATGCGCTGAACTGCCAGGTCTCCCAGCGATCGGCGACAACCGCGCCAATCAAGCGTTCCACACGACGTCGCAACACATCATCACGGTATCCCTCCCGCCGATGGCTACCCTGAGAACGTGAAGCCGTCGGTGCAAACCGTCCGAGACATCGTGTACGCGCGGGCAGCACGATTCGACCGTCCCGAGACGGTCGATACCTTCGAGCAGCATCCATCCGCCGTCCAATGCCCGCAGGTGCCGGGCTTTCTCGAGACGGCGATGGGAACGACGCAGCTCCCGATGAGCGAGGACTGTCTGACGCTCAACGTCCACCATCCGATCGACTCCTCGTTGCGCCTGCCGGTATTGGTGTGGATCCATGGTGGTGCCTTCACCAACGGCACCGCGAATGCCGCATGGTACGACGGAAGCAACCTTGCGGCGCGTGGATGCGTCGTCGTATGCCTGAACTATCGACTTGGAGCCTTCGGTTTCTCCGGCGCCCGCGATCTCGGTCTACAAGACCAGATTTCCGCTCTCATGGGTACGCGACAACATCCATCGCTTCGGGGGCGACCCTTCCAACGTCACGATCTTCGGCGAGTCGGCCGGTGGATGCAGTGTGCTGGCGCTCTTCGGCGCGCCCGACGCCCGACATCTCTTCCACAGGGGTTGGGCGATGAGCCCTTCGCTCGGACAACTCAGAACACCCGAACGCGCCACACAATCCGAGCGGCTACTCGCCAAAGGAGCTGGGAGTTTCATCCATCAGCGAAGTTCGCCCTCTCGACACCTCCGTCGTCCTGCAAGCACAGGGCCGGTTGTTGCAGGACCCGAAGGATGTCGTCACGATGTTCAGCCCCACCGTGGGTGGCGACGTGGTGGCGTCCGACGCATACGACCTCATCGCCAGCGATCAGCGACCCTTGGTCATCGGGACCCTCCGCGATGAAAATCGCTTGTGGGTGGCGCTCAATCCGGCGTCCGCCAACCTGACCACCGACGACGTCAAATCGGAATTTGCACGACGTTTCGGGGCGGACATGGACGCGGCGTGGCGCACCTACGAACGCCTCCGACCGGAATCCACTCCCGCCCAGCTCCTCGCCGCCATGCAGAGCGACGAATCGTTCCGGGTACCTGCCTGGCGCATCATCGATGGTCGGGCACGTACGGGCGCCACCACCTGGTCGTACTTTTTCACCTGGCCGACTCCGGTGTTCGACGGCGTCCTCGGGGCATGTCACGGACTCGATATCCCCTTCACCTTCGACAACATCGACGCACCCAACGTCGAACACTTCATCGGTGCGTCGCCGGCGCATCGCCACCTCGTCACTTCCCTTGCGGATACTCTCGTCCTGTTCGCCCGTTCATCGCAGTGCACATGGAGCCCCACGGGCACCACCAGAACCACACTGCAAATCCACGAAGAAAACCTGCTACTCGTCGACCCGGAACGTGACATTTATGATCTCTGGATTCGCTGAACGTCGGCGATGACGGATTCCCTCTGCGACGCCGCCACGTTCCCCGTCTGGCACGAGACGGCATCGGTCGACTGGCAACCCGAAACAGCTCCGAGCGTGGCCGAGGTCGACGTCGCCATCGTCGGTGGTGGTCTCAGCGGACTTTGGACGGCCTTCTACCTTGCCGAGGCGGAACCACGGACGCGAATAGCGGTGCTGGAGGCGCGTCGGATCGGTTTCGGCGCCAGCGGGCGAAACGGCGGTTGGTGCAGCGGATTCTTTCCGCTTCTGCCCAGCGAACTTGCCGATCGTTTCGGGCGGGATGCCGCACTGGCTGCCTACCGGGAGAGTTTCGCCAGCATCGACGAGGTTCAGCGCGTAGTTGAATCCGAAGCCATCGACTGCCAATTCCATCGCGGAGGAACGATCCAGTCGGCTTCGACGCCGGTTCAAGCCTCACGTCTACAGGAAGTGGTTCGTCGACAACACCACCTCGGAATGACCCGAGACGACCTGCGGTGGTTGTCGTCCGTCGAGGTACGAGAGCATCTGCGTCTTGCGGAAACCTACGGTGCGATCTTCAGTCCCCATTGTGCAACGGTGAACCCGCACGCCCTGGTGACCGGACTCGCACGGGCGCTGCGGGCACGGGGGGTTCACCTCTGGGAGGACACCGTCGTTCACGAGATCCGTGACGGCGTGGTCGAACACGATCACGGACACGTGCGAGCAGCACTCGTCGTACAGGCAACGGAGGGATACTCCAACGAGTTTCACCAAACCAAACGCCACGTGGTACCGCTCTATTCGCTGATGGTGGCCACCGAGCCGCTGAGTGCCGCCGTGGTTTCCGACCTCGGCTGGACGAATCGCATCACGTTCAACGATGGGGGCAACATGGTGATCTATGCCCAACTCACCGCCGACAATCGCATCGCCTTCGGCGGGCGAGGTGCGCCGTACCACTTCGCATCGCGAGTGAGGGATTCGTTCGATCTGGATACCTCCACGCATCGTCGTATCACCGAAGCAATCGCTCGCCACTTTCCCGCCGCCGCGGAAGCGCGTATCACCCATCGTTGGGGTGGCCCACTCGGCGTACCACGCGACTGGATTCCGACGATGACGTTGGACAAGGCCGCGCGTTACGCCCGACTGGGCGGCTACACCGGTGACGGAGTCGCCGCCACGAATCTTTTCGCCCGTATGCTCGTCGACACCTGGCATCAACGAGACACACCGCTCACTCGACTGCCGTTCATCGATCATCACTCACCACGTTGGGAACCCGAGCCGTTCAGATTCATCGGAATCAATGCGTTGCTGAAACTGAGCGAGTCCATCGACTCCCACGAAGCGCGTCACGGAGCATCGCCACGAATCAGACAGCGCATCTTCGACGCGTTGTTGTGACGGCCGAATGCTCCGATCGCACGAGCTGGCCGAACGAACTAGTCGAGTACTTCGGCCATGAGAATGGGACGGCCCTCGTCGATGCTGCGATGCGCAGCTTGCCCCATCGCCACGGACATCAGACCGTCGCGCAAGGAAACCTCCGCGGGGGATCCGGCATGAATGGCTGCCTGCATCGCAAGGTGCTGACGCCAGGAGGAGCCATGATGCGCACCGTGTTCCAGAACGACGTCGGGAATGTCGCCGTGACCCAGTCGTTCCTCCTCGCACTGGAACCATCCATTCGCCCGCAGGCCGATACGTACGACTCCCTCCGTTACAAGTGCCTCGGCTTTTCCGAGATCTCCGACCACGGAAATCTCCTGCTCGTTCTTCGTGGCTTCGGCGAACATGCACAGGTCAAGTGACGCTCGTTCACCGTTCGCAAAGTCGACGATGACCATCGCATTGTCGAGGATGTCGGGCACCTTGCCGTCGTACCTTTCGTCCAGGTGGTTCACATCCTGGGCCCCCGACGCGTACACCCGTACGGGTTCGCTGCCCAGCATCAACCGCATCAAGTCGAAAAAATGGCAGCACTTTTCAACGAGTGTGCCGCCGGTATTCACGAGAATCGATTCCAGTCGTTCACCTTCACCAGGAACGGGAAACGATGCTCACGTATCGCGAGCATCCGAAGTGATCCGAGACTCCCACTGCGCGTGTGCTCCAGCAGTCGTTTGGTGGGCGCCATGTAGCGGTACTCCAACCCCACCCACACCACGCGACCCGGCACGTTCACGCTCCGCTCCGCGTCGATGACGGCGCGACAGTCGTCCACCGTGGTGCACAATGGCTTCTCGATGAGGATGTGGGCGTTGGTGGCAAGCAGGGTTTCCACGACCGAACGATGCGTGAAGTTCGGCGATGCCACCACCGCCACGTCGAATCCTCCGTGCGCCGCCAACTCCCCCACCGAGTCGAACTCGGCGACGGAACGCGACACGGCAGCCCGTGCACGGGACCGACTCGCCTCGTGCGGATCGCACAGTGCTACCACTTCGCAGCCGGGTATCGCACCCAACGCGTAGATGTGCTCGATACCCATCATCCCCGTGCCGACGACCGCATAGCGCAGCGGAGCGTTCGTCGCAAGGTTGCGTGAAGTCACCCCTTCAGGGTAATTGCCGCGAGGTATCCCGACGGACGGATAGTTTCGTTCGCGTGATTGACAGGTTGTACTTCCGCCAGTTGCTCTCGGGTCGAGACTTCGCAGGCGACGACGACATGGCGCGACAGATGGTGAACTTCGTCTACGTGATCGGCGACAGATCAACCGGCGAGTGTTTGCTCGTCGATCCGGCGTACGACGTGAAGTCCCTCATCGACGCCGTATCGCAGGACGACATGACGGTGACGGGAGTGCTCGCCACCCACTACCATCCCGACCACGTCGGTGGATCGATGATGGGCCATCGCATCGAGGGAATTGCCGCCCTCCTGGAGCATTGTTCCGTTCCCGTGCACGTTCAACAAGCCGAAGCGGAGTGGGTAACGAAGGTCACCGGCGTGCACCGATCGCATCTCTCCGTACACGAGCCGGGCGACGTGGTTACGGTGGGTGACGTGCCCGTCACGCTGCTCCACACACCGGGTCACACACCGGGCAGTCAATGCTTTCTCGTGGAGGGCGACTGGTGTCCGGCGACACCTGTTCCTCGATGGCTGCGGTCGTACCGATCTTCCTGGCAGCAACCCCGAGGACATGTACGACAGCCTGCAGAAGCTCTCCAACCTTCCCGACGACACGGTCATCTATCCCGGTCATCGCTATTCGACGGAGTCCCACGGTCCGATGGGGACCATTCGCAACAGCAACGCAATCTTCAAGCCGAAATCCAAGGAGGCGTGGCTCGGGTGGTTCGGCCGGTAACGACGAACAACGCCGACGTGTCAGCCCATCACACCTGATACCCCTACCGACAATCCGCTCAGCATGAGCAAGGCGTACACGAGGCGATCGAAGCGTCGATTGGACAGTTTCGGCTGCAATCGAATCCCCACACCCTGACCGAGCAGGATCAGTGGAACGGCAACGGCGGCGATCGTCAGGGCATCACGCGACACCATTCCGGTCACGGCGAACATTGCGAGGCTCAATGAGCCGCTGACGGTGAACGTGAACGCCAGTGTCGCACGAAAGACTTCCGGCGAGAAACGTCGGGACGCCAATGCAAGCACGAGGGGTGGCCCATTGGTTCCGGTGGACGTCGAAAGAATGCCCGAGAGCCAGCCGGCCATTACATCAACCGCGGCCCTCCCCGCGGGCTTCGCCATGGAATCACCCGGTACTCGCAATGTCGACCGCATCAAGGCAAGCGTGGCGACGATGATGATGACACCCAGCATCACCTTGAGAGGGTTCTGGGGCGCGGTCCGCAGGACCACCAGCCCGATCGGCATACCGATGAGGGCCGGAACGTTGAAGCGCACGGCAACCTCGCGATCCACCCGACGATACGTACGCGCACATAGTAAGGCCGTGTTGAAGAGCGAACCGACACTCACCGCGATCACCGCCAATTCGAGATCCACGACGAGAGCGGCTAGTGGCACGGCCATGAGGGCGAAACCGAACCCTCCGAGGGCCTGCACGAGGGCGGCCAAGAGCATGACGACGAGAACCCACAACGTGTTCCCCGTGCCGATGTCCACCAGACCAGCGCCCAGCCATCCCATCTCGAGATGTACTTATCGGCCCGTCAAGGCCAAAAGAGCAGAGTCGAACTGCTCGGTATGCGCATCGACATCGGCCTGTGTGTGGAACGGTGAGAACAACGCCATGTTGTGGAACGGCGTCAGCAGGACACCGCGATTGATCGCCCACAGATGCATGAATGCATCGAGTTCATGGTCGACCGCCGCAGCAGCGTCAGCGCCGGTCCGTGGCGGTGGACAAAACCAATATTCGGCGCGTGCACCGAGTTGCTGGACGCTCCAGGAAAGACCCCGGCGCTCGTAGGCGTGCTGCACACCGTTGGTCCATTCCTTCGCCAATTGCACCGTGTGGGCGAAGTGTTCCGGAAGCAGTGCATGGGTCAGTGTCGCGCGAACGGCTGCCATCGACAGTGCGTTGCCGGCGAGAGTCCCGCCAACTCCGGAAACGTCGATCCCGTCATGATCCTGCAATGCGGCAACCTGCGCGGCCACCTCGGCCGAAAATCCGTAGGCCCCGACCGGAGTACCCCCGCCGATCGTCTTGCCGATCACCACGATGTCCGGCTCCAGACCCCATGCCGCGGTACAGCCACCAGGCCCCGCACAAATGGTGTGCGTCTCGTCGATGATCAACAAGATGCCGTGCCGTCGTGTGATCTCGCGAACGGCGTCCAGGTAGCCGGGTTCCGGCAACACGATGCCGATGTTGGTGAGCGCGGGTTCGATCAACATGCACGCCACGTCGCCAATGGCTGCCGCCTCCTCGAGACCCGCCAGATCGTTGAACTGCACCACGCGCGTCGTGAGCGCGGGATTCACCTGTGGACCGATTGCACCGGGTCGACTCACCGTACGATCGCCCATCGCAACGACGAGCGTTTCGTCGACGGTGCCGTGGTAGCACCAGTCGTGCACGAGTACCTTGGGCCGACCCGTGATGCCGCGTGCAAAGCGGAGCACGAAACGATTCGCATCCGTGGCACTCAGAGCAAACTGCCACTTTGGCAGGCCGAAGCGACGAGCCAGTTCGTCGCCCACCCAGCTGGCATCGGCGGTCGGCAACATCACCGTTGCGCCACGACCCAGTTGCTCGGCGATTGCCCGCCCCACCGCGGGGTGCGCATGACCGGTCATCGCACCGGTGTCACCGAGACACAGGTCCACGTACTCGTGACCATCAATGTCCGTGAAGCGTGCACCGTTCGCGGCCTCGAGTACGAGCGGAAATGGTCCTGGCCACCGGCGCATCCACGGCATCGGAACCCCACCCACGAGCGACGACGCCGATCGAGCGTGTTCACCGGAACGCGGATGCATCGTGACGAACCGCTCCGTCTCCTGCGCCATGAGCCCGGCCAAGACGCTGCGATCGATACCGGTCATCGCACTGTTGCCTTCATCATCGGTGCACAAGTCTGCCATTCATAGAATGGCGCGGTGCGCTCGGCGGAGTTCGTCCCCCCACATGGCACTCGGGTGGACATCAACGACCGTCGCCTGATGAACCGAATCATGGCACTCGGCGAGGTGGGCGGGCTTCCAGGCGGGGCTGCAACTGTCTCGCACTGACCGACGCCGACCGCGACGGTCGCGATCTCGTGGTGGCGTGGATGCGGGACCTGAACATGAACGTCGCCATCGACGTGGTCGGAAACATCGTCGGAACGTGGCAGGTAGGTACGGGCGCGCCGGTGATGACCGGCTCGCACATCGACACCGTGCGCACGGGCGGTCTCTACGACGGCAACTACGGCGTGCTCGCCGGACTCGAGGTCATCGAAACCTGCCAGGAACGCGGTATCGAACCACCCCGTCCGCTCGCGGTGGGAATCTTCACCGACGAGGAGGGTGCGCGGTACGCCCCCGACATGCTGGGGTCCCTCGTCTACGTCGGCGGTATGTTGCCCGAGGCGGCACACGATGTGATCGGCATCGATGGAACCCGACTCGGCGATGAATTGGAACGTATCGGCTACCTCGGTACCACACCGTGTCCGGGTGTGGTTCCGCACTCCTTCGTGGAGCTCCACATCGAACAGGGGCCGCTCCTCGAGGTGAATCAGGTTCGCATCGGTGCCGTGACGGGCGTGCAGGGCATCTCCTGGCAGGAAGTAACGATCGAAGGTCAAAGCAACCATGCAGGAACCACGCCGATGCACCTGCGTAAGGATCCCGCATTTGCGGCGGCCAAACTGACCGTATTCCTGCGCGATCTGGCGATACGCCTCGCCGGCAACCAGGTGTGCACCGTGGGCAAGATCGACGTTCATCCCAACCTCACCAACGTGGTGCCATCCAAGGTGGTGCTGACACTCGACGTTCGCAATACCGATGAATCGATACTGCAATCGGCCGAGGCCGACATCGCCAGGTTCTGCGAGGAGCTCGCCGTCGCAGAGCGCGTGCGAATCGTTCGCCGCCCGCTGGCACGATTCGAACCCGTCATCTTCGATGATCGCGTGGTGGACCTGGTCGAATCCGTGGCGCGTGACCGCGGCAACTCCGTTCAACGCATGCCCTCGGGTGCCGGACACGACGCACAGATGCTCGCACGCCTGTGTCCAACGGGCATGATCTTCGTTCCCAGCCATGGCGGACTCAGCCACAACGTGAACGAACACACCGACGAAGCCGACCTCGTTGCGGGTGCGAACATCCTCCTCGATGTGATGTTGCAACTCGCAGGGACCACCTTCTGATGCGTGGGGAACTGCGCGGCACCCCACGGATCGTGCGAGTGGCGGCGGCGCAAATGGGGCCGGTGCAGGCATCCGATGCTCGCGAATCCGTCGTGTCGCGGTTGTGCGAGCTACTACACAGTGCCGCTGATCGGGGCGCTCACCTCGTGGTGTTCCCCGAACTCGCCCTCACCACCTTCTTCCCGAGATGGTTCGTCGAGAACATTTCCGAAGCCGACCACTACTACGAACGGGAAATGCCGTCGACGATCACCGCCCCACTGTTCGAGGCAGCAAGGGAACGATCGATCGGGTTCTCACTCGGCTACGCCGAGCTCACCGCCGCGGGCGAGCGATTCAACACGCAAATCCTCGTCGAACGCGACGGCTCGATCGTCGGTTCGTACCGGAAGGTACACGTGCCGGGTCATGCAACGCACGAACCGAAACGTAAGTTCCAGCACGCCGAGCGTTACTACTTCCAGCCCAGCAACGAAGGCTTCGGCGTCTGGACCGCGTTCACGGGACGAATCGGCATGATGATTTGCAACGATCGCCGATGGCCGGAGACGTATCGGGAGATGGGATTGCAGGGTGTGGAACTCATCCTGTGCGGCTACAACACACCGCTCAATTATCTTCCCGATCCGAGTCAGGACCGACTGGCCGGTTTCCACAACACGCTCGTGATGCAGTCGGGCGCGTATCAGAACGGCACCTTCGTGGTGGGCGTGGCCAAGGGAGGCTGCGAGGAGGGCGTGGACTCCCTCGCCGAATCCCAGATCATCGCACCATCGGGCGAAATCCTGGCCAAGACCGTCGGCAACGGCGATGAAGTCGTCGTGGCCGACTTGACCTCGAATGGTGCAAGAACTATCAGAACACCCTGTTCGATATGGACTACTACCGACGCCCCGACGTGTACACCCGGCTGACGTCGCAACGAGGTCCACGTACGCGTTCGGACGGCTCGGACTTGCCAAGAACCCCGACTGAGCAGCCGCAACGGCCCCTCCAGACATCCGTTCCTGCCCGTTTGCCCTCTGGTGCCGCATCCCAGCCATCCGTTGGAGGTGGGGCTCGTCTTTGACAAACTGTAAAGGTGACATCCCTGACCGTCAACGGAACCCCCGTGGTGGTCCGACAGTCACACCCCCATCTGCTCTCGGCACTTCGCGAGGAACTCGACATCACGTCACCCAAGGATGGGTGTTCACCGAGTGGTCAGTGCGGGTGTTGCACCGTCCTCATCGACGGCAAGGCGGTCGTCTCCTGCCAGACCAGTCTCGAAAAAGTCGACGGAAAGTCCGTCATCACGCTCGAGGGTGTCCCGGAAACTGAACGGGCGGCGTTCGCTTCGGCATTTGCGGCATGCGGTGGACTGCAGTGCGGATTCTGCATCCCGGGAATCGTCGTGCGCGCAAAGGCCCAGATCGACAAGAAAGGATCGGCGCTCAAGCGCGAAGACATGGCGCGACACCTGGGCGCACACCTGTGTCGTTGCACCGGGTACGCAAAGATCCTCGATGCAATCGAATGCGTTGCGCGCAACGAGATACCTGCGATGCCACCCGTCGCGGGAATCGGGAGCCGAACGCCGAAGTACGAAGCCGAATCACTGGCACTCGGTGACCGCGGCTACGTCGACGACATTCGAATCTCCGGGATGCTCCATGCGGCGCTCCATTTCACCGCACATGCGCGAGCAACGGTGACGGGAATCGACGTCGATGACGCTCGGAAATCCGAAGGTGTCAAGGCGGTCTACACCGCTGCCGACATCCCGGGGGAATTGATGGTCGGCATCATCCACAAGGACTGGCCAGTGATGATTCCCGTGGGTGGTCGTACCTCGTACGCCGGTGACGTGCTCGCGATCGTCGTTGCCGATTCGCGCCACAACGCACGTGCCGCGACGAAACTGATCCGGGTCGACTACGACGTACACGCTCCCATCACCGACGTCGACGTCGCCTTGTCCTCCCCGGAAGTCGCGGTGTGGCGAACCAACGACAACATCCTCAGCACCAGCACCTATGCGCGTGGCGACGTCGACGCCGCATTCGCCTCGAGCGCACACGTGATCGAAGAGACCTTCCAAACACAGAGAATCGAGCATGCGTTCCTCGAGCCCGAGGCCACGCTTGCGGTTCCGGAAGGCACGGGGACTTCGCGAACTTTGCACGTCTACTCGGGCGGGCAAGGAATTTGGGACGACCGCAACGACATCGCCCGTGTTCTCGGAATCGACAACGCCCGAGTCACCGTGGAACTCGTCACCAACGGCGGTGCATTCGGTGGCAAGGAAGACATGTCGAACCAAGCCCACGCCGCACTCGCCGCCTGGCTGGTCGATGCGCCCGTAAAGTGCGTGCTCTCGCGCGAGGAATCGTTCCTCATGCATGCAAAACGGCATCCCATCCGCATGAGATACCGGATGGCATGCGATAGCGATGGCAAGCTCACGGCGCTGCGAGTCCGTGCAGTCGGTGACTCCGGAGCGTACGCGAGTGTCGGCATGAAGGTGCTCGAACGCATGGCCGGTCATGCAAGTGGTCCTTACCACCTGCCCAACATCGACGTGGAGTCCATTGCCGTGCGCACGAACAACCCAGTCGGTGGTGCGTTCCGCGGTTTCGGTGCCAACCAGGCACAGTTTGCGATGGAAGGTATGCTCGATCGATTGGCCGAACGAGTGGGCCTCAGCGGTTGGGAGATGCGTCGTCGCAATGTGATTCGCCCCGGCATGGTGTGGGGTCCCGGTCAAGTCATGGACGACGGGTGCGATGGGGCACTTGCGTGTCTTGAGGCCATCAAACCGCACTATGACGCCGCACGCGCCGCAGGACGTGCGGTGGGGCTCGGTCTCGGTTTGAAGAACAGTGGGCTCGGCAATGGATTCAAGGAAGTCACCAAGGCCGTGGTCCGCATCGAACACGACGGAACGCTTGAGATTCGTCACGGATGGACCGAGATGGGTCAGGGCATCAATACCATCGCCATACAGGTCGCAATCGAGGAACTCGGCAGCGTTCTGGACATCGACCCCGAAAAGATACGGGTCATCGTCGACACCACGCGCGAACTCGGGCTCGGACAGACCACGGGATCGCGCGGCACGTTGATGGGTGCAGGTGCCGTGCAGTCCGCATGCAACACGGCCAAGGTGGCTGGACTCACTCGTGGCGTGGACCATCTCGGTGAATACCGCGTCGACTGGACCACCAAACTCGGCGACCCGAAGGTAACCAACCCGATCATCCACTCCACGTTCGGCTACGCAGCCCAGATGACCGTCCTCGACCGCGAGACGGGCAAGGTCGAACGCGTGGTCGCTGCGCACGACGTTGGCCGCGCGATGAACCCCACGCTCTGCGAGGGACAAATCGAAGGCAGCATCCACATGGGCCTCGGTTACGCACTGACCGAGGACTTTCCTAGCGATCCGGAAACGGGATTCCCCACGAACATGACGTTACGAAGCCTCGGCATCCTGCGAGCCAAGGACGTGCCGCCGATGGATGTCATCCTCGTCGAGCGTGCACAACCGAATGCGCCGTACGGAATCAAGGGCGTCGGTGAGATCGGACTCGTGCCGACGGCCGGCGCCGTGGCCGCAGCCTTGCACGAACTCGACGGTCAGTGGCGAACCACGCTGCCGATGCGCCGAGGTGGAGACGAAGACGAATGAACGTCAGCTCCGCGCACCGAGCAGACATGCTCAGCGTGACACCCGGTTTGGTCAACGCCCACCACCACCTGTACTCCACCTTGGCACGAGGCATGCCGGCACCACGAGGTGTCGCCACCGGTTTCCCCCACATGCTCGAACTCGTGTGGTGGCGCCTCGATGCTGCACTCGATCTCGACACCATCTACTGGTCGGCAAAACTTGGTGCGGTCGAGGCAGCATTGGCGGGAACCACCTGCATCGTGGATCATCATGAATCGCCCCGTGCCATCGAGGGGTCGCTGGAGGCGATCGACCGCGCCTGCAGCGAGGTCGGGGTTCGTGTGCGCACGTGCTACGGCGCAACGGATCGCTGGCGAGATGACGACACGCTGCACCAGAAGGTATCCCCGCTTACCCCGATGACGAAAGGTGCCAAGCGCGGTCTCGAGGAGTGCGAGCGTCACATCCGCTCCGGCAAGCCCGGCATGGTCGGACTCCATGCCGCATTCACCTGCAGCGATGAAACCATCGCCGCGGCCGCAGACTTGGCCGCTTCGTTGAACGTGGGCGTGCACGTGCACGTTGCCGAGGCTATCGACGACTCGCAGGCTGCCGCACGCCTAGCCCCGCACGCGACGGACGAATGGCTCATCGTGCATGGAGTGCACCTCGACCGCACACTGCCCGGCCGCCTCGCCCACAACCCCCGCTCCAACATGAACAACGGCGTCGGGTATGCCGCACCAACCACTCGCCCCAACACCGTGGTGCTTGGATCCGACGGCATCGGATCCGACATGTTCGAAGAATTCCGTCTCGCATACGTGCGGCTACGCGAGTTCGATCAAACCGCCACACCCGACGAGGTATCGGGCTGGCTGGACAATACCCGTGACTTGTTCCCTCAGTCCAAGGATGATCGAGTGACATGGCGATATCCGCACGCCGATGATGCATGGCACGCCGCTTTCACCACCGGCATGCGAGTCGAGCGCGTCGAGACCGCCACGGATGGCTCCGCAAGTCCCCGAATCATCGTCGATCGGGGGACGACGACGTTGGTCGACGAGGTCGAGATTCGAGCGAAGGCCGCGGAAGCCGCCGCTCGCCTACACCGCCGAATGGAGGACCTGTAACCATGGCCGCACGAGTCGCGTTGTACCTGCAGGATGCCCACCCGCTGCGTGAGGGAATGGAGTTCGCCAAGTACGCCGAAGCAAAGGGTTTCGAGGCGGTGTGGCAAGCCGAGAGTCGTCTCGTGCGTGAAGCAACCGTGCCGATGGCGGCCTTCGCATCGGTCACCACGAAGTTGAAGGTCGGCTCGGGAGTGGTCGACTGTTGGAGCCGGAATCCCGCCCGTCTCGCTGCAACCTTCAGCACGCTCGATGATCTTGCGCCCGGTCGAGTATTGCTGGGCATCGGCGCCTGGTGGGATCCACTGGCCAAGAAAGTTGGTATCGATCGCAGCAAACCTCTGCGTGCCATGCGTGAGATCGTTACCGCGGTTCGCGCACTCCTGAACAACGAAACCGTCACGATGCAGGAGAGTTCGTGCAACTCGACGGAGTCGAACTCGACTACGTGTATCAGGAACGCCGAAAGAAGGACGTGCCGATCTACATCGGAGCCACCGGCATGCAGATGATGGAACTCACCGGTGAAATCGCCGACGGCGTGGTCCTGAACTACCTGGTGTCCCCCGAATACAACGCGCAAGCGCTGGCGGCATTGGAACGGGGCGCAGCCAAGGCGGGTCGCTCACTCGAGTCGATCGACCGTCCCCAACTGGTCGTGTGCAGCGTGCACGAAGACCGCGCGACCGCCCTCGACATGGCACGCCAAATGGTCACCCAATACCTTGGTCAACAGCCACACATCATGAAGGCCTCGGGGGTGCCCCAGTCGCTTCTCGACAAGGTGGGAAGCGTGCTCACGTGGCCGGCGACGCACGAGCAGGTGGTGGCGGCGTCCAAGTTCGTTCCCGACGAGATCGTTCAGATGCTCACGGCCAGCGGTACGCCCGCCGATGCACGCGCTCAGGTGGAGCACTACATGCGCAATGGTGCCACGTGCCCCATCCTGTACCCGCTTGGTGACGTGAAATCCATGATCGACGCCTTCTCGGACTGGAGCCCGAAGCTATGACGGTCGTCAACGCCACGTCGTTGCAACAGGCACTCGAAGCGTTGCGCGATCACCCGGGAGCACGCCTGGTGCAGGGCGGTACCGACCTGATGGTGGAGGTCAACTTCAATCGCACGACATTGCACGACGTCGTCGCCCTTCGACGAGTAAACGAACTCAAGCGTTGGCACATCGCCGAAGATTCCCAAACCATCCGCCTTGGAGCCGGCGTTCCCTACGCGGAGATGGAACGCTCACCTCTCTGTCACCATCTTCCGGCCCTCGCCCAGGCAGCTCGCACGGTCGGATCGCCGCAAATTCGCGCAGCGGGGTCACTGGGCGGCAATCTCGGAACGTGTTCACCTGCGGGAGACGGATTACCGGTCCTTTCTGCACTCGATGCCACCGTGCACCTCCAGAGTCTGGATGCGTCGCGCGATCTGTCGATCCATGAATTCATGCTCGGGGTAAAGAAGAACGCGCGCCAGCCCAACGAGGTGATCGTGGCCGTCACCTTGCCGGTCCTCGACGGGTTCCAGGGCTACGCCAAGGTGGGAACACGCAACGCAATGGTCATCTCTGCCGCCTCTGCCTGCGTGGTGCACGACGCCCGCGACGGCACCGTCCGCGTGGCACTTGGTGCGGTCGCACCGACCGTCGTTCGGACGCGCGAGGCCGAAGCATGGCTGGCATCCCAGACGAACCTCGCAGCCCCACTGACCGTCACAACGGAACTCGCCCGCGAGTTCGGTCGACGCGCCGCTGCGGAATGCTCTCCCATCGACGACCATCGATCCACCGCCGCCTATCGACGCCATGCCATCGCGGTGCTCGTCGCACGCCTGCTCCTGCGAGCCAACGACCTTGGAACGTCAGCACGATGAGCAACGAGATGTACCGACTCACCGTGAATGGAATCGAGCACGAGGTGAAGGACGCCTGGGCCGGTGAAAGCCTGTTGTACGTTCTGCGCGAACGCCTCGGCCTGCCGGGCACGAAGGGAGCCTGCGAGCAGGGGGAATGCGGCTCGTGCACCGTGGTGATGGACGGTGAGGCCGTCTGCTCGTGCCTCGTGATGGCGGCAACTGCGGTGGACGCTGACATCACCACCGTCGAAGGACTGTCGCTCGACGGTGAGCCAACCGACGTCCAGCAGTCCTTCGTCGAAGCCGGTGGCGTGCAGTGCGGTTTCTGCACCCCGGGCCTGATCGTTGCAGTGCATCACCTGCTCGACCGCAACCCGAACCCCGATGAATTGGCAATCAAGGAAGCAATCAGTGGCAACATCTGCCGCTGCACCGGCTACGGGCGAATCTTCGCCGCCGTGGAACTTGCTCGCGACCAACGCCGTGCGATGCAGGCGAAGTAGCGGAATCGACCCATCACCATGAACGCCACGACGACGACCAGAACACGAGGGGCACTCGGATCATCCGCGCTACGACCCGATGGCATCCCGAAGGTACAGGGTCGGTTCGCGTTCTCGTCCGATGCGTGGGCGGACAGCATGCTGTGGGGCGCGACACTGCGAAGCCCCCATCCGCACGCCCGGATCGTCTCGATCGATGTCTCCGGAGCGCTGAGCATCAACGGGGTGAGTGCGGTGATCACCGCCAAGGACGTTCCCGGACAACTGACGTACGGACTCATCGCCAGCGATCAGCCGGTCTTCGCCAGCGAGGTGGTGCGGTATGCCGGTGAACCCGTGGCGGCGGTGGCAGCCGATCATCCCGAAACTGCGCGTCGGGCGCTCGATGCCATTCGTGTCGACTACGAAGTCCTCCCGCCGCTCGTCGATGCAGAGGATGCGATCTCCGGCTCGTTTCCCGCCATTCACCCCGACGGCAACGTGATCCGTAGACAACGCATCATTCGTGGCGACCAATCGTTCATGGGTGACGTCGTGGTGGAGGGCTACTACGACGTCGGCATGCAGGATCAGGCGTTCCTCGGGCTGGAAGCCGCATTGGCACTGCCCGACGACGCAGGAGGTGGCGTCGAACTGTTCGTCGCCACACAGTGGTTGCACGAGGACCAGAAACAGATCGCTGCGTGCCTCGGTTTGCCGATCGAGAAGGTTCGTCTCACCCTCGGCGGCGTGGGCGGCGCATTCGGTGGCAGGGAGGACATCAGCCTGCAGGTTCATTGCTGCCTGCTGGCACTCACGACGGGACGACCGATCAAGATGCAGTACGGACGTGAAGAGTCGTTCTTCGGACACATTCATCGCCATCCGGCACGAATCTTCATGCGTCACCACGCCGACAGGGATGGAACCCTGCGCAGGGTGGAGGCTCGAGTCGTCCTCGACGGTGGTGCCTACGCGTCCACCTCGTCGGCGGTACTCATCAATGCGGTTACCCACATGCAAGGGCCGTACACATGCGAGATGGCAACCGTCGATGGTTACGCCGTTCGGTCGAACAATCCCCCGTGCGGCGCAATGCGCGGTTTCGGAGTCGTGCAGGCGTGCTTCGCCCACGAGTCCCAGATGGACAAGCTCGCCGCTGCATGCGGACTGGATCCCGTCGACATACGACTGAAGAATGCGATGCGCACCGGCGACCGTCTGATCACCGGCCAGGTCATGGACAGCGTCGCCCCCGTTGAGCGTTGCATCCGCGAAACTGCCGCGTTACCGCTACCCGAGCCGTTACCCGCGGACCCCGATCCGTTGCTCATTCCGGGCGGGGCTGGCTTGACCGCACGGCGCGGCAACATCACACGAGGCATCGGCTGGGGTGTCTCCATCAAGAACCTGATGTACAGCGAGGGCTTCGACGACTACGCAACCGCACGGTGTCGTCTCGCCAACGGGGTGGCCACGCTGCAGTTCGCCACCGCCGAGGTGGGCCAGGGATTCGTCGTCCTTGCACAACAGATTGCACGTACGGTGCTGGGCGTCGACACGGTGCTCCTCGAGCCGATTTCCACCGCCATCGGGAGTGCAGGCAGTACGTCGGCATCGCGTCAAACATGGATGAGCGGTGGCGCGGTCGATGGTGCATGCCGACTGGTGCGGGAACGTCTCTTCGAGCACGTAGCAGCAACGCACCACGTCGACCCCCTCCGCCTGGTCATCGATGGAATGGACGTGGTGGACAGCATGGGAACGTTGCGGGTGACCGTTGCGGAGGCTTCGCACGGTCTCACCTTCGACGAGACGTTCGAACACCACCATCGCGCAACCGAGGAATTGGACGAAAACGGCCAAGGCAATTGTCACGTCGCCTTCGCTTTCGTCGCACACCGAGCGGTGGTTGATGTCGACACGGAACTTGGTCTCGTGAAGGTGGTGCAGGTTGCCACCGCACAGGATGTCGGACGCGTATTGAACCCACTGGCGGCGCTCGGCCAGGTGGAAGGTGGTATCGCTCAAGGACTTGGTCTGGCAGTGATGGAAGAAATCGTGCTCGAGAACGGAAGGATGAGGAATCCGTCGTTCACCGACTATCTGCTACCCACGGCACTCGACGCCCCGGACGTCGTGGTCAGCATGATCGAGGAACCCGAACCCCAGGCACCGCTGGGAGCCAAGGGAATCGGTGAACCCCCGTGCATCTCGGTGACACCCGCCATCGTCGCGGCCATTCGTCAGGCAACGGGCAAGGAACTGCCGCGCGTGCCGGTACGTCCACACGACATCGTCTTTGGCTGAGCCTCACTCGCTGCCGGAGAACTCCGCGCGTCGCGCCGCCCGGCTCGCGAGCCAGCCGAGTTCGCCCGGCCGGGCACGTGATGGTGGCGTGCCGTCGACGAAGTGCACGTCGATGCCGATGCTTCGCATGTCCCGCACGACGGATCGTCGTTGTGATGGGTCGACGAACGAAACGACCACTCCCCGTGCGCCGGCTCGACCCGTGCGCCCCGAGCGGTGCACGTAGTCCTTCGGGTCGTCGGGTGGGTCCCAATGCACGACGCAGGGCACGTCGTCGATGTGGATACCCCTGGCCGCAACGTCCGTGGCAACGAGGATTCGAGCACGACCACGTCGGAAATCGTCGAGGGCTCGTTCCCGCTGGGCCTGACTGCGGTTCCCGTGGATGACCGCACACCGTGCATCATCGGCCTCCAATTGTCGGGCCACGCGATCCGATCCGTGCTTGGTGCGACAGAACACGATGATTTGCTCGTGCTGGTCCAGCAATTCGGCGATACGCCGCAATCGCCTGTCCTTCGGGACCAACTCGAACACGTGCTCGATATCCGGCTCGGTCTCGGGCGAACTCGCGTCATGGCGAGCCGGATTTCGCTGGTAACGCGAAATCAATTCCGATACCGCCCCATCGAGGGTGGCCGAAAACAACAACACCTGTCGGGTCGCCGGGAGGCGGTCGAGGATCTTCTTGACGGCCGGAAGGAATCCCATGTCCGCCATCCGATCGGCTTCATCCAGCACCGCAATTTGCACCGATCGCAGATCAATGTCGCGGCGACTGATCAAATCCTCCAAACGTCCGGGCGTGGCCACCACAACGCTCGCGGAGGAAATCCGTCGTACCTGGGGCCCGTAACCAGCGCCGCCGAATACCGCGGTGGCACGCAACGTGTGCCCGGAGTCGAGCAGGGCGATCTCCGCACACACCTGGGATGCGAGCTCACGCGTGGGAACGAGCACCAGACCCGTGGGTGCCGATGGTTTCGCACGTCTCAACCTCGACACCAGTACCAGCCCGAACGCGATGGTCTTCCCCGAGCCGGTCGGCGCCTTACCGCAAACGTCCCTCCCCGCCAAACCATCGGGAATGGTCATGGTTTGAATGGCGGTCGGCTCGGTGATACCGCGCCGACCCATTCCGGTCACGAGCTGCTCGGCGATACCGAGTGAGGCGAAGGTGCTCAGACGAATACTGCATTCAGCAGCGACACGAGGTCAGCAACCCAGCACCCGCTCAACGTACTGGTTGAGGAACTTTCCGCTCGGGTCGAGTTGCCGGCGCATGGCACGAAACGCGTCGAAATGCTCGTAGCGCAATTGCAGGGTTTCGGCACTTTGAAAGTGTATCTTTCCCCAGTGCGGACGACCCTCCAACGGTAGGAGAATCCGCTCGATCATCCGGAAATACGGCTCGTAGACCATGCCCTTGTACATATGCACGGCGATGTACGCCGATTCACGCCCGTACGACGTGGAGAGTGGTACATCGTCGGCTCCGGCCACCCTCACCTCCACCGGAAAACTGATCTTCAAATCCGACCGCTCGACCTCGTCCACGATCCGCGTCATTGCCTCCACCAACCGCTCGCGCGGAATGGAGTATTCCATTTCATGGAACTTGACCAGACGGCGTGTGGCGAACACCCGATGGCTCTCCTCCACGAATTCATGGCGACCCGTGGAGGGAAGCGCAGTGGCGAGTCGCGGTATCAACGAGGGGAACGCGCGCCCCGTGGCACACACCGCCCCAAAGGCGTAATTCTCCATGACCGTTTTGTTCCACCACACCGAGGGACGCGACCTCGGCTCGGGTGGATCCTGCGTGCGCTGGTTGGTTTTGGTGAGCGCCCACCTGGTGTGGGGAATCCAATAGAACTCGAAGTGATCCACCGACGTCACCGTCGTATCGAAGTGGCGCAGAACATCGTCGAGGCGACGCGGCTCCTCCACTGCCCGCAGTCGGAAGGTCGGCACGACCCTCATATCCACGTAGGTGAGGATTCCGAATGCTCCGAGGGCAACCCGACCAAGGCGGAAGACATCGGCGTTCTCGGTGGCGGAACATGTGATGTGTGTTCCGTCGGCCGTCACCAGACCGAATCCGGCAACTTGCCCTGCCAAACCGGTGTATCGGAGACCGGTGCCGTGCGTCGACGTCGAGATCGAACCGGCCATGGTTTGTGCCGTGATGTCGCCCATGTTCGTCAATGCGAACCCAGCGGTAGCGAGGTGCTCGTTCACATCGCTCAGGACCATGCCGGCGGGAATTCGCGCGATCCCGGAGTGGCCGTCTATCCCGATCCCCTCGTCGAACGTTCCGGGCCGTAGAAGCGTGTCGTGCGTAACTGCAATCGGAGTGAAACTGTGTCCACTTCCAACCATACGCACCCGTTGACCCTCCGGAGCGAGGCGAACCACCTCCTGCAAATGCTCGATCGACGTCGGTGTGACGATTCGTGTCGGGCGTACCCGGACGCTTCCCGCCCAGTTACGCCACGTGGGCATTACTTCGCTTTCGAACGATCGGCAAAGAAGCGACGAACGAGCGGCTCGAAATGCTCGAGAGGGGCGCTGACGTAGTCGGGGTCGAACGCAGGCGAGTCGTACTTGGCACAGAACTCCTCCGTGTAGTGGTAGTACGGCGAGTCCTTGAACGCGTCGCGGGCGTTGCGATCCATTCCGATGTGGTGCCAAAAGTAGTAGCCCTGGAAGATGCCGTGTTGCGCCACCATGAAGTGGTTGGCTTCGGTCACGAAGGGCTTCACCATCGTCGACGCAATGTACGGGTGGTTGAACGGTGCGAGCGTGTCACCGATGTCGTGCAGCAATGCGCAGAGCACGTACTCCTCGTCTCGACCATCGGCTTCCGCACGAGTGGCGGTCTGCAGCGAGTGTTCCAGTCGTGTGACGGGGAAACCGCCATGATCGCTGGCAAGTCGACGAAGGAGATGAAGCGCATTGTCGGCCACCATGTCCTGGGTGTCTCCGATATGGCTCATGATCAACGACCAGTCGTCCTTCGTGGATTCTTGGAAGGATCGGAATCTCGCCCGATCAGGAACGTGTGGAGCAGCAGAATCCATGACCGTACTTTACGGCTCTATGTGCAGCCAGATGGTGTCGGCATCGGATCGCAAACTGAGGCGCGATGCGCACACCACGACCTTGTCGCCGTGCCGCAGCATTCCACGATCCCGAGCCGCGGCCAAACCCGCGCCGATCGCGACTTCGACGTCGGTGTTGCGTTCGGCCACCACTGCATGCACCCCCCAAACAAGTCTCAATTTGCGTGCCGTCTCCAGGCTCGGCGTTGTGGCAATGATGGCCGAGCCCGGGCGACACGCCGCCAGCAACCGAACCGAATGCCCCGTGTACGTAAGGGACAGCATCGCGTCCGCACCCACGCGGCGCGCCAAGGAACTCGCAGCGGCAGTAACGGCGGCCGTCGAGGGGTTCGCGTCGGCAAAGATCGGCGGTAGCACCACGTCACGTTCCGCGGCTTCGCATATTGCGCACATCACCTCCACGGCTCGCACCGGATCCACCCCGACGGCGGTCTCCCCCGACAACATCACCGCATCGAAGCCGTCACGAACCGCGCCCGCAACGTCGGCCACCTCCGCCCGTGTGGCACGCGACGATGTCGTCATCGATTCGAGCATCTCGGTAGCACAGATCGAAATCACCCTGTTACGCAGTGCGGTTCGGGCAATCTTGTGTTGGGCGGCCGGAACGACCTGAAACGGGAGTTCCACGCCCAGGTCCCCTCGGGCGGCCATCACTCCGTTGCTCACGCGACAGATCTCGTCGATCCGTTCGAGCGCTTGGGGACGTTCGATCTTTGCAATGACGTGACAGGTCGGCCCCAGCAGACTGCGAACCTCTTCAATGTCGCTCGGCCGTTGCACGAACGATACCCCCACGAATTCCACGTGCTCACGCTTGGCGACCTCGAGATCGGCACGATCCTTGTCGGACAACACGCTGCCCATCACCTCGGTATCGGGAAGGTTCACACCCTTGTTCGTCTGCAGTGCGCCACCATGCAGTACACGAACCGTCACATTGCCGTCCGGCCAGGTACCCGCCACCTGCTCGATCACGGTTTCGATACGGCCGTCATGCAGCAGGATGCGTTGTCCGGTTTGCAGGCCGCCGTCGCCACTACTGCGCGACTCGGGCAAACCGAGCTCGGCGAAGGTGAAGGTGCACACCTCCCCGTCCTGGAACACCCGTGGTTTCCCCGAATAGCGGAGTTTCGGGCCTTGGATGTCCACCAGTATCGCCACTTCCGGACGAACTGCCCGAACGGACCGAATTCGTTCCCGCAACCCGTCCGTGTCCACATGCGAACAATTGAGGCGCAGCACGTCCGCCCGGGCGTCGACGAGAGCAACCGATGATTTCCGGAGACAACGACGCCGGACCGACGGTTGCAATGACTTTGGTGCGTCGCATCAGCGACCATTCTCGCCGTTGGCTGACGCGTTTTGCATCATGTGGTGTCGAAGGGGGGACTTGAACCCCCACGCCCTTTCGAGCGCCAGCCCCTCAAGCTGGTGCGTCTGCCAATTTCGCCACTTCGACGTGATCTGCGTCCACCAAACTATCGTCGATTCCCCACCCACATGTCGGACGTTCGAACCCGAACGTCGAAAGCACTGCACCGGCGTCGAAAACGTGGAACGACCGGCGCTAGGCCGACAACAGGATGCCGAGTGCGGTCACGGTCAAGATCCAGACCAGGGCCAACACGGTCGTGATGCGATTCAGATTCCGCTCGGCGGCTGCCGAACCCAGGGCGGCTGCCCCGCCCCCACCGAACATGTCGGACAAGCCTCCGCCGCGGCCGCTGTGCAGTAGCACGCCGACGATCATTCCGATCATGGAAACGACGTTGATGACGACGGTGATGAACGTTATTGCGGAACGCACGGTGTCAGTCTACCGAGTTGCGTGCTCATCCCTCCGGGTGATGGCACGCCGACCACTGCCCATCGGCACGCATCTGCAATTCCGGCTCCTGCATCGAACACAGCTCGGTGACCTTCCAGCATCGGGTGCGGAACCGGCATCCCGACGGTGGGTTCACCGGCGAAGGAACGTCTCCTTCCAGCATGATGCGGCTCCGACCGCGTTCGACACGTGGGTTCGGCAGCGGTACGGCAGAGAGCAACGCCTTGGTGTACGGATGCGTCGGGCGCTCATACACCTGCTCGGCTGGACCAATTTCCATGATCTTGCCGAGGTACATGACCGCCACGCGATCGGCGATGTGTCGCACCACCGAGAGGTCGTGGGCGATGAAGATGTAGGACATTCCGAGTCGCCGTTGGAGATCGTCGAACAGGTTCACCACGCCCGCCTGAATGCTGACGTCGAGCGCCGACACCGGCTCGTCCAACACGATGAGCGCCGGATCGAGTGCGAGTGCGCGGGCCACACCGATGCGCTGACGCTGGCCACCGGAGAACTCGTGCGGAAAGCGACGGGCATGGTCGGCGGAGAGACCGACCAGTTCGAGCAGGCTCACCACCTTTTCCTGGTGGTTCCCCGCGATGCCCTGCACCACCAGTGGCTCTGCGATCGACGCACCGACGGTCATCTTGGGGTCGAGCGATGCGTAGGGATCCTGGAACACGATCTGCATGCGCCGACGCACCTGGCGCAACTCATCGAAACTCAGCGTCGCCAAATCGACTCCGTCGAACGACACCTGACCCGCCGTGGGCTCCAACAATCGCAGCACACAGCGCCCGACGGTGGTTTTCCCCGAACCGCTCTCACCCACCAACCCCAGGGTCTCACCCCGAGCCACATCGAACGACACGCCGCTCACGGCCTGCACGATGCGTTTCTTTCTGCCGGTGCCACGCGCGGCCTTCAAGTGGAATTCCTTGACGAGGCCGCGTACGTGGAGAAGGGTTTCCGTCATCATCCCACCAAGTCCTTCGCGCGGATGCATGCCGTCATGGAAGAACCCAGTGGCACGAGTTCGGGAAGCCGTTGACTACATGCATCCACCGCGTGTTCGCACCGGGTTCGAAACGCACAACCGGTGGGCGGATTCAACATGTTCGGCGGAAAGCCGGCGATCGGAACGAGGCGTTCGACGCCGGCCTGCGGAAGGGATGCGAGCAACCCCCGCGTGTAGGGGTGTGTGGGCTCGTCGAAGATGGTGCCGATGTCGGCCCGTTCCACCACACGTCCGGCGTACATCACGTTCACCCGCTCGCATACTCGCGCCACCACGCCCAGGTCGTGCGTGATGAGGACGACTGCGGTACCGAATTGGGCCTGCACCCGTTGGATCACTTCGAGAATCTGGGCTTGTACGGTCACATCGAGTGCGGTGGTTGGCTCGTCGGCAATCAGCACTTTCGGGCTGTTGGCAATCGCCATGGCGATCACCACACGCTGACGCATGCCGCCGGAGAATTCATGGGGATATTGCAGGGCGCGATCCCCCGGCTGGGGGATGCCGACGATCTCCAGCAGCTCCACGGCACGAATGCGTGCGGCGCGCTCACTCATGGAGGAGTGCGCCCGCAGCATCTCGGAAATTTGCGCACCGATTCGATGCACGGGATTCAATGCCGAGAGCGGATCCTGGAAGATCATCGAGAGCAGGCGACCACGGACCGACCGGAGCAACTTCGGACTTGCTCCCACCAACTGGTGACCATCCAACATCACCGAGCCTTCGACGGTTGCCGTGCGGGGCAACAACCCCATCGCCGCCAAGAAACTCACCGACTTGCCCGAACCCGACTCCCCCACCACCGCGGTCATCTCCCCCGGATGAACGTCGAGGTCGATACCCCGAACCGCAACGAGCGGTCCGAGGGGCGTGGTGAACGTGACCTTCAAGTCCCGGATTTGCAGAACGGGCGTGGTCATCAGCCGTCCTTCTGCATGCGTGGATCCGTTGCGTCGCGAAGTGCGTCACCGATGAAGTTGATGGTCAGCGCGATCGTCACCAATGTGAGACAGGGAAACAATGCCAGCCACCAGAAACCGGTGTTCACCGCTCCCTTGGCCTGACCCACCAGGATTCCCAACGACGTCGCGCCGGCACCCGCTTGCGGACCGTAACCGAAGAATGCGAGCGTCGATTCGCCGATGATCGCCGACACCACGGAGAACGTGAGCGCCACCATGATCGGCCCGATGGAGTTGGGCAACAAGTGTCGCCGCACGATGTACCACCGCGACGCGCCGACCGCTCGCGCGGCTTCGATGAACTCGCGCTCCTTCAGTGCCAACACCTGACCACGAACGATTCGAGCGACGCCCATCCAGCCGAAGATCGCGAACAGCACGATGATGAACCGCACCGACGACAACTCGCCGATCACCGGGGTGAGCCAGGTGATGGCCCCGAGCATGTTGCGCATCACCAGCAGGGTTACCAGGAACGGAAAGGCGAGGAACAAATCGGTGACGCGCATGACGACGTCGTCGAATCGACCGCCACGGAAACCGGCGACCGAGCCGACGAGACAGCCGATGGCGACGAGATCATCATGACAGCAGCCGATGATGAGGAAACAATTTAAACCCCCGTAGATGACGGCTGTACGTGCGACTGATGTCATCGGTGCCCAACCAGGCGTTCGCCCGGGGCGACAGGAAGTAGTTGGGCGGAGCCTGCACCGCCTCGTTCACCCCGTAGCGGGCGGTGAACGGCGACAACGCCACGAACAACACCAGGGTCGCAAGGATGAACACGCTCACCACCGCCGCTTTGTGACTGACGAACCGATTGAACGCCATACGGCGCGGCGAGATGGTGGGCAGCACGTGTCCAACACCAACGTGGATGTGGTCGTGTCGTTACTCAAGACGGATCCTCGGGTCGAGCCACGCATAGGAAACGTCGGCCAACAGGTTGAACAACAACACCGATGCAACGATGATCACCATCCAGGGCATCAACAGCGGGAAATCGCCCTCACCAAAGGAACTGAGGAAGTACTTGCCCATCCCCGGATAACTGAAGATGTTCTCGGTGATGATGAGGCCGCCGACGATCGAACCAACGTCCAGTGCCGCGATGGTCACCACGGGTATGAGGGCATTGCGCAGGCCGTGCTTGAACAACACCCGACGTTCGCTGATCCCCTTCGAGCGCGCCGTACGCATGTATTCGCTGCTCAGCACATCCAGCAACGAAGAACGCATGTACCTGGCGTACACCGCGATGATCTGGATCGCCACCACGGTCACCGGCAACACCATGTGCTTGGCCATGAGCCATGCATTGAAACCCGTATGACCGGGCGGATACACACCGGATGTCGGGAAGAGCGTGGATCCGAACCAGCGGCTCCAGTACACGGCAAACACCAACTGCAGGAGAATCGCCGAGACGTACGGCGGGATGGAAATACCGACGAATGCAGCCGTGTTCACGCCAACGTCTCGCCTGCCACCCGGGCGCAAGGCCGCATAGATGCCCAGCATCAATCCGAAGAAGATGCCAACCGTGCTCGCTGCCGCCCCCAACCGCAGCGTGTTGGCGAGTGCATCCTTCAGCTGGGGCCACACCTCACGCGAACCCTTGATGCTGCGCGGCCAGTCCAACGTCACGAAGTTGAACAACCATCGAAAGTAGCCGCGCACGTAGTTGGGGTCGAGACCATTCACCTCGATGTACTGCTGAATCTTGGCCGGTGTGGCACGAGGATTGATGCGCTTGTAGCTCTCGACGGGATTCGTACCGATTCGCAGGGCCACGTACACCAGGAACGTCACCAAAACAGTGTCAGCGGCCCATAAGACGGCGCAGGACGAACGCGCAGCACCTCATAAAGATATTTCGCCCAACAGTGCGCCGGAGCCCGGTGAATGCCACGGACTTTACATCGACGACGCGGCGGCCCCACCTGAGGCAAGACCCGCGCGTCGCGCGAGTGTCGTTCAGTGAACGACGTTCGAACTTACTTCAGGGTGACCGTTGGTTCGCCCGTCAGCAGGTTGGTGACCACGTATGCACCATCGTTGGTGGTGGCGAACGCACCAGGCATCACCTGGTTGATCGTCGTCCACACCATCCAGGACGAGTTGGCACACTCGGTAACCGGGTTCAAGCACTCTGGCCACTGCTCGGCGCCGATGACAACCTTGCCATCACCGTCGAGGTCGGTCCACAAGTGGTTGTTGATGAACGAGGTGTAGTTGCGGAGCTCGGCGTCAACCGGTCCACCCACCTTGTCCGTGCGCCAGAAGCCCGACTTCGGGAACTGCATCAACGGCAGCATCGCGTGGTCGGCGGCCATCAGCCTGAGTGCGCTCTTGATCATGTCGGCGCGCATGGCTGCATCCGGCTCGTAGTCCGCGTTGTGGAGCAAGTCGGAAGCTTCCTCGTTGCACCAACCCTGCGAGTTCTGACCAACGTTGTTGTTCGCGCTGGTCGGAATGAGGTCGCAGGTGAACGACGGTGAGGTAGCCCGGGTCCGGCGGAGCGGTCGAGATGTACATCGCCATGTCGTAGTCGAGGGCTGGGAGCCGCTGCTGGAAGTAGCAGGCTGCGTCGCAGTTGTCTGCGCGCACCTTGAAGCCGGCTGCGTTGAGCAGCGGAATCAGGTAGGCCTGGGTGTTCTCGCGGCGGGTGTTGCCCGTGTTGATGATCCAACGCACGTCCGGTGCTTCGCCCGTTGCCGGGTCGATCCAGTAGCCGTCGGCGCCCTTGGTCCAACCGTTTTCGGTCAGCGGGGCTTCGGCACCGGCCGGGTCGTACGAGGCCGGCGAACTCATCGCCGTCACAGTACGGGCCAGGACGATTGGGCCACACTGCAGCGGCGCATCGCCACCGAGCGGAACGTAGATCTGCTGGAAGAGCGCATCCCGGTCGATCGACTTGGAGAACGCTTCGCGGAAGATCGGATTGGCGAACGGACCACACTTCTGCTGGAAGTGAAGCCTTCGTAATCACCACCGAGTTCCTTCTGCAGCGTGATGTTCGGATCGAGAACGACTCCTCGATTCCGCCGAAGTACTGCCGGATGTGCACGAAGTCGACTTCGCCGGCCTTCAAGGCTGCCGCCTCGGTGTCGCTGTCAGCCAGCGGCACCATGACGAGTTCCTTGGTCACGGCCTTGTCGTCACCCCAATACTTGTCGTTCGGAACGTAGACCACCTGGCTCGGGCTCCACGACTTCATCTTCCACGGGCGACCCGAGAAGGAGAGGAAGTCGGCGTAGTCCGCCGAGATGTCCGATGCGTTCTCAACCGTCGAAGCCTTGATGAGACCACCGAAGAGACCCTTGTACGGTCCGTACACCGACTTGAATTCCACGACGACTTGCTTGTCGCTGGAACCGGCTTCGACCGAATCGATCTGGTCGTAGCCCACGGTCGAGATCGAACCTGGTGTGTTCAATGCTGCTTCCCATGTCGCCTTGAAGTCGGCGGCGGTGATGGCCGAACCATCTTCCCACACGGCTTCAGGTGCGATGTCATAGGTCACCGTCATGCCGGCGGATGCCGGAGCAGTGAAGGTGTAATCATAGGTAACGTCGGCACACTCGGCCAGCGTCGGGTAGGAAACCGGCTCTGCTGCTGGCTCCTCCGTTGCGGTGGTGTCCTCCGTTGCGGCATCATCGTCGTCGCCACCGCACGCCGCCACGATCAACGAGACCGCGAACAGCGACGCAGCGACGCGAATCGCCTTGTTGTGTTTCTTCATGTATTCGACCTCCCCGTCGAATGAGGTGGGGCGTCACCCCCATGTTTGACGAATCAAGACTACCCAGCGGGTGTGACCACCATCGCCCCGCCACCGCCCGGGTCACCCCCGGCCCACGTCCACCTTGGGCTTCGCAGCGAGGTACTGCGGTCCTAAAACGCGTGACGTCGATACTGCACGATGCGGGCAAACTCCGTGGGATCCAGGCTGGCCCCACCCACCAACACCCCGTCGATGTCCGGTTGACGCATGATGTCGGCGATGGTTCCCGCCTTCACGCTGCCCCCGTACTGCAGCCGAATGGCAGTGGCAGCCGAAGCGGAGGCCACCGACGCAACCTCCCCACGAATCGCGGCAATCACTTCCTGTGCGTCGGCCGGCGACGCATTCTTGCCCGTACCGATCGCCCAGATCGGTTCGTAGGCAATCACCATGTTCTTCACCTGTTCGTTGCTCCGCTTCTCCAGGGCGATTCCCACCTGCCGTTTCACCTTGTCGAGCGTGACACCGGCGTCACTGGTCTGAGGGTCTCTCCCCGCACAGAATCGGCGACATCCCGTGTTAGCCAGAACAGCGGCTACCTACGTTGAACTCGTTTTATTTCACCGAACAGATTCACGCCGCCTCGCTGTGTCCGACGATCACGAAGTGCACGCCCAACTTGCCGAGGAACACCGGCGACACTTCACCAGTGAAGGCACCCTTGTCCTCGGAATGACAGTTCTGCGCGCCCAACTTCAAGCGCAACTGGTCGGCGTCGATGAGCGTCTGCAGTGCTGTGTCAATCCGCGAACGGCGGATGCACCGTGACTTCGGCAGCGTCAAATCCTCCTTTTCAGGAGGTACGCGAGTTTTCTGGACGCACTGAATCGCCTCGAAGTGGTTGTTGTTCATCTTCCAGTTGCCGCTCACGATGGGCTGACGTTCACTCGACATTCGGTGCGTACCGTGGTCTCAGGTCAGGCAGATCGCCGACTCAGGAACTCAATAATTATTCCCCAGGTGAATGCTGATCAGTCATACGTCAAACCAAATTGCGCCAATTAAGCCGCTGAGTCCCCGCCGCCCACCACCGTCAGGCTTTGGTGTCGTATCGCCTGCGCGACGGTGAGACCCTGGGAAATTAAACAATGTCCTTATTAGTAGCAGCAGCTATTCTGACATTTGACTTTCTTGTTTAATTTATCACCAATGCGATCAAATTCACCCTCTTGTAGTACCTAAGTAATTTGCTTTGAGAGGTCAATTGGAATCTCTGCAATTTCATCTAGAAACAATGTTCCCCCATCGGCTAATTCATACTTTCCAATCCTATCCTTGTAGGCACCGGTGAACGAACCTTTCACATGACCAAAGAATTCGCTCTCAAAGAGTTCTGCTGGTATTGCAGCACAATTCACTTTTACCAAAGGTCCGTTAGACCTATCACTAAGCTGATGAAGCACTCTTGCAATTAATTCCTTGCCTGTCCCTGACTCACCCTCTACCAAGACGCTAGCACTGGTCTTGGCTACCGCCTCAATACGAGAGAGCATTTTTTAAGTGATGCGCTCTCACCTACAATA
>JAYQSR010000009.1:0-26206 GCA_038146945.1 Ilumatobacteraceae bacterium
CGCGGATGATTCGATCGGCATCGATCGTTTCGGTGCATCCGCCCCGGGAAGCGTGGCCCTCCAGCGCCTCGGTATCTCGGTCGACAACGTGGTCGCCCGGGCCCGCGACCTCATCGACACGCTGGGAGCTTGACCGTGACCCGACTTCGGCGCCTCTACTCGGAGCACGGCCAGAGTCCGTGGCTCGACAATCTACGGCGTGGGTGGATCACCAACGGACAGCTGGCGGCACTGCGAGATCGCGGCATCCGGGGCTTGACGAGCAACCCGACCATTTTTCAAAAGGCGATCCAGGGTTCGAGCGACTACGACTCGCAGTTCGAAACACTTGCCCGAGACGGCATGTCACCAATCGATGCCTATTGGGAACTGGTGCTTCGCGACATCGACTCCGCGCTCGACGTCTTTGCACCGATCCACGAAGAGTCGAATGGATCGGATGGTTTCGTCAGCGTCGAGGTGGATCCGGGCCTCGCGCACGATGGAATCGAAACCCTGAATGCCGCGCGACGACTCCACGATCGCATCGGACGGCGCAACGTCATGATCAAGATTCCCGCCACGACGCAAGGTCTTCCGGCCATTCGCACGATGATTTCCGAGGGCCGCAGCGTCAACGTCACGCTCATCTTCAGCCTCGAACGGTATGCCGCAGTCTTGGAGGCCTACGTCTCGGGTCTCGAGGATCGAGTGGCCACCGGTGTCACGGACCTCTCCGGAATCAGCAGCGTGGGAAGTTTCTTCATCTCACGCGTCGACACCGAGGTCGACCGTCGCCTCGCGGCACTGGGGGGCACCGCAACGTCACTTTGTGGCAAGGCCGCGGTCGCCCAGGGCCAACTCGCGTATGCGATGTTTCGTGAGACCTTCGCCGGCGAGCGCTGGACCAGACTCCAACGGTTCGGGGCGCGCGTGCAGCGTCCCCTCTGGGCGTCCACGTCCACCAAGAATCCCGTGTATCCCGACACCATGTACGTGGATCAGTTGATCGGCCCCGACACCGTGAACACCCTGCCGGACGCCACTCTCGAGGCGTTCGACGATCACGGTCGACTCGAACGCACGGTCGATTCGGCACCCGATACCGCACGTCGATTGTGGGACGACATCTCCCATGCTGGGGTGGACCTCGACGACGTGGCTGGCCTCCTCGAACAAGAGGGTGTGTCCTCGTTTCAGAAGAGCTTCGACGAACTCATTGCTGCGCTGGGAGCAAAGACCGAGGAGTACCACCGGAATCCCCGCTGACGCTCGGTAATCGACCCCGGTGCCCTGCATGCGGGCGGTTACTCCTCGTCGAGTTTCACCTCCATGCGCTCGAGCAGCACGATTGCCTTTTCCACGGCGCGTCTCGCTTGGGTGATGGTTCGTTCCGTGTCCGGCCGCTTGGTTGCTCCGGCACGGGAAGCCTCGCTCAAGATCCGAATCGCATGGTCGGACAAGTCCTCCGATACGGATCGCAGACGTTCCACGATGTCGTCGAATTCCGACATGCCGCTCAGCCCTTCTTGTTCGCGCGTCGTCGATCCTCGAGACCCAACCAACGTTTCCGGATGCGGATCGACTTTGGGGTCACCTCGACGAGCTCGTCATCCCCGATCCACTCGATTGCCGTCTCCAACGTATGGATGACCGGGGCGGCGAGTTTGACGCCGTCATCGTGGCTGTGGGTACGGATGTTGTTCTTTTCCTTCGCCCGAACGGCGTTCACCACCATCTCCTCACCGCGGGCGCATTCGCCCACCACCATGCCCTCGTACACCTCGTCGCCGGGCTCGACGAAGAGCGTTCCCCGCATCTGCAAATTGTCGAGCGCGTACGCAGTGACGGGACCGATCCGGTCGGCGATCATGGCGCCTCCCAAACGATGCGGTACGTCGCCGGCCCACGGTTCGAATCCTGCGAAGCTCTGGTGAACGAGTGCGGTACCGCGGGTCACCGTGAGGAGCAGTGATCGGAACCCGATGAGTCCGCGCGACGGTGCCGTGAAATGCATGATGGTTCGGCCGGCGTCCCCGGGTCGCATGTCGACGATCCGCCCGCGACGCGGCGCGATGGCCTGGGTGACGGCACCCACGAATTCGTCCGGCACGTCGATGGTGCCGCGCTCGTACGGCTCGTGCTTCTTGCCGTCGATCTCCTTGGTGATCACCTCGGGACGACTGACCTGCAGTTCGTAGCCCTCTCGCCGCATGTTCTCGATCAAGACCGCGAGTTGCAATTCTCCACGTCCGGCTACCTCGATCACGTCGGGCGACTCGGTCGGGAAGAGCTTGATCGACACGTTTCCGAGGATTTCCTTCTTCAAGCGGTCGTGCAAGTGGCGACTCGTTACGTAGGTGCCTTCACGACCGGAGAAGGGCGATGAGTTCACGGCGAAACTCATCCGCAACACCGGCTCATCCACTTCGAGACGTGCGAGAGCCGAGGGAGCGTCCACACTGGCGAGGGTGTCACCCACCTCCACCTCGTCGATGCCGGCCACGATGAAGAGGTCCCCAGCGGCGATGGTGTCCACCTCCTTGCGGGCGATACCCACGAACTGGGAGAGATGGGAGATGCGACGCTTCAGGACCGGCTGAGTGTCGCCGTCCGGCTTGCCCAGGAGGGCCACGAACTCCCCCTTCTTCAACGTGCCCGCGTGCACTCGTCCGATCGCCAGGCGACCGAGATAGTCACTTGCGTCGAGGTTGGTGACGAGCGCCTGCAACGACGCCGTTGGATCGCCCTGCGGCGCCGGAATGGTGTCGAGAATGGCGTCCAGGAGCGGTACCAAGTCGGCATCGGATCCCGGCATTCCGAGCCCCTTCATCGCCCTTCCCTCGCGGGCGATCGCAGAGATCACCGGAAAGTTCAAGTGATGGTCATGATGGGCGAGATCGAGAAAGAGGTGTTCCACCTCCAGCAGCACCTCCTCGGGGCGCGCATCGCTGCGGTCCACCTTGTTGATTACCAGCACCACGGGGAGGTCCTGATTCAGGGCCTTGGAGAGGACGTATCGCGTCTGTGGCAGTGGGCCTTCCGCGGCGTCGACGAGCAGGAGCACACCGTCGACGAGCGCTAGGGCACGTTCCACCTCGCCACCGAAATCCGCGTGCCCCGGAGTGTCGACGAGGTTGACCTTGACCCCACGCCATTCCACCGAAGCGGCCTTGGCAAGGATGGTGATTCCACGTTCACGTTCCTGGTCGTTGTTGTCCATGACACGCTCCACCACGGCCTGATGCGCGGCAAAGGTGCCCGTTTGGCGCAACAACTCGTCGACCAACGTGGTTTTTCCATGGTCAACGTGCGCGACGATCGCGACGTTACGGATGAGATCGTTCAGGAGGAAGCCTCGTCGTTGTCGGCGATCTCGCCATCGTCGTCGAACACCACGCCATAGCGTTCGGCAATCTCTGCAAACTCGTCTTCTTCGCTCTTCGTGGACTTCTGCGCAGAAAGCCCGAGATCCTCGGCCGTTGGGCCGGACTGCTTCAGACGACGCGCTTCTTCGAACCGACGATGACGTCCCTTTTTCACGATGGGCTCCGTTTGTACTAGCGGAGCCCGAAGGGCCATCCGCCTAGGCGATGGACATTGGCTGAAAGTTTACTGTGCCTCGGCATCTTTGGCAGGGATGAGCCTGAGCCGCCCGTCACCGTCGAAGGACAAACCCGACTCCCCCTTCAGCAGTCGCTGGATATCCCGACCAACGAGGTCTCGGCGCCAGCCGTGGGAGAGACGCGAGTCTCCACCGGCAAGCAGCGCCACGATGTCGCGGTTGGTCGCAACGAGCATCGGATCGATCTCGGCGGACCGCGCCAGTTCGCCGATCCATGCGGTAACCAGTGTGACCGCCGGACGCAAGCGCTTTTCCAGGGGTTCGTGGGATTGTGTATCGACTTCGACCACGCGTTCGCGACCATCACGCACCGCGGCCAAGATCTCCCGAGCGACCGAACCACCGAGGTACCGCTCGTCCACACCGCGGGCATGGGCGAGCTCCTCCGTGGATTGGGGAGCCGCCTGTGCGATGCCAAGGAGTGCCATGTCGCTCATCACACGTCGTAGTGGCACGTTCGTGGCCATCGCTCGGCGCTCCCGCCATGCCGCCAGCGCTTGTGCGACGCCGCGCGCGGTGCCCTTCAGTGCGCGCGCGTCCTTGATGCGCAACCACGCATCGTCCGGGTTGCTCTCCCCCCAGGGACGTTGTCGCAACTCCTCGCAGGCCTCTTGTACCCACGTCGTTCGACCGAGTTCCTCCAATCTGGCATGAATTCGTTCGAAGAGTTGCTCGAGATGGGCGACGTCGCTGCGCGCATACGAGCATTGACTCGACGTGAGTGGGCGCCGTAGCCAGTCGGTCATTCGATCGCCCTTGGACAACGCAACCTTCAACTGCGACTGCACCAACGCCGCCAACGACGGCGTGGAGTAACCGACGAAACCGGCGGCGAGCTGGGTGTCGAACAATCGCGATGGCACCTCTCCAACTGCATAGCGCAACACCTCGAGATCCTGTTGCGACGCATGGAGAATTGCCAGTCCCGGGCCGCGAAGCAGGTCGGCCAACCCCCGGGGATCGACGGCGAGCGGGTCGATGAGCACGTTCGTCCTGCCCCACTGCAACTGCACGAGTGCAAGACGCGGAAAGTAGGTGCGTTCGCGATGGAACTCCGTGTCCAACGCGTATACCTGAGCGTTCTTCGCGTCGTTCACGACATCGCGAAGGGATGCGTCGTCAGCGACGAAATGCTCGGAGATGTTCACACGACGAAACTACGGGGTTTCGCCGACATTCAGCGGGTTCCCCAAGGCGGCATATCCCATGGTGCCGCCTGCGACGTTCACCACGTTGGTGACGTCGGCGTCCAGGAGGAGTTCGCACGCCCGGCTACTTCTGCCACCGCTCTGACATACCACGTACACCGGCACCGACCTACGGAACGTCTCGATGTTCTCGGGCACCCGGCTCAGCGGAATGGAGATGGCACCGGGCACGTGTCCCTCGAGATACTCGTCGATCTCACGCACGTCAACGACGACCCCGCCCCGATCGATTACCTGAACCAAATCCGCAGCAGATATTTCCCTCATGGACACGGCTTGCAACCTTAGTCAGCGGTCCCGAGTAGATCCGACACCGACTGCAGCGTTGCGACATCGTTCACGTTCACGCATTCGAATGCGGGTACGGGAACACGTGCAACGCTCAATTGCGAAACCGCACGATGGATGGCGCGTTCACCACGTGCGTACTGGGATTCGATTGCCTCGTATGCGTTCGTGCGAACGGCCATGATCGACCAGTGGTCACCGTCGTGGTGCGCAACGGACGCCTCCGCCGATTCGAGGGCCGGTGTGAGCGCTCGAATCGTGCGAGCCTCCACCATCGGCACGTCGCAGCCGAGTATCACGATCGAGTCATGCCCGTTCGCCCGGGCATGTGTCATCGCGGCGAGTACACCCAACAAAGAGCTTCGATCGTCCCCGGGATGTCCGGCTACTTCGTCGGCAACGTGCACGATGTCGGGCGGAATGTCGGAGCGTGGGAGCCCGCCCACGTACGCAAGTGAATCCACATCCGCAGAGCGCAGTGTGGTGAAGATTCGCGCCAACAACGACACCCCACCCACCTCTGCGCGGGACTTGTCGGATCCAAAACGCGTGCTCCGTCCGCCAACCAGGACGGCACCGCACGGATTCAAGCCTGGTACCTTCCTTTGCGGGTCGAGTTGAATCAGAACTGTCCGCAGCGAACCGCCTCCGACTCCTCGCCGATGATTCGTGCGTTCACCGCCAAACCCTCGAGACACGCGAGGAATCCCCTGTTGGATTCGTGTCGCCAACGCACGAAACCGGAACCACGCCAACCGCTGGCGCGCAAATGGTCCAAACCCCGGTGATACGATACGAAATGGCATACGCCTCGATTCCCGGCGTACTGGCACGCCCGAGCGCAGCCCAGACATGAAGGCTGTTCGGATGGCGCGCAGCCAAGGCCAAGAGTCGATCACGACGAAGCGTCGGATCGACCGTTTCCACTTGTGCGAGTTCGTGGCGAATCGACACGTCATCCGGCGCGAGCACCGTTTCGGGAGGACCGTTACGCGACATGTTGATCGGTTGGTCGCTCATATGCGCAGTCTACGAAGTTGATGGTGGCAGAATCGGAGCGTCATGGATCTTTCGTCCTTCGATGCCCAATCCGCGCGTGATGCATCGTTCGTCGCGATGGTCGTCGGAGTGCTCGGAGTGCTATTGGTCCTCAAATTCGTGTCGTCCCTCGTGACCAAGTTGTTGTTGTCGGCGCTCTTCGCCGGCGTGATCTGGTTGGGATTCACCCAACGCGACGATCTCACCGCATGCATCGGGGAAATCCAAGCGCGGGTCGAACAAGGTGACCTGAGCGACATCACCTGTAGTTTCTTGGGTCGTGAAGTCACGGTCGAAATCCCGTTCCAGCAATAAGCGAACGTCTCGTCGTGCCACACCGTCCCGGGTGACGCCCACGTTCGACATTGCATCGCTCCAACGCTTCCTCGACGATTCACCAACACCCCACCACGTCGTGGCGTCCGCTGCACGCCTCCTACTCGACGCCGGCTTCACGTGGTTCGACGAACGCAGCGAATTCCCCGATTTTTCCGGTGACGTCGTCAGGGGCTTCGTCGCACGTGACGGTGCCATCATCGCTTTTGCAACCTCCAGCCGCGCGAACGACAGGTTCAACGTGGTCGGAGCGCACACCGACTCACCGGGGCTGCATCTCAAGCCACGACCAGAGGGAACGGCATCCAATTTCGGAACCCTCGACGTCGAGGTCTACGGCTCGCCCCTTTTGAACTCCTGGCTCGATCGCGACCTTGATTTGGCCGGTCACATCGTTTTGAAGAACGGCGCTCGCCGACTCTTCCGATCCAACGGTCCGGTCGCACGCCTTTCGCAACTCGCGATCCATCTCGACCGAACGGTGAACGAGAACGGTCTGGTCCTCGACAAGCATGCCCATCTTCGACCTGTGTGGACCACCGGCAACGACGACCTCACGGTTCGGCAGTGGGTGGCACGGGCAACCGCAGTGCCGAGCGGCGAGATCGCAACCGTCCACGCGCAACTCGTCGACAGCACTCCCGCGTCGCTGCTCGGAGCCGACGGATCGCTGCTGGCATCCGGAAGGTTGGACAACCAGTTGTCGTGTTGGGCCACCATCACCTCGATGCGCCACATCCAGGGCCACTCGGGGGTTGCAGTCTGCGCCTTGTTCGACCACGAGGAGGTCGGCAGTTCCAGCACGACCGGCGCAGCCGGCCCACTACTGGAACACGTTCTCGAACGCATCGCCCACGCGCTGGGAAAGACCCGGTCGGAGTACCTGATGATGCTTCCCGCGTCGGCATGTTTGTCATGCGACAATGCACACGCGGTGCACCCGAATTATCCCGACCGGCACGATGCACGGCATGCACCTCTCATCAACCGGGGTCTCGCCTTGAAGGTGAACTCCAACCAGCGGTATGCAAGTTCAACGGCGTCGACCGTCGCGTTCCTCAACGCCTGCGAGAGGGCGCGCATCGAGCACCAGGTATTCGTTTCACGCAACAACATGCCCTGTGGCTCGACCATCGGCCCGATCACCGCAACCCGTCTCGGTATCGACACCGTCGACGTCGGAGTGCCGCAGCTCTCCATGCATTCCGCACGCGAGGTGTGCGGCGTTTCGGATGCTCTCGATCTTCCGAAACTGATTGCGGCGTTCCTGCGCGGCTGACGACGGGGCTCACTCGCCCGCACGGAAGCGTGCATCATCAAAAACGACTTGCAATCGAGCGGCAAGTTCCGCGGTGATCTCGCGCATTCGCTCCCGGTCGACACGACCCTCACCGCCGTGTTCGACGAGGATCGGTGCGCCGATCGTGAGATGACACTTGCTCGGCCGGATCACCTTGGAGCCCTTTCGCATCACGCGTTCGGACCCGCCAATGCCCACGGGGACGATCGGGACACCGCGCTTCAGCGCCACGTACGCGGGGCCGTCGAACAATTGGTGAACCGTCGGTCCGAATTGACGGGTGCCCTCCGGAAACATGACCAACGGCTCTCCTTGATCGAGCACCTTCACGCAACGCTTGAGCGCCTCCACGTCCGCGGTTCCACGGCTCACCGGAAAACCACCCAACAACGTGAACATCCTGCCGACGACAGCGTTCTTCCACAGGGAGTCTTTGCCCATGAACCTCACACGCCGACGAGTGAGGAATGCCGACAGCGGCGTATCGATGTTCGATCGATGCACCGGAGCGATGATGTATGGACCCTCCGTTGGAAGGTGTTCGCGTCCACTGATGCTGTAGCGAAACCATGCTTTGCACAGCAACGCCAGGATGTCACGCACGATGACGTACGCCAACGTGTGCACGGGATTTCCAACGGAGAACTTCGTCGAGTATTTCGTCATGACGAATCTCGCGTAGCGCGTACCAACGAGGAGATGTGCTGCACCACATCGTCGATGGTGCGATCACTGGTGTCCACCACCACCGCATCGGGCATCTGCTGAAGCGGGCTGTCATCGCGGGACGAATCGCGTTGATCGCGTTCGGTGATTGCCCGGGCGATCTCCTCCACGTTGCCTCCATGCTGTGCCACTCGTCGCTGCGCACGAACCAACGGCGAGGCCACCAGGTACACCTTCAGCGTTGCATCCGGGAACACCACCGATCCGATGTCCCTACCCTCCACCACACCGCCACCGTGACCGGCGATCCACTTGCGTTGTCGTTCTCTCAGCTCTTCTCGTACCGCCGAGTTCGCCGCCACGTGGCTGACCGCAGCATCGACCGCCGGCGTTCGAATGGCCGCGGTGGCGTCCTCACCATTCACGCGGAGGGAATCCATCCCTTGCTCGAGCACCACTTCGCGTGCGACTCGTGCGACGGCATCGACATCGGTGGCCTCGAGCCCACGCCGTAGAACCTCGAAGGTGACCCCCCTGTACATCGCACCCGTGTCCAGATACTCGATTCCCAAGCTCCTGGCCAAGGCCTTCGCGATGGTCGACTTACCGGCTCCGGCAGGTCCATCGATTGCAATGACGAGAGGCGTCATCTCACCAACTCGTGTCGAGAGGACGACCTTCGTCGTATCCCGATGCACTCTGCACGCCCACCGTGGCCTTGTCATGCAATTCGTCGATACTGCGGGCGCCGGCGTACGTGCACGACGACCGCACACCGGCAACGATTTGATCGATGATGTCCTCCACGCCGGGTCGTTCCTCGTCCAAATACATGCGGGAGGTGCTGATTCCTTCCTCGAACAGTTCCTTGCGTGCCCGTTCCACCGCGGACTCGGTTCTGGTCCGATTCCGCACCGCCCGGTTCGACGCCATACCGAAGCTCTCCTTGTACAAGCGCCCCTGTGCGTCTCGCACCGTGTCGGCGGCAGACTCGTACGTTCCCGCCAACAACGAACCGAACATCACGTTGCCTGCCCCGGCGGCCAGACCGAGCGCCACGTCACGCGGGTAGCGAACGCCGCCATCCGCCCAAACATGCTTGCCGAGGCTTCGGGCGGCGGCGGAACACTCCAGCACGGCCGAAAATTGAGGACGGCCCACGCCGGTCATCATTCGTGTCGTGCACATGGCACCGGGTCCGACACCCACCTTTACGATGTCGGCACCAGCGTTGATCAAATCCCGGGTGCCCGATGCGGTTACGACGTTGCCTGCGACGAGGGGAACCGACGTCACGTGCCGTCGTACCTCGGATACCGCCTCGAGCATGCGATCCTGATGCCCGTGGGCGGTGTCCACCACGATGACATCCACGCCCAACCGCGCGAGTGCCGTGGCGCGTGTGGCCGGATCCGCATTGACTCCGACGGCCACCGAGATGAGGAGACGTCCTTGGTCATCGACGGCCGGTTGGTAGATGGTGCTTCGTAGTGCACCCTTGCGTGTGATGCACCCGACGAGACGACCATCGGAATCGACCACCGGTGCGAAATTCAAACGAGCTTCGGACAACCGCTCGAAGATCGATTGGGCATCCAAACCGTCCGGCAACGTGAGCACCTCACGACTCATCACGTTCTCGAGTTGGGCGAAGCGGTCGAATCCATTCGCATCGGTCTCCGTGAAAATACCGATCGGTGACTCGTCCCGATCCACTACGACCAGTGCACCGTGCGAACGTTTGTGGATGAGGCTGAGCGCCTCCCCAACCGTGTCGTGTGCGGACAGCGTGATGGGCGTGTCGTACATGACGTGGCGGGATTTCACGAATGCCACAACGCGCTCCACTGCGTCGAGCGGGATGTCCTGCGGCAACACCACAACGCCACCCCGGCGGGCCACCGTCTCGGCCATTCTTCGACCTGCGATTGCGGTCATGTTCGACACCACGATCGGGATCGACGTGCCGATGCCGTCGGGTGTCCGCAGACTCACGTCCATTCGCGAGGGAACCGACGACAAACCCGGCACGAGGAAGACGTCGCTGTAGGTAAGGTCGTAGTTCGGTTGACCGTTCAAGAACTGCACAACGAACCTCCGAACCGGCTCACACGCGACCACCCAAGGCTACTCTTGGCCGCCGTGGGTGACGTTCGACCGCTGCTGATGGTCCATGGTTGGGCGGGATCGTTCGAACATACGTGGGGCCGCTCGGGAGTGGTGGAACTCCTGGCAGAAAATGGACGCCATGTGATTCCCTACGACCTCCCGGGGCACGGTACGGCGATGAAATCCCACGACCCCGACGACTATCGCCAACTTCCCCAGCGGTTTCTGCGTGACGTCGCTGGTCACGCGGCCTCCTCCGTTGACGGCTCTCTCGACGCGGTGGGATTTTCCCTGGGCGCAATCGTGTTGCTGCATGCACTCGCCATGTCACCGAGCACGTTCGGCACGGTGGTACTCGCGGGAATCGGGGACGGTGTGTTCCATCCGCACGATCCGGCGCGTGCCGAGCGCATTCTCTCCGGACTGGAAGGGCGATCTGAAGCCGGTGACGTGGTGGCCCGGGTATTCGGAAAGATCGGCAACGAACCCCACAACGATCCGAAGGCGCTTGCTGCCGTTCTTCGCCGGCCCCGTGAGGAACCAATCTCGCCCGAGGCTCTTGCTGCGATAACGAATCCGGTCGTCATCGCCTTGGGCGAGAAGGATTTCTCCGCTCCGGCCACGCGATTGGCCGAAACGCTGCCCAACGCCACGAGCGTGTCGCTGAAGAACCTCGATCATTTCCGCACACCGGAGTCGTTCGACTTCATCGATCTCTTGGTGCGTACGTTTCAGTCAGCATGACGCATACGATCCAAACGGCATGAAACGACTCGAGTGGCGTTGACCGACTAGCCATGGCGCGAATCGTCTCGGGTGCCGCGGGTGAACGTGAGGTCGTTCACGCACTGCGCAACGGCGACATCGTGGGTCTGCCTACGGAAACCGTCTACGGTCTGGCCGCCGACATGCGAAACGACGATGCCGTTCGTCGAATATTCGCCGTGAAGGGGCGCCCTGCCTCTCATCCCCTGATTGCGCACATTGCTCGTTTCGACCAGCTCGAGGAGCTCTCGCAGGACCTCAGCGAAATGTGTCGCCTCCTCGTGTCGGTGTGCTGGCCCGGGCCACTCACCGTGATCGTTCGGGCCGCACCCGGAGTGAGTCGGGTGTGCACGGGGGGCCGCGACACCGTCGCGGTCCGGATGCCGGCGCACGAGAGGGCCCAACGCGTCATTACCGAGTTGGGAACGCCGGTGGTTGCGCCGTCGGCCAACCGATACGGACACGTCTCCCCCACCAGTGCACACCATGTCGACGCCGATATCGGAGAAAAGATCGACCTGATTCTGGATGGTGGCCCGTGCGACATCGGCGTGGAATCCACCATCGTCGATTGCACCACGTCTCCCCTGCAGATCCTGAGACACGGCGCGATCACTCCCGAGGACGTCCGCCGCATCGTCGATTCGGCGTCTTCTGCAGGTTCAGGCGATTCACGGGTTTCGCTTCAAACAACGGGACCATCGCGGGCTCCCGGAATGATGGAACGTCACTACGCCCCGCATGCCACGCTCGTGCTCCACGACGATGCCGGCACCGTGCCCGAGGACGGGGCACCGGTCCTGCGCTTCGACGACGATGTGGTCGAAGCCGCCCGGGTCCTGTACCAACGATTACGCGAGTTGGACGATCGTCACATCCCGCTGGCGCACGTCGTACTTCCACCGGCGCGCGGTCTCGGTTACGCCCTTCGGGATCGGCTCACCAAAGCCGCGGCTGGCTTGTAGCCTTTCCTCACCCAATCGGGACGGTCAGATACCGTCCCACCTCCTAGGGGAGAACAATGAAGAAAACCAACATGCGTCGTTTCGGCGCGCTGGTTGCAGCCGTAAAGACACTGTGCTCGCGGCCTGCGGCGGCGATGACGAAGCGGCCGGGAGGAGGTTACTGGAGGAGACCGAGGCATCGCAAGACGCTTCGGACTGCGCAGTCACCACCCTCAACATCGGAACAATCCTTCCGGTGACTGGTTCACTCGCGTTCCTCGGACCGCCGGAAATCGCGGCCTCCGACTTCGCGGTGGAAGACATCAATGCAGCCGGTGGCGTCCTCGGTAATTCCGTGGTCATCAATCAAGGTGACTCGGGCGATACGTCGACCGACCTCGCAAACACCGAAGTCGACCGTCTGCTCGCAGCCGGTGCGCAGGTGATCGTCGGTGCGGCCTCGTCGGCCGTGTCGAAGACCGTGATCGACAAGATCACGTCCGCTGGTGTGGTGCAATTCTCGCCAGCCAACACCTCGCCTGACTTCACGAACTACGACGACAAGGGTCTGTACTTCCGTACTGCTCCGTCGGACCTGCTCCAGGGCCGAGTGCTCGCCAACCTCGTCATCGAGGAAGGCAACACCACCGCCGCGGTGCTGTTCCGTCAGGAGTCCTACGGTCAGGGACTTGCCGACGCGTTCAAGGCCAACTTTGAGTCGTCCGGTGGCACCGTAGCCGAGTTCCTCGCCTACGCACCGGAAACCGACACGTTCGACGCCGAAGTCGACAAGGTCGTTGCAGCCAACCCCGATGCCGTTGTCATCATCGGCTTCGAGGAGTCGGGCACGATCCTTTCGACCATGCACGAGCGTGGCGTCGGACCGACCGCAAAGATGGTGTACGGCGTTGACGGCAACATCTCGGGTCTCGACAAGCTCGTCGATGACGCATCGATCCTCGAAGGCATCAAGGGCACCGTACCCTCCGTCGACCTCGCGTCGATCTCGGAGTTCACGGCACGTCTCGATGCCGCAGGTGTCGACGGTGTCTACGACTACGGCGCAGAAACCTACGATGCAATCGTGATCTCGGCACTTGCTGCCGAAATCGCCGGTTGTGCCGATGGTGCCTCGATCGGAGCCCAGATCAACGGCGTCACCAAGGATGGCGAGAAGTGCACCGACTACGCGTCGTGCCTCGCGCTCGTCCAGGCCGGAACCGACATCGACTACGACGGTCTTGGTGGACCGTACGAGTTCGTCGATGCCGGTGAGCCCGCCGCTGCCTCGTTCCGCATCATCACCTACGGTGCGGTAGGTGCAGACATCTCGCTTGACCAGTACGTCTTCGCGAGCTGAGTTCATCTCAGAACAGGAAGGCCCCGCCCGGGAAACCGGGCGGGGTTTTCTTTTGTCCCGTGAAGCTCGGGAACGTGGTTCGGGATCCCCGATCGGCGACTGCGTGTCGAACGATTACGACGCGAGGTACCGGACGATACAACTCGATGACCTTGGGTCGTGCAGCAACCTGTCACCGGGTGTCGGTGTAGGCGTTCGTGCCTGGTCGAGCACGTATCCCCTCGATCACAGATCTGCAAACATCGCCGCGCGTTCTGCTCGACCATCACCACGGAGACTCCCGCCTTGTTGATCTCACGGGTGCGCACGAACACCTGATCCTGCAAGACCGGTGAAAGTCCGGCAGAGGGTTCGTCAAGCAGCACTACTTCCGGATTCATCATCAATGCGCGACCCATCGCCAACATCTGGCGCTCTCCACCCGAGAGTGAACCTGCACGTTGGTTCTTTCGCTCGGCTAGGCGCGGAAACATCGTTTGTACGAAATCGGCCCGTTCGTGGAACTGCTTCGGCTTCAGATAGATGCCCATCTCCAGATTCTCCAGCACCGTCAACGATGGAAATACGTTGTCGCGCTGCGGTACGTAGCCGATGCCGCGTTCGACGAGTTCGTGTGCGTGCATGCCGACGATCGATTCGCCGCGATGCGTGATGCTCCCTGACTGCACCGAAAGCAACCCGAAGAGGGCCTTCAACAGCGTGCTTTTCCCCGCACCATTCGGACCGATGATGCCGACGATTTCTCCCCTGTTGAGCGTGAGGGAACAATTGGTGAGGATGTTCACCCCGGGCGTATACCCCGCCGTCACGTCCTTGGCTTCGAGCAACACGTCGCGCGCTCCCGCATCCGTCGTGGTCCCCTCGGTCATGAGAGCTCCACCTTCGACAGGTCCTCACCGTGGTGGGCGCCCAGATAGGCATCCACCACGGCTTTGTTGCTCTTGATCTCGCCCGGAGTGCCCTCGGCGATGATTCGACCCTCCGCCATCACGATGACCCAATCGGAGATCTCCTGTACGACGTCCATGTTGTGTTCGACGAAGATGACGGTGCGACCCTCCGCGGGAAGCATCTTGATGAGTTCCAACAAACTTTGTGCGAGGGCAGGATTCACACCCGGCCATGGGTTCGTCGAGCATGACGACGCGCGGATCGGTCATGAGGGCCCTGGCCATCTCCAGCAGCTTGCGCTGACCACCGGACATGGTTCCGGCGAATTCATCGCGCATGTGGGTGAGATTGAAGCGCTTGAGAATCGCGTCGGCCCGAGCCTCGATTTCGCGTTCCTGTTTGGTCCAGGCACCCGGAATCAACGCCGCCCAGAATTTCTCACCCAGTTGATCGAGTGCACCGAGTTTCATGTTCTCGATGGTCGAGAGTTTCGCCAAAGCCTTGGTCAATTGGAAGGTCCGAACCATGCCCTTCTCTGCAAGCCTGTGCGGTGGCGTCCCCGTGATGTCGCTGCCATCCAACGTGATGGTTCCCGAGTCGACCAGATCAAAGCCCGTGAGCAGATTGAAGAAGGTCGTCTTGCCCGCACCGTTCGGACCGATGAGTGCCGTGATTTTGTTGCGGCGAATCTCCACCTTCTCGACGTCGACCGCCCGCAAGCCACCGAACGTTTTTACGACTCCGGTCGCCGTGATGATCGGCGTGTCCGGTGCGCCAAAAGCGGACTCAACGGCGGTCAAGGGCCATCTCCTCTCGTGATCCGAAGATGCCTTGCGGACGGAATCGGGCCAGCAGGAGCAGACCGCCACCCACCAGCATGAAACGCAGCATCCCGATGTTGAAATCCGACAACTCCACGGTGTCGCGCAACGTATCGCGGGCACCAGCAGGGAGTTGGCGGAGCGTATTCTCCACGAACACGATGAGCGACCAATAGATCGACGAACCGATGATGGGCGACCACACCCGACCCGGACCACCGATGATCAGGATGGTCCAGATGGTGAAGGTGATCACCGGATTGAAGGTGTCGGCCTGCACCGACGACTTTTGAATCACCTGAATGAGACCCGCAAGGGCCCCGATCATGCCGCCGAGCATCAGCGACTGCATCTTGAAGTAGTAGGCGTTCTTGCCCAAGGCTCGCGCAGCATCCTCGTCCTCGCGAATTGCACGAAGGGTGCGACCCCACGGTGAACGCATCAACTGCTGCACCATCAAGGTGACGAGAACGAGCAACGTCCAACCGACCATCAGCACCCAGACGTCACGCCCGAGGTACTTGAAGGGGCCGAACGAATAGAACTTTCCGAGTTCGAACGGGCTCAAGTTGTAGAACGGCTCGGCGAACTTGTCGATTCCTTCCACGCCACCGGTCACCGGCTTCATCACCCGTGAACGCGCCAGGAGTCGAATGGTCTCCGATGCCGCAATCGTCACCAGTCCGAGATAGTCGGCCCGGAGTCGCAGGGTGGGAATGCCCAGCAGCAGTGCCAATACCGCGGCGTACACGAAGACGAACACGAGTCCGATCCAGAAACTCCAGTCGAGCCAGAACACGGTGACACCGACCCCGTAGGCGCCGGCCGCCATGAACCCCACTTGCCCGAAGTTCATGAGGCCCGTGTAGCCGAAATGCACGTTGAGACCCACGGCAGCAAGCGCGTAGATCATGACCTCCGGCCCGATCATGGCCGAGAACGTGCGTTCGATGATGAATCCCCAATCCATCGTCAGCCGATCCGTTGCTTCTTGCCGAGAATGCCCTGCGGACGCAACAACAGCGCGAAGATCAACACCACCAACGCCGTCATGTTCTTCAGTTCGCTATCGATGACGAGAGTTGACCAATTGATCGCAATACCGACGATGAGTGCTCCGACGAGAGCACCGAAAGCCGTACCGAGGCCGCCAAGGGTGACGGCTGCAAAGATGAGCAGCAGTATCCGTGTCCCCAGATCCCACTTGACCTGGTCGAAGCCGAAGAACGTGCCGGCCAGTGCGGCGAGCGCCCCTCCGAAGATCCATACCTGCGAAATGACCTTCTCCACGTCGATTCCGGAGGATTCCGCGAGATCCTTGTTGTCGCTCACGGCACGCATCGCGCGACCCATTCGGGTGCGCGTCAGACCGACTCCCACCGCAACCAGCACCACCACGGATACCAGCATTGCGGTTGCATCCCTCGTCGTCAGCTCCATACCGAGGAACGAATTCGCTCGCTGGGAGGCGTACTGCCCGTACGAGCGATACCGACCGCCGAATAAATACAGGTACACGTACCGCAGGAAGATGGAGAGTCCGATGGTCATCACCATCTGCGCCAACAACGACACCCCGCTGTTGCGGGCGGTGCGGAACACCACGCGATTGAGAACGTAACCGAGAACGCCACCCATCGCCATGCTCAGAACGGTTGCAACGATGAAATTCACTCCTTCGCCGAAGGGTGCCGGCCAGCCGCTCATGAAACCGAGGAATCCCACCAAGCCGTAGATGTTGAAGAAATACGCCATCAGCGTTCCCCACGTGATGAGTTCGGCATGCGCGAAGTTCACCAATCCGGTGGTGCCGAAGATGAGCGACAAGCCGATGGCGGCCATCGCGAGGTACAGTCCGAGCTTGATGCCCTCGAGCGTCAACTGACTCACTCGCCGAACCGACCAATTGCCCTCACTCGCGCTCGCCGCGGCATTGGCCACCGCCCCGCTCTCGCTCGATACGAGGGGGAAGATGATCCGCTGGTCCCCGTTTTCACTCACGGTTACCTGCAGCGATGAACGCTCGGGATCGCGCAAGGAGATCCCCGCAGGCAGCGTGGCAACGTCGATGTTGATGGTGTACTCGCCCGGACCCTCCACCTCGATGCGGAACGATCCGTCCTTGTCCGTCGTCGCACCTCCTACATCGTCGATCGACAGGTCCACACCCTCCACGAACACCTTGACGCCGTTGGCGTCCTGGTACTGCAGTTGCCCGATTACCCCGAGATCGTCGGACACTTGCGCGCTGGCCGACTGGGCACCTGCCAGCACGCCGAGGGCTGCCACCACCACGAGGAATGAGGATCGAACTCCCGTAAACGGCACCCGTTCAGTGTGCCACAGTGCGTTCCGAACCGGTGAATTTCGCGATTCTTGCGAGCTGCAATACCGAAAGCCACACGGCTACCGACAACGCCACGTGCAGAGCCACCAGTGGAACGGGCACTCCCGTGAAGTATTGCAGGTATCCGATTCCTCCCTGTAGGAGGGCGATGAACAGGAACGACTCGAAGGCTTGCCGTAAACGACGTGCAGCCGACGATCGCAACATCAACCCGAGAACGACCGCCGTCGCGAGGGTCAGAGGACGGATACGCCGTGCACACGGGCCACCGATGAAATTGCGAACGCGAAGCGCGGGGCCTCCTCGTCACCCGCATGCGGGCCCGTTCCGGTTACCACGGTGCCCGTCACAATGGCGACCAATGTCAATGCCACGAGGGCTCTGGTCAACATCGACTCGCGCGTCCGTGAGGGGTTTCTGGCTTGTTCCGTGTCGTCGCCCGAATCGGCGATTGCATGCAGTAACCACAGGACCCAGGTCATGAGGAGAATGGACAACAAGAAATGCCCCATGTTCGACAACGGGTGCAGTCCGGTGAGAACGACGATGCCACCGAGCACCACCTGGGCAAGCACCCCCACCACCAGCAACACCGCGAATCGAACCAGTCGCCGATTCCGTGGCCGGACCGCCAAGGCCGCGAGAGCCGCAACGATGACACTTGCGGCGACCACACCGGTGAACAGCCGATTCAATTGCTCGATCGCTGCGTGGGGCGACGACACATCCACGAAACGCTCCTCGTTGCAGGCGGGCCAGTCGACGCATCCGAGCCCCGAACCAGTCAGCCGTACCAGGGATCCGGTCACGATGATGATGTAGAGGGAGGCAAAGGCAACCCAGGCGATCGGGCGGTACCACGCCAACGTGAGACCCCGTCCCCTCGTGTTCCGCTCTGCCACATCCCAAGGCTACGCAGCGACGCCGCGGGTATTGTCTGCTCGTGAAGAAGTACGCCGTTGAAGCCCGTCGAGTGGAGATACTCGAGGCCACCTGCGAGGTCGTGATCGAACGTGGCTTCGCCGGCACTCGGATCGCCGACGTTGCCAAACGCCTGAACGTCTCGAACAGTCTCATTCATTACCATTTCGACAGCAAGGAAGCACTGCTCGCGGCTGCATTCGAGTATTACGCGCGAAAGGACCTGTCCGAGATGGAGCGCGACATCGAACTCGGACAGTCCGCCACCGCCCAACTGTGGCGTCTCATCGAGAGTTACGTGCCCGAAGGCAGCGACGACGTGGAGTGGATGTTGTGGATAGATGCGTGGGGCGAGGCGCTTCGAAACCCGCTGATGAAGAGCATCAGCCAGCAGTTGGACGAGCAGTCGATCGCATTCCTCGAACGCGTCCTACGGCGCGGCAACGAGACCGGCGAGTTTCGCTGTGATCAGCCGCGTGTGTCGGCAATGCGTCTCACCGCCCTCATCGACGGACTTGCCGTGCAATTCGCCGCACACGAGGGTGTGGTCAAGCGAAAGGAACTGATGCGGGCCCTGCGTTCCTCCGCCGCCTATGAAACGGGGCTGTCCCCCGACGACATTCGGGATGGGCGGCGCGCACCGCGACCGGCATCTCCGCGACCATCGCCTGCCTCCAACCAGGTCGATAACGGCGGCACTCCACCAACCGCCATCACCGATTCGGCACTGCGTCAACTTGTTTCAGCGCTTTCCGATGCGCAGCTTCGATCCGACTCGGCGACCTGGTTGTCACTCTGGACACCGAACGGCGAACTGACGACGCCCGATGGATCGAACGCCAAGGGAGTCGACGCTCTCGCCGATACCTTCTCCAAGCAGTACGGGACCGACCGCTGGACTCTGCAGAGTCCGGAGATCGTGGTCTTTCTCGCCAACGAGTCAGCGGGTACCGCAACCGGTCGCATCACCGTCACCGAACGCTTTCAACGTCGCAACGGCGTGATCGGTTCACGAATTGCCACCCTGCATGACCGCTACGAACGCCATCACCATGGGTGGCTCATCGCTGCACGACGGTACGAGGTTCTCGACTAAACGGCACACCCTCGTCGATCCGTATACGTAGCACCGTCAAGAGCTCCACACCGTGGGTGACCGTGTATCGCCTAGTGCCACGTTGCGTGACTTTGCCAACACCCACAGTCCCCTCTCACCACTATATGTGGTCATAAACACGCTATCCGTGAGAAAATCCTCATGCTTGCCCCGACGGTGCCGATCTCTTGTGCGGATCTCACCAAGGAGCAACACCAATGGTTCTCACCGCACTTGCCACCACCATCGTTCTCAGTGTGGCCGCCCAGGGCGTGCCGTCCGGCGGACTCACCGGAGCTACTCAGACGTCCGGCGTCGCCACGTCTGCTGCCGCGAGCTCGACTCGCTCGGCAATGTATCCCGCGTTCGGAGATACCGGTGATGATGTCGTCCGTCTCCAGCAGGCAATGGTGGCGCGCGGCTTCACGCTGAAGGGCGGCATCGACGGGCAGTTCTCCGCACGCACGCAAGCCACGTTGCGCAACATGCAGCGCGCGGTCGGCCTCAAGGCAACCGGAACGGTCGACGAACGAACCGCACGCTTCTTGGGTCTCATCACGGTGTCACGCCTTACGCCCGACACCCTGCCCAAGTTCGGCGACACTGGCGAGGCGGTTTGGACCGTCCAGCAGGCCTTGATCAACAGCGGCGTCACCGTCAAGGGCGGCGCCGACGGTTCATTCGGCGTGGCGACCACGGTCGCACTGACCACCTACCAGAGCCGCAAAGGTTTGCGAGTCACCAAGACGCTCGACCATGCCACCGCATTTGCCCTGGGCCTGGTTGACGACGCCCCGCCGGTACTTGTTGCCACCCCGGTAGCGAAGCCGACCACGACGAAGTCGCCCGCAGTGGCGAGTGCCAACACCGCCGCGGCAGCGGCACAACCAGTCGCACAACCGGCAGCACAACCAGCATCCCTCACACAGCTCGACGTCAACGCATTGCCATCGCGTGGTCAGCGCAGTGACGCCGTGCGTTTGGTGCAGCAGACGCTGATCAACCTCGGCATCGAAGTAAAGGGCGGTGCCGACGGCGTGTTTGGTGTCGCCACCTCCATCGCAATCGGCTCGTTCCAGACGAGTCGTGGGTTGAATGTTTCGCAGGCGGTCGACTACCCGACCGCCCAGGCGTTGGGCCTGATCCCCTCGCTCGAGTCACTCGGTATCCCCTCGATCCAGGTGTTTCCGGTACAAGGTCGCTGCAGCTTCACCAATACCTGGCAGGAGTCACGTGGCAGCCGTCGCCACGAGGGTGTCGACATCATCGCGCCGCGCGGCAACCTGATCTACGCCGTGGTGGATGGAACCATCACCAAGGTGTACAACGACGCGAGCCTCACCGGCAACGGAGTTCGTCTCACGACCAGCGACGGAACCTACTTCTTCTATGCGCACCTCGACACCATCGCGCCGAACATCGCGGTTGGAACGGCGGTGCGGGCCGGCCAAATCCTCGGTACCAACGGCTCGACGGGCAACACCACCACGCCCCACCTGCATTTCGAGGTGCATCCGCGTGGTGGCGCCGCAATAGATCCGACCCCGATCGTTGCCGCGGTGAATGCCTGCCACGTCACCGAACCTCGACCACAGCAGTAACCGAATACGGTCCAACGTGACGACGTTGAACCGCGCTCTCGCCGCGGGGCGACGCGATGTGAGAACCACGTCGCTTCGCGGTGGAGGGTCGGTTCACCGGACAACCCGGTTCAGTAGGTGTGGTCGTCCTCGAGTAGATGCGTGTTGTCGGCGAGGCGTGTGAGGCTGAAGGTGTAGCCATCGCCCAAGCGGAGCGCCTCGAGACGACTGATGGTTGCATGCCCGATGACGAATCGTTCCCACTCCCAGGGCGTTGGTGACAGTCCCAGAAGGTGGCAGATGAAGACGCTGTTGGTGCCCGCATGTGCCACGAAAGCCAATCGATCACCCGGCTCCTCCACGTGCCACACCGGGAGTTCGTGCTCGATTCGATAGATGCCTCGTTCGGCGAGGAACTTGGTGGCACCAGCGTGGATTCGCTTGGTGAAATCGCTCACCGCCTCGCCGCCTGCTAGCCCCTTCCAGCGTTCCGCAGCAGGTCGCCGCTTTTCCTCTCGATAGGCCGCTTCGGCCTTGTCGGCGGGGTTTCCCTGCCAAATGGGACTTCGAATCTCCTCCAACCACGGCTCGATCACCTCTCCCCGACGTTGCGCATCGAGTATCGGTGCCGCAGTTTGACGTGCGCGCAACAACGGCGACACATAGACGTGGTCGAAGTGTTCGCGTTCGAGTCGGTCCGCCAGGCGTCGTGCCTGGCGATGGCCACGTGCGGTGAGCGGAGGATTGTCCTGACTGAAACCATCTCGAACCCACTCGGGCTCGGCGTGACGTATGAGGGAGATGAACACGCCGGAACTCTAGTTGCCCGGATTCGTCGTCGGAGCACTCGACGCCACCGTCGTGGGAGTTGTTGCCACACCGCACATGTCGAAGGCCGAGACGATGAGCTCGAAGTATCTCGCGTCGTCGAAGGCGTCGTCCGAGCCGCTCGCAAACGCCGATCCGAGACGACGTGCGATGCACGACGCCTCGTCCTTCGTGACGGCGATACCGTACGTTTCTGTCACCGCGAATCCGAGTGCTTCCCACTCCGACACCGAGAGGGAGTCATCCTCCAACGCATCCCTGCTCGGTTCCTCGGACATTTCCGGAAGAGGCAACGACGTGCCGGTGAGCGCAAAATTGGCGTTCACTGCACCACGTCCCTGGTTGCATCGTTCGGCGAGAAAGTCCTCCACGTTGGCGAAGGCCCGCGAGACGGAGTCCTCCGTGAACGCCGATCGGGCCGTGGCGACTCGTGGGTCACTCGATGCAACGTCGGGATCCCAACCCACCCCATCCAGCGCGACGACGAGTTGTCCGTAGGCGGCCAGCACCACCCCGAGTGGATCGCGTAACGAACGGGGTGAGACCTCACGCAAAACCGACACCTGGTCGGTGATTCCCAGGACGGCCGCCTCGAGTTCGATGGTGGTGGTCCGGTCAAGTTCGACGATGGCACGCTCCGCGCGTGACCGAGCCGACGCAAAGAGCGGACCTTGAAGACAGGCATCATCCGTCGACTCCTCGCCACACGCCGCGAGGGGCACCAACGCCAAAAACAAGGACAGAACCAGCACGGTGCGACGGCGTCTGGAGATCACGTTCGAGTTGCCGCCAGCCACGACTCGTACATCGTCGAATACTGACCGCGACGAGCCATCAGCTCCTCGTGCGAGCCATCTTCCATCACCTGACCATCGGCAAGCAGGATGACCCGATCGGCTCGTGCGGCAGTGGAGAGTCGATGGGCAATCGAGATGGTGGTTCGACCCTCCGACAACTTTCGCAACGCGCGGGCCAATCGCACCTCGGTGAGCGCATCAACCGAAGACGTCGCCTCGTCGAGGATCAACACGTCGGGGTTCACCAGGGATGCGCGAAGCAGTGCAACCATCTGCCGTTCACCAGCGGACAGGGCCTGACCTCGTTGCCCTACCTGCGTGTCGAGTCCATCGGGCAACGTCGCAATCCACTCTTCGAGTCCGAGCTCCTCGACGGCCCGTTGCAGTTGTCCGTCGGATGCGAGAGGATCGGCGAAGCGAAGGTTGTACGCGATGGAATCGGCGAAGAGAAACGGTTCTTGGGGTACCACGGTGAGACGTCGTCGAAGATCGTCGTTGGCCACGTGCTTCACATTGACCCCGCCGATCACCACACGTCCGGATGTCGGATCGGCCAGTCGCGCGATCAATCGAGCAATCGTGGTTTTTCCCGAACCGGACTCCCCAACGAGTGCCACGTGTTGCGATGGCGGAATGACGAGCGACAGATTCGACAGTACGTTCGTGGGAGTCGTCTCGTCCTCGCGCGGGGCGTAGTAGAACGACACCTCGTTCAGTGCGATACCAAGTTGACCACTCGGTAACTTCACGGGATCGCTGGGCGGCGGAGGGCCGATCGGTGTGTCGAGGATTCCTAGTACGCGACGTAGACCCGCAACTGCCGTTTGCGTCTGGTCGATCACCTCCGTGAACTCCGCGATCGGCTCCAAGAACCGGTACGTGAGGAACATGAATCCGACGAGTGCCCCGGCCGACAATCCCGCTCCCTGACCGCGAGCCACCCCAATCCCCACCACCGCAGTGACGGTGAAGACGCTGAACACTTCTCCCGACGGAAAAAGAAAGGCACCGATGATGCCGGCGCGAATCGACGTCTTGGAACGACGAGCAGTGGCGTCCCGTACCCTCGTCAACGCCGGCTCCACGGCCCCGTAGGCCTGCAGGGTCTCCACTCCGGACACCGTTTCCGTCATCAGGGACAGCATTCCGGCGTTGTTCGTTCGCACTCCGTCGTATGCGCGTACGAGCCGCTTCTGAACCAACCGCAGTACCACGATGAGCGGCGCAACCACGGTGAATGCCACGAGTGCCAACACCCAGTCGTACGCCAACATGGCGCACGCCACGACGAACATCAAGGACAGGTCCAGCATCCACGCCAGACCACCCCACGCAAAGAACATGGTCAACGTCTCGATGTCGCTCGTTACACGGGCGACGAGCGCACCACGCCGCTCCTCGTTGTGGTCGGCCAAACTCAGCCGGTGGATGTGGTCGAACAGCCGGACACGCAAGCCGTAGAGCCCCTCCTCCGCCGCCGAGCCGAGCCGAAAGACTGCCATTCGCTGACTGACCGCCGCGAACACCACCACCACACTGGCTACGACGCAGAGCCTCGTGATGTATCCGACCCGGACGCCACCGTCGACCAGACCGTTGTCGATGGCTTGTTGCATGACCACCGGGATCGTCACACGCCCCGCCGCCCCGATCAATGCAAGGAGGAACGTAACCGCGAGACCCCGTCCGAGTGCCGGGGCTTCGGCGATACCTGCACGTATCGTGTCGACGGCTCCACGACGGCGGAGGCCTTCGGTGATGTCGTCCGTGAACGTCACGACGCGTCCTTCGAACGATCGTGTTCGAACGCCGAGATGAGGGTCCGGTATCCGACATTGGTGGCGAGAAGATCGGTGTGACGTGCATGAGCGGCGATGCGGCCGCTATCCAGGTACAACACCGATCGTGCCAGGGCAATGGTCGACGGCCGTGACGCCACCAGGATCGTGGTGAGATCTTGGTTGAAGTCCCCGAGATTCCTGAGAACCTGCTCTTCGGTCGTGGGATCGAGGGCGGAGGTCGTGTCATCCAACAACAACAGTTCGCATCCCATAGCCAGCGCCCTCGCCAAAGCAAGCCGCTGGCGCTGGCCTCCACTCAGGCTCACGCCACGTTCGCCCAATTCCGCATCGAGACCGACCCCCATCTCCCTCACGAATTCCGCGGCACAGGCAACTTCCAGCGATTTCCATAGGGTGTCGGAATCGGTATCCGCACCGAGCGAAAGGTTGTATCGCAACGACTCGGAGAAGAGAAACGCTTCTTGGAACACCAAGCCCACCTTGGTGGTACCAATTACCATCGACCCGGAGCGAATCGGAATCAATCCTGCAATCACCTGTAGCAGGGTGGTCTTGCCCGAACCGGTCGCACCGACGATGGCGAGGGTGTCGCCCTGTTCCACGCGAAGGTTCACGTCCGAAACCACGTCTTCTGAACCATGGCCGGCAAAGACGTGTTCCATCTCCACTATGACGCGGGTCGTCGTAGGACCGTGCTCCGACGATGGAGGTGTTGATACTGCGCGGCGTTGGACTCAACGGCTCCCTCAAGACCTTCTGCACACGGTCCCAGCCGCTCAAGGAATGCGGAAGCTCGGAGAAGAGATAACTGACGATACGTAGCGGCAAGGTGACGAGCGTGAAGAGGTACACGAAGGACGAGAGGTCGCCCACCGTCATGTCACCACTTCGTATCCGCAACGCCCCGAGTCCGATGATCGTCACGTTCACCAACGACGGCGTGGCATCGATGAGCGCTTCGAAGGTCGACCGCAGGTTTATCGCCCGGGTTCGTGCAGTCTGCAAACGTCGCGAGATCACGGCCAAGCGCTCGGTCTCGCTCCTCGGCGCCGAACGCCTTTCACCACGAGCACTCCCGTCGAATTTCGTGGGCGGCCTGGACAGCCCCAGTTCATCCTGCGCCGAACGATAGAAGCGGTCAACCTTCCGCTGGTACACCACGCTCATCACCAGCATCGCCGAAAGACCAAGGTCGCGAAGAGACCCAACCAAACGTCGGTGACGATCAACCACGTTCCCGCCACGACGAGGAGAACCGCAATCGACGTCGAAAACGGAAGCGGAGCAAGGATGGCAACTGCGGCATCGGTGTCCACACCCGCGCGAGCTGCAACGTCACCCGTCATCCTCGAGCGGTGCCAGTAGGCAGGCTGCGACATCACGTGTCGCAACACCTGATTGGCAAGTGCGTTTCTGCGGTGGCCCACTGCAATTTTCCCGCGAATGAACGCCGGAACGACCACTCCTGCAGGCGCGAACAACGCCGATTCCAACGACGATGAGGG
>JAYQSR010000010.1:0-14997 GCA_038146945.1 Ilumatobacteraceae bacterium
TTACGTATTGCTCATGTTGCGTGCGCCGCGACCGGCGCCGTAGCGCCACTCGGCGAGTGCGGCGGCATTGCCGTCGTTGTCGACGTGGACGGGACGGCCGAGTCGCTTCGAAAGATCGGGGCCGACCGCGACGTCCACCGAACCGGGGATGTTCGGTGACGCCCGCATGACACCGCTCAAGGTGATGAGTCCGGGAACCCCCACCGACAACGTTTCCACCTCTCCGAGCTCCGCGGCCAACACGGCGAGTGCGTCGACCAACTCGGAAGCGTGTGGTGTTGGGTACCGCACCTCGCGGAGGATGTCGTGCTCGCTACCGATGTCCGAATCGACATCGATTACGACGCCGAGACACTTGGTGCCGCCGACGTCGATTCCCGCAGCGAGGGTCACGACTCCGCGCGAGTCTTCAATTCTTTCAAGGTGTGCAAGATGCGCACCTCTGCGCGACGCTTCACGAAACCCGGGAGGGGAATGATCAACTCGATCTTGAGCGAGTAGGTGATGTCGGTTCCTCCGTCCGCCGCAGCGAACGTGTACGCGCCGTCGATCGCTCTCATGATGTCGCCCTCGACCAGCGACCAGGAGATTCGCTCCGGCGCTTGGGAGTAGTCGTATGACAAGGTGTAGTGGGTGCTACGCCCGAGGGCGCTTGCGCGGTATTCCACCTTGGTCGCGCGTCCACTCGGATCACGCTCGAGGATGTTGGCCTCTTTCACGTCACGCGCCCACTCCGGGTACCGTTCGAAGTCCACCGCAACGTCGAAGCAACGGGAGGGACTCGCGGCGACGTGTTCCGTTTCGGTCGCCTGGTCAATCACGCAGGCAAGGCTAGTTGGTCGTACGGAGAGCACTCGCGAGGCGGGCCGCCAGCACCGAGTAATCGAACTCGGCAACTGCTCGGGCTCGGGCAGCCATACCCATCCTCGTTCGCAGGTTCGCGTCCTTCAGCAAAAAGGACAACCGTTCGGCGACGTCGTCGACACTCCCGGGGTTGCTCACCACGTAGCCGGTGACGCCATCGACGACGGCGTCGGCTGCGCCTCCACTGTTGCCGGCAATCTGGGGCACGGCACATGCCGCAGCCTCGGCGAACACGATCCCGAAGCCTTCTTGCTCGAGGCCCGCCCACCGATTACGACACAACATGAGGAATGCATCCCCACAGCCGTACAGCGCTGGAAGGTCGGCATCCGAAACTCGGCCCAGCAGTCGCACCGGTGCGTCCAACTCATTGATCAGCGCCTGCAGTCGTGCGTGCTCGCGCCCCGTTCCACCGATCAGCATCGTGACATCCGCGAGTTCACTCGCGTCACCGGAATCTCGTGCGGCTGACGCCAGCCGGGCAACGGCACGGATGGCAACATCGAAGCCCTTGCGGGGCACCAGGCGACTCACCCCCACCACCAGCGGCGCGTATGGCGACACCCCGAATCGTTCGCGAGCCGCCCGTCGAGTTGGCTCATCGAGCGGCACGAACCGTTCGGTGTCGACACCGGGTGGAATCTGCACGATCTCGGGCCCGTCGGACCCGCGTCGCCGCGTGCGTTCCATCGCCCGGATCGCCTCGGCTGCCGGATACCGGCCCGATGCAAGTACCCAGGAGGCTCCTTTCAGCACGTGTGCGAGTACCTGACGTGAAGCCGGTAGTCGTCCCGCACCGTGATCTCTGCTCCATGCACCATCACGCTGTACGGAAGCGAGAGCGAGCGCCCGATGAGCCCCAGCGGCAATGCCGGGTCGATCACCACGTGCTCGGCGCCGAATTCCGCGGCCAACCGCTCTACTCGACGAACCATCAGCGGGTGAGGAAGCAACACCGGCTCGCGGATCCGCTCGATGTGAAATGGTTGCCGAGCGTCGAAGTCCCGCGCATCGGGGTGCGGGCTCGTGAGCACGGCAAACGACGAGGGGTCCAGTCTCCGCCACAACTCCCACAACATGTTCTGGATACCGCCGACCTTCGGGGGAAAGTCGTTCGTCACCAAGAGGTGCTTCATGCGAGCAGATCCAACCGACCAAGCTTGCGTGCAGCCCACTGGGCATGCTCTCGAAGTAGGGCGTCGTCCCCATGAATGTACTTCGACAAGACCAACGCCACCTCCTCAGTCTCTCCCATGTTGCTGTTTCCCACGATGACGAGCGCATTGCGCCTCACCCACCGAGGATTGCGGTCGGCAACGTACCACTCATCGCAGATCTCGAGTACTTCGGCGTCGGGAGCGGTGAGAATCTCCAAGGCGTCGACGACGTTACGGGTGCTCCGATCACCGTCATCACTTTCGATCGCGCCACGTCGCGTTGGTGGACACACCTCCTGACAGTCGTCGCAACCATAGATACGTGTCCCCAGCGCATCCCGGAATGCGGGATCGAATACCCCGGGCTTCTGGATGAGCCATGCCAGACATCTACGGGCATCCACCACACCCGGCGAAACGATTGCTCCGGTGGGACACGAGTCGATACACCGTCGGCACGTTCCACAGGCATCCTCCACGTTGCGATGTGTCGGAGTGAGCTCGGCGGTCGTCACCACGCAGCCCAGCACGAACCAGCTGCCGAGTCCTTCCAGCAACAAGTTCGCGTTCTTGCCGTACCAGCCGAGCCCCGCACGATACGCCACCTCACGATCGACGATCGAATTGTCGTCCGCAAACACGGTCGCTCGGTAACCGTCGCGCTTCAGTTGCTTGGCAGCAACCCTGAGGGAGTCACGGAGGGGTTCGTAATGATTGCGCCACGCATAGCGAGCGACTCGAGCCGGAACGTTTGCATCAGGGTCGCTCACCGAACGTTCGTCCACGTAGTACGACCGGGCAGCAACCAGGATGCTCTTTGCACCGGGCACCGACATGGTCGGGGTGGTCGATCGCTGCGGATTTCGAAACGTAAACTGCATACCGTCGGCCATCCCCGAGGCGATACGGGCCTCGATTGCCTGACGGGCCCTCGTCAGCGGTTCGGCGGTGGTGATTCCCGCACGGTCTGCGCCGGCCGCGCGAACCATGGTCATCAATCGTTCGCCGTACGACACGACACCGTCCACGACCCCGAAGGCTACGTACCTATCGAATCACCACGCGAGACTCGTCGAGATCACAGGAATAGAGCGCACGCGGTGCCGAGAGCACGTGTGCGATCTCGGTATCTCCGATGGCATAGATCACGTCTCGCGTCACCGATCTGGAGAAGAACATCGCGACGAGGTTTCCATGTTCATCGAACAGACCGGCACCACTGTCACCGCGAACCAATTCGCCGCGAAGTTCGTACCCGGCGCGGCGCGAGCGCGTGTCCGCCCGCACATCGTCGATGTTGATGGTGACCGGTCGTGTGACGGTCACACGCCCCAACGTGGCGTCCGGCAACGCCACGGTCAAATCGTCGCCACTGCTCGCAGCAGCGAGGTCGATGGGCCGGGCACGAATCTCCGGGACACGTAGCAGCGCCAGATCACGGCGCACGTCCAGGTGCACGATGTCGGCCGGCAGCGACCCAACGACGTCGCCCGTCGTGGAGACGGTGACCGATCCCGCACCAACCACCACGTGTGCGGCAGTCAGCACGACACCCCCATCAACGACGACGCCTACTCCGGAGGTTGCCGGCGTGGTGCCGCACCGACTGGTGAATACCGCCACCGACCGGTCACCCACGCCGATGCCGCCAGCACAGGAAGTGGCGAGAGCCAAAATCGCAAGCAGCCTCGCCCAATGTGTCACCGTCGGCGACAACGCTCGCACCACGTGCAGGTGCGAGCAACTCCCCATGAGGGCGACTGTAGCCCGACCTTTGCAGCGGTTACATAGTGCGCTGGTGCCGTTGCACCGGCTACGCGGTGCGCTGGTGTCGTATTCCCGGGGTCAATCCGGCTTTGGTCAGTGCCGCCAACGTACGCAGCTCTTCGTAGTCGAAGATGACGGCATCGGGTTCACCGCACAACATGGGCACGATGCAGTCGTCGCATGCGGAAGTTTCGCGCATTACACACGTATCACAGGAAATGATGAGGCTGACGCGTCGGTTGTCGGCGGACACGTCGGCACGGCATTGTGGCACCGCTGAATGGTCTTGTCGCATGAATCCACCGTGGCCAACGGGTGTGCCATGGTTCGAACGCCTCGATCAACGGCGTCGCACCCCCTTGCCATACTCGTCCTCGTGAGCATCGACATCATCGAAGACGGCACGCCGTGTGACTACTGCGGCACCCTCATCACCTTCCACGACGACGACTTCACCATCTGCCCAGAATGCGGCAACGAGTTCTGGAACATGGACTACACCGGCGAGTTCCCCGGTGATCGCCCCGACCACATCTAGCCGCACCACATCTCGAACGCCTCCGTCAGCGGGGGATCTTCAGCGTCCGCCATCACATCCGGGTCATCGACGTGCGTAAACACCCCATGACGTTTTCACTCCCCACCTCCATTAGCAGCGATCTCCTCCCCACCGTGCGCAACATCGACGAAGCGCGCGACATCTGCCACGACTTTCAGAGTGTGCTGACCGTCGGTCCGCACTTCGACGAAGTTGCAGATTTCGAGCATCCCGAACACAAGATCGTCACCTTCGACGACGTCACGGTGTCATACGCCGGATACCGCGCACCTACGCTCGATCACGTTCGCGAGATTGTCGAGTGGGGAACCGGTAGGCGCAACCTTCTCGTGCATTGTCACGCCGGTATGTCGCGCAGCACCTCATCGGCGTGGGGCATTGCCATTGCAAACGGATTCGATCCCCAGGAGGCGTACGATCTCCTCAAGCAGAACCATCCGGTCGATCAGCAGCGCATATGGACCACTCGTGCCGAACTGTCCACTCGTCCGGGCCGGCGAGCCTTCATCCCGAACGAATTGGTGCTGGCACATCTCGAAAGGCTGTTCGATCTCCCGAGTGGAATGCTGCGCAATATCGCGGCAAGCAGTGCCATTAACGCGCAACCGGACCGTTGAGATCCACCTTCAGGTGATGCACGACACCACCCTTCGGTAGGGCGCGACCCACCGCATCGGCGCGTGTCGGATCAACGAGACATGCCATGGTCGGTCCCGATCCCGACAGCCACGATGCGTACGCCCCCGCCTCAAGTGCCGCGCGCATCGCATGTTTGGTATCGGGCACCATCGCCAGCCGAACGTCTTGATGCAAACGATCATGGGTGGCGTCATTGAGTGCGGCGACGTCTCCCGTCACCATCGCGGCGACGAACAACGACGATCGCGAAACGTTTGCAACGGCATCGGTGAGGCTCACCGACGGATTCAACTTGGTGCGCGACTCCTTGGTGGACGTGGTGATCTCCGGAACCCACACCACCACGTCGGCGTCCACGGCGATTGGTACACGTATCGCCCGACCGGCCGCAGCCACGGTTAGCCCGCCCAGTGCCGATGCGGCGGCATTGTCTGGATGGCCCTCGAGTTCGCTCGCAATCGCAAATGCCGCCAGTCGAGCATCGAGGGAATTCGCCGATACCACTCCATCACGCTGAGCAATTGCCAACAGGGCTCCACCGACTCGTGCTGCGCCACTGAAACCAAGTCCGCGCCCCATCGGAATGCGGTCGTGCGACCAGATGGAGCCGACTCCGCCGCTTCGCGCGAAGGCAACTGCCGCCGGATGGTGCGCATCGCAGTTACGTGCGTCGCTCGGCTGATGCGGCGACACGAGACCAACCTCCAGATTCATGCTGAGCGCCAATCCGAGCGTGTCGAAACCGGCGCCGAGGTTGGCCGTACTGGCCGGAACGGTGATGCGGATCACGAAGTCAGCGTAGTTTCGGCGACGAACGCGTCGAGCGTCGCGCGGGCCGTTCCACTGTCGATTGCGGCAGTTGCGAGTAGCGCGCCGGTTTCGAGATCTCGCACCGCACCAGCCACGACCAAGGCCGCGGCGGCGTTCAATACCACTACGTCTCGGATGGGGCCTCGCAGTCTTGCTTCAAGAACCTCCCGAACGATGTGCGCATTGTGTGCCGGGTCGGCGCCACGCAACTCGCCGTTTGAAGCACGTACCAGCCCGATGCCCTCACCATCCACGCTGGTGATTCCGCCGTCGGTGGCGGTCACTTCATTGGGACCGGCAAGCGACAACTCATCGAGACCACCATGACCGTGCACCACCCAGGCGCGCTTGGTTCGCGAGGCAAGTGCGCGCGCCATGGCACCGACCCTTCGACCATCGGCCACACCCACCAACATGTACGAAACGGGCGCAGGATTGGCCATCGGCCCCAAGAGGTTGAAGATGGTCGGCACACCAAGTTCGCGACGGATCGGCCCCACGTGTCGGAACGCCGGATGGAACGCGGGTGCGAAGGCGAAGCCGAAACCGGTCTTGGTAACGCTCCGAGCCACTCGCTCGGAAGGGAGTTCGATCCGCGCACCGAGCGCTTCGAGCACGTCGGCAGTTCCGCACTTGCTCGAAGCCGAGCGATTGCCGTGCTTGCACACCGGCACCCCGACGCCTGCGACCACCAACGCGGCCATCGTGGAGACGTTCACCGATCCGCTGTGGTCGCCACCCGTACCGACGATGTCGATCGCTTTTGCCGATATCTCCGGGGGTAGCGGAATCGCCGTGGCCGCATCGCGTACCGCGCGTAGAAATCCGCCGAGCTCGTCTTCCGTGGCTTCTCGTTGGTTGTAGGCCAGGAGAAACCGGCGCAGTTCGTCCGGAGTGGATTCCCCGCGCAGAATTCGTTGCATGGCCTCGTAGGCGCCATCAGCCGTAAGGGATTGCGTCTCGAAATGACTGCTCACCACTACTCGAAGGCTACGAGCAACGGTCGTTGTACGTGATGCCCACTTCGGGAACCTCCGCCAGAATGAACGACCATGTCCGGCATCGTCGTCAGTGAATTGGAGTACGGACCTCCCGGCGGAGATCAACTCTTCTTCGATGTCAGTTTTCGAGTCGCCCCCGGCGAACATGCCGCCATCGTCGGCGCGAACGGCGTGGGGAAGAGCACCATCCTGCGAATTCTCGCCGGACAGCTGGAAGCAGACGGTGGAGAGTTTTCGATCAACGGCACCATGCTGTACATGACCCAGGACGTCGGCATGTCTCGACCCGGCGACACCCTCCGCGAGATGCTGATCGAAGTCGCACCACCCGCTCTGCGCCAGGCGGGGCGCGAACTGGTGCGGGCCGAGCAGGCGATGAGCAACGGCGACGACGATGGCATGGCCTACGCAACGGCATTGTCGAACTGGGGCGACCTCGGCGGCTACGAGTTGGAGTCGCAGTGGCAGGCGGCCGCACAGCGGAGTGTCAAGAGCCAGGTCGACGACGTGTTCACCCGCTTGGTATCGGAACTCTCGGGTGGCGAACGAAAGCGGTTGGTGCTCGACCTACTGCTCAACTCGGGAGCGGATGTGCTGCTCTTGGACGAGCCCGACAACTATCTCGACATCCCCACTCGTCAATGGCTGGAGGATCAACTGCAATCCTGCCACTCCACCATTCTCATGGTGAGCCACGACCGCACCCTTTTGGAACGTTGCTCGAACAAGATCATTGCGGTCGAAGGCTCCGGATGCTGGGTGCACGGTGGCTCCTTTGCCACGTATCCCGAGGCCCGCGAGAAGCGTCAGGAACTTCTCGGCGACGACCTCAAACGATGGAACGAAGAGGAACGTCGACTCTTCCATCACATGAAGATCATGAAGCAACGCGCTGCCCAGAACTTCAAGAACGCCACGAAGGCCAACGCCGCCGAAACCCGCTGGGAGAAATTCGTCGCGGCAGGCCCTCCGCCACCACCCGTTCCCGATCAGCACATCTACGTTCGCTTGCGGGGTGCCGATGCCGCACGGCGCGTGGCCCAGATTCGCGACGTGTCGATGCGCGACCTGTTTCTGCCGTTCAGCGACGAGATCTACCACGGAGAACGCGTCGCCCTCATCGGTCCGAACGGAACCGGTAAGACGCACCTGCTGAAGGCCCTGTCAACCGAGCTCGCTCCCTCCACGGGTGAGGTCCGATTCGGTCCACGCACGTCGGTGGGAGTCTTCACCCAGATCAACGATCGTCCCGACTTCCTCGGTCGCGAGTGCATCGACATCGTTCACGACCGCATTTCGGACGAAGAACGTGCCATGAAAACGCTTGCCCGCTACGGCTTACGCGGGCAAGCCCGTCAGAAGTTCGAAACGTTGTCCGGTGGCCAGAAAGCCAGACTGGAGATCCTTCGCCTGGAAATCGAGGGACACAACGTGTTGTTGCTCGACGAACCCACGGACAACCTCGATATCGAATCGTCGGAAGCCCTGGAGAAGGCACTGGACGGTTTCGAGGGCACCGTGGTGGCGGTGAGTCACGATCGCACCTTTCTCGCACAGTTCGATCGCTACATCATGATCACCGATGTCGGCGAGGTGTACGCGCTCCCCGACTACGACACTGCACTCCTCGGATTGCGACAACCGGATCGGTTGTCGTCGGTGAAATTGGCCAAACCACTGCACCAACTCCGGTAGCCCGAGATTGAAAAACATCCGCCGGTTGCGACCGTTAGCTGTGCCGCACCTGATCGGTTGTACGAAACAGTTCGGAGTTTTCGAGATTAGGCGACGTCGTGAAGATCCGTGAGCAGTTCGGTGATGGTGAATTCGGGTAGTTCGATCGCCTCGAGGTAATTCGAGTGATCGCATCGCAATTGCACACCGCCCTTTGCGAACTGGGCAACCTGTTCCTCCGTGAACTCGAAGCGCAGGTAGTGCACGGCCGCGGTGACCGTCTCACGAGTGAGACCTTCGGCGTGCTGCTCGTCGACCACGCCGCGAACTTGCGTTCCATCGGCAAGTTGGACGACGATCGATCGCTCGATTCCCACGAGTTTGGGCAACCACTCCCTCATCTGATCTTCGGTGGTCAATTCGATGAACAGCGTCGCACAGAGTTGACCCGGCTCGGGAATCATCGGGTTGAATGCCTTCAATTCCTCCATCACGCCTTCGTCGGTAACGACTCGCTCGACGCGCAACATCTCTTGAATCTGGTTCAACATCGTTGCGCGATTTTCGAACGACACGGTGACGACGGTGCCGAGATGCAGCCGACGTCGACGCTTCAGCTCGATCACGTTTGCCCGTGATGCCTCACGCACGCGCTCGTACGCGCGATGATCGAGAATGTCTTCGAGGCTCAGCTTGCGGGTCTTCATGTTCGTGGACATTGGGGGTGTCTCCTTGGTCGTTGGGGGTGGTTGTTCTTCCGGGATTATTCGGTGTCGAGCCCGTACGCGCGGGCGACGACTTGCAACGGGTGAAGTGGCTCGACTCCGGCCTGCTCGGTGATTGCGGTGTTGGCCAGGTGACAATCGCCGGCGACCACGTCACCGGCAGCGTCCTTCACCATCTCACCGAGCTTCTTGCCGATGGGCATGCTGAGTTCGGCGTTTTCTGCACGCAGACCCCACATTCCGTCGATACCCGAGCACTGCTGCACGAGCTTGATTTTTGCGCCCGTCAACTTCATGAGGTCCCTGCTCTTCAATCCGATGTTCTGGGCGCGCAAGTGACACGGCGTGTGGTACGTGATGGTTTCGGGAACCGACCCCGTGAATTCGGTGTCGAGCGATGACCCCTCCGTCTTGTGCACCTTCATGAGGTACTCGGCGGCGTCGAACGTGTGCTCGGCAACCAATTGAGCATCCGGGCCACCGACATAGTCCAGGTAGTCCTTCTTCAACACGTAACTGCAGGTTGGCTGCGGCACGACGATGTCGTTGCCCTTGCGAACTTCGGCAGCGAGAGTGGCGACGTTGTCGACCGCTACCTTGGTGAACTTGGCCATGTCGCCACTGTGGAGATACGGGGCGCCGCAGCAGCCGGCGTCGGTGAGTGAGCACTCGATGCCGTTGTGCTCATACACCTTGACGAGGGCCTTGCCGATCGCCGGCTCCTGATACTCCACCAGACAGGTGGGGAACACGGTCACCTTGCCCTGCTTCTTGCCGACACGAATCTTGGGTCGCTTGTTGAACCACGTGGAGAAACGCTCACGTGCAAACTTGGGCAGGAGACGCACGCTGGAGATACCTGCGGTGGCCTCGACGGCCTTGCGAATGAGCGAACCAGGCTTTGCGCCCATCACCTTGTTGGTGAGTTTCACGGTTGCCACGGACACCTTGCCGATGGCGTCGGTATTGCCCATGAACGCCGTGGTCGCTTTGTCGCGCAAGGTGACGTGTCCGTTGGCGCGTCGCATTGCGTCGGCTCGCAACATGAGACGCGGGAAGTCGAGTGCCCACTCGTGCTGACCCGGAATGTACGGGCAGTTGATGTAACACAACTTGCATTGGAAGCATTCGTCGATGACGTGGTCCTGTTCGGCCGGGGTCATCCTCCCGGCGTCCTGGTCGTCGTGACGATCGATGTAGTCGAACAGCGTCGGGAACGATGGGCAGAACTTGAAGCACAAACGACAGCCGTGGCAAAGGTCGTACACACGGGTGAGCTCGGCGCGAGTGTCGGCCTCGTCGAGGTACATCGGGTGGTGCGGGTCGTAGGTAATGGTCATGGAAGTTCAGTCTGTGCGGCGCGCGATGGCGGAACGGGTAGGGCGATGAAATTCGGTGTAAAACGACATTGACACGATCCACCGACCCGAGCGCCGGCGGGGAGCCGAACGCTCGGGTCGATGAGAAACGTGATTAGGCGAGAGCCTTCAGACCCTCACCGAAACGGCCTGCATGGCTCTTTTCGGCGCGGGCGAGTGTCTCGAACCAGTCGGCGATTTCGGCAAAGCCTTCGTCGCGTGCGGTCTTGGCGAAGCCCGGGTACATCTGCGTGTACTCGTAGGTCTCGCCGGCGATCGACGCTTTGAGGTTCTGCTCGGTGTCACCGATGGGCTCGCCGCTGGCGGGGTCACCGACTTCGGCGAGGTAATCGAGGTGGCCGTGCGCATGTCCGGTTTCGCCTTCGGCGACCGAACGGAACAGGGCGGCTGCGTCGGGGTATCCCTCGACGTCGGCCTTTTGGGCGAACCACAAGTAACGGCGGTTGGCCTGGCTCTCGCCAGCAAACGCCTCCTTGAGGTTCTCATGTGTTTGGTGCCGTGCAATTTGGCCATGAGTGTTCTCCTTGGTTGGGGTTATGTGTTGGATCCACGACTCCTACGCCGGGGCGTGTGCTTCGCGGATTTCGCCCGCACGGTTTGCTGCCGAGCGGGAGACTTGGTGGTGTTGATTCGTGCGGAGCGCGAGGTTCGCGGTGCCGACTTGGCCACACGTCCATGAAAGACGATGCTCACGTTCTGCACTTCGAACCCGGCGGGCAATTGTGCCCGCAGCGAATCGATGTTGTCGACATATACGTCGAAAAGTTCACCCGTCTCGGCGCAGACGGCGTGGTGGTGCTCATCCACGTTGGGGTCGAATCGCACTGCCCCGCCGTCGCAGTGCATGAGTTGGATTTCCCCCATCTCGGAGAGTTCTTCGAGGGTCTGGTACACGGTTCGCAGTGAGATGCCGGGCATTCGCTTGCTGGCTTCCTCGAACAGCCCTTCGGCAGTGGGATGGGACTCGTTGTTGTGCATGAGGGTGAACAACAGCTTGCGCTGCGGGGTCAGACGACGACCCTGTTCCTTGTACTTCGTTGCAACGACGTCGGGAGAATGCACGTCGTGCAGAGTATTCGCAGTCGATGCTTATTTGCAAATAATGCGAACTACATGGTGGTGGTCAGAGGTCACACTCGACCCGCCATCTCGACTCGTTTCGGGCGGGCGACACGCCAGGGGTACTTCTAGGCTGGCGCGCGATGGATATGCGCCCGGCTATCGCGGCTCGGCGGGACGCGCTCGAGCGTCTGCAATCCGAAGCGTTCGATCTCTTGGTGGTTGGAGGAGGCATCACCGGTGCGGGCGTGGCACTCGACGCTGCCGCTCGTGGGGCTTCGCGTTGCAATCGTCGACCAGAACGACTTCGCATCCGGAACGTCGTCCAAGAGCAGCAAATTGATCCACGGCGGGCTTCGCTACCTGCAACAGGGCGACGTGGCGCTGGTGTACGAGGCGCTGCACGAGCGCCAGCGCCTTCTGCGAAATGCGCCGCATCTGGTTCGCACGCTGCCGTTCATGATTCCGGTCATGACCCGCGATGGCGTCGTTTCGCGAAAGATTGCTCGCGCCCTCGGGTCTGCGCTGTGGATGTACGACCTCACCGGCGGATGGCGCATCGGACGCTTGCACCGACGACTTCGCGTCAAGAAGGCGCTCGTCCACATGCCCACCATGCGCGCCGACAGACTCTCGTCGGCGTATTTGTACTTCGATGCGGAGGCCGATGATGCACGCCTCACATTGGCCCTGGTGCAGTCGGCCATCGAGCGGGGCGCCGTGGCCGTCAACTACTGCACGGTCACCAATCTGCTGAAGAAGTCGCGCGAGGGGTCGTCGCACGGGAATGAACAGATAACCGGGGCAACGGTACGCACCTACGAAGGTCGCACCGTCGACATCCGCGCACGAGTCGTGGTGAACGCCACCGGCGTGTGGGGCGACACCATGCGACGAATGGACATTGGCGGCGATGCGACCACCATTCGTCCGGCCAAGGGCATTCACATCACCGTTCCGTGGGAGTTGGTGCAGAACGACATTGCGGTGGTCATCCCCGTTCCCGGCGACAAACGTTCCCTCTTCGTCGTGCCGCACATGCCCAATGGTGACGGCACCTACCGCTTCACCTACGTGGGCACCACCGACACCGACTATCAGGGCAGCATCGACGATCCGCAGTGCACCGAGGGGGACATCGACTATTGCCTGCGTGCCCTGAACAAAGCAGTAGCGGGTTCGCGTGCGATCACTCGCGATGACGTCGTAGGTACCTGGGCCGGATTGCGTCCGCTCGTGGTGTCAAGCGATGGCGAAGCAGCAACGGGTCGCACCGCCGATCTCTCACGTCGACACAAGGTGATGGTGAGCGACTCCGGCATGGTCACCATCACCGGCGGCAAGCTGACGACCTACCGCAAGATGGCCGAACACACGGTGGATGCGGCGCTCGACGTGATGCGGGACGACGGCACAGGATCGGGCATCCGCGCCAAGCGTTGCGCAACCAAGCGTCTTGCCCTCCACGGTGCAACATCGCATGACCGCGACGATCACCTCGTGTCCCGATTCGGCACCTTGGCCTCCTCGATACGCGAGATGATCTCCCTCGACCCGGCGCTCGGCGCACCGCTGATCGAGGGGCTCCCCTACCTCCGAGCCGAGGCCGTCTACTGCGCTCGACACGAATTGGTCGTGACGCTCGAGGATGTGTTGTCACGTCGCCTTCGCGGTCTGTTGTACGACCGCCACGCCACCGAAGCCGCAGCCGAGAACACCGCTCGCCTCATTGCCCCCGAATTGGGATGGGACGAACTCCGCATCAACGCAGAGGTGCAGAAGTTCTCCGAGATCTGCGCCCATGAGGTGGCCGCAGCCCGCGCGTGACAGAGTAAGTGGGTGCCTACGCCATCCGAAACCAACAGGCGAACCCAGCCAACCCCACCGATTGCATTCGGTGGTGGCGTCATTCGACCGCGGTGGAAGGTCGCCGCACCATCCGGTGAAGACGGCGTGGGCCTCGGAGCCGACGCCGGCGTCACCGCCTTGCTACGCGATCTGGCAGCAGTATGCCCCACCAGTACCGAACATCTGACGCTCGCCGAGCATGCCCGTGACTGGTGGCCTCTGGCCATGCGCTGGGCGCTGCAATCGCAGGTACCGCAGCTACCAGTGGTGGTTGCATCGCCACGAAACACCGAGGAGGTCCAACGGGTCGTTCGTATCTGCGCGGCGCACGATGTGCCACTTACGGTGACGGCGGGCCGTAGTGGCGTGAGTGGAGCATCGATTCCGCTCTTCGGAGGCGTGGTGCTCGACATCAACGACTTGCACGGTGTGGTATCGGTCGACCGTCAGTCGGGCGTCGTCGAAGTGATGGCCGGAACCTTCGGCCCGGATCTGGAGGCCGAGGTCGCGCGTCACTCCCTCACCGTCGGTCACTTCCCGCAGTCATTCGACATCTCCACGGTTGGTGGATGGGTGGCGTGTCTGGGTGCCGGACAATTCTCCACTCGCTACGGAAAGATCGACGAAATGGTGGTGGGCCTCGAGGTCGTGCTCGCCGACGGAACCGTCATTCGCACGGGTGGCGCCCCGGCCGCCGCGCATGGCCCCGACATGTCATCGTTGTTCATCGGTAGCGAGGGAACACTCGGCATCATCACGCGGGTGTGGCTCCGCGCCCACGACCTGGCGCCCACCCGACGCAAAGCCGCCTACTTCTTCCCCACGTTCTCGGCTGGCGTCCGTGCGATGCGAGAGGCGATCCGCGCCGATGCAACACCGGCGGTGCTGCGTCTCTACGACGCTGTCGAAAGCCAGCGCAGTCACGGGGGTGACGGCAGGAACAGCACCCTCATCGTGCTGGATGACGGAGAGCGCGAGATCGTCGATGCCACGCTGGCGGTGGTCGAACGTTGTGCTCGGACTCACGGTGCAGTCGATGCACCCCAGGAACGCGTCGACCACTGGCTCGCCCATCGCAACGACACGAGCGGCCTCCAGGCCCTGACTCACAAGGGCTTCGTCATCGACACCATGGAGGTTGCCGCACCGTGGTCGAAGATGGACCAGGTATATGGCGAGGTATGCGCAGCGGTTTCGGCCGTGAACGGCGCCAGAAGCGTGAGTGCACACGTGTCGCACAGTTACTTGGACGGAGCGTGCATCTACTTCACGTTCGTCGGTCAGATTTCATCCCGCGACATCAACGACGAAACGACCACGGAACACCAGGATCTTTATCTTGCGCTCTGGGACGCTGCGCAACGAGCGGCGTTGCATGCGGGTGGCAATCTTGCACACCACCACGGGGTGGGGCTGAACCGCGGGCGCTTCATGCGGGAGGCACTGGGTGACGCGTTCGACGTGCTCGTGCGGATGAAACAGGCAATACGTAACCGAACGAAGCACACCGGCGTT
>JAYQSR010000011.1:0-23466 GCA_038146945.1 Ilumatobacteraceae bacterium
GCCACCTGTTCGTACGGCTTCATTCCCGCCAGATACGGCACGGGGATACGAGACGCCTCGAAGTCGATGAAATGGATGGGATACGTCACGTTGGCGGTTCGACAACCAATTGCAGGATCTTGGAACTCCCTGCCCTCGCGTGCACGCACCTGATTACGACGTGGCGGCCCCCACGACCCGCCGGCATCCACCACGTGGTCGGGAAGATCCACGAGGCGATAGTTGCCGTTCACCAACATCTGCTGAAAGACCGATTTCTGCTCCTTTGATCGGTACCCCTGGTGGATGTCGAGGAAGTGCGGCGAGTCGGTAGGAGACGGCCCCCAACATGTCGCGAATCCGTTCGGAGAGAGGGCATCACCTCGAAACTCGCACGAGCGACACAAGCTCGCAGTGCGTTCCGGCACGTATCCGGTGTGTTTGCCATCGAGGAGGTCCAGCAAATCTGCCGAGGCCTCCACGACCTCATCCATCAGTTGTTCGACGATGTCGGACACGTCGATGAACTCCAGGAAATGATCCGCCGCCAGCGAGGCACGGTCGCCGGTGAACACGGCACGGGGTTTGTCACGATCGGCATCCTTGTCGTCGACCACGTCGATGTTTGCGTAAATTCCCTCGAGGTTCGTGGGTTTGGTCTTGTTCACCACGCAGAGTCGCGGGCGGATTTCCAGTTGTGGATGCGCGAGGCGTGCCACCATGACCTGAAACGTGATGTCCAGAAGGTACGGTCGCCAACCACCATTCACCTCTCCGGCCTTGGTGAGGAACTGTGACGGATCCGCGGATTCCACGCTGGTGGCCTTTATTTCCGTGAGCACTGCATGCGTAGCAAATCGCTCCCACCCGTCGACGCGAGCCTGGAACCGATCGTGTTGGAGCGTTACTCGAACTCGGCGGATGGATTGGCATGCAGCATCACGGCATGAGCGATGGCTTCCACCATGAAACCACCCTCGGCGAAGAACTCGAGCATGTCGTTGTCCGTGAGGGTGCTCGGGTACTTGGCCTTGTAGTAGACGAGCTTCTGCTTGCACTCGACCCCCAGCTTGAAGTTGGACTTCGTGAGGTGGTGTGTGGTCACCGAAACATTCTCCTTGATGGGTGTGGTGTAGCCAGGTCATACGCACAGCGATGCCCCATTTGTGCGTAACACCCCCGTGGCATGGTGTCCCTGTGGCACCACGCCACCGTGCCCAAACGGGCATGAACTTCATCCAGACGACCCGAGGGCCCCGGCCCGTTGACGGTCACCAACCGATCTCGAGTCGGTGGTAACGCCGGGAACGATGAGGAGACATCAATGACCACCAATCCACCGCAATTCCCCGCCGACGGCGACGTTGACCCACACCAGTACCTCTGGCAGCTCACTCGGGCACATGTCGACCATGTGCTGCACTACACCCACTGGATTCCCGTCGGGCGTGGCTTTACCGAACAGATGCTTGCCGAGTACTACCCGGGCTGGACGCTCGGAGGTCTGATTCGACTGTTCGACAAGGCGGGCATACGCATCACGCCCGAGGAATTGAACGGTGCGGCTGGTGCACCACACGGCGGGCGCTGCCACTGGCAGGTAGTGGCGTTTTACTTCAGCGACGACACCAAATATCACGTGGTGTGGGATCGCACCCTTGAATACGACACCGTCTTTACCCACTCGGGAATGAACCGCACATTTGTGGGGCCAGGTGGTGAGGGCCCGAAAGCGGGCCGGATCATCAAGGCGAGGCGAGCACCGCGACCAGTCGATCTCTCGGGCAAGGTGTTCTTTGATTGAGCCAACGTCGACACCCGAGCACTCCGTGAACCCGCGCGTACGTAACACCCCTGTGACACACTTGGGTCAGGTGACAACACCAATACCGCGCTGGACCTCGGGCGTGCTCACCATTGCCGCGCTGAATGTGGCTGTTGACAAATTCGCCCACATCGCACGTAAGGGCGGCGACACGCCGTATCTGTCGCATCTGCTGGCAGTTTCGGCACTCGTCATGGAACACGGCGGAAGCGAAGAACAAGCGGCTGCCGCCCTGCTGCATGACGTCATCGAAGATTGCGAGGTATCACCCGGCGTGCTGGTCGACCTGCTCGTTACCCGGGGCGTCGAACGAGGTGCCGCCACCCGCGTCACGCAGATGGTCCAGGCCACCACCGACGGACGACCCGAAGACAAGCGCGTCCCTGCGGACTGGAGACGTCGCAAACAGAACTACATCGATGCCCTCTGGGGAAAGCCATCCGACGATCCGGCACTCTTGGTGTCACTGGCCGACAAGGTGCACAATGCGGAGGCAACCGCTGCCCTCGTTCGTGGCGGCACCTCGGCCCGTGAAATGTTCGATAGCCCACAGTTCAATGCCAAGGCACCGGATCAACAGTGGTACTACACAAGGCTGGCCGAGGTGTTCACCGCCAAACTCGGCCATGTGGATGCGGCGCGGCCACTCGTGCACCGACTGACTGCTGCGGTGGAGGAGATCTTTCCGGACCCTGACGGCGCCGGCACTCCACATTCGCGAGAGGCGCTTGGTTAGCGATGTCCGACCTCGACCTCAGCCAACACCGAGATGCACAGCGTCGCCGACAGGTGTGCACGACCCGCCTGGCCACGTACGTACGCGAAGGGCGCGACTACGTGGTGGTTCTCGCCCACGAAAACCGATTCGACGGAGCCGAACCATCCGACAATCCCCCGTACGTGCAATTCGCCTGGCGGGAGGATCTCCGGCTGCAAATCGAGGTACAAGGAGACCACTATCGCGGGCAGCCCTACAGTGACCCACAACGACGAATGCTGCAACGTCTTGGATACCGGCCACCATTCGAACACGGAGAGGAGTTCTGCAACTGGACAATCTTCCGTGAGGCCGAAGGATGTCAACCCGACTCCGTCGCACGACTCCTGGTGGACTCGCTCTGGCAGGTGTTCGGGGTCCATTTCCTCGACACCAGCACCTGCTTCCGCGCCGCGGTCTCGCATTGGCGTTTGGAGTGGATGGTGTCGTCGCGCAAGCGTGACATCAAAGCCGAAACGCTGCGCCGATTCCAACCGTTCTCGAAGACGTAGCCAACGCACCCCGCGCGGCATAGGTTGACATCGTGCCGATGAATCCGTCGCCCGATCGATCGGAAACGTCGCTGGATGCCGAGTTTCTGGCGAATCCACGTAGTCGTCTTCGCAACCTTGCCATCCTGAACCGGATCGCCACGGAAATGCTTCGCGGCATGCGCCGACTCCATTTCGTGGGGCCGGCAATCACGGTCTTCGGCTCGGCGCGGACTCCCGAGTCATCATCGGACTACGCCATCGCTCGCGAGGTCGGTCGCTTGCTCGGGAAGGCGGGCTTCACCGTCATCACCGGTGGTGGCCCGGGAATCATGCAGGCCGCCAACCGCGGTGCACGCGACGTCGGTGCGCCGAGCGTTGGGTGCACCATTCGACTACCACACGAAGAAGCGCCAAATCCCTACCTGGATATTCGCGTCGACTTCCACTACTTCTTCGCCCGCAAGTACATGCTCACCAAGTATTCACTCGGCTTCATCGTGTTTCCGGGTGGATTCGGCACCGCCGACGAACTGTTCGAGGCACTCACACTCATCCAAACCGGCAAGATGCACGACTTTCCCGTGGTGGTCATGGGCGAAACCTTCTGGCAACCGTTGCGGGCGCAACTGGATGCCATGCGGGACGCCGGAATGATCTCCGCTCGCGATCTCGACCTGCTCGTATTCACCGACGACCCAGAGACTGCAATGAAGCACGTTCTGACGTTCGCACAGCGCAGTGCAAAACGGCGACGCCGCATTCGAGGATTGCGGGTGTTGGGCGAACGTGGTCGTGGGGGTTGATCGTGACGGCACTCGACGACGCGCTCGCAACGATGCACGAACAACTATGGGATGACCCTCGCGGCATGGTTCGGTTATACGGACTGCACCTCGTACGCGAGACCGCCCTCGGTGCGTTCCTCGACTTGGAAGCCGGCAACGTATCCCGAGCAGAACGCGCATTGCGGGAGGTGCTGAAGCAGCAGTACCCGCCCGACGCCGATCCCTCGCTGGGCGGGCACGTTCAAGACGCATGCCAATCAACCGGATGCCGGCACCATCGACGCCGAGGGCCGAACGCGCACCGAGCAGTGGCGCGACTACGACCCCAACTGGCGACAATTCCTCGGGGTCATCCTGTGGCTGACCGAGCGGTTGTACGGGCACGTGCTCCACGAAGACCTTCGGGCCGAGATGCAGCGCGCCGTCGTGGCCGCCGCCGCGGGTGAACACGTCGGCCGCATCGAACCGGAGTACTCCAACGTGGCGCTGATGCACTCGTGGCTGGCCGACGTGACGGGGCAATCCACCGGGCTCGTCGCCCCGGTGTCGGTACAGCTCAACCGTGACGGCGACCTGGCCGAATACAACTCCCCCACCTACGACGCCATTTCGTTGTTCGCCGCATGCCTGCTCGCCGACTTCTCGCCGTCATCGGACGGACGTCAACTTGGAATCGACGTCATCGATCGGGTCTGTTCACGTCTGCAGAATGTGTGGCATCCGAAATTTGCGATGCAGGCCGGACCACACTCACGGTCGTACGGACTCGACCCCAAACTCTACGTATCACTCATGTCGGTGCTGATGACCGCCATCGGCGTACCGGCCTCCGGACCGACCACACTCAACGATGCAACGACGCATGTACACGATCTGTACTTTCTGCCACTTTTTCGCCGTCTGTGCGGACGTGTACGTCGCAACTTCACACCGCAGGACGTCGATACCGTACGTCGTCACGTTCAGACGTTCGGCGACATCCGGGCCACGTCGCTGGTCGAGCCGGGACTGATCGTCGGCTTCGAACACGGACGGCGAGGTCGATTCGCCCTCGACCAGTACGCACCGTTCACCTTCATGTCGTCGTACGGTTTTCTCGGGGTGCGAACCCGGCCCGACACCGAATGGGTCGACGTATTCGAAGTGGCGCCGCACGTCTACCGGGTGGAAACCGCACGCCGTGCGGGTCCCGACACCCTCCAGAACACCGCCGCACTCACCATCGTGGCATCGAGGGCACCGATAACGCACGCCAACGAACTGCTCTTCGGCGAGATGTCGCTGCAATTCCCGGGCATCGCCGTAGAGGTGCGTCTGCCGCGTTAGGTGCCGGGCGGCGAATGCAGGACTCACGACCGAATCACGATGTGTCGCCGAGTCGAGTACGGCGCGAAACCAGGAATCCGATGGCGTTCACCACGAGTTGGCGACTTCTCCCGACAATTCGAAGGCGCAGCAGCCGGCGTGCATCTCACTGCTGGGCGATACATGACTCATCAATCGATTGTCGGTGTTCACTCACATTGAAGCCCTGCCAAAGACGCTTACCGATTTGGGTGCTCACGGTGCGGATTGTTTGCACCGATCTGGGTGTTGCGTCGGGGCCATCTCCAGGTAGATCCGACGGTCGAGCACATTGCTGCCAGGCGTTAAGGCTGGGTGAACCGTCGCTCGACAACGTGGTGTCCCGGTTCAGGCGTACCCCATGACCGATCCGGTGGGCCCCGTGCGCCAGGGCATCACCGATGAGTTCCAGATCGGGAGGTTCACTTGCGTGAATGGTGATGTTCAGGTGTTCACGCCGCGCCACCTCGAGGGCTTCAGCATGCAGATGTGGGGGCCAGCCGGTCTCGGCACCCGCAAGGTCGAACGCCACGATCTTGTCGTCGACATTGCGTTGCCGCACCACGAAGTCGACAACCTCGCGGGAACGTCGTTCGGTACGCATCGCGCACACGATGAGGTGTGCCGAGATGAACCGTCCCTCCTCCATCGCCGCGCGCTCGGCACGCCGAAAGCCTGTCGTGATCGCCTCCGCGCTCTCCGCAAATGCCATGTGGTGGAGCTCGGGGGCGTACCGAATCTCGGCGTACACCACGCCATCGCGGGCAAGATCGATCACCGCTTCGTAGGCCACGCGCTCGAGGTGCACGGCGGACTGCATGCATGCAATGGTGTGCTCGAACGTGGCGAGATACTTCAACAGATCCCGCGATTCGGCACCCGCGGTGAACCACGCCTGCAACGCCGTCGGATCCGTTGACGGCAGGCTGGCAAGCCGCCCGATCTCGTCGGAGATCTCCAGGATGGTTGCCACCCGAAGTCCGCCGTCCAAATGGTCGTGCAGCAGTGATTTGGGTAACGCGACGAACGCGGACCGGTTGGTGTCATTCACCATGGTTCGCATCGATCCGACCCACTCGACACGATGCGTTCAGTGGATGATCTTGGATATCGGCAGTTCGAGGATGTCGGTGGCTCCGGCATCCTTCAACGCCGGAATCACCGTGTTGACGGTTCGCTTCTCCACCACGGACTCGACCGCCCAATCGCCCGACGCCAGTTTGGACACCGTCGGAGACTTGGCCGCCGGCAACACCTTCAACACCGCCTGATAACAGGCATCGCTGACGTTGAGCTTTACCAACACCTTGCCGCGCGCCTCGAGCGAACCCTCCAGAAGGGTGAGCAGCTGCATCATGGCATGGCGTTTTGTCGGATCGGCATACGACGACGGATTGGCAATCAACTCGGTATGGCTCGTGAGAATGGTGTCGATGATCCGAAGGCCCGCCGCCCGCAAGGCACGACCCGTCTCGGTGAGATCCACCACGCAATCGGCGATGTCCGGAATCTTCGCTTCGCTGGCGCCGTACGAGAGCCGCACGTCCGCATCGATACCGCGTGATGCAAAGAACGACTTCGCCAAACGTGGGTATTCGCTCGTTACTCGAACCCCCTTGGGAAGATCCTCCACGTTCTGGAACGTCGAGTCCTGCGCAACCGCTACCACGATGCGGACGGGATCGTTCGTGGCCTTGGAGTAGTTCAATTTGCCGAGCGACTGCACGGTGCTGGACGTTTCCTCGATCCAATCGCGTCCGGTGATTCCCGATGTCGAAAAGACCCTCGGCAACGTAGGTGGGTATCTCCTGCGGTCGCAGGATTCGCACCTCGCCGATACGGGGATCGAGAATCGAGGCTCGGTAGTCCACCTGCGATGACCGCTTCACCGTCAAGTCGGCCGCATCGAACAATTCGAACGTCGCTTTTTCCAGTGACCCTTTTGGGAGTACGAGTCGCAACATGATGACGTCAGGCTAACGATGACGCAAGACGGGCACCGTTCGCCCATTCCGACGCCTTCATGACCGCCCTGCCCTCGGGCTGTACCACGAGGAGACGTATGGCGGCATCACGGCACTGCACCTCCACCCCCTCGCGCGACACCTTCAGCACCGTGCCTGCAACGATCTGCTCGGCCGTCGCAGAGGTGGTCGCGGTGTCGGTGTTTCCTTCGGTGATCGACTCGGCGCGCAGCACTCGTATGCGCTTCCCGTGGAAGGTGAACCACGCAGTTTCGAGTTTCGTCTTTGCCACGATTTCGCCCGCACGCTCAATGAAGCGAAACTCCAGTTCGCCCGGCAACACCTTTGCCGCGTGGACTGGTTCGCCAACCTGCGGCTCACCCGTGCCGCATCCTCGAGTTACCGCATGGATCAACGGCGGCAATGATGCCGTGACAAGTTCCTCTCGCAGCGAGGTGAGCGTATGGTCCGGTCGAATCGGCACCACGACGCGGGCGTACACCACTCCGGTGTCGAGACCTTCCTCCACACGCATGATGCAGATACCGGTTTTTTCGTCACCCGCCAAGAGCGCTCGCTCCACGGGGGCTGCGCCACGCCAACGTGGCAGCAGGGAGAAATGCACGTTGATCATCGCCAGCCGCTCCAGCACCGCGGCCGGGATGATCCGACCGTAGGCGACCACCACTCCAAGATCGGCGCCAACGGTGAGCGCGTCCTCCAGCCGGTGCGACACCGGGATGCCCAACTCCATCGCCGCGCGCTTCACGGGACTGGGCGACAGCTCCCCACCACGACCGCGCCGCTTGTCCACCCGGGTGATCACCAACGCAACGTTCACACCGGCTGCCACCAATGCACGCAGTGGAGAAACTGCCACCTCGGGCGTTCCCAGAAACACGATGCGCCTCGCAGCGCCCGTGGGCAACGCGGCAAGAGTGGTCACGTCGTACGTATCTGGGCTAGTCCAGCTTCAAGTGGAACGGTTCGGCGTCCTTGGGTTGATGCTCTCGGGCGCGATACAGGGTGACGGCCTTCTTGCGTTGATCGGGGGTCATCCGGTCGAACATGAGCACGCCGTTGAGATGATCCACTTCGTGCTGGAACAGTCGCGCCAGTAGCTCGTCGGCCTCGAACTCCACCGGATTTCCATCCAGATTGATACCGCGCACGAGCACGGTTTTGGGACGCAACATCTCCACGTACAAGCCGGGAATCGACAGACACCCTTCGTCATACACCCACTCGCCGCTCGATTCGGCGATCTGTGGGTTGAGGATGACCTTGCGTTCTTCGTCGATGTCGTACACGAAGACCTGTTTTTGTACACCGATTTGCGTGGCGGCAAGGCCGATCCCCGGTGCCTTGTACATCACGTCGAACATCTCGTCGGTGAGTCGAACCAGACGCTCATCGATGTTGGTGACGGGCTCTGCGAACTGCCTTGAGTACGGGGTCGCCGAAGGTGCGAATCTCGTACGTCACGTTGTGCAAGGCTACCGATGGGCATGTCGTCGTCGGATCACTACTTCGCCGAACGACCGGCATCCAACACCGCACCGACAACGCACGAGGTGAAGGTTCGCAAGATGAATCTGTCGCTCGCCGGCGATCGTGGCGTCTTCAACCACGGCGACCTCGACTGGGGTACGCGGGTACTCATCGAAAATGCCGACGTCCCGACGGGCGGTGTGCTGTTGGATCTCGGTTGCGGTGGTGGCGCCATCGCGGCGGCACTCGCAATGATGCGCCCGGATGCCGACATCTGGGCGATCGACGTCAACGAACGTGCCCGCGATGTGGCACGACGAACCATGGCCCTGAACGGCATCACCAACGTTCGGATTGCTTCGCCTGACGAGGTTCCCGAGGATGTGCGCTTCGACGCCATCTGGTCGAATCCACCGATTCGCATCGGCAAGTCGGAACTTCACCTCCTGCTCGAGCACTGGTTGGCTCGACTTGCCCCGAATGGCTCTGCGGATCTCGTGGTTCACAAGAACCTCGGATCCGACTCCCTCGCCACATGGCTCGGTTCGATTGGCTACGCCGTGCAGCGCTGCACGAGCAAGCAGGGCTATCGGATACTGCACGTCAACCGATAGCCAGACTGCATCGTCTAGCGTGAGCCCGCGTGAAGCGGCGCATCTGGATCGACACCGACACTGCAAGCGACGACGTGGTCGCACTCATCATCGCCTTGCGGCATCCGGACGTGGACGTCGTCGGGATTTCCGTCGTTGCCGGCAACGTACCTCTCGAGATGGGGGTGCAAAATGCCCTCATCACGTTGGAGAAATGCGGTAGCACCGTTCCGGTTCACGCCGGCGCCGACCGACCGCTCTCCCGACCGCTCGAATCGGCACAGAACGTCCACGGGCACGACGGCATGGGCGACATCGGACTCGATCTCACGGGTCGTGTTCCCGCGTCCCGTGACGGCATCGATGCGATGATCGAAGCCTTTCGCAACAACCCCGGCCAGATCGAACTGGTAACGCTCGGACCGCTCACCAACGTGGCCGTGGCGATTCGCAGTGAGACTCGATTCACCTCGTGGGTGAAGCGATGCGTGAGCATGGCGGGCACGGGTGTCTTGCCCGGCAACGTGACACCCCTCTCGGAATTCAACGTGTGGGCCGACCCGGAGGCGGCACACATGGTGTTCGCTTCCGGCATGTACATCGAGATGGTTGGCTGGGACGTGAGCTGGCAGGATGCAGCCATCAACGATGTGCTGGCCGCCGATCTGCGCTCGATCAGCCCGCTCGCCGAGTTTGCGATGGACATCCAGCGCAATGTTCGCGCCTTCTGCGAGGAAGTCACAAAGGTGCCGGGCTTCGATTTTCCCGACCCCATCGCCATGTGCGCGGCGATCGACGAATCGATCATCACCAAGGAGGAATCCCGGTACGTCGAGATCGTCCTTGGTGAGGGTCCTGCCCGCGGTCAAACCATGGTGGACTGGTTGGGAGTCACCCGCAAACCAGCCAACACGAGGGTGGTGCTACGCGCCGATCAGACCAAGTTTCATGCAATGTTGCGCCAGGCGCTGCGACCCTAACTAGGCGACGGGAAGTACGTCGACTACTCGACGCCCGCGACGTTCGGCGAACTTCACCGAACCATCGACCAAGGAGAACAAACTGTCATCACTGGCGCGACGCACGTTCTTACCGGGGTGCACTTTGGTGCCCCGCTGACGAATGATGATGGTTCCGGCAGTGATCTTTGTTCCGTCGAACACCTTTACACCGAGCCGTTGCGCGTTGGAATCGCGCCCGTTCTTTGTTGAACCGCCACCCTTTGTCTTTGACATGATTCAGCCTTTCGCAATGCTGGTGATTTTGACGACGCTGTACTGCTGACGATGTCCGTAGCGACGACGTTGGTTGGTACGACGCTTGTAGGTGAATCCGTCGATTTTGTCGCCGAGTTCCTCACCAACGATGGTGCCCTTCACCGACGCCTTGGCGAGTTCGGTTGGAGTGGACAACACGCTGGATCCGTCGACGACCAACACCGGGCGGAACGACACTTCACTCCCGGCGGCGCCGTCGAGCAACTCCACGCGCAACGTCTGTCCGTTGGTTACCTTTTCTTGTTTGCCACCCGTGGCGATCACTGCGTACATAACGGTCTCCTACCCTATCGGGCGCTTTCCGGCAGGTCGGAGCCCGCCATCACGGCGGCGTCGTCCTCCAGCAGATCGGTATCCACGATGACCCCTCGACCGTGACAGGCCTGACACGTATCGGCAAACGCCGTGAGCAAACCTTCCCCGATGCGTTTGCGGGTCATTTGCACGAGTCCAAGCTCGGAGATGTCGAACACCTGCGTGCGCGTCTTGTCGCGGGCCAATGCCCTGCGGAAGGCCTCCACCACCTTCCGGCGGTTCTCCTTCACTTCCATGTCGATGAAGTCGATCACGATGATGCCGCCGATGTCGCGTAGCCGAAGTTGGCGGGCAATCTCCTCCGCAGCCTCGAGATTGTTTCCGAGCACCGTTTCTTCGAGATTGGTCTTTCCCACGTTCTTGCCCGTATTCACGTCGATGACGGTGAGTGCCTCGGTGTGTTCGATGACCAGGGAACCCCGGACGGCAACCACACCTTTGGATCAAGACCTTTTCGCAGTTGTTCCACCACTCGGTACTGCTCGAAGAGCGGAAAGCCCTCCTGCTTTTCATCCCAGAACTCCACGCGGTCGACGAATTCCGGATTGAACGCCCCGATGTAGTCGCGCACTTCTTCGAAGAGCGGTCGATCGTCGATGACGATGCCGCGGTAGTCGCTACTGAATTCCTCGCGAATGACACGAACGGCGAGCGACGGTTCGCGATACAGCAAGGTCGGCGAGTTGGCCTTGGTTGCCTTTTCCTTGATGCGGTCCCAGCGCTCGACCAATTGCTTCATGTCGGTTGCCAACTCGTGTTCGGTGGCATTTTCGGCCGCCGTGCGCACGATGAGACCGTGTTCCTCGGGCTTGATTCGATCGAGCACGCTGCGCAGACGACGACGTTCGTTCTCGGGCAGGCGTTTGGAGATGCCGTAGGTCTTGGAGTCGGGTATCAACACCACGAATCGTCCCGGCAGCGACACTTCCTGGGTGAGTCGGGCACCCTTTTCTCCGATGGGATTCTTGGTGACCTGACAAAGAATCAACTGACCGCGCTTGAGCACCTGTTCGATTCGTGGCTCCGGGCCCTGCTCGACCACGTCTTCCTTGTCGAACTGCACGTCGCCGCGGTAGAGCACCGCGTTCTTCGGTGTGGCGATGTCGACGAATGCAGCTTCCATACCGGGAAGCACGTTCTGCACCTTGCCGAGATAGATGTTGCCGTGGATCTGCGTGACATCGTCGGCCGGACGGCTCACGTAGTGCTCGGTCAGGCTGCGCCCTTCGAGCAATGCAACCTGGGTCAAGTCGTTGCGAACGTGCACGCACATGAGATAGCGCCCGAGTGGACGTCCGTCGCGCTCCTTGCCCTTGCGGCGCGCGATCAGGTCGGCTTCGGTATCGACGTGGTCACGGCTGGCGCGCGATTGACGGCGGCCGTTTCCGCGCCCGTCGTGACGACCCTCGCCCCGACCTTCGCCACGACCTTCGCCACGCGACCGATTGCGGCCACCTCGGCGCCGACGACGGTTTCGCGAACGTCCCCCGCCGCCACCGCCGGTGTCAGCACCGCGATCATCACGGTCCCGAGGCTCGCGCCCGCGTCCTTCTCGTTGCTGGCTGCGCGCGGGAGTGTCGTCGCCGCGGCCGTTCTCGGCGCCCCTGCGTGCGTCATCGGACCCGTCATCGTCTCCACGCGGGGCTGCAAACGCGCGACCAGGAGGCGGCGGGATGGATGGCCGACCCTCACGCGGGTGGTCGGGCAACTCAACGGGCGAACGATCGCCCTCGCCGAATTCATTCGTCATGTCAAAAACCTTTCCTGTGGCGGCAAGCCCACGCCGTATGCGCCGGATTCGCCGTGCACTTGCGCGGTGCGCACTGCTCCCGTTGCGCTCGCACGCTCGTGCGTATATCGAAACCTTGTGTTGGGTGTTCCCAACTCCAAGTGAAGTCTACCGAGTTCCGAGCCACGCCTGGCGTACCCTCTGGTTGGCTCGACCCCGCCCCAATCGCTCAGGCCGAGCGTCGCATTTCGACGCTTTGCACCAGTCCGATCATGATGGCCCACGCCACCAGGTGGGAGCCACCGTAGGAGACGAACGGCAACGGCAGACCAGACACGGGCGTGATGCCGATCGTCATCCCGATGTTCTGGAACACCTGCCACGCCAACGTGGCGAAGACGCCGGCTGCGAGAAAACGTCCGAACGGAGTGTTGGCGTTGCGGCCGATGATCCACACTCGGAGGAGGATGAAGGCAAAGAGCGACACCACCACGATGGCACCGACCAAGCCGAACTGCTCCCCGATTGCTGAAAACGGAAAATCCGTCGACTGCACCGGGATGAACCGTCCGTTCGTCAATTCCCCTGCAGGTAGCCCTTTCCGAAGTATCCCCCCGCCGCAACGGCACGCTTTGCGTACCGCACCTGAAGGACGAGGTTCTGCAGGCTCTCGTTGGTGGTGTTGTTCTGGTTCCACAACGCGGTGAAACGCTCCAACTGATAGTCGCGAACCACACCTGACCAGATGCTGGCAATGAAGCTTCCGATCGCCAGCACGGTGATGGCCACGAAGTGCTTTTGTTGGGTTCCGGCGATGAGCATCACGCCGAACGCCTGCAATCGTCATGGCCGAACCCAGGTCCGGCTGGAGTGCAATCAACAAGAACGGCAACCCCGCAATCAGCAACGCCCTCACGAATTCGTCGTACGGGAGCGTTCGCAGTCCGGCGTCGGCGAACCACGCAGCGAGCACCAACACGAGCACGGGCTTCATCACCTCCGCCGGCTGCACGGCAATCGGACCGAGATCGAACGACAACTTCGTTTCGCCACTGGCCCTACCCCACAGCAAGAGGATGACCAGCGAGAACGTCGTGATGGAGTACAGCCAGAGCGCCTTGCTGCGCAGCCAATCGTGCCCGAAGAACATGACGGCAAACATCGAGAACGCCGCCACGATCACGAACAGCGCCTGACGTTGCGTGAAATAGAACGGATCGGCGGCACGCAGCACCAGCCTCGGACTGGTGGTCGAGTAGATGTTGAAGATTCCAATGACGGTGAGCATCGCCGTGGCGGTGATCATCATCCAGTCGACGTTCCTCCAGGGATCGAGCACGCTGGCAGACCCACGCGGATCCGACGGACGAGGACGTACACGAAAGGCAATCGACACGTCAGTCCCTCGCATCCAGTGCGCTGCTCACCAGGCACATGGGGTTTCGCAATCGGGTCGATGCGGCCGCGACGTTCGAGGCGGTATCGAGCGGATCGGCCGGCACCACGTCGTCCACCCGCCACTTGCCGCTCAGTGCCAGGAAGATGCACTTGACGACCGGGGCGGCGGCCGTGGCCCCGTATCCCCGACTTCTCGAGGTACGCAAAGGCACTGTACGGCTCGGTGGCATCGAGGCTGAAGGCACCGAACGCCGACGAGTCGTTCCACGGCAGGTTGTTGAAACCCTGGGCGGTACCCGTCTTACCGGCGATTGGGACACCGGTGTAGTTGCGAAACAGGTTTTCGCCCGTGGTCTTGTGGTAGTAGTCGAACGTGACTCCCGGACCGGTGATGACGCGTCGCAGACCGTTCACGATGGGTTCGCGCACGTCCGGCGGAAGCGGAACCTTCGTCTTTGCCGACTGGGCACTCACACGTTGACTCACCGAGGCGGTTTGCAAGTCGGCCAGACCCGAGGTCTTGTTGCGGGTTCCTGGTTGCAACACCGACCGCACCACCCGGGGCTCGCGCAACGTGCCACCGTTGGCCAACGTTGCGTAGGCGTTCGCAACCTGCATTGGCGTCGCGGAGAGCAACCCTTGTCCGATCGCGAACAACACGTTGTCGCCCACGTAATATGCGCGACCGGCATCCTCGGCAATCACACCACGATCGGCAAGGTAACGCTTGTAGGCGGCATTCGGAATGGTGCCCGCATACTCGAACGGAAGATCCACGTTGGTTGGTGAACCAAACCCGAATCGCCGCACCTCCTCCTCCAGGACCGCGCGATAGCCACGTTCGGTGAGGATCTGCTCGCCGATTTTGTAGAAGAATGCATCGCTCGACACCGCCAGGGCTGCCTCGACATTGACTTTTCCGTAACGACATGGTGCCCCGGTTGCCCGACACACGGCATTTCGAAACACGCATTTGACTCCCTGGTCGCACCGCTCCTTGGGGATGCTCTCCAGTTTGTAGGTACCACGATCGTCGAATTGATAGTCGACTCCCCCGGGCAGTTGCCCCGAATGCAGTGCTGCGTACGCCACGAATGGCTTGAAGCTGGAGCCCAGGTTGTACCTACCCGACACCGCGCGATTCACCAGGATCGAGAGGTCGGGATCGTCGGTTTGCGGAAACACCTGCGCGAACTTCTCGGCATCGACGTTGGCGGTGAACCATCGCCCGTCGAATCGCGGGTACGACGCCATCGCCGCTATCTCACCGGTGTTGTGGTTCATCACCACGACGGAGCCGGCCGGAGCCTTGTAGTAGTTCACCTCGTCGTACTGGGGATCGGGAAGTCCGTCGGGCGAGAACACCTGTGGCGCTTCGTTCCGTTGACGAACCAGGAGCTGGGTTTCAGGGGCTTGCTCTGCGAACTGTTGCACCTTCCAATCGATACTCAGTTGTAGATCGCGTCCGGGCTGGGATTCGACACGCTCCAAGACTCGCTTGATTCTTCCGACGGCATCGACTTCGTAGCGGATGTATCCGGGAACACCTCGTAGATCCACCTCGTACGTGAGTTCCACGCCGTACAGGCCGACTCTCTCGTTGGGATCGTAGCCCAGCGACTTGTAATACGCCGAAGAATCCTTCTGAATGGCACCGAGAAACCCCAGCACGTGACTGCCGATGGCGCCGTACGGATAGATCCGTCGCCAATCCTCCTTCACAACCACCCCGGGGTAATCCTCGATGCGCTCCATGATGAACGCCGCCTGCTCCTCGGAGATGTCGAAGGCCAACGGCATCTCCGTGAGCTGGTCGTACCGCTTGTCGTCAGCGCGGGTGTACAAACGTTCGACCGGTGTGTTGAGCGGCCCGGACAACCGCTGGAACATCTCCAGTCGATCCTGCGGATCGGCGATGACCCGCCTGTCGATGGTGGCAACGAGCACCCGCTTGTTGTCGGCAACCACGCGACCGTTCACGTCGAAGATACGTCCACGCTCAGGAATCAGCTTCACCACGCGGGATTGCACCCGCTGGATGATGCGCTCGGTCTCCTCCTTGGTGACCGCCTGCAGGAACCACACTCGCGTCAACAACAACGCCAGGAGCACGATGGCAAAGCCACCGAGCGCGGACCAGCGACGCTGTTGACTATCGCCGGCCAATTGACACCCTTTCGCGCAAGGTCCAGCGAGTCACCGGAATGAGCGGCGTGCAGAATACCAATCCGCCAACGAAGGTCACCAGCGCAACCACGGCCACCCGGGTCGTGAGCCAGCCACCCAGGCCCACCACGGCCTTCACCAACGGCAACAACACCTCGCCCAGCGACGCAGCCACGCTCACGGCCAGGATTCGCAGCCACCACGTCGGATCACGAAACGGCTGCAGCAACAGGGCCGCACCCGCGCCGACCGCACCGAGCACCAACCCGGATATTCCGAGCGGCGTCGCCAAAACGGCGTCGTACATGAGCCCACTCACGAGCCCCACGATGGCACCGACGCGTGCATCGTGTACCGCACCGGCCACCGCGACGTAGATGGCGATCAGCTGCACGGAATATCCGAAGGGGCGAATCTCACTGAACAAGGTCGTTTGCAGCGACAACACCAACAGCGTCACGAGAACCAACCTGAACCACCGGCTGGCAACCACCTGCAACAATCGCCCCAGCACGGCTACCTCCCCGTTTCCGTGATCGGCTGGTACAGCAGCACCCGAAGGAACGAGAGATTGGACAAATCCGCCACCAGTTCCACCTCCAACACCGGTCCGGCGGTACCCAACCGTTCCACCACGCGCGACACGACGCCGATGACGATGTCGGGCGGCGCCAAGCTGCGCGAACCACCCGCCGACACGATGGGGGCACCAACCTCGATGGCCTCGGCACGAGTGGTGGCATCGAGGAATCGCACGATCGGCTGCGATCCCGGTCCACGACCTTCGAGAATTCCCGTCTCACGAACCGACAACTGGCTGGCGATCGGCACGGTGATGTTGGACCCTCCACCGGAAACGATTTCCGCCGGAATTGTGGTGACCGACGGAGTGAATCCGAGGATGGTCGTGGTGGTGGTCGTCGTCGACGACGTGGTACTGGTTTGGCTCGAATCGAGCACCGAGTCCACCGTTGGCGCATCCTCCGTCGGCAGTGGCGGAAGCGTGACGGGAGTCCGGCTTGATTTCGTCACCACCTTCACCGAGAGTGCATAATCCGGATCGGACAGGAGCATGACCAGGGCACGATCGGCGAACACCTCCGTCACCTTGCCGATGAGACCGGCGGCGTTCAACACCGGCATACCCACCTTGATTCCCGAATTGCTTCCCTGATTGATCTCCACCGTCTGCGAGAAATTGGATGGAGTCTCACCGATCACCTGGGCGGTCACGGAGTTGATGCCCGCCAGGGTTGGCAGACCGTTGAGTGCCAGCAACTCCTGCGACAGACGAACGGATGCCGCGGCAGCAACCGCGGCCCCTTCCTGCAGCGCCACCTGCTCCTTCAAACGGTTGTTCTCCGCAACGACGTCGTCGTACGCGCGAAAGGAATTCCAGGCGTCACTCAACGGGCGCGTGACCACGCGGGACACGTTCTCCACCGGAGCGAACACCGTGTCGAATAGCCGGCGCACTCTGGACGTTGAGTTGGAGTCACCGAGGTCGAGCGTGATGAGGAACACCGATGCCAAGGCCAGCAACAGCACCGCCCTGGTGAGATTGGTTTTGCCTTGTGCCACGCTTCGACAACCGCCGAATTACTCGTCGTCCGATTGCGCCGTAAGACCCTTCATCGCGTCCAGGTTCTCCAGGGTCAATCCGCCACCGAGCACCACCGACAACAACGGATCGGGCGCTACCAGCGTGTTGATGCCCGTCTCGTGGATGATCCGTTCGGTCAAACCCGTCAAGAGCGCACCGCCACCGGACAGGGTGATGCCGTTGCCGATCACATCCGCTGCAAGTTCCGGCGGCGTCCGCTCGAGCGTGTTCTTGATGACATCGACGATGGTGGTTATCGGCACGTCGATCGCGGCGCGAATTTCCGTGGTCGTGACCTCCTGCGTGCGGGGCAACCCGGTGGTTACGTCTCGCCCACCGACGTCGGCGGTGAGTTCCTGCTCCAACGGCCACGCCGAACCCAACTGAATCTTCACGTCCTCGGCGGTGTTGTCGCCGATGTCGAGATTGAACTCCTTCTTGAACATCGACACGATGGAATCGTTTATCTCGTCGCCGGCGACACGACATGAACTCGCGGTAACGATGCCCCCGAGCGAGATGACGGCCACCTCCGTGGTTCCTCCACCGATGTCGACGATGAGATTCGCGCTCGGCTCACTGACCGGTAGGCCCGCCCCGATGGCCGCGGCCATCGGTTCCTCGATCACGTACACCGGCCGACGAGCGCCGGCGAATTCCGCTGCGTCCTGCACGGCGCGACGCTCCACCCCGGTGATCTCCGACGGGACGCACACGATCATGCGGGGCTTGCTGAAACGACTCGTGTGCACCTGACGAATGAATTCCCGCAACATCTGCTCGCACAGGTCGAAATCGGCGATGACACCGTCCTTCAGCGGTCGAACCACGCGAATGTTCCGGGGCGCCCGTCCCCACATGCGCTTGGCGTCGTGACCAACCGCCACCACCTGTCCGGTGACGGTGTCGAGTGCGACGGTGCTCGGTTCGTCCAGCACGATGCCCTCACCCTTGATATAGATGAGCGTGTTGGCGGTGCCGAGGTCGATCGCGATGTCACGCGTCAGCGAGATCGGATTGGTGCCGGCCACGCTGGTGCCTTAGAGCCCCGGAAAGAAGATCTGAATTTCCCTCTCGGCTGACGCCGCCGAGTCGCTTCCATGTACGAGATTTTCGGTGAAGATCGTGCCGAGGTCACCGCGGATGGTGCCCGGTGCAGCCGCGCGCGGATTCGTGGCACCCATCATTGCGCGAACGATCTCCCACGTGTCCTCGGGACCCTCCACCACCATTGCCACGACGGGTCCACGCGACATGAACGCCACCAAATCCGCATAGAAACCCTTGCCCTGATGCTGGGCGTAGTGATTGGCGAGCGTGTCGGAGTCCAACGTTCGCAACTGCATGGCCGCGATACGAAGGCCCTTTCGCTCGAATCGGGAGATGATGTCCCCCACCAACCGACGCTCGACGGCATCGGGTTTGAGCAGGACGAGGGTTCGGTCCAGACATGGCAGGGGCAGGCTACCGGCACGCGGGGCGCTGACCGTTACGGCATCAGCTCACGGGTACGGTCGCCGCGGCCGCCCGGCGACGTAGATCGAGCCGGCGGCGACCAGCACCGCGTCATCGGCGTCGAAGATGCCGGATCGCGTATGCGCAGGCCTCCTCGACACCATCGGCACACGTGCACCTCCTCGCACCCGAGAGCGCGAGCCGCAGTCGCGCCACCTCGGTCGCGTGGAACACCGCGCGGACTCGGTGCCGTACGCGATGACCACGAGGTCGAACTCGTCGGCGCGCAAGGCACCGAGCAGTTCGGCGGATCGCGACTCTTCAGCGTACCGATCACCAGGACACGTCGACCGTCTGGGGCGAAAGTCGTCGAAGAACACCTGCGCACAGGTGTCGGCTCCGCCGGGTTGTGCGCACCGTCGATCACCACGAGCGGCTGCTGTCCGACCACCTCGAACCGGCCAGGCATCGTCGACCGAGGCGAACCCCTCTGACGACCTCCGTCGCTGACAGCGACTGGTCGAAGAAACGTCTCGACAGCGGCGATTGCGACCGCGGCGTTCTCCCCTGGTGGGTTCCGTGGAGGGAACGAAGACATCGTCGGATCGTCGTCGGCGTGCGCAGGTCCACCAGGCGGCCGCCGACCGCGAGCGAGGTGTCGATCGTCGCGAAATCCTTGTCGCGCAGCAGCATCGAGGCGTGCGGCTCGGCGGCGAAAATCGATCGGCTGGAGGATCGGTGTCCCGATCACGAAAAACGCTGAGCCCGGCTTGATGATGCCCGCCTTCTCGCGCGCGATGTCGGCGACCGTCGGCCGGCGAACTCCGTGTGGTCGAGGCCGATGTTGGTGACGACCGCGACGTCTGAGCGTTCGCGACATTCGTGGCATCCCAGCGTCCGAGCATCCCCACCTCGAGCACGCCGACATCCATGGCGGAGTCGGCGAACCAGCGGAACGGCGGCGGCCGTCATCGCCTCGAAGTAGGTCGGTCGCGACACCGGTCATGATCTCGAGGCCCGCTACAGCGGCGATCTGCTCGCCGAGTTCATCTCCCGAAATCGGCTCGGCGTTGATGCGGATGATCGTTCGGTGATGTGCTCGAGGTGCGGGCTGGTGTAGGTGCCGACGGTCAGACCACTCGCCATGAGCAGCCGGGTGATCATCTGCACGGTCGACCCCTTTGCCGTTGGTGCCCGTGACGTGGATGACCGGGCGCGGCGTGCTGGGGGTCGCCCATCGCGGCGCACAGCGCGCGGATGTTGTCGACCGAGGGCGAGTCGATGCGACCGGTGACGTCGTACGAGGCGTGCTCGTCGAGATAGCGAAGCGCGGACTGGAGGTCCATGCCGGAGTTGGGCCGGTCAGCTGGCGGCGCGGCGTTGGCGCGTGGACGCTCCGGTCTTTCGGGGCACAAGCGTCGGATTGACGCGATCCCGCACGGTGTCGCGTCGATGACGACTCGGCCGATGTCGTTACGACCCGGGAGTTCGAACATCGTCTGGAAGGAGGACCTCCTCGAGGATGGCGCGGAGACCGCGCGCGCCGGTGCCCCGGAGGATCGCCTGGTCGGCGATCGCCGCGAGTCCGTCCTCGGTGAACTCGAGTTCGACGTCCTCGAACTCGAAGACCTTCTGGTACTGCTTCACCAGGGAGTTCTTCGGCTCGGTGAGGATCTTTCACGAGGGCGTCGCGGTCGAGGCTGCTGACCACGCCGATCATCGGCAGTCGTCCGATGAACTCGGGGATCAGGCCGAACTTGACGAGGTCCTCGGGAACACCTGGGTGAAGAGGTCGCCCGGATCGCGCTCGCTCTTCGAGCGACACCGTCGCGTGGAAGCCGACACCCTTGGTCGCCGATTCGTTCGATGATCTGCTCGAGACCGGCGAAGGCGCCGCCCAGATGAACAGCACGTTGGTGGTGTCGATCTGGATGAACTCCTGATGTGGATGCTTGCGACCGCCCTGGGCGGCACCGAGCGACGGTGCCCTCGAGGATCTTGAGCAAGCGCCTGCTGAACACCTTCGCCCGACACGTCTCGGGTGATCGACGGGTTCTCGCTCTTGCGCGCGACCTTGTCGATCTCGTCGATATAGATGATGCCGGTCTCCGCCTTCTTGACGTCGTAGTCGGCGGCCTGGATCAGCTTCAGCAGGATGTTCTCGACGTCTTCGCCGACGTAGCCGGCCTCGGTGAGGGCGGTGGCATCCGCGATGGCGAACGGCACGTTCAACATGCGAGCCAACGTCTGGGCCAGGTGGGTCTTGCCGCAGCCGGTCGGGCCGAGCAGCAAGATGTTGCTCTTGGACAACTCGACGTCGTCGCGTCGCTGATTCCCTCTGCTGATACTGGATACGCCGATAGTGGTTGTAGACCGCAACCGCCAGGATCTTCTTGGCCTGGTCCTGACCGACGACGTAGTCGTCGAGGAACTCAAAGATCTCCGCGGCGTCGGAAGCTCTCGAAGCGAAACCTCGGAGGTCTCGGCCAGTTCTTCTTCGATGATCTCGTTGCAGAGATCGATGCACTCGTCGCAGATGTAGACGCCGGGACCGGCGATCAGCTTCTTGACCTGCTTCTGCGACTTGCCGCAGAACGAGCACTTCAGCAGTTCGCCACTCTCGCCGAATTTCGCCACTACTGCTGCCCCTTCATCCGATTCAGATGTCCGTCGAGCCGAGGCTCAACGGATGGCCCCAGCGCGGTCGACGACCGCCCGGGACTCGATCACCTGATCGATGATGCCATATTCGACAGCCTCAGATGCCTCCATAACGAAATCACGGTCGGTGTCGGCGTGGATCCGGTCGAGTGGCTGACCGGTGTGTCGGGCGAGGATCTCCTCGAGGATGTCACGCATCCGGAGGATCTGCTTGGCCGCGAGTTCGAGATCGGTGACCTGCCCGTAGCCCACCTGGCCGTAGGGCTGGTGCATCAGGACACGGGCGTGCGGGAGGCGCAAGACGCTTGCCCTTGGTGCCGGCGGCGAGCAGCACAGCGGCGGCGGACGCAGCCTGACCGAGACAAATCGTGGCGATGTCGTTCTTGATGAACTGCATCGTGTCGTAGATGGCGAACAGCGCCGTGATGTCGCCGCCGGGGCTGTTGATGTAGATGTTGATGTCCTTGTCCGGGTTCTCGCTCTCCAGATGGATGCAGCTGGGCGCAGATCAGGTTGGCGATGGTGTCGTCGATCGGCGTGCCGCTTGAGGTCGCCGATCGCGTCGTTCTTTTCGTAGAGGGAACGTACGCGCTTGACCTTCACGTTCGCGCGCACGGCGATGCGTTCGAGTTCCACGTTGACGTCCGCGTCGTCGGCTTCCATCTGCTCGTCGCTCGCGATGGCTCGCAACGCAAGGTCGACCCTGACCGCCTTTCGAGACTGCTCCCGCAGTTGCTCGATGAACTGTTCCTCGGTTTGTCCGGTGATTTGGAGGAACTGGGCGATTGCGATTCCCTGCCGCTGAAAGGTATCGACGGTGTTGCGCACTCGCGACCGCAGGTCGCCGTCGACCATCGCCTCGGGCAGGTCGATGTCGACCAACTTCGCAAGTTCGTCGGTGACGCGATCCACCACCGAGTTGCGTGCCTGGTTGAGACGCGATTCGTTCATACGATCGGCGATGGAACTGCGCCACTGGGCGACCGTGTCGAATTCGCCGAACGTGTCCGACACCCACTGGTCGGTGGTCTCTGGTAGTTGCAACTCCTGCACCTTCACCACCTTGAGCGAGAAATCCGCTTCGTCTTCGTTTCCGTTGGGAACGGCGGTGAACGTCTTTTCGTCGCCGGCAGAGAGACCGACGAGTTCGTCATCGAAACCCTTGGCCACCCAGCCGCGGCCCACCTCGTACAACCACGCCTCGACGTTGAGACCCGGAACCGGCTCGCCGTTTCGGGATGCCGACAGGTCGAGCGTTACCTGATCGCCGGTGGCGATCGGACGCGTCGCATCCACGAGGGTGCCGTGACGCTTGCGCTCGTTGTCGACGACCTCGTCGATTTCCTTCTCGGTCGACGTGATGCTCGACAGTTCCACGCGCAAGCCCGCGTAGCCGGCCACCGACACCACCGGACGGACTTCGAGTTCGCAATGAAACGAGATCGGCCCACTGACTTCCTCCGCACCGTGCACGTGGTCGACCTTCGGCGTGGCGATGATGTCGATGTCGTGCTGCTTGACCACTTCGGCGAGGTACTTGGGTACCGCATCCTCGATGGCTTGTGCGCGTGCGGCGCGCTTGCCGTCCTCGCCGAGGTGGGCCTCGATGATGCGACGTGGCGCCTTGTCT
>JAYQSR010000012.1:0-84141 GCA_038146945.1 Ilumatobacteraceae bacterium
ATGCATTCGCAAACTTCTGGGTCTCAGCCAGCAATTCCTTATACGTCACCGTTCTCGTATCCCCAGGCTCTCCCTCCCAGTAGAAGGCCACCCGGTCGCCTCTACCCGCGAGGACGTGTCGGTCGAGACAGTTGAACGACACGTTGAGCTCTCCCCCAACGAACCACTTTGCGAACGGAAGGTTCCACTCACATACCGTGTGCCATGGTGTGGACCACGTAACGAGTTCACGGGCGTGTCGCTCCCAATACGCATCGGGATTCGCGGTGCCCTCGCGATACAGAGAATCATCGGCCACGTGCGTCGTCGCAACGAACTCCGTGGAGGGTGGAAAGGTGCGGGATTCGAACCCCAGGTCATCGATTGCGCCGCTTGACATCAGCAAACTCCTCTCAGGAATCTCCATGTGAGAGAGTAGTGAGTCGCAATGAGAAGTCACTTAGCCGTTCGTCGCTTCGGTTCGCGGGAGCTGGTGCTGTCGGGAGTGCTGTCACTCACGTGGGGCTCCTCGTTCCTGCTCATTGCATTGGCGATTGAGTACGTAGATCCTGCCGTGGTGCCCTTCGGTCGCTCTCTGTTGGGGGCCATCACCTTGACGTTCTTTCCCGGTGCCCGCGAGGCAATTCCATGGAGGCACTGGCCGCGCATCGCACTGCTTGGTTTGGTGTGGATGGCGCTGCCATTCTGGTTGTTCCCGCTTGCCGAGCAAACGGTCACCAGCGGAGTTGCGGGAATGATCAACGGTGGACTTCCGGTGGTGATTGCCCTCGTCACCGCACTCTGGGTGTGGCGCATGCCGAGTGTCAGACGAATCGTCGCCATCACGCTCGGCTTCACGGGCATCGCAGTTATCGCGTTGCCCGCCATCTGGGCCGAGTCGAGTGATGGCAGGTCAATCGCTGACGTGCGCGGAATCTCGTACCTGCTCGCTGCGGTGCTCGGTTACGCCATTGGGTCGAACATCGCACGACCACTCCAAGCTCGGTTTGCACCGGCGCGGCTCCTGGCTCGGGTTCAGATTGCCGCTGCGTTCTGGACGTTTCCTCTCGCTGTACGCGGAATTGGCGAATCGTCATTTGCATGGTCGGCAGTTGCCGCAATCGCGGTACTCGGCGTCGTGGGTACCGGTATTGCGTTCGTCGTGTTCGGCACACTCCTCGAGCGAACGGGTATCACCCGCGCCATGATTCCCACCTACTTCACACCGATAGTGGGTTGGTGCTCGGGGCTCTCTTCAACGATGAGAGCATCGCACTGTTGTCGGTAGTGGGAATGTGCATCGTGATTGCATCGGCATGGATGACGAGCAAACCGGACGAACGTGACGTAATGCTCAGCGACGCCACTGAAGCACGCTGAAGCCACCCAGTCCGCCGGGATCGCAGAGCGACTCGGCCTCACGTACACGGCTACGCATCATCATGGAAGTGACGGTTGGTGAGGTGGCGGCATCGCGCCACGCAGCCCGACCCTCCGCCACCAACCGATCGATACCGAACTCTCGCAAGAACTCCGCCTGGGTCGTCACCGCGGTTGGTGATGGCAATTGATCGATTGCAACTTCCACGGTGACGTCTTGCAAACCAATGGACTTCAGATAGTGCAAACCGCGCTCATGGGTGGAATAGGTGCGCAACCACTGACGCCACGGGCGACTCGCCATCTCGACAGACGTCGTGCAGTAGTCGAACACCACGAGTCGACCGGTGTTGAGTAGCGACAGTGCACTGTTCACCCAATGCACAGCGGCATCTTGTATCGCGATTCGGGCTCCATGTGCCGCAGCGGGAGGCAGACAATGGGGAATATCGGACGTCGTCACGAGTCGTTCGACGAATCGCTCGCCATCTGATTCAACGAACGCTTCACGCCAACCACCATCGAAGACGAACAGTCGAAAGGGTAGGTTGTCGAGCAATTCATTGGCGATGATGACGCCAACGAATGGGGCCGACGGCATCTCCGCACGCGACTCCACTCCTGTTGGATGCAACGCCCGCTGGGTCTCGGACACCTCCACCGCCACGTATCGCAGAGCCGATGAACACCGCGGATTCGCCGTCAAGATGGCGCGACTCAACGTCCCGGGACCTGCGCCGGCATCCACCACGGTGAACGGGTCTGGGCGACCTAGCTCGTCCCACCATGTGTCCAGCGCTCTCGCCAGCACCGCCCCAAAAAGCGGGCCAACTTCGGGAGACGTAATGAAATCACCTCGCCGACCGGCCCGGCCCGTTGTGCTGTAGAAGCCGTGCTCTCCGTAGAGCGTGATGTCGATGAACTTGTCAAAACGCAGCAGCCCGCCGGCGGCGACGATAGCGCGGCGCACGTCGTCCGAGGCTTCGTGGTTCTGGTGGCCGGATGCCACGTGCAGCTCGTCAGCCGCCGAAGGCGCCGACGAGATCGGCAATATCACCGAAGTGCAGCACCACACCGGGCAGGATACCCAACACCAGGGTGGCAACGGCGGTAATGCCGAGTGCAATCTGCAGCGACGACGGCGTCACGATTGGAGTGTTGTCGCCGTGCGGCACGGGTCGCATCCACACCTCGCGCATCACGTTGCCGTAGTAACCAAAGGCAATCACCGAATTGACTGCACCGATGACCGCCAGCACGTACGCCCACGGAGTGGCATCCGTCAGCAGGGCCTGGAATGCGGCAAACTTCCCGATCCAACCGCCCAACGGCGGGATACCCGCGAGCGATGCCAAGAAGATCGTGAGCAGCACACCGAGTGCGGGTGCATACGAAAACAATCCACCAAGCGAGGCAATCTCACCACTGCGCGTCTTTCGTGACACGGCGAGAATGACACCGAACATTCCCAGGTTGGTCGCTGCATACACCACGAGGTAGACCACAACCGCGCGGAGTGCGGCGTCTCCGGCTACGCCTCCTGCCACGGCGAGCGGCATCAGCACGAAACCGCCCTGGCTCACCGACGAATAGGCGATCATTCGCACCAGGTTGGTTTGGCGCAACGCAAACACGTTGCCGATGGTCATCGTGAGTGCCGACAGTACCCAAACGAATGGTTGCCACACGTCGCGACCAGCCGGGAATGCCGTGAGCAACACCACCACCAGGGCAATGAATCCCGCGGCTTTGCTGGCCACCGACAGGAATGCGGTAACGGGGGTTGGCGCACCCTCGTAGGTGTCGGGGGCCCACGTGTGGAACGGTACCGCAGAGACCTTGAACGCAAAGCCAACCACCACGAACACCACGGCGAGCGCCTGAACCGCGGCAAAGTCGCCGTCGAGATCGATCGACTCACCGATGTCGACCAACAACGTGGAGTTGGCCACGCCGTACAACAACGACATTCCGTACAACATCACGGCCGAAGCAAACACTCCGAGCAGGAAGTACTTGACGCCCGCCTCGTTGCTCCTGAGATCGCGCTTTCGCCATGCCGCCAACATGTACGCCGGAATTGACAAGAACTCCAACGCCACGAACACCGACACCAAGTCGCGCGACGATGACATCATCACCATGCCCAACAAACTGGTGAGGAGCAGGAACCAATACTCACCCCGCCAGTAGTCGCCCTCTTCAACGTGAGCCGACGACAACAGCACGATCACGTATCCCGCCAACAGGAACAGCCCCTTCATCACGAGGCTGAACTCGTCCACCACGTAGCGCCCTTCGAACAGCGACCGAACCGAATCGTCGTGTATCGCGAGCGTGAGCACCGGCAACGTTGCGCCAAGCAGGGTGAAGCCGGTGAGCACCGAGAGCAACCACTTGTTGCGCTCAGCGGTGAACAGATCCACCAACAGCACGACGGAAAGCCCCACCGCCAGCACGATCTCGGGCGCGAGAGCGTGATAGTCGATGACTGGCGCCGTCCAGGCGGCGGAAGATGCAACCAACGACACGAATCAGCCCCCGAACGCCCGCAGCGTTTCCTGCACGGCAGGATCGATGACACCGAACAGGAGGTTGGGAACCACACCGAACGCCACGATTGCAACCAACAGCGGGAGCCACGCCACCCACTCGTAGGTGGTTACGTCGTGCACGTCGTGGTGGTCGTGACCCTTCGGCGTACCGAATGCGGTGCGCTGGTACAACCACAACAAGTACGCCGCCGCAAACACGGTGCCGAGGGCCGCTATCACCATGTACGTGCGGTACACCGAAACGTTCAAACCATCGGCCGGGTTGTATGCGGAGAGAATCGCGGGGAACTCACCCCAGAATCCGGCAAGGCCAGGTAACCCGAGCGACGCCATCGAGCACAGACCCAGGATCCAGCCGAGGCGCGGAACCTGCGTGAGCATGCCTCCCAACTTGGCGATCTCCAAGGTGTGGTACCGCTCCTTCACACTGCCGGCGATGAAGAACAACATTCCGGTGATCAAGCCGTGTGCAACCATGCCGAACACTGCGGCGTTTACTCCGAACGAGGTGAGCGTCGAGATGCCGAGCATCACGAAACCCATGTGCGCAACCGATGAAAATGCAATCAGTCGCTTCATGTCGGTTTGCGCCAAGCAGCCGAAGGCGCCATACATGATGCCGACGACGGCAAGCCCACCGATCCATGGTGCCCATTCGATCGCTGCATCCGGCAACGTGGGAATCGCGATTCGAACGAACCCGTAGGTGCCGAGCTTCAGCAGAATCGCCGCCAGAATCACCGAGCCCTGCGTCGGTGCTTGGGTGTGGGCGTCGGGCAACCACGTATGGAATGGAAACATCGGCACCTTCACCGCGAAACCGATGAACATGCCGGCAAATATCCACACTTGCACGTTCTTTGCGATGCCGCCGCCGTTTTCGACGAGATACGGGATTGCGAAACTTTCGGCGCCCGTCTTGAAGAAGATCGCCAGGAATGCCACCAACATGAGCGCGGATCCGAACATGGTGTACAGGAAGAACTTGAGCGACGCATACTGGCGCTGCTCACCACCCCACACGCCGATCATGAAATACATCGGCAGGAGGACGAGTTCGAAGAACACGAAGAACAAGATGAGATCCTGCGCAATGAACGTTCCGGCCATTCCCGTCTGCAGAATCAGCATGAGAATGAAGAACGCCTTGGGATTGCCGGGAGATGGGATGTGATCGAGACTGTAGATCACCACGAGCAACGTCACCACCATGCTGAGGAGATACAACGGCAGGCTGATGCCATCCACGCCGATGAAGTAGGTGCTCTTGATCACCGGAATCCAGTCGGTTTGCGCCACGAATTGCATCGAGCCTGCTTGATCGAAGTCGAAGTTGACGAGGGTGAAGATGCCGATGATCACCGTCGCAATCGAAGTGAGCAACGCAACCATCTTGATGGCCGCTTCGTTGGCCTTCGGCGTGACGAGTAGCGCGATCACGCCGAGCATCGGCAAGAACGTGCCGACACTCAGCACCCAGTTGTTGTCGCGGATCATCTGCATGGTGTTGTCTCCCGTAATGGTTTCAGGTGTTGAGTATGACGAAGACGAGTGCCGCTACGGCCGCTGTTGCAAACAGCAACGCACCGTAATGACCCACTCGTCCTGACTGGATTGGTTGTACCGAGGTTCCGACCGCCTTGGTTGCATCGGCCGACGCGTTGACCGCCCCGTCGACGAGACGCTGATCGATATCGCGGTACACCACGTTGGCAACGGTTCGCGACGCACGTGCGACACCGTGCAATACGCCATCGAGTACTCGCTGATTGAACCAATATGCGCCACGCGCAAAGGGTCCCGCAATGGTGCTCACGACTCCACGCTCGTAGAGGTGATCGAGGTAGTACTTGTTCGTCAACAGGCGATACCCGGCGCGCGCAACGGCATTACGCTGCGTGAGCCCAACCAACCGGGGGTCACGGCGACCGTACAGTGCCGCACTCAGCAACCAACTGATCGCGATGCCGGCAAATACGATCGCCAACGACAGCAACGCCTTGGACCATTTGAACTTTGCATGATTCAGTTGTGGGGCGTAACACACACCGCTCTTGGGTGTTTCCTTGCCGCACGGTGAATCGCCGTAGCCTGACTCCGCGTTCGGCACCACGAATGCTTCACCAGGACCGCCGGAGTGCGACTCCACCACCACGACTGCTCGCGGCTCGGTCCACTTCTTCATGTACTCCCAGGACTCGCCGAATGGCGTGGCATTGAACAACCCGGAGAAGATTGCAAGCACGGCCAGGATTGCAATGGGTGCGGTAATCAAAATGCCCGATTCGTGTGGACCTGCATGCGAATCGTGAGTCGTGATCGTCGCCGTGCTCCCCTGCCGCGGCACCGCGCGGCTCGCCAAAGAAGGTGAGGTACGTCGCGCGCGTCATGTAGGCGGCAGTAAGGAACGCACCGCCCAGGCCCACCACCATGAAGAAGGTGTAGCCGTTGCCACCAACGTTGTCGATGATTTCGTCCTTGGAGAAGAACCCCGAGAACGGAAACACTCCGCACAATGCGAGTGTGGACACGGTCCACGCTGCGAACGTGATCGGCATGTGCTTGCGCAGACCGCCCATGTCCTTTTTCATGTCGAACGAGTGATGCGACGCGCTGTGGCTGATGGATCCGGCCGACAAGAACAAGCACGCCTTGAAGAACGCGTGGGTGAAGATGTGGAAGACGGCCGGCAACCAGGCCCCCGCTCCCAACCCCAGCATCATGTACCCGAGCTGGCTGACCGTGCTATAGGCGAGTACACGCTTGATGTCGGTTTGCACGAATGCCAGAGCCGCAGCGATCACGATGGTGATTGCCGCAATGATCATGATGAGATTCGACGAGGGTCCGAGGATGTCCAACCCCGTGAAGAACACCGGATACAAGCGGGCAACGAGGAACACACCGGCCACCACCATGGTGGACGAGTGCAACAGCGAACTCACCGGAGTGGGGCCCGCCATTGCATCGGGCAACCACGTATGCAGCGGGAACTGGCCACTCTTTCCGATCGCCGCAATGAACAGGGCAACCGCGGCAACGAGAATCACCGTGGAGTTCGGCTCGCCCGACAACGCCCATGCCGACAGACCCCGGATTGAAAATCCGGACAAACCGAGGTTGGTGGTTGTCCACTCGTTGGCAGCAAAGAAGAGGATGCTGATTCCGACGAGCAGGCCCACGTCGCCGGTTCGCACCGTGAAGAAGGCCTTCAGCGCGGCGCGGCTGTTTGCGCCATCCTCCCACCAGTGACCGATGAGCATGAAGGAGCACAAGCCCATGATTTCCCAACCGAGGAGGAAGAGGATCATGTCTTCGGCAATGACCATCGCCAACATTCCGGCCGAGAACAAGGTGAGAGCCGCAAAGAAGTGCGTGTAGCGACGATCTCCACGCAGGTACTCGAGCGAGTACACCTGCACCAACGTGGAGATGAAGGCCACCACGAACAACACCACCACGGTGAGACCATCCACGTGTTGGCCGATGGTGAACTCCATCCCGCCGGACTGCCACCACGTCCAGGTTCGAATCACGGGCGAAACGAATTGCTCCTCACCGGCATCACCGACGCGCTGAATCCACTGCCACGTCGCGCCACTCGCCAGCACCAAACTGGCAAAGATTGAGAGCACACCAACTTCACTTCCCTTCTTCGGCAGGCGCTTGCCGAAAAGGATGATCAGCACGAATCCGATCGTGGGAATCACCGGTGCCAACCACGCATTCTGGAGGAACCAGCCGTCACGCAGTGGTGACAATGTTTCGGAGGCCGCCAACAAGGTCATCCTCGCATCTCGCTGAGTTCGTCCAAACCGATGCTCCGACGGTTGCGATAGATGAGGAGCACCATCGCCAGACCCACACCCACCTCGGCGGCGGCCACCGCAATGATGTACAACGCGAAGGTGTGGCCGTCAGCCGAACCGTTGCGCAGCGCAAACGCCAACAAATTGATGTTCACCGAATTGAGGATGAGCTCGATCGACATGAGCACCAATACGGCATTCTTTCGAGCAATGACGCCGTACACGCCGATGCAGAACAGGATTGCTCCGAGCAGCAGGAACTGACTCGTCAACATGGGGTCACCACCACTGCGTTTCCCATCACTGCTAGTCCTTGCGGGCCAGCACGATGGCCCCGATGATCGCCGCAAGCAAAACGAACGACAACGCCCAGAACGGGAGGAGATACGGACCAAAGATCTGATCCGAGATCTCCTGCACGCCGATGACCCGAGGTTCCTTCGGTAATTGCTCATCCCCGAACGACGACGCGAGAGCAATCGCCATCGCGGCGAAAAGTACGCCGGCCACGGGGATGCCCAGTCGCCAGTAGGTGTTGTTGAGGTCGCGCTCTGTTCCGATACGAGCGCGCGTGAGCATGGTGCCGAAGAGGAACAGCACCATGACCGCACCGATGTACACCAATACCTGCGTGATGGCCACGAACTCCGCCGCGAGCAGTACGTACTGGGCTGCCGCTCCGCTCAACACCACCACCAGCCACAATGCTGCGTGCACCACGTTGTTGGTGGTCACCACTCGCAGTGCACCGACGATCATCGCCAGTGCAATGACCGCAAATCCGATGTTCTGAGCGACGAGAAGTTCGGCGGCCAACATCTACTTCTTCTTCTTTTCGGCACCGGCTTCGAGTTCCGGGGCTTCGGGCACGGTTTCCATCCACTCGCCGAGCTTTGCCTTGTCGTGCAGCAGGTCGGCGATTCGCGGTTCGGAATACTCGTACTCGGGAGTCCAGAACAATGCATCGAACGGACACACTTCCACGCAGATGCCGCAGTACATGCACAGTGCGTAGTCGATGTCGAAGCGATCGAGCATGTTCACCTTGCGCGGCTTGCCGCCTTCTCGACGAGGTGGAGCGAGCTCCTTGTGTCCTTCGATGTAGATGCACCAGTCGGGGCACGACCGTGCGCACAACATGCACGACGTGCAGTTGCCCTCGTGCAGCGCGATCACCCCACGGGCTCGCGTCGGGGGTGCTTCCTTTTCATGCGGGTACTGCACGGTGTTGGCGCCCTTGGTCACCGTTTCGAACAGCGTTCCGAGTGTTACCCCAAGACCCTTGACCATTCCGGGAACCTTCGGCATTACATCACCACCTTGAAGATCGACGTCAGTGCAATGTTGCCGAGCGACACCGGAATAAGTACCTTCCAGGCAAAGCGCTGCAATTGGTCCTCTCGGAATCGCGGGGAACTGAAGCGCACCCACATGATGATGAACGCGATCAACATCATCTTGGTGATCATGATGATGGGACCTGCGACGTTCATCCAGTTGGCGACCGAATCGACATCGGTCCAACCGAACCATGCGAATGGAACACCCCATCCACCGAGGAACAGCACCGAGGTGAGCAGGGAGAACACGCCGGCAGTGGCGAATTCACCGATGAAGAAGATGAGGAAGCGGAATCCCGAATACTCGGTCATGTATCCCGACACCAGTTCACTCTCGGCGATGGGCATGTCGAAGGGTGCCTGCGTGAGTTCGGCCTGAATCGCGATCATGAACACCACGAAGCCAACGAATTGCGTGAGAATGTACGGGTTGCCCAATCCGTCGAACCCGAAGATCGATCCCGAGTTCTGCGCCACCACGATCTGCTGCAGGTTCATGGTTCCGGCTTGAATCACCACACCGATGACCGCCAACACCATCGGCAACTCGTAGGCAATCAGCTGACCCGCCGCGCGCAGCCCACCGAGGAGTGAGTACTTGTTCGCACTCGCCCAGCCCGCCATGAGAATGCCCAATACCGACAGCGACGACACGGCAAGTGCGTAGAAGATGCCGACTTCGAAGTTGGTGAACCACGCGTCCGGGCCGAATGGAACCACGGCGATCAGCAGGAAGGTGCTCACCAGCACGACGACCGGTGCCATCTTGAAGATTCGTGCATCGGCCCGCTCGGGAATGATGTCCTCCTTCTGCAGCCACTTGCCGACCTCGGCCACCAACTGCAACGAGCCGTACGGGCCCGCTTCCATCGGACCGAGTCGACTCTGCATGAACGACATCATCTTGAACAAGAAGACGTACACGATGGTTCCGGCCGGCAGTAGCACGGCGACGATGCCACCGAGTACCCGCAGCAACGATTGACCCCAGTACGGAACCTCCACCGCGAGCATCGACATCATCGGTCGATGTCCCCGAGAATGAAGTACAACGACGCCAAGATCGTGATGATGTCGGGCACGTACACGCCACGCAACGCCCACGGCGCCACCGAAATGTTGTTGAAGCTCGCGGAGCGAATCTTCACGCGGAAGGGTCCGAGTTCACCACGCGACACCACGTAGTAGCCCATTTCACCCAGCGGATTCTCCGTCGACACCCAGGCTTCGCCCTCGGGAACCTTGATGATCTTGGGCACTTTGGCCATGATCGGTCCGCTGGGAATGGTGTCGAGGAGTTGGTCGACAATCTTGGTCGCCTCACGCGTTTCCTGTAGGCGCACCCAACATCGAGCAAAGCTGTCGCCATCGGGGTGGGTCCACACCTTCCAGTCGGCCTTGTTCCAGGCCATGGGCAACGGATGGTCACGGCGCAGGTCCCAATCCACACCACTCGCCCGGAGATTGGCGCCGGACAAACCGAATTGCAGTGCGATGTCCTTCGGAATCACACCGATGCCTCGGGTACGTGACTGGAAAATCTCGTTACCGAACAACAGGTCTTCGATCTGGTCGCAGAACGTTCGAAGTTTCTTCATCACCGCTTTGGTTTCCGCGATCCAACCCTTGGGAAGATCGTCCTTCAAGCCGCCAATGCGGTCGAAGTTGGGATGGAACCGACCGCCGGTTGCACCCTCGATGAGATTCAGCACGTACTCACGGTCACGGAAGGCAAAGAACACGGGCGTAATGGCGCCCATCTGCACTCCCAGGTCGCCGAGGAACAGGGACACGTTTGCAATGCGCGAGAGTTCGAAAAGAATCGTGCGGATGTGCTGGGCACGAGGTGGCGCTTCGACTTCCATCAGTTTCTCGGCCGCAAGGATGAACGGCACCTCGTTGGCAAAACTGCCCAGCCAGTCGATGCGGTTGACCAAGGTGGTCACCTGCGGATACGTGCGCACCTCGGCGAGTTTTTCGTAACCACGATGCATGTAACCACACGATGGCTCTGCCCACACCACCTGCTCACCGTCAAGCCGGGCGATGATGCGCAACGTTCCGTGCGTCGCCGGATGTTGCGGGCCGATGTTCAGCGTCATGCCCTCGGTTTCGAGCTCCACGTTCAAGCGGGCATCGGCGGCCTGACTGGCAATGTATGCAAGTCGTTGGCGATCACCCAGCACTCGGTCGGTGAGACTCATTGTTCGTCACCGCCTTCGTCGTCGTCTCCACCCGGCAGTGGCTCCACGTCGACGATTCCTGGCCACGGCTTCACCATGCGCGCGAGCAGCGGGAAGTCCTTTCGCAGTGGGAATCCCTCGAAATCCAACGGCAGATACATGTTGCGAAGATCGGGATGACCATCGAATGCAATGCCGAACATTTCGTGCGTTTCGCGTTCGTGCCAGTTGGCTCCGGCGTACACGTCGTGAATCGATTCGATGGTGAGTGAGTCATCGGGAACATCCGACTTGACGATGACGCTCACGTGTGTGACGGGATTCGTGACCCGAACGAACACCTGCATGCGGGTCTCCCCACCGGCGTAGCCCTGTCGAATGGTGGCGTCGCGCTCCGGCGCTGGCTCGGTGGGGTCGTCTTCGCCCCGACCATAGGGAGACGGCATCCAGTCGATTGCCGACAGGAAGCAGAAGTAATGGAAGCCGAGCGTGTCGCGAAGCGTTCGCATGGATGATTTCCATGCATCGGTACGTACACGCAGCCAGAGGTCGTCCTTCTGAAACGACTCGACGAGTCGATCGCCGAGCGCGGCCTTGACCTCCTCCACGGAAGTGACACGTGGTTGGGTGCTGGACGTGGTGTTCATGCGTGAAGTTCAGTTGCCGACGACAACTGGCTTGCCCTTCCGTTCTGCATCAGCGCTCGCATCAAGCGAACGCGTACCCTCGCCACGCCAGCGGGCTCCCATGTCCTCGTTCTTGATACGTTCCTGCAGCAGCACGATTCCTTCGAGCAACGCCTCGGGTCGCGGCGGACAACCCGGTACGTACACGTCCACCGGGATGATTTGGTCGACACCTTTGGTAACCGAATACGAGTCCCAATACGGTCCGCCGCAATTCGCGCAACTGCCCATGCTGATCACGTACTTCGGCTCGGGCATCTGCTCGTACAGGCGTTTGATCGCGGGAGCCATCTTGTCGGTGACGGTTCCGGAAATCACCACGAGGTCGGCTTGACGAGGACTTGCGGGCAACGGAATGACACCCAGTCGCATCACGTCGTAGCGAGGCGAGCCGAACGCCGCGCCCATCTCGATTGCGCAACATGCCAGACCCCACTGGTACACCCACATGCTGTAGGAACGACCAAGATTGAAGAGCGCCGACAAGGGGCGCGGCATGCGTCCACGTTCGACTAGACCCATCGCAGCACACCCTTGCGCCATGCGTACACGAGTCCGAGCAACAACACGAAGACGAATACACCCATCTCCACCAATCCGAAGGTGCCGTAACGTTCCAGTTGGGTGGCCCACGGAAAGATGAACACTGCTTCCACGTCGAACACCACGAAGAGCAGCGCAAAGATGTAGTAGCGAACCTGGCTTTGCGACCAGCCCTCCCCGACGGGATCGACACCACTTTCATAGGTGAGGAGTTTCTCGTGGCCCGGTCGTGACGGACGCACGAGCGAAGCCACCCACAGGAGCAAACCTGCGAGGACGACCGCGGCGATGCCGAACCAGCCGACGGTCAGGTACGACCGCAGGAACTCCGACACGCCAGACTCACCCACAGACATCGGGAAAAAACTACTACGCGGCTACTTGGGCGAGAAACCAGTCGACCAGCCGACTGGTGGCTGGTGCCCGTTCCGCCACGTGGTCGACCGACATTTCACAAAGGTGCTTGGCATCGATGCCGAGCTTGGCCAGCTCGGCGGTACCCACGCCGGTGCTCCATCGGGAGATGATGTCGACCGTGGCCTCGGGATGGAACTGTGTGGCAAACACCCGCTTGCCCAACATTGCCTGAGGACCGACATCGTTGACGGCCACCGCCCGCAAACTCGCCGGAACGGTAAAGACGTCATAGTGCCACTGCAACCACGTGCCGGCCAGAAGGTCGGGATACGCGGTGCTCGAGACCGCATGCCAGCCCACTTCTGGCGTCTGTGCACGGGCAACGGTTCCACCGAGGGTATGAGCAATGAGCTGGGCGCCGTAACAGATTCCGAATATCGGCACCCCACGCTGCATGGCAGTGGTCACCAAATCCGATTCCGCAGCAACTTCTTTCTCGTTGCTCTCCCAGTACACCGACCACTCCGACCCGAGTGACAACACGAGGTCAACTCCCGCCAGCGACTTCCACTCGCGAGGGTATTCGCGTTCGTTTCGCTCGAGTGCGAAGCCGAGTTCGATCAGGCGAGCACCAACCAAGCCCGGGTCGGCATCTCCGCGGTTGCCAACAACGAGCGCACGCACAGCGATACCGTAGTGGTTGCATGGGTGGCAGCAGCGCCGTCGAGATTTCCCTCGAGCAAGTTCGCCAAATTAGTGAACGTGACCGCAGAATCGTCACGCACACGCCCGTCACCCCGTCGGCTCACCTGAGCGAGCAATACGGTGGCTCGGTCGTTCTGAAGGCCGAGAACCTCCAGCGCACAGGCGCCTTCAAGATTCGTGGCGCGGTGAACAAGCTCTCCACGCTCGGCGAGAACGCTCGAAAGGGAGTGGTTGCTGAAGTGCCGGCAACCACGCGCAGGTTTTACTTCGCGGCTCGGCGTTGGCGTGCCGTGCGAAATCTACGTGCCAGCAGGAGCATCACTCGCCAAAATTGCTGCCTGCCGCGGCTACGGCGCAACGGTGCACGAAGGTGGCGACAGCCTGGACGACGCCGTCACACTCGCCCAATCACGAGCCAGCGAAAGCGGCATGGTGTTCTGTCATCCGTACGACGACCTGCAATAGTTCGTGGTTGCCGGTCAGGGCAACGCTCGGACTGGAACTCATCGACGACATTCCTGACCTCACCCAAGTAATTGTGCCGCTGGGTGGTGGTGGACTACTGAGTGGAGTCGCACTCGCCGCAAAGCAGTTTGACCCATCGATTCGAGTTATCGGCGTACAAATTTCCTCCTGTGCGCCGTACATCTACGGCAAGGCGCCGCTGGGTCCGATACCGACGTTGGCGGATGGAATCGCGGTGAAGGTACCTGGCGAAGTCACTTCCCCGCTTATCGAAAAGTGGGTGGATGACATCGTCGACGTGGATGAGGACAGCGTCGCAGATGCGATGATGCTTCTACTCGAGCGTTCGAAGTACTTCGTTGAGGGTGGTGGTGCCGTTGGCGTTTCGGCACTACTCAACGGAAGAGTAAAGCCAGCGGAGCGTGGTTCCACCTGCATCGTGCTCTCCGGTGGCAACGCGGATCTCGGTCTACTCACGGGACTGGTTCGTCGTCATGAGACCAACCGTGGCCGCCGCCTCATCGTGTTTGCACGAATCAGTGATCGCCCGGGCGGATTAGCCCGTCTCCTGACGTTGTTTGCCGAACACGGCGCCAATCTGATCGAGGTGGAACATGTACGCGAGGGAGTCGACTTGCATGTGCGAAACAGGTGTCCAAGTAGTACGAGGTTCGCTTCGCGATCACGCTGAGATACTTGATGGCCGGCGCCAAGGCCGATGGCTACGAGATTTCCGAAGTCACTGACGCTAAATAGCAAGTGACTCCGCGAATTCTGCTACCCGGGAAACTCACCTCTGGCGCAACCGGAGTTCGGGGCGACAGTTACTCGAATGGGCTCAAATACGCCCAAGCAATCGCCCGAGGTGGTGGCGTGGTGATGAAACGAATTCACGTGGAGTCTGCACGGCACGTTTCGTTGATGCAGTCGATGGAATTCTCATTCAAGGCGGTGGGGACATCGCGAGCGTTACGGGGACTCCTGCCGCAATGAAACCGTCTATGGAGTCGTCGACGAACACGACGAGTTCGAGATTGCAGTGGTGCGCGAAGCCCTCCAGCAGAACAAGCCGCTTCTCGCCATCTGTCGCGGTCTGCAAGTTCTCAATGTTGCGCTCGGTGGCACGTTGCATCAAGACCTTGGAGATGTACTTCCCGATCGGGAGAGCCACTGGGACACGTACCACCCGATTGCAGTCAGTGAAGGATCTCGTCTGGCTTCTGCGTTGGGCACGTTGACACCCGAACACGCGCACTCGTACCATCATCAAGCGCTAAAGGATGTCGCAACTGATCTTGTCGTCGTTGCGCGAGCACCGGATGGCGTCATCGAAGCGGTGGAACACCGCACATGTGACTTCGTTGTCGGAGTGCAGTGGCACCCAGAGGATGACGCTGAAACCACAGAATGCCAGCAACGCCTTCTTCACGAACTTTTAAAGCACGCTTTCAAAGAAAATAGTCACCGAAAATGCTGACTTTGACACTTTTTAATAAGGTCACGATACGCATCTTCAGCGATGTCGGATTTTTACCTCCGATTTTAATCTTACCGGGTGGCGGGTCAATTCAGCCTTTCTGTTTGGCGTCATCGGGATGCCTCAGCACTGATGGACGATTGTTCGCGTCTTCCAAAAACTGGCCTTCGGATTCCGTACACGTTGTAATGGCTGACGTTGCCTCGCAACACAGGTAAGTAGCACCGCGTTATGGTGCGGCCTGATTGCATTGGTGGTTGTTTTTACATGAATCATTCACGATTTTCTAATCAGTCAGCCTCAATTAACAACGTACAGACCTCACTTCTCTGTCTATCTGGATCCGCACTACTCTGGTCGATCACCCGCATGGGGCGTTGGCTGCGCTGCTGGTGCAATTCTTCATTGATTCCAAACCGGGTCTTACAGCTACTTACCTTGCTCACAATTATGGTTCTCTTGGGTTTGAGCAGGTGCTCCTACACAGATTTTTTCGTCGATGACACGTTCACCGAGGCGTTCTCATATCTGACTCTCAGGACGGGCCCTCATGAGTGGTATGGGGTACTTGGCATCGCGTCTCGTGGTTTGGGTTCGGATTGCTCGGCCTATTCGGCTTTGGTTCCACTGCTGATGACTTGTACCCGACCGCCCTACTTTCGCAAGTCGTCATTTGCTCACTTTTTCCAGGGGTGATAAAGGACTTGATAGTGCTTCAGAGACCCTGATCAAAATGGAATCTCGGACTTATTGTGGTCATACTTTTGGCTGCCCCATTTAGCTATCAGTTCTCCCCAAGTACAACTTTTCCGCCCTGCTCTTTGCAGCTGTGCTCGCTTACATTTTCTACTTCGAGTGTGCCTCGAAAATTCCACGATCACTGGTCGGCCTATTTTTACTCGTATTCGCAATGACTTCTTCAAAGGCAACAATTGATTTCGGGTCTACTTCTCGTGGCTGCAATTACGAGACTCAGAGTGTCGCAAAGGATGAAACTACAAATCGCAGGCACTCTCACCGCGGGATTTCTTGCAAGTCTCATCGTCACATACGACATTCTCAATGTCTGGTCGTTCGAAGAATACGGGCTTAACGTCTCCATTTTGGCTTCTGGCGATCCATGGCAACTGGGAATGGTATTCACCTTGGTTACCGTATTGGTCGTTGGATTAGTCGGCTCCGATATCCGTTTTGGAGTTTGCGCAGCTACCACAAGTATTTTTGCGTTCTATGTCTTTTCTGCGACCTCAACACCTCAAGCCCACTATTTTGTTTGGACTGCGCTCTGGACTACGCTCATAACTCTTGCCGTTCCATTGAGCCGACTTGCTCCACGAGAGCTCCTCGCAATTCTCGGATGTTCGGCCGCTGTAATTCTTTCAATTCGAATTGGGACGGGCAGTTGTCGCAGATTCCCAAACCTGCCCCGATGTTCCGACGTGGTTTTTGTTATGACATTCACCGCAGTGATGGGTGCCATCGGCCTGAGAACTATATTCCGCAGACGCCGCCATCTTTCTCGGAACCGGGAAGGCTTTTTCGGAGGTGGGGTTATTGCAGCCACGTTGCACGTGCATGGGGTCAGGCGTCATTGCTGGTTGATCGATGGCAGTTACTTGGCAGCGAATTCACAACTGAGATCGACATGGAAACCTCCAAACGCCTCCGGGGCAACCCGAGTCTGCGGGAGGCAGCTCGGTGGATTCGTGAAAATACGAATCGGGACGCGATCATCGCTTCAAACTACGTCTGTGACATCTCATCGAATGATGCAGTCTGCGACTTGGACGGTGAGTCTCCAGTAGCTGCGCTGACGAGGCGCAGGACTCTCTTGGAGGCGCCAAGATTTGCTGCCGGACTCCTCGAAGAACCGCCTCTGAACGATCGAAATGAGGTTTCCTACCCAAATGAGATTCTCTCGGACTACAGAATTGTTCTATTGCTCGCAGTAGACGACGGACGAGATGCGATGGAATTGCTACGCGAGAGAGGTGTTACGCATTACCTTGAGCAAGTCGGTGGTATTGGCAATCTGACGCAGCTGCGAGGCGTACAGTTATTTGTAAACTCAGAGTTTCGCGTGATACAAGTAAACGAGTCTTAATCGCAGAATTTTCTGCGGCGCTAGCGGGCTACTGCATAAAGCGAGTCGCCAACATCCAAGAGCCATGTGGGAAGGATGCCGAGTACCAGGGTGATCGCGACGGCGAGACCGAGCGTGATACGACTTGACATCGACAACTCATACGGCATCGAAGCAACCTGTGCATCTGGCCGCGGTTCCGAGAGCCACATGCTCACCATGATGCGCAGGTACAGATAGGCCGCAATCACCGCCGACACCATTGCGAGCACGGCCAATACGTAGCTCTCGGTGGAGACCGCGGCACGAATCACCCCGAACTTGGCGACGAATCCGCTGGTGAGCGGCACGCCTGCTTGAGCCAACAACAACACCGTGAAACCAAGCGCAAATACCGGGTTGGTTTTTGCCACGCCATTGAACGCATCGAGTGAGGTCGTCGATTGACCATCGCCTGTCGATGTGGCACCGGATGCATGCTGCGACACCACCGAGACCGCCGCAAATGATCCAACGGCCAAGACCGAGTACAACACCACGTATACCAACGCCGACGAAACACCATCACTCGCCGACGACGAGCCGATCCGACCGGCCGCTTCCAACCCAACCATCATGAAACCGGCGTGGCTAATGGACGAGTACGCCAGCATGCGCTTGACGTCACGTTGAACGATGGCCAGCACCGAGCCGACCAGCAACGTGAGAACCGCCAGGGCAAACACTGCGGGGCGCCAGTCATCCGCGCGGGTGGGGAATGCCACAACGAAGAGGCGCACCAACGCCACGATTGCTGCAACCTTGCCGAGTGACGCCATGAATCCGGTGACATGAGTCGGGGCACCGTGATACACATCCGGGGTCCAGGAGTGGAACGGCACGAGCGACACCTTGAAGCCGAAGCCCACGAGTAGCAGTGCCACACCGGCGAGCAGCATGGCATCGTTGCGCGGCACGCTCACTTCGCCGGCCAGCGTGCTGCCGATACCCGAAATGCTGGTCTGGCCCGTCGTGCCGTACACCAGCGCAATCCCGTACAACAGGAACGCTGACGCGAAGCCACCGAGGATGAAGTACTTGAGCCCGGCTTCCTGGCTCGCCGACCGACGACGGTCGCTTGCGGCCAACACGTACAACGACAAACTCAGGGTTTCGATACCGAGGAACGACACCACCAGATCGTTCGCGGTCACCATGATCGCTGCACCGAGTGCCGCGGTAAGCAGCAACGCAAAGTGCTCGAGTGAGTCGCTCGTGTCGGCATCCACGGTGGTCATGCTCGTGAACACCACCGCTACACAAATGGCGATGAGTGCAAGCAACCCGAACCGATCGTGGGCCAGCGCACCCTTCACCAGCGTGCGTGGTGATTCGTCGGCGAGGTTGACGAACTGCAACACCGAAAGTACGCCCGCCACTCCTGCACTCGTCGCCGAGACCAATCCGTACCAACCGCGCGGCCATTGCGGTGTCAGCGACCCCAGCAGCAGGATGAGCGCCCCGGCCACCAGGGCGATGTAGGGCGACAGCGCAAACCACTCGATGGTTGGTGGAAGGAAGTCGCCGGTGACATCCATGACTTACTTCCCTGCCTCTTCGTGAGTGGGCTGCACGTAGGTGGTTCGCGACTCCACATGCTCGATGAGTGCGTTCACGCTTGGTTCGATTCGCGACAACATCGGCTTGGGATACACACCGGTAAACACGATGATGGCGACGAACGCGCTGAGAAGCAACCCCTCACGTAGTCGCAACTCTGCAAACCCGGAGTTGGCCTCATCCGGCTCGCCGTGGAACACACGCTGGTACGCCCACAGCAGGTACAACGCCGCCAACACCACGCCGATCGTTCCGATGATTACCCACCAACGTGCGGTGTCGAACGAACCGATCAGGATCAAGAACTCACCGACGAAACCGTTGAGTCCCGGCAAACCAATCGACGACAACATCACCACCATGAAGAACCCGGCAAAGATCGGTGCCACGTGCTGCAGACCACGTAGTTCGGCAATCTGACGGGTGTGACGTCGCTCGTAGATCATGCCAACGAGGAGGAACAACGCGCCGGTCGACACACCATGATTGACCATCTGCATCACGCCACCGGTAACGGCCTGGTCGGTCAGTGCGAACGTGCCGAGCACGATGAACCCGAGGTGTGCGACGCTGGAATAGGCGACGAGGCGCTTCAAATCGGTTTGCATCGTGGCGGCAATCGCACCGTACAGAATCCCGATGACCGCCAAGGTGTACAGCACGGGGCGGGCCCACACGCTGGCCTCGGGAAACAGGTACACGCAGAACCGCAGCAATCCGTAGGTGCCCATCTTCAACAACACACCAGCGAGGATCACCGAACCACCCGTTGGCGCCTGGGTGTGCGCATCGGGCAACCATGTATGCACGGGGAACAACGGCACCTTCACGGCGAATGCGATGGCGAATGCAACGAACAACCAGCGCCCTTGCGTCACCGAAAGGGCGCCGCTCTCCGCCAACGCCACGAGGTCGAACGTGACCTCACCCACGACATCACGCGACAACAGCGCCGTCGCAACGATGCCCACCAGCATGAACGCCGAACCGGCCATGGTGAAGAGGAAGAACTTGGTGGCGGCATAGACGCGCTCGTCGTAGCCCCAACCACCGATGAGGAAGTACATGGGCACCAAAACAATTTCGAAGAAGACGAAGAAGAGGAACAGGTCGAGACTCACGAACGAGCCCATCACACCGGCCTGCAGGATGAGAAGCCACGCAAAGTACGGGCGCTCGTCGTGATGTGGGTCAACCCCGGCAATCACCAGCGGAAACAGCACACCCGTCAGCACCACCAGGAACAGTGAGATTCCGTCGATGCCGAGGTGCCAGGAGATACCCCACTGTCCAATCCACTCGTGCTGCGAAACGAACTGAAAGCCCGAGTCGGCCGAGTCGAACGCCTGGAGCACCCACAGGCTCAGCGCACCAGTTACCACGCTGGAGGTGAGCGCGGCGAGTTTCCCCCATTCCGCTCGTAGACGCCCGAAGAACAAGACCGCTACGGCGCCAATGAGCGGCACCAACACCAGTGAACTGAGAATCGGAAAGTCCAACGCAGAGGTAGTCGACGCGGCAACGATCATGACGCCAACCATCCCCGCCACACGAACCACGCCAAGAGCACCACGGTGCCAAGCGACAGAATCACCGCGTATGCCCGCACGAACCCCGACTGCGACCGGCGTACCTGCGAACCCACGCCGCGCGCCAACGCCGCGGCACCGTTGACTGCCCCGTCCACGACTCGCGAATCGAACCTGGTGATGCCGCGGAATGTCGCAGCACCGGGGCCGCCCACCAGTCGGGCGACGGTGGCGTCGTACCACCACGCATTCTCGAGAGCCTTCGGTTCGATGGTCGGCAGACGGCGCTTCGCGTACACGGCGAGCGATAGTGCGATGCCGGCCGCTGCCACCACGATTGCCGCCAGAAGAAGCACGTACTTGTTGTCGTAGGCCCACGTTCCCGAGATGCTGCGTTCGGCCTCCTCGACGACGGGCTCCAACCAGTGCTCGAGGAAGTGGAGGTCCTTACTGAAGGGCAACTGCATCGCACCACCAACAACCGACAGCACCGCCAACACCACGAGCGGAATCAACATGACCTTGGGGCTCTCATGCGGTCGAAAATCACCGTGTGCACCATGCTCACCCGCCGCATCGTGCCAACGAGCCTCGCCGAAGAACACCATGATCACTTGTCGAGTCATGTAGTACGCCGTCAGCAACGCAGCGAGCATGCCGATTGCGTAGAGCAAACGGTTGTCGGCGTACACGTACAGCAGGATTTCATCCTTCGACCAGAACCCGGCGAACGGTGGGACGCCGGCAATGGCCAACCATCCGATGATGAAGGTGAATGCGGTCACCGGCATCGCCGTGCGAAGTGCACCCATCTTGCGCATGTCTTGTTCGTGGTGCATGCCATGAATTACCGAGCCGGAACCCAGGAACAACAACGCCTTGAAGAATGCGTGCGTCACCATGTGGAAGATCGCCGCAACGTACGCACCGGAACCGATTGCAAGGAACATGAAGCCGAGTTGCGACACCGTGGAGTACGCGAGCACACGCTTGATGTCGTGTTGGGCCACCGCAATCGATGCGGCGAACAGTGCGGTTGCCGCACCAACGATCGCAATGGTGTCGGGTACCCATCCGTACGATTCTGCGAGCACGGGTCCCACCCGCGTCATCAGGAACACTCCGGCGGTAACCATGGTGGCCGCGTGGATCAGGGCCGACACCGGTGTCGGGCCTTCCATGGCATCGGGCAACCAGAAGTACAGGGGAAGTTGTGCACTCTTTCCGCACGCGCCGACGAAGAGCAGGATGGCGATGGCCGAGATTGCCGTTTGCGAAATGGCACCCTCGTGGGCGGCATCGTTGATGGCCTTGTACGACACCGACCCCACCGCGGAGAACGCAACGAACATCGCCGTCATCACTCCCCAGTCACCGATTCGGTTGGTGACGAAGGCTTTTTTGCCGGCGACGGCCGCGCTGTTGCGCGTATGCCAGAACGAGATGAGGAAGTACGAGCATGCACCCACACCCTCCCAACCGAGGAAGGTGACCAGGAGGTTTTCCCCCAGCACCAACATGAGCATGGAGAACACGAACAGATTGAGATACAGGAAGAACTTGGAGAACTTGGGATCACCGTGCATGTAACCGATCGCATACAAATGAATGAGCGAACCGATTCCGGTGACGAAGAGCGCCATCGTGATACTGAGGGGATCTGCGAGGAGTGCAAAGTCGATCTGTAGCGCGCCAACCGGAATCCACTGGAACAGCGTCACGACATGCGACCGCTCCTCGGATGGCATGCCGAGCAGGTCGAAGTACACCGCAACGGTCACCAGGAACGACGTAGCCGTCACGAGCGTTGCCAACCAACCGGCCCGCGGCTCACCAATGCGTGAGCCGAACACCATGAGCACCACTCCCCCGATGAGCGGCAGGAACGGCACCAGCCAGACGAAATCGACCATTGCGCTAGCCCTTCAGCTCCGCCATGTCGTCGGCAGTCAACGACGTTCGATTTCGCATGATCGCCACGATGATGCCGAGACCCACCACCACTTCGGCTGCAGCCACCACCAACACGAAGAAGACGATGGACTGACCGTCGATGTCGGTGAGTTCACGAGCCAGGGCCACGAACGAGAGATTCACGGCGTTCAGCATCAACTCGATGCACATGAACATGATCAACGGATTGCGACGCACCATCACACCAACGGTTCCGATGACGAACAGCAGCGCGGCAACGATCAGGTAGGAGAGCGTCGTCGGCTCGGGCATCATGCCTCCCCCGCCATGCGGCGTCGTGCCAACATCACGGTGCCGACGACCGCAACCACCAACAACACCGACGTGAGCTCGAATGCCACGACGTAATCACCGAACACCGATTGGGCCAGTTGTTGGATGTTCGCGTCACCATCGGCACCTTGTGTGGCGGTGTCAAGCCCATTGCCGCGCGGACGGAGAACTTCCACCCCCCGTGCCACGGCAACCACCAGGAGTCCGAGCAAACCCAATCCGGCAATACCCGCGAGCCATCGTTGGGCCACGAGTGGCTCGGTCGCCAAATCCTCCGCCTTGTCCACACCCAACAACATGATCACGAAGAGGAAGAGCACCACGATTGCACCGGCGTACACGATGATCTGGACGGCCGCCAAGAAGTACGCCTCCAGCGCCACGAAGTGCACCGCGACACCGAACAACGTGAGAATCAACGACAGGGCCGCGTGCACCGGGTTGCTCCGCGTGATCACACCGAGTGCCCCGACGAGCATCATCGCACTTGCCAGCACGAAAACGACGAGTTCCATCAGTGCTTCACGCTCGGCTGACCTGGAAGGGAGTCGGCTTCTGCCTGGGTGGCCTCGGCTGCCCGCACACCGTAGCCGCGTTCGCCGGCCCAGGAAACGACACCAACGAACGACGCATCCCCTGCCGGTGCAGTGGCCCGCATCCACGCGGACGTGTGTTGGTCCTCACCCGGGCGCCAGTCCTCCCACGGCATGTGGCGGGGCTTGCCGTCGTCGCCCACCAGCAACTCGTTCTTGGTATAGATCGCATCCTTGCGATTGGTGAAGGAGAATTCGAACAACTTCGTCTCGGTGATGGCCTCGGTCGGACATGCCTCGACACACAGGTCGCAATGAATACAGCGCAGATAATTGATCTCATAAATCCAGCCGAAACGCTCGCCGGGTGAGGTGGGGATTGTCGGGATCGTTGTCGGCGCCTCGCACATGAATGCACTTGGCCGGGCATACGCCGGCGCACAGTTCGCATCCGATGCACTTCTCCATGCCGTCTTCGTAGCGGTTCAACACGTGTCGACCGTGCAGACGCTCGGGTTTCTCGACCTTCACGTCCATCGCCGAGGCGCTGCGCTTCTTTCGCTTGAACAAGCGCCCACCCGAATACTGCGTGGTAACCCGGTTCTTGCGACCGTGCTGTCGAAACGTGACGAGGAAACCGCCGAGATAGCCCATTTAGAACTGTGCTCCTTCCCGCTCCCGCGTCTTGTTGCTGATTGCGAATGCCCCCTGCAGGAGTGCGTAACACACACCGAGCACCACCACGGCTACCGCGGTGGTGGTGAAGACGTTCCATCCCTCGTTGCGAGCCAGACGTTGTGCAGCAATGAGGATGAACCAGCCAATGATCCGGGAATGAGCACCTTCCAGCCGAGGTCCATCAACTGGTCGTAACGCAAGCGAGGAAGCGTCGCGCGGAACCAGACGTACACGTAGAGGAAGACCAGAACCTTGCCGAGCAGCCAGATGGTGCCCTCGAGCCCGTTGGGAATCAATGGAATGTCCAGCGTGATGCCACCGTAGGAGATCGGTTGCGGTCCGCCGAAGAACAGCGTGACGATGAGCGCCGACATCGTGACCGTGTTCATGAACTCGGCGAGAAAGAACAGGGCGAATCGAATCGACGAATACTCGGTGTTGAATCCGCCCACCAACTCCTGCTCGGCCTCCACCAGATCGAAGGGAGGACGATTGAGTTCCGCAGTTGCGGCAATCAGGAAGATGATGAACGGCACGATGCCGGTGGCAACGACGTGCCAATCGGTCAAGGTCGATTGCGCCGCCACGATTCCGCTGGTCGACAAGGTGCCCGAAATGAGGATCACCGACGCAAGCGAGAGGCCGAGTGCTGCTTCGTAACTCACCATCTGGGCAGAAGCACGTACCGAACCGAGCAACGGGTACTTCGACCCGCTCGACCATCCGGCCAACATGATGCCGTAGACGGCGATGGAAGAGATGGCCAGCGCGAACAACACGCCGATGTGGGGATCGGCAAGTTGCACGCGTGTCTCCACGCCGAACCACGTCACCACGCCGTCGTTCCCGTCGCGGTAATCGCCACCCAACGGGATGATGGCAAACGCCAGGAATGCCGGTACCAGCGAGAGAAACGGTGCGAGCGCGAAGACGAACTTGTCGGAGCGTCGCGGCAGCAGGTCCTCCTTGAAGAAGAGCTTGATCCCGTCCGCCAGTGTCTGCAGCAGTCCGAACGGACCGGCCTTGTTCGGGCCGATTCGGTTCTGCATTCCGGCGATGACCTTTCGCTCGAACCACACCATGAGCATCGTGGCCACCAGACCCACCACGAAGACCACCAACACCTTCAGCACGACGATGAGTAGCGGTGTCCACAGCACATCTCCTTCGAGCATCGGGTCGAGGGCGAACATCAGACGACCTCCACCACGACATCGGTCACCGCCACATCGTGACGAATCAGTTGACGAATGTCGCTGCCATGCTGATTGAACGGCACGGAGACGACTCCGCGTGATACCGCGTCGTCGATGACGAGCGGCAACACCACGGCCGAACCGTTCGAAGACAGGCGAACACTCGCCCCTTCGCGAACACCGAGGCGCTGCGCGTCGCCGGAGTTCATGTGCACCGACGCCTCGCGTGCGAGCGGGGCGAGCGACGGGCTCTCTTTCGTTGAAACCGCACGGTCGTACATCACGCGCGACACGTGCAGACGGAATAGTGCGGTCAGCCGCGGCGCAGCAGAGCGCGGCGTGGCGGTGATGCGAATCGGCGCGGACTGCGCCATCAAGACACCCTCCCCTCGCACGGCTTTGGCGTCCGCGGCCGGGGCGAATGCGGCAATCGACGAGGTCATCGTGTCGCGCAACTCGGAGTACGACGAGATGCCGAGGTCCACCCCGAGTTCGAGTGCGAGCTCGGCGGCGATCATCCAGTCGGGTCGCGCGGTTCCGGCGGTCGTGATCTTCTGTGCAACATCGCTCACTCGGCCCTCGCAGTTGGTGGTGGTGCCGACCTTCTCGCCGTACGCCGACGCGGGCAACACCACCTCGGCATGTCGTACGGAGTCCGTGACGAAGGTGTCGACGGCGATCACATGCTTGACCGATGCGAACGCTCGTCGCACCAGGTCTGCGTCGGGTACGTCGCTCAACGGATCGGCACCCACCAACACCAGGCACTCCACCTTCCCGGCGGCAATCGACGACAGAATGGCGTTCGTATCGGCGTCAGGACGCTGAGGCGTCATGCCTGCGGTCACCGCTCCACGCACGTTGCCACGTCGCACCACCGGCAACACTCGCGCCGTTGGTACTGCAGCCAGGACCGCTCCCGTGGCCAGCAGGGTGAATTCAGGCGACTCCGCCAGATTGCCGCGCCCCATCACCACGGTGACGTTCCCGCGTGACAGTTGGTCGACGACATCCCGGTCGGACAACAGCTCGCTCACGACGCGAGGCTGGTCGCCCGGGTCGTGACGCACCGACTTCCACGCGTAGCTACTCAACCCCGTCGCTCGGGGTGACACTTCGATGATTCGCGTCGTGCGCTTCTCCGCTGCGTCTCGCAGTCGCAGGTACAACACCGGCAACTCTTCCTTCAGATCGGGTGCGAGCAGGATGACGGTGGGTGACGCACAGGCTTCGGCAATCGTTGCTTGCGGGAGTGCGAATACTTCGGCGGGCAGCCCGTCGCCCAACTGGGCGTCGCGTGCCGTAACGCCCAACGAATCCGCCAGTTGGGCCCATGCGAATGCATCTTCGTTGGTGCCCCGCGCACCACCGATGATGGCGACGGCGTCCGGACCCTTGTCGTTCAACACCGTACGCAGGATTCGGCCGGCGGCGTCGAGCGCAGTGGACCATGTGGTCTCCACGAGGGTGCCGTCCTTGCGCATCAGCGGTGAGTGCAACCGATTCTTGGAGTTCACCGATTCGAAATTGAATCGACCGCGGTCGCACAGCCAACCCCAGTTGACCGACTCGACATCGACTCCCTGGTAACGAACCAGTTCATCGCGACTGCTCTGCACCACCGTGCGGCAACCGACGCTGCAGGTAGTGCACGTGCTCTCCACTTGCTCCAGGTCCCACGGTCGGGCCTTGAATCGGTAGGCGCTCGAGGTAAGTGCACCCACCGGACAGATTTGCACGGTGTTGCCCGAGAAGTACGAACTGAACGGCTCATCGGGGAAGGTCATCACTTGGGTGTTGTTGCCGCGACTGGTGAAGGAGATCAGCGGATCGCCGGCAACTTCACCGGCGAACCTGGTGCATCGATCGCAGAGAATGCAGCGTTCGCGATCCAAGAACACCAGGTCGCTGATGGGAATCGGCTTTTCGTAGTGGCGCTTCTCTTCGATGTACCGACTCTCACCGGGTCCGTGCGAGAAGGCCTGGTCCTGCAACGGACACTCGCCCCCCTTGTCGCACACCGGGCAATCGAGGGGATGGTTCGCCAACAGCAACTCGAGCACGCCTTCCTGGGCTCGCTTGGCGGGCTCGGAGGTGGTCGATACCACTTGTCCGTCGGCCACCGGCGTCATGCACGACACCACCAACGATTTGCCGCGCGGACCCTCCACCTCGACGATGCACTGACGGCACATTCCCACCGGCGACATGCGCGGGTGGTAACAGAAGTGCGGGACGAACGAACCCGAACGTTCGCACGCGGTGATGAGCAAGTCGCCCGGCGTTGCCTCGACGGAGCGGCCATCCACCGTGAGATTGACCGTGGTTTTTGGCGCGGCGGTGTCGGTCATGGTGGTTTACGCGTGGCTCGCAAGGTGGGTGGCAAAGGGTGATTCCACACCGTCGATCGGGCGACCGTGTTCGATGTAGTGCTCGAACTCGTGACGGAAGCGACGCACCGCCGATGCAATCGGCGACACCGCCGACGGTCCGAGCGGACAAATGGTGGTCTGGCGAGGAGGCCATGCGATTCCCGGACTGATGCTCTCGCTCACCTCGAACAGCAGATCGATGTCCTCTGGGCGACCGTGGCCGTCGAGCATTCGCTTCAACACGCGCTCCAACCACGTGGTGCCCTCGCGACATGGTGTGCACTTGCCGCACGACTCGCGGGCGAAGAAACGCACGATACGCCAACAGGCCGCCACCATGTCGGTGGTTTGGTCCATCGCCACGATCGCACCGGAACCGAGCATCGACCCGGCTTTGTCCACCGTTGGCTTGTCGAGCGCCATGTCGAGGTGCTCGGGGAAGAACCACATCGCCGATGCACCTCCGGGGATGAACGCCTTGATCGACCCACCGTTGCGAATACCTCCGCAGTACTCGGGAGCCTCGAACAACATCCGGAACGTGGTGACACCGTTGGGTACCTCGAAGACACCGGGCTTGTTCACGTGTCCGCTCACCGCAAACATGCGCATACCGGTCGACGTCGGGGCGCCGATCGACTTGAAATCGCCACCACCCCGGCCCACGATGTACGGCACGTTGGCGAGGGTTTCGACGTTGTTCACGATGGTGGGCTGCATGTACAACCCCTTCACCGCCGGGAAGAACGGCGGCTTCAACCGCGGCATTCCACGCTCGCCTTCCAAACTCTCGATCAAGGCGGTTTCCTCGCCGACGATATAGGCGCCGGCACCCCAGGTGAGGGTGATGTCGACGGAGAAGTCGCTGCCGCAGATGTTCCTTCCCACCATGTTGTTGGCATATGCCTCGTTCAGCGCCTCTGCCAAACGTTCCTGAGCGTGTGCCATTTCACCACGGACGTAGAGGAACGCCTGCGATGCATTCAGGGCATAACACGCAATGACGATTCCCTCGATCAGTTGATGGGGATCGCGCTCCATGAGCAGCCGGTCCTTGTAGGTGCCGGGTTCGCTCTCGTCACCATTGATCACGAGGTAGCGCGGATGCACACCTGCGGGCAGGAAACCCCATTTGGTACCCGCCGGAAAACCCGCGCCGCCGCGGCCCTGAATTTCCGCCGCCTTCACTTCGTCGTGCACCTGTTGTGGCGTCATGCTGCTTACGGCCTTGCGCAACGACGCGTATCCACCGGTGCGGACGTAGCCGGCATACGTGTGGCCGTCGGCGACGTCGAAGCGCGACGTGATGATGCGGGGACCGCTCGGAACGCTCATCGGGCATCCACCTGCGCTTGCTCTTCCACGCCGCGATTGCTCCACGATGCCGTCGTGGTCTGTCGAACCGAGGCCAACGTGCCGTGTGGCGGCACCTCGCCCGTCAATTTGCCGCTCTCCAGGTCGTTGATGAGTGCATCGAAGGATTCGGGTGTGACCTTGTACCGGTAGCGATAGTTCACCTGGAGTGCCGGCGCCTCGGTGCATGCGGCGATGCACTCCACGTCCTCGATCGTGAACAGTCCGTCTTGCGTGGTGCCACCCGACTTGATGCCGAGTCGTTCTTCAGCGTGATGCAACAGGTTCCACGCTCCCACCAACTGGCACGAGATGTTGGTGCAGATGTTGATGCAGTACTTGCCGACGGGATGGAACTTGAACATCTCATAAAAACTGGCCGTGCCGTACACCTCGGCCGGTGCAAGGTCCAGCAGTTCGGCGATGTGCACCATTGCATCCTGTGCCACGTAGCCGTCCTGCTCCTGCGCCAAGTGCAGGAGCGGAATGAGTGCCGACTTCCTTCGCGGAAAACGACCGATGATCTCCTTGGCAGTGACGACGCGTTCCTCGCTCAGCCGGCTCATCGGTCCACCTCCCCCAACACGGGGTCGATCGAGGAAATCACGGCAACGGCATCGGCCACCAGACCGCCACGCATCATGTGCGGGAGGCACTGCACGTTCACGAAGCTCGGTGCCCGCACGTGCATGCGGTACGGCACCGACGAACCGTCGCTGGCGATGTAGCAACCGATTTCACCCCGCGGCGATTCGATCGCCACGTACGCCTCGCCCTCGGGAACCTTGAAACCTTCGGTGAAGATCTTGAAGTGGTGGATGAGGGCTTCCATCGACTCGTCGATGCGACCTCGTGGCGGTGGAGTGACCTTCTTGTTCTGGATTCGGTAGTCACCGAGCGGCATCTTGTCGAGAATCTGACGCACGATACGCATCGATTCGCGAATTTCCTGCAAACGAATCGCATAGCGGTCGTAAGCATCGCCATGCACACCAACCACCACGTCGAACTCGACATCGCGATACTTGAGATACGGCATGTCCTTGCGCAGGTCCCACGCCACCCCCGTGGAACGAAGGATCGGCCCGGTTGCAGCCAGGCAATCGCCTCGCTCTGGGTGATGACGCCAACTCCCTGCAGTCGCTCGCGCCATATCGGCTGACCCGTCATCAGCACCTCGTACTCGGCCAAGCGGTCGGGCAACATGTCGAGGAGGCTCAACACGTCGTCACGCCAACCCGCCGGAAGGTCGGCCGCCACTCCGCCCGGGCGAATGAAGTTGTGGTTCATCCGTAGTCCGGTGACCTTCTGGAAGAAGCGCAGCACTTCCTCTCGTTCGCGCCAGCCGTACAACATCATGGATACGGCACCGAGGTCCATGCCGTTCGTCGCCATGAACAGCAAGTGGCTGCTCATTCTGTTGAGTTCCGACAGCAGCATGCGCATCCACTGGGCACGCTCCGGAATCTCTCCATCGATCCCCAGCAACTTCTCGGTTGCCATCGAGAACACCAACTCGTTGTTCAGCGGCGACAGATAGTCCATGCGCGTCACGTTGGTGCCGCCCTGCATGTAGGTGAGTGATTCACCCGTCTTTTCCATACCGGTGTGCAGGTAGCCGATCACTGGCTTGCAGCGCAACACGGTTTCACCCTGCAGTTCCAGCATCAAGCGCAACACGCCGTGGGTGCTCGGGTGCTGAGGACCCATGTTGATGATCATCGACTGGTCTTCGCCGTCGTCGTGGCGCATCATCGGCTGTCGCTGCAGCGGCGGATTCGCTCATCCGCAAGACGGCCCGGCCTCGCGCATCAATTCTTCTGGCGACACGTCCGTGCGCGACTGGAGTTCCTGACCACCCTCACTGGTTGCGGCGCCGGCCGAGGTGATTGCGGTACTGGTCATGATGCAGCACCCTTGAACTGCACCGGAATACGACCCTGCGCATAGTCCTTTCGAAGTGGATGGCCATCCCAATCCTCCGGCATGAGGATTCGCGTGAGGTCGGGGTGCCCGTCGAACACGATTCCGAACATGTCGAATACTTCGCGTTCCATTGCTTCGGTCCCGGATGGAAGTCGAAACACGACGGCGATCGTCGCATCGCCTTCGGCCACCTGGAGACGCACTCGAACCGTTGCGCTCGGCGATCGAGACCAGGTTGACGACGACTTCGAATCGTTGCGCCATTCCACACCGCTGGAGTTCTCGTTTCGATTGGTGTGTCGAAGAGATAGTCCACCGCGGTGAGATCCACGCACATGGTGAACCCGTCGGCATACAACCCGGTGATCGTCGGGATGTAATCGGGGACGGAAACGAAGGCGCCTCACAACGACTGGTCGGGTGATCGAATCGGTCATACCGTGCTTATCGTCGCTCCCAACGTGACCGGCGTGGTGATTCCGGCCGGGATCTCGGTGATGTGGATCTCGGCGCCAGCACCGGTCTGCGGCGACGTCGCTGCATGATTCGCCGTCTTCGATCAACTGGTGCAGTGTTTCGATCGCGTGAATCAGCGTCTCCGGCGTGGGGGGACATCCGGGTGCGTACACGTCCACCGGCACCACTTGATCGACGCCTTGCACGATGGCGTAGTTGTTGAACATTCCACCGCTCGAAGCACACACACCCATGGAGATGACCCACTTGGGTTCCATCATCTGGTCGTACACCTGGCGTAGAACCGGAGCCATCTTCTGGCTCACTCGTCCGGCCACGATGAGGATGTCGGCCTGACGAGGCGAGGCGCGAAACACTTCCATTCCGAATCGAGCGATGTCGTAATGCGCTCCAGCGCCGGTGCCCATCATTTCGATGGCGCAGCAGGCAAGTCCGAACGTCGCGCCCCAGCTCGAACGGGATCGCGACCATTTGACCAGGTCTTCGATCTTGACCCGGTCAAGAAGTTGTGTTTGATGCCACCGAGACCGTCGTCGAGCACGTCGCGAATCACACTCATGCTGCGCCAGCGATCAAGCTGCCTGATCCGGTGCGCTACGACCGTCGAGGCCGACTCGACGAATGGTCGATGTCGACGTGCGTTCGGACTCATCGTTCACGTCGGCAAGGGTTCAGATTTCGTGATGGGTCCCCAGTCGAGGGTCCCGCTCGAGCAACTTCGTACACGAACGCCAAAAGAACACTGCGCTGAACGCGAACATCGCCCAGAAGCCGAAGACGCCAACGTTCGCCGTGGCTGACGGCGTACGGATACAAAAAGATGATCTCGATGTCGAACATGATGAACAGCATCGCCACGATGTAGAACGACACGGGAACCGCTCGGGTGATTCGCGGCTCGGAACGATGCCGCACTCGTACGGCGCATCCTTGGCGGTGTTCGGACGTTTCGGTGCCAGCAGTTTCGACGCGACCAAACTCAGTGCGGCAAAGACCACTGCGAGTGCCGTCAGCACGACGATCGGCAGGTACTGACCCATTGCGGTTCGAGGGCTCAGACCTTCCGAGCTCGGCGAGGTCACCCGAGATTTTGACGGGCAACATCAGATCACGACGATGCAGCATCCAGCACAGATGAGGAAGATGATCGTGCGACCCAATCGTGATCAACATCGCCGGCTGACGCTTGGTGCCGAGATCGCGCAACATCAGACGTATCTGACGGTCTTGCGATTCGTCGATCTTGGGCGAGCCGGAGCACGACCGGGTTCGACTTCGTTGCGGGATCACCGGCGCCACTTCGACCACGGCGTAATGAGGTTTGTGGAAGAAGGCCACGAAATCGAGCGCTTCGTTGATTTTCGGCCAGCGCTCCCCGCCGCGGTCGAATACGGCGACGGAGATGAACTCACCTGCGGCAAATACATCGGCCTCTTGATCTGCACGATTTCGTCCGACGCCGCAACCGCTTGACCACGCGTTGCGGATCGGTCCTCGAGAAGTCGCCAGCCCTCCTCGGACACCAACGCCCGAGCAACGCATCGGCGTTCGGGTCTTGTGCCGTGCCCGTCAACTTGAGGGGCTGTTCGAGAATCTCCACCGCTGCAACAGCTCACCATCACGAACGATGGAACGGCTGCCGAGGGTTCCCAGGATGGCTCCGACCCTTCAGTCCGATGCCGTAGTCCACCAGATGATGCACCCATGGTGGCCATCCATCCGAACAGACCGGCGAGCGCAACCAAAAACCGAGTCGGATACCCATGTTGGTCCCACCAGAAGATACGTTCACGCCTGAGCACCACGACGGTTCCGAGCATGACCACAAGACCGCGTAGTTCAGGCTCCCAATTGATCGCCAACATCGACAAGAACTGCATCACAGACCCCGCACGTATTCGACGACGGCCTTGATCTGCTCCTGGGTCAACATCCCACCGAATCCGGGCATGCGACCACCACCCTGACCTTGCTCGCCGTACTTCTTGCCGTATTCGCTTCCGGCGGAGATGAACGCAATCATGTCGTCCTGATTCGGAAACTGACGAATGGTGGCTCCGCCGGTGAGGTTCGGGCCGAATGCGCCACCACCGGTGATTTGTGGGTCGCCCTACGACCAACCTGGCGTATGGCAACGAGCGCACGAGTAGCTTCCCGCGCCGAGATCGAGGTTGAAGAGCGCCTCGCCAACGATGCCGTGCGTTCCCGTCGGCGACGAGACGCTCGGCGGCGGCCTGGATGTCGTCCTGGTTCTTCTCGGCCAGGTGCCACCGTCGCACATCTTGCGGATCGTCGTCGGCGAAGCGCAGTTCTCACGCGGCACCTGGATGCTCTTCAGGTAGGTCGAGCACCGTGTTGAATCTGCTGCTCGTTCATCGGCCCACCACCACCGAGACCCCATGCCGACATCGGAGAGAACGGGCGTCCGTATTGAGGATGAAGCGGACCTCTTCTTCGCTGTATCGCAGGAAGACGTTGTTGAGCGCCGGAGCCTTCCAGTTCACGGCCTTCACCTCGCCGGTTTTCGGATCGGTCACCGCATACGATGCGACACCGCCACCGCCGTTCATGCCACCGTGACAACCCGCACAATTGAATCCACCTTCGGCGGTGGCGGCGAACAATCCGCTCCCCCACGTCTCGAACTTGTGGACGAAGTCCTTCTCCGCACCGGCCTGGCGACCCGGTTCCAAGATCCAGTAGAGCGGCAACGTCACCGTGATGATTGCAAGGAACACCAACGCCGAGCAATTGCGTTCGCTCGAGTTTCTTGCCCTCGAGGACTTCGTCGTCGTAGTAGGGCTTGCGGTTGGCCGCCAACTCGATTTCGGATCCGATCTCGGCTCGACTCGAGCGGATGTTGAAGAACGCATACAACGCCCACCCGCCAAGCGCCGCAACGAGTGCGATCCACGCGAGCGTGGTGGTGACATCAGCAAAGAGTGGGGACATGAGTTAGTGACTGCCTCCACCGACGCAATGGGGACCTTCGGCTTCTTGGCCCGTGGTGTTGGTGCCGATGGCCGGCCCGCCGAACACCGCACCGGTGTCGATGACCACGTTTCCGTTGTTGATCGAGACGGCGAAACGATCCATGCCACGCGGGGCCGGACCTCCCTTCTTTTCGCCGACACGGTTGAACTGCGAACCGTGGCACGGGCACTCGAACCATTGCGACGTGGCACAGGTGGGAACTCGGCAACCAAGGTGCGGACACTTCTGATAGAGCGCCACGATTCCCGATGACATTCCGGCGTACACCGGAGCCTGACCCGCGTACACCGCCTCGGCCTTGGCCAACGACTCCTTCGGGTATTCCGTGATCCATGCTCGGGCCTCGGGCAGGTACAAGAACCCCTTGTTCGAGCGGATGCCGGCGATGATGTCGTCGAGTTTTCCGGCGGTGATCTTGGAACCGAAGCCGCCTTCGGCACCCTTCCACAGGAAGCCGATCACGGCGGCACCGAACCCACCGAGGCCGGCGCTCATCAGCGTGATGGTCGCACGATTGAAGAACTGACGGCGAGACACGCCGATGACTTCCGGATCCGGTGGGGTCCACGGAGCCACCGCAACGCTCGAGGGAACGGCCAGCTCGGTGCTGCGTGATGCGGTTGCTTCGCGCTCGTACTGTTTGCCGCCGACGCCACGCGAGACCGACTCGTCTCGCGAACGGGTCTCACGGGACAGGACTCCGGTGGTGTCGCGACGGCGCGATGCGGTCAGGACGACGATGGCAGCCAGTACCACCAGGACGGTTCCGGCGATGATGAGTGTGGTCGTGGTGTTCATGATCTAGAGCTCGAAGAAGATTCCGTCGCGCCACGGAAAGGTGAAGTTGTAGCCCGGTCCGCGGAAGAACGAGCTGATGATGGTGAGTACGGCCCAGAACATCATGTGCACGGTCATCAGGCTGGTGATGAACTTGCGATCCTCCGGCTTGTTCGAGACGTTCCGATCGAGGTACGGGGCGAAAATCAACAGGATGATGCCCATCCCCGGAATGGTGACACCGGCGATCATCGGGTGGAACATGGTGAGCAATTCCTGGAGCCCCATGAAGTACCACGGTGCCTTGGACGGATTCGGGGTTTGATTGAAGTTGGCGGCCTGCAGGAGCGGCGCATTGACGAACCAGGAGAACATGAACGTGAACGCCGTACACGCGAGCGCGGCGACGAACTCGATGGAGAGCAAGTGCGGCCACACGTGCACCTTGTCGACTGGCACCGCCTTCACATCCTGAATCGAGCCCGACTTCACCACCGTGAGGAGTCGCTGCGTGTGTCCGCCGGGACCCGCGCCAACGGGTACCCCACCGGCCACCGGCGCGGCGACCACGGGCGATGCGGGTGCGTCCTTCACTGCGACTCCACCACCGGCTCGGGCCGCTTTGCTGCGCTCGAGCAACTCGGCGGGGATTCGCGAGGCGGCATCACCCGCCGAGGAGCCTTCGGCCCCAGCGGTCGACTCCGCCGACTTTTCGCGCGCGGCCTTGGCGCGCTTCAGAAGGTGTTCTGGAATTTCCGTCATGGTTGCACCTGCCTTTGCATCAGAGTGGCCCTGAAATTCCGCCGTCCTTGCGGACGCGCCAGAAGTGGATTGCGAGGAAGATCACGGTGACGAACGGGAACAGCAAGACGTGGAGTACGTACCAGCGCAGCAACGTTTCGGCGCCGATTTCGGTTCCGCCGAGCAGTACGAATCGCACCTGCGAACCGATGATCGGCGAGTAGCCCATCATGTTGGTGCCCACGGTGACGGCCCACAGTGCCAGCTGGTCCCACGGCAGCAGGTAGCCGGTGAACGACAGCAGCAGGGTGAGCGTGAGCAGGATGACCCCGACCACCCAGTTGAACTCGCGCGGAGCCTTGTACGCACCGTGATAGAACACCCGCGCCATGTGCAAGAACACCGACAGCACCATGAGGTGTGCACCCCAACGATGCATGTTGCGAACCATGAGACCGAACGTCACCGAGGTGTGCAGCGACTGGATGTCGTCCCATGCGTTGGCAGCAGCCGGTCGATAGAAGAACATCAAGAAGATGCCGGTAATGGTGAGCAGGATGAACAAGAAGAACGACAAGCCGCCGAGACACAGCGTGTAGCTCACCTTCACCGCATGACGCTTCACCTTCACCGGATGCAAGTGGTAGAGCACCGAGTTCATCACCACGTACGAACGGTTGCGCGGTGAGTCGGTGTAGCCCTTACGGAAGATCGAGCCCGGTCGGAAGATGGAACTCCAGGCCTGACTACCCTGCACTGAGTCGATCGTCTTGTTCACACGCTCTTTCAGCGTTGGTCGCGGGGGTTTGTCAACGATGCTTCGCCATAGTTCTCGTCGTCTCCTAGAACCTCATTCCGTAGGCGTAGCCGTGGTTGTTGGTGCATGTGCATGCGGATCACCCGGTGGCAGGGCCGACACCCACCTTGCCGAGGATGATGACACCGGTTGGGCAACGATCGACGCAGAGTGCGCAGCGCGTGCAGATGTCGTCGTCGATCACGAAGATCACATTGTCGGAGGGGTCGGCACCCGGGCTTCTCGGTGCCGGTGGCTTCGACGATCACCGCAGATGGCTTCACCATGTGGATGCACTTCCACGGGCAGATATCGACACAACCCTCACACGTGATGCACTCGCTCTGGTCGATGTGGATGAACTGCTTCGGCTTCACGGCCTTGTTGAGGTAGTCGGCGTCGACTTCCACCAGCGTGTACTCGTCGGTGAACGGCATCATCGGCGGGTTGGCGTCGGTGCGGGTCATCGAACTACGCCTTCTTCACCAGCGGTCGACCGTACGAACTGCTCGGCAACTCCACCTGCTTGACTTCGCCGCGCTTCTGCCACCACACGAAGAGATAGATGAAGAGTCCGATGTAGATGCCGTGAATCACCAGCACCACGATGTCGCGCAACGCCTCGTAACTGATGGTGAAGGGAAACGGCCCACCGAATTCCTGCGGCTTCAGGATGTCGAACGGACCGAAGATGAGTTTGTCCTTGCGCCAGCCGAGCTCCTTGTCGGCATGGTCGATCCACTGGTGCGGAACCACGCCAAAGGCAAGGAAGATGACGAAGAATGCATAGGCACTGCCGAACATCGCCTCACCCCAGGTGGCCTTGCGATCGAGCGGTCGGCGCTTGCCTACGACCACGACGAGATAGGCCAACAGGTTGGTGACGAAGAAGGAAAAGAGGAACGCCTGATTCATGCCGGGCCATCGGAGGATGTCGACTGCGATCATGCGAATGTGGTCTCTTTCGGGTTGCTTGCCGTGGTGAAGAACCACGACGAAGCCTAGTCTTCGCGCTTCCCGAGGGCTCACCCTGCCCGTGCAACCTGCTGTGACGGCTGCTGCAGTCGCCGTGCTCGAGCGCTCGGACGTCGTGCGTTCGTGCAAATATCAACGGACGGTGAGCGGCGATTAGTCTTGCGACGGGCATGTTTGTCGTAACCGCTATCGCCGGAGCACCACGTTGACGGAAGTACCCGACTATCTCCTCAAACGATCGAAGGATCGTCGTGCGGTGCTCTCAGGTGGAACACCTTCCGCCGAACCGACGGCGTCGAAGGAAGTCGCAAAGACCGCAACATCGTCGGCGGCACCTGCGATGGCCGCCGAAGTGGCACCACCGCCACCGCCGAAACCCGATCCCGCGTATGTTGTTGCCGCCAAGACCCGAAAGAAGATTCCCTTCTGGGCAATGGCCACCCTCAGCCTGCTTCCGGTCTGGGCGTTCTTCTATCTGCTGGCGGTGAGCCCGCAAGAACGCGAGGCAACCGGTCCGATGGCCATCGGCGAGGCCGTGTACGGAGCCTGCGCAAGTTGTCACGGTGCTGCAGGACAGGGTGGTGCCGGACGCGTCCTCCACGAAGGCGAAGTGTTGAAGACGTTCCCGCACATCGAGGACATGCTCAATTACGTGTACACCGGCAGTCAACCGTTCGTTTCGGCAGGACTCGCGGTGTACGGAGACCCCGCACGCGAAGGCGGAGCACATGCTCCGCTCTCCTACAACGGCAACGCAATGCCGTCGCAGGGCGAGACGTGGGGCGGCGGACTCACCAATTACGAGATTCTCGGCGTCGTGTGCCACGAGCGCTATGCGATTGGCGGCGCAGACCCCAAGAGCGAGCAGTGGGCAGCGGAATATGCCACCTGGTGCTCGGAGGATTCGGAGATTTTTGCAGCACTGCAGTCGGGTGCGGTCAACTTCGACAGCCTCGCCGAGACGTTCTCTATGCTCGAGACGCCACTCGCGAGATCGGCACACAACCCCGAGCAAGCAAGTAGCCAACTGCCACATCGCGGTGGCCGTTACACGTAGCCACCTGCCACATCGCTGCGTCGCAGTGCCGGCGATTCCTTTCCTTACGCTGAAGGTTCCATGGACGTAACGGACATCGGCTCGTTGCCGACTCGCAACACCGACGTTCTGGTGATCGGCGGTGGACCAGCCGGAGCCGCCATGGGTTTCTGGATGTCACAGCACGGCAATTCGGTCACCGTGGTGGAACGCAAACACTTTCCGCGCGAAAAGACGTGCGGCGACGGTCTCACGCCACGTGCCGTCAAACAGCTCGACGACATGGGATTGGGTGATCACCTCAAACAGTTCCATCGTTACGAGGGTCTACGTGCCACGGCGCACGGCAAGGCACTCGAATTGCAGTGGCCGACGCATCCCACCTACCCGCGACATGGCTACGTGGTGCGTCGCCGGGAACTCGACGCGATGGTGGCGTTCAATGCCGAGAAGTCGGGGGCAACGTTGTTGCAGGGACACGAAGCCGTCGAGCCGCTGATGGAGAAAGGCTGCGTGCGCGGTGCAATCGTCAACGACCTCGACGAAAACCGTCGGGTCGCGATCCGCGCTCCGTACGTGGTGGTCGCCGACGGCGCGAACAGCCGATTTGGAAGATCACTGGGTACGGCACGCACCAAGGCTTGGCCGTACGGCACTGCGATTCGGACCTATTGGAAGAGCCCACGCCACGACGAACCGTGGATCGAGTCCGCACTCGACGTGCAGGATCGCAGCGGCAACTCCATGCCCGGCTACGGATGGATATTTCCGGTTGGCGACGGCACCATCAACGTTGGTGTCGGTCTGTTGTCCACGTTCAAGAAGTTCAAGGACGTCAACACCACACACCTGCTCGACTCCTACGCGCACATGATCGCCGATCGTTGGGAAATCGATCCGACATCACCGGAATGTCGCGCAACGAGTGGAAAGATTCCGATGGGTGGTTCGGTGTTCCCGAAGATGGGCCCAACTCACCTGGTGATCGGTGATGCGGCCGGCAGCGTCAACCCCTTCAATGGTGAAGGCATCGACTACGCCTACGAGACCGCTCGCATGGCCGCGAGCGTGCTTCACGACGCACTTCGTAGCGGCGACGCATCGGCGTTGCAGCAGTATCCCGCGATGCTCGATGCGGAATACGGCCAATACTTCAAGGTGGCACGACTCTTCGCGCGCGTGATCGGCCGACCAGCGCTCATGCGCGAGCTGTCGCGAGTCGGCATACACAGCCGAACGCTCATGGAGTGGGTGCTGCGCATCATGGCCAACTTGCTACGGCCCGACGAAAAGGGTCCCGCCGAGGTTGCGTATGCAATGGCTGCGCGAATCGTGCGCCTTGCCCCGAACGCCTGAGGAAACCTCAGCCGTCGCAGATTACTTCGACGACCTCATCGCGGTCGAGGTCCAACACGGTGGTGATTCCCGTTTCCGAGTACGAGTCGATGAATGCGCGAAGCGTTCGCGATCGTGGTGCGCCGGCACAGGTCCGAACCACACCGTTCGTCAGCGGCACATACCAACCGTTTTCCAGCACTCCGGTATCACCCCCGTCAACCATGTCCACCAACGTGGGTAGTGCCAGCGTTCTCGCGGCTGGTCCGTCGGCATTCACGAGTGCGTACCACACGACACCGTCACCGAGTAGATCCGCCAAAAGGACGCAGGCTGCCGGTGTGGTGCGATCAGCGCAGTTCACCTCGCCGGGCGTGTCGCGCATGATGTTCACTGCTCGCCCATCGTCCAACGTGAGCGTTGCCGAACCTACCGTGATGCCCTCGATGACTCCGAACGCTTCACTCGATTGAATCGTCATCACCGAGGCGATCACTTCCACTCGACGCTCCGTCGGTTGCAGAGAAACGTCCTCGTCGCCGCGCGGGCCGCGACTGGTGATCAATTGCACCACCGTGGCGAGCACCAGGAGTACGCCGATTGCCGCCCACGTACGCCACGACGACAACTGACGCATCACTCGTCACACTATGGCGACATCTACGCTGGGTACTCAGATGCACCCTGAACTTGATCGGCTCAAGCGAGAGTTCGGGTGGACTCCCGATTCAGTTGCAACCTGGGATGACACCTTACGAATCTGGATCGATGCCCGCCGCACCCCGGACAAATCGGCCTATCCGGATGAGACGTGGCGGGCAACCGACGCGTTGTTTGACGAGAGCTGGTGGTATACGGACTCGCAATCACATCATTCTTCAAGAATTGAATCGGTTTCGCCAAGGGCCATCTGGGATATCGGAGGCGGAACCGGCGTTGTTTCGCGATTTCTTGCAACACATCAATACCACGTGATCGGAGTCGAGCCATCTCGAGAGGGGCGCTCACGGCTACTCGTGGAGTTCACTCCTTCTGCGCTGCAAGGACCTGCGTCTTCCAACGTTCACTCCACGAATCACTTTGATGTCTTTGAACATCGACGATCAGCCTGCGGCGTTGCTCCGGATTCATCGTGTTCTCGATGACAAGTGGAGTTGTGGTCCTTACAGTCCCTGCGCTCACCACAGTGCACTGGAGTCAATTCGATGTGGATGCAGGTCACTATCTCCGCTACAACAAACGAACCCTACGCAGGAGCTGGAGTTGCATGGTTTTGAGGTCGTCAGATGTGGCTACTTTTTTGCACTCACCGTCATCCCATTGCTTCTGTTGAGGGCACTCCCCTATCGACTCGGAATCCGCAAGTCTGTCGCAACGGAGGCGACCCTGGGTGCTAGCGGTGGACTTCGTTGGCAGCGCTCGTTGAACGAGCAAATGCAATGAAAACCCCGATTGGGTCGAGCCTCCTTGTTGTCGCCAAGAAGCGCTGACTACACCGTGACGCGGGTTTGCTGCGATGCGCCCTGACCACGAATCTGTTCGTGGTAGCCGAGAATCTGCAACTCCACGCCGAGGTCGACGTTGCGAACGGTCACACCCTTCGGTGTCGTCAACACCACCGGTGCGAAGTTCAGCAGCGAACCGATACCTGCAGCGATGAGATCATCGGCCACCGATTGCGCCGCCGTCGATGGCACCGCAAGCACTCCGATGTGCACTCCATTGGCGCGAACGAAGTCCTTCATCTCATCCAGATTGCGAACGGAAAGATCACCAACCCGGGTACCAACTTTGCGCGGGTCGACATCGAAGATCGCCACCACGGGAAACCCGCGCGACGTGAATCCACCATTGACGGTGATCGCCGATCCGAGATTGCCGGCGCCGACCACGATGGTGTTCCACTGCGAGAGCAATCCGAGTTCACGCCTGATTTGGTACACGAGAAACGCCACTTCGTAACCCACGCCTCGGGTTCCGTACGTACCGAGATACGACAAATCCTTGCGAACCTTCGCCGCGTTAACGTTGGCGAGCGCTGCCAATTGGTCACTCGACACCTGGGACGTTTCCGTCAACTGCAAATCCGTGAGAATCTGGAGATACACCGGCAGTCGATTGACTGCCGCACTGGGAATCCGGCGACGTCGCTGAGGCACGGTCTGGTTGGCTGCAGTCTTGAGCGGAGTCGAATCGGGTGCAGTCATGCATGTAAGGGTACGGTGCTTGCGCATAGTTTCACTAGCAAAGTCGGTGTGCGTGCCCAATGCCACCCTGCCGAACAAAAGCCGTTCAGGGCAGCACAAACGGTGACATTCCCACGTTCCCTAGCCTGCACTCATCGTGGACCGTCTCACCGTGTCGCTTGCGGCGTTCGCAAGTTTGGTCGCTCTCATCTTTGCCTTGGTGACCGCAGATCGGTGGCATCGACGTCGCCTGTCGCACCATGGTGCCTGGGCAACGGCGATGGCGCTCTTCTTTCTCGGGTCGTTTGCATTGTGGTGGGCAACGGCGGCCGGATGGTCGAATCTCACGTTCCGAGTGTTCTTCACTGCCGGTGCGGTCCTGAACGTGGCGTGGCTCGCGCTCGGCTCCATCGCACTACTCGCCGGTGATCGAATTGCGCGACCAGTACGCGCTGCGCTGGCACTACTCAGCGCCTTTGCGATCGGAGTCATGGCGGTGGCGCCGACCACTGCTCCGTTCGTCGCCGATGAATTTCCGCGAGCACGGGATCACTTCGGAATGCTTCCTCGCTTGATGGCTGCCATCGGCTCGGGGATCCCCGCCACGGTGATCATCATCGGTGCATTGTGGTCGATCGTTCGCCTGCTGACGGGACGAACCCCTGCGGTTGGCACCGCACGTCGCACCAATCTTGTTTCGGCACGTCGATTGGTGGCGAGCAACGTGCTCATCGCCATCGGCACGGTCGTGCTGTCCGGCAGCGGTTCGCTCGCCGGCCGACTTGGTGAAGAACGCGCCTTCACGGTCACCTTGTCGATCGGTGTCGTGATACTTTTCCTCGGTTTCCTCGTGCCGAGCGCAAGAGGTGGCTCGGGCCCTACAGCGGCATCAACGAAGTTCTCGTCGTAACACCTTGCCGGTCGAGCCAACGGGCAACTGCGGAACGAACAACACCTTCGTCGGACACTTGTAGCGGGCCAGTCGTGCTCGACAGTGATCGATGAGCGCGTCCTCGTCCAACTGCGATCCCCCGCGCAACACCACGTACGCACGCACCGTTTCACCGGTATGCGGATGGTCCACCCCGACGACCGCGGTCTGAGCCACACTCGGATGTTCGAGAATTGCCTCCTCCACCTCGGCGGGATACACGTTGAATCCGGAAACGATGATGAGGTCCTTCGCGCGATCCACGAGGTACAAGAAGCCGTCATCGTCGATCACCGCAACATCGCCCGTGCGTAGCCATCCCTCCGGCGTGAGCGCCCGCGCGGTCGCCTGGGGATCCTCGAAGTAGCCACGAAACACGTTTGGACCGCGCACCCAAATCTCACCGGCATCACCACGCAGGGTGTTCTCGCCGTTCTCGTCCACGAGACGCACTTCCACCCCCGGGAGCACACGGCCGATCGACCCGATCTTGGTGAGTGCCGTTTCCTTGTCCACATCGGTGGTGGTGGTAACCACGGGGGAACACTCCGTGAGGCCGTACCCCTCCGTCACGAGGAGGCCGAAGCGCTCGTACAGGGCGCGGGTGGTGTGCTCGGGCATCTTTGCCGCGCCGGTCAATGCGGTGCGCACGTTGACGAATGCATCCTTGGGAAGATTCGGCATTTGTTCGAACGCCATCCAGAGTGGCGGCGCTCCGGGAATGAGCGTGACCTTGCGATCGCGGATGGTGTCGATCGCAGTCATCGGGTCGAAGCGCTCCACCAGCACGATCGTCGAGCCCCTCATCAGCGAATACGCGAGCACCACGTTGAGCCCGAAGATGTGAAAGAGCGGCAACACCCCGTACACCACGTCGGTTCCATCGAGTTTCCGAACCTTGGCAAGTTGCTCCAGGTTCGACTGCAGGTTGCCATGCGACAGCATCGCCGCCTTCGGTGAGCCGGCGGTTCCACTGGTGAACAGCATGACGGCCAAGTCGTCGGCCTGTACGTCCACGACCGGCGCAGCCGTCTTGGTGAGGAGGTCTGCAAAGTGCAGGGCCCCCGGCACTTCTCCCGAGGTGGTGATGACATGGGCAAGATGCGGCAAGGAGGACCGGTCGACGTGCGACCAGCCCGCAACTGCCGACGGCGCAATCACCACCGCGCGCGCTCCGACGGCACCGAGCTCACGTTGCAACTCCGGTGCAGGTGCCGTGGGATTCAACGGCACGCATACGATTCCGCGACCCAGGCACGCAAAGTACGTGATCACGAATTCCACCGTGTTGCCGCACAACAGTGCCACTCGGTCACCGCGGCCCACGCCGAGTGCATCGAGCGCACCGCGCACCGCCCCGATGTGGTCCCGAAGCTCGCCGTAGGTAGTGGCGTTGCCGCGGCTGATGAGTGCGGTCGCCGAAGATGGATGGCCGTCGAGCACGGTTGCGAGGTTCATGGGCGTCGTTGCGTGGTGCTAGCTCATCAAGATGGAAACGAGACCTGCCGCAAAGATGGCCGCGAGAAGCAACCCCAGTGCCAGCGTGGTAGCGGGACGCACGACGACCACCTTACCGAGCGTCACTCCGGCGTCGACTGGCTGCGACGCAATCGAACGTTCGTGGTAACGCCACCAACGTCGTCGAGTGCCGACAGCGTCACGGCATCACCAACTCCGAGCGACAGCGCATCCGCCGCCGATCCACGATCGACGGAGATCGCCAACATCCCGAAGGAATCGATGACCAGTCCGATACCGCCACCGATTGCAGAGAAGTTCGGTGCCACCACCGCCGATCGCGACGAACGCTCGCCGGTCGCGGTGGTGAAGGTGATGCTCAACGTGCTGCCGTACGCGGAAACGTCATCCGGGCCGACGTTGAGTTGACAGTTTCCGTAGCGATCCACCCACGTGATTTCTGCAATCGTCTCCTCACCTTCCACACGTGAGAGAGGAACCACACCAGGCAGCAGCACATTCGGATCGATTGCATCACCGAGTGCGGCAAGCGGCACGCCGTTGCAGAGATGCGCTGCTGCTGGTGCGAAAATGTCCCGACCGGCAAACGTCGTGCCGGGTGTGGCGAGTTGGTACTCGGGATTGTTGAGCATCACGGCCGACTCGGCACCTCCGGCCAATGCCGTACCCATCGAGAGCAAACCGTTGTCTGGGCCGATCAACACCCCTCGCCCACCCCCCACGGAAACCGCAACCGCACGACGCGCCGTTCCCACGCCGGGGTCGACCACGGCCAGCACGATGCCCGTCGGCACGTAGGAGATGCAACGGGCAAGTGCCAGAGAGCCTGCGCGGACGTCGAACGGTGGAATGTCGTGCGTGAGGTCGATCACCTTCGCATGGGGTGCAAGGTCGGCGATGACGCACTTCACGATGCCGACGAACTCGTCCCGAACTCCGTAGTCGGAAAGGAACGAGATGGTGTCGTATCGCTGATTCGTCATGAGATGATCGCCGGACGGTCACGCTATTGCGGAAAAACGTAAGGGTCGGTGCCAACCCCCCGACGGCACCGACCCATACGGCGCAACCCTTTCGGGCGCGACTCCCGGAACGGCACGCCGTCCGGTGATCTGATGAAGTCCTACCTTACGCAGTGTTGGAGATTTTGCAACACCCAACTCGACGAATTTTTGCGAGTCGAATCGATGACGTTCGAGTCGAAATCGCGCTCACACCGCACGCGCAAAGGTTGCTATCCTGTCGATGCGACGCTATGCGTCACCGAGTTCCTTGCTGCGAGCGGTTGCCGCACGAACCGCCTTGATGATCGCGTCTCGAACGCCGTGCATCTCCAATTGGGCGACCCCTGCCGCAGTGGTACCGTTCGGCGACGTTACACGCAGGCGGAGTCGCTCGGCGCCATCGGGTTCGCGTTGCAGGAGCGCAGCCGATCCGGCAATCAACTGCGATACCAGAGTGGCGCAGGTGACGGAGTCGAAACCTTCCGCGCGAGCCGCGTGGTACAGCGATTCCGCCAGGTAAAAAACGTATGCGGGACCCGAACCGATCAGTCCGGTGAACGCATCGAGCATCGACTCGTCCAACTCCACCACGATTCCCATGCCTTCCATCAGTTGTCGTGCCCACGACCGATCGGCGGCGTCACAGTTGGCCGAGACACAGACGGCGGTTGCCGACATTCCCACGAGGGCCGGGCGTGTTCGGCATTGCGCGCACCACACGTACGGCCTCTCCGCTCGCCTGCTGCAAGGCTGCGAGTCGCACACCCGCGGCAATCGACATGATGCGCGATGCTCCGCGCGCCACCGCAGCCGTGCAGACTTCCGCAACCTGTGAAGGTTTCACCGCGACGATGACGTCACCACACGCGGGAATCGCCCCGGTTACTTCGACGCCGGGAAACATGCGCATCAGTTCCCGACGACGGTCCTCCCGTGCTTCCACGACGATGATCTCGCCGGGACTCCTCCCAGCATGGAGTGCCCCTTCCACGAGGGCCGCACCCATGTTTCCACCGCCGATGATCACCAACACCGGAACTGCTCCCACGTTGCGAAGGCTACTGAGCCGACGAAAATCGACTCGCAAATGCACGACGGACGAGTTCGTCGAATTGAGCCTCGACGGTGGCATACAACGTGCCGATGATGCGATCCAACTCCGACTCCGTCAATGCAGCGAGCACCAACTGCCCGGTGAGGAACACCGCATTTTCTGCACCGAGTGCATAGTGGGCGCCCACCAGCCTTTCGTTTCGTCGTAGGAGAACCTCGAAGACCTCCGCCGAGTTCTCCTCGGGAAACGGCATCACGTACGTCTCGTAGTGCAATGTGCGTTGACCGAGTCGCAGCCAGATGGTGGTGAATTCCTTTACATCACCTCGTAGACGAACCATCCAACGGTCCGATTCGTTCGGCGCACGACCGGCAGAGACGGTGTTGGGGTGGGATTGGTGCACCGTTGCAAGCCATTCGTCGATGCGGCGCTCGAAACTCGCGCGCTCACCCTCGTCGAACAGATTGCTCACGGCGTCCGACTCCGCACCACGCTCAACTGCAGAGCACGAGATCGCGAGCGGCAAACTCCGCCACCGTTCGACGCATACGCATCGCAGCGTGCTGCCATGAATACCGCTCACTGCGAATCACCGCCTCGTCGCTCAGTCGGGCCGCCAGGTGGGGATCATCCAACACCTGTGTGACTCGGGCTGCGAACAATGAGGCATCACGCTGCGGCACGAGATAGCCGTTGACGCCATCGGCAATCAGCGACATCAACCCACCCACCGCGGTGGCAACCACCGGCGTGCCGCACGCCGATGCTTCGAGCGCAACCAGTCCGAAACTCTCGCTTCGCGAGGGAACCAACACCACGTCGGCCGCGCGGTAGAAGGTGGAGAGCAGGTGGTGCGGCTGTGGATCGATGAAGTGCACTCGATCGGCAACGCCAAGCCGTTCGGAGAGTGCGACCATCCGCGCGTACTCCCGATTACCTTCCCTGCCACTCGCCCCGCCCACTACGAGGAGCACGGCATCTCGGCGTTCGAGCGTGGCGAGGGTTTCGATGGCGACATCGAGTCCCTTCAACGGCTGGATTCGTCCGACGAACAACAACACCGGCTGTTTACCGAGGCCCAACGCACTTCGGGCACCCACTCGACTTCCCGGCGAGAAGTACGCGCGGTCGACCCCTGGCGTGATCACCTCGACCGTTCCCGGTGATGCGCCGTACAGTTCGCGAAACTGCCGACGTTCCTCCTCGCACGAGACGAAGATTGCATCACTGCATCCGATGATCGACGACTCGATCTTCTCGCGTTCAACCGACTCGGCATCGCCGTGCAACGCCTTCACCCGGGCCAACGTGTGGAAGGTGGTGATGAGCGGCAAATTCAGGTCGTGCTTCAGTTGATGGCCCGACAACCCGGACAACCAATAATTGGCGTGGATCACATCGGCGGGCGAATGCGTGCGCAGGTGGTGGCTCACCGTGTCGGTGAACTCCGGGACGATTTCCACCAGCTGCTCCTTGGGAAGATCCACGTCTCCGGCACGCACGTGCACCAGTCGGTGATTCGGTTCGATCTCCACCACGTCGGGCAACCCGCGCTTCCAGGCGCGCGTATACGTGGTGCATTCCACGCCGAGTCGTGCCAACGAGGAGGTGAGTTCACGAACGTACACGTTCATGCCGCCGCCGTCGCCCACGCCGGGTTGGGCGAGTGGCGAGGTGTGCAGGGACAGCACAGCAACACGCTGCACAGGGGAAGCAGCCATGGATTCTGAACCTATCTGGAAGCAGCGGCCACCGACGAGGTCGGGCCTCAATCGGTCGTGTCGTCCGCCACGAAACTGCGATAGATCGCCAACATTGCCTGCTTTTGGTCGTCGGACAAACGTGGGTCGGTGGCGATGGCATCCACGACCGCATTGCCCTGGGACTCCTTCGTATCGAGCATTCCAGCGCGCTCATAGAGCGTCTCGGCGGAAATCTCCAGCGCGCGTGCAATCTGTTGCAAGATGTCGGCCGACGGTTTACGCAGACCTCGCTCGATCTGCGACAGGTACGGATTCGAGACTCCGGCGCGCTTGGCCAAGTCACGGATCGACTGCTGCGCAATCTCTCGCTGCTGTCGAATGAACGAACCGAGATCCGGGCGTTTTCTACCGGGCATGTCCACTCACTCTCGGAACACGGTGCAGGATCGTCAACGCTTTTCGTCGAGCAGCGAGTCGATGTTCGTGGCCTCCGCCCGGTAACGACGGACCAGTTCGTTCGACAACTCGTCGATCTGACCGAACAACGATTTCCTCCGGGACGACACCCGCAACTCGAACTCCGAGAGTCGCTGACAGCAACCCTCCAGTTCGTCGTCGTCGAGTTGTCGCAAACTTCCAAAGCCGTTCTCAACGCACAATGCCTCGAGTTCGGCCACCAGTGGATGATCCACCATCACGGCGGTGTCCCGTGGCGGACGGTTGGAGCCAGACCCGCGCTCTTCGGCGAACACCCGGGTGATGCCATCGGTGATGTCGGCAGTCGTCAGATCGCCATCACTGCGACGACGCTGCTCATTGCGAGCGATGTCCAGGCGCCCTTGTGCCATTCGACGGGCGAACGAAACCGCGTCCTCCTCCTCCTGCAACTCCTGTCGCTGCGCCCGCACTTGCTCGAGCGTGAGTGCCGAAAGGTCGGCGCCACCCGATACCGGCGGCAGGACCGCTACTTCGTCCGTGTCGCTCACCTGGGCGTCGGGACTACATTCCTCTCCGTTCAGCCACACCGTGCAGGATCCCAACACTGCTTCGAACGAGGTTCCGAATTGCTGCGTGGCCTTGTTCAATACCTCCGCCACGGTGGTACCGGCAATGATTTCGCGCGAACGACCTGCCGCCTCACGAGCCGATGCGAAGAGAAGCAAGCGCGCCACGAGGTCAGCGTACAGAAGCCACTACTCTGCCTCCTTGCATCTCATGACCGAACGGACCACTTCGAACTCGGCAATCGTCGTTCGTCACGGCGAGTCGGAGTGGAACGTCCTGGGTAAATGGCAGGGACGCGCCGACACCCGACTTACACCAATCGGCCGTGCACAAGCACGGGCAGCCGCCGAACGACTACTCACGGACGGCATCGTGATCAACGGGGTGGCATCGAGCTCCCTCTCGCGGGCACGTGAAACCGCCGAGATCATTGCCGTACGGCTCGGTGTTGGCGAGGTACGAGTCGACGACCGTCTCGTCGAGACCGACGTTGGTCCGTGGCAGGGCCTCCGCGAACCCGAGATCGAAGCCGGGTGGCCCGACTACCTGCGCAACCGTCGCACTCCCCCGGAGTTCGAGGCCCCGGAGGTGGTGTTTGCGCGGGCGGAGCAGGCGCTGCGCGACGTCCTCACATCTTCACGCCACATCACCGGCTCCTCGTCGCGCGTGCTGGTGGTGAGTCACAGTGGCGTCATTCGAACGGTGCGGCGCATGATGCAGGTGCACGATCGACGACTCCACAACCTGGAGGGCTGCCACTTCGCCGTGGACCGGGATGGCAATCTGGTCGCCGGCGAGTTCATCGCACTCGTTGCGCCGACGCACATCACCACCAACGACGCCGTCTAAGGTCGATCCTCGTGCGACGGCTACTGGATTCGTCGTACGACACCGCGGTGCGGGACAACCTCGTACCTCTCACGGTCACTCGTATCGCGGCGAACACGTGCTACCGGTTTGCGCCACCATTCATCGCGATCATTGCGGGCCAAGCACAGGGATTCGACGTCTCCATCACTCGCGTCGGATTGGTGATCAGCATTTCCGAACTCGCCGGGTTTCTCGCGCCGCTACTCGGCACGTTCGTCGATCGCGTGTCTCGGCGCACCGCTCTCGCCGTGGGCTTGCTCGGCTCGTTCGTCGGCACCATGATGATGGCTGGCGCCCCGAACCTGGTGGTGCTGTGCGTTGGTCTCACGTTGTTGAATCTGCTCAAGTCGTGCTTCGACCTCGGCATGGCCGCGTGGATCAGCGACAGAGTGCCCTACGAACGTCGCGGTCGAGTGGTGGGAATCACCGAGACGTCCTGGGCACTCAGTTTGTTGTTGGGGGTCTCGCTGCTCGGTGTCGTCACCGCAGCGACGTCGTGGCGTATCGCCGCCCTCGTCGGCGGAATGTCGATCGCCGTTTGTGCGGTGTGGCTCGACCGTCGCATTCGAGTCGCAGGCGAGGTGCCGGTGAGCACCGAACACGCCCCGCGTGCAGTGGGTCGCATGGGCGCGCGCGACTGGCTGGTGCCGCTATCGATGTTCGGTCTCATGGGCGGTAGTCAATGCTTGTTCGTCACGTTCGGTGCTTGGCTCACCGACGACTTCGATTTCGGCGCCAACGGAATTGCCGCCGTCGGATTCGCCCTCGGTGCCGGCGAATTGCTCTCGTCGGTGTCGAGCGCGCGGTTGACGGATCGCATCGGGAAGGAACGCAGCGTCGCACTTGGTGCGGGACTCATGGTGCCGAGTGCGCTCGTGCTGGCGGGCTTCGACTCGATCCTGCCGTTGGGCTTGATTGCCCTTGCCGTCTTCATCATCGGTTTCGAATACGGAGTGGTGAGCATGTTGCCCATCGCCACCAATCTCGTTGCGTCCGCGCCGGGGAAGGGATTCGGCCTCGTCATCGGTGCAGGAACCTTCGGTCGTGGCGTGCTGACCTTCGTGGCAACGGCACTCTACGAGTGGTCGGGAATCAGTGGCGCAGCACTCGCGAGCATCGCCTGTGCGGCGCTCAGTGCCGCAACGATCCTGCTGTTCAACCGCGGTAGGCGTTCGTAATCGGCAGTCGGCGGTCCTTGCCGAAGGCCTTGCTCGTCACTCGAACTCCCGGCGGGAGTTGGCGACGCTTGTACTCGTTGTTGTCCACCAATCTCACGATGCGTCGAACCAACGACTCATCGAAGCCGTGCGCGATGATCTCCGCCGCGGTTCGGTCGTCTTCCACGTACAACTTCAGCACGGCGTCGAGAACGTCGTACGGCGGCAGGCTCTGATCGTCGCGCTGGTCCGGGCGCAACTCGGCGGACGGTGGCTTGGTGAGCGTCGATTCGGGAATGATCTCTCGACCCGCGCGATCGTTCACTCGCCTGCTCAGTGCGTACACATCGGTCTTGAAGATGTCCTTGATGACGGCGAATCCGCCGACCGAATCGCCGTACAGGGTGAAGTATCCCACCGCAAGTTCGCTCTTGTTGCCCGTCGTCAACACCATCCAACCGAATTTGTTGGAGAGTGCCATGAGTGTGGTGCCGCGCACGCGGCTCTGTAAGTTCTCCTCGGTGAGGTCGGCCTCACGACCGCCAAACGCCTCGCTCGTCATCTCCAGATACGCAGCAAAGGCCGGCTCGATGGGAATGCGTAACAAGTCGATTCCAAGGTTGCCTGCAAGCACGGCTGCGTCGGTTTGCGACCCTTCACTCGAATACCGCGAGGGCATCGACACCCCGTGTACGTGTTCGGCGCCGAGGGCGTCGACGGCAATCGCGGCCACGAGTGCGGAGTCGATTCCGCCCGACAAACCGAGTACCACGTCGGTGAAACCGTTCTTGTGCACGTAATCCCGCGTGCCAAGGGCGAGTGCCGAGAGGATTCCATCGTGCTCGTCCGCGACCGGTGCGAGACGGGCGGACACCACGTCGGTTCGTGCGCTGGCACGAGTGACCAACTTCGACTGAGCGACGGGTTTCGAACGGCTCACCATTGGTTCGGGAACGGCGACATCCACCACCACCAACTCCTCGGCGAAGTGGTCGGCTTGAGCAACCACCGTGCCCGTCGCATCCACCACCAACGACCCACCGTCAAAAACGAGTTCATCCTGCCCGCATACCTGGTTCACATAGGCGATGGGAAGACCAGTTTCCTCTACTCGCTTGATGATCGTTCGTTCACGCGCACCACTCTTGGCACGGTCGAATGGAGAGCCGTTGATGTTCACACACAACTGGCTGCCCGCGGCACGTTGCCTCGACACGGGCCCGTCGGCGATCCACACGTCCTCACAAATGCTGAGCGACACGGCGACGCCGGCGATGTCGTACAACGTGACATCGTCGTGACCAGCCGCGAAGTATCGTGCCTCATCGAAGACCGAATAGTTCGGCAATAACTGCTTGTGATACACACCGACGACCGATCCGTTCGCACAGACGGCTGCGGCGTTGAACAACCTCGGTGGTTTCGCGCTCGATCGTTCGATCGGCTCGTCGTTCGCCACGTCCACGAACCCGACGATCACGGCGCAACCACCGCTTCGCGCAGCAACCTTCTCCAGCGCCGCACGATTGTCGGCAACGAACCCGGCCTTCAGTACCAAGTCCTCCGGTGGGTATCCCGAGAGTGTGAGTTCCGGGAACGCCACGAGGTCGCATCCCGCGTGTTCGGCTCGTGCCAGGAACTCCTCCACCTTGCCCACGTTGTAGGCAAGGTCGCCAACTCGGGGATTGATCTGGGCAAGACCCACCCGCAACACGGGTGAAGCAGCAGTTTTTGCCACGAAATCAGGCTACTGAACGCACTTCCGGCGGAATTTTCACACCGCGTTAACAAACGGATGATGCCCCCGACACGCAGATGTACGAAACTAAGACGTCACGTTCCACGAAAGGAAACAATCCATGCCATATCAGGCCGAGTACATCTGGATCGACGGTGCCAAACCAACGCCGATGCTTCGCTCAAAAACCAAGATCATCGACAACTCGGTGAAGACACCACCAATCTGGGGCTTCGATGGTTCCTCCACGGAGCAGGCAACGGGCGAATCGTCCGACTGCATGTTGAAGCCGGTGTTCTGGTGCAAGGATCCCCTGCGTGGGGGTCGGAACATTCTGGTGATGTGCGAGGTGTATCTCGCCAGCACCGGTGAACCGCACCCCACCAACACGCGTGCGGCCTGCGCAGCAGCTGCTGCTACCTACAAGGCGAACGGAATGATCTACGGCATCGAGCAGGAATACACGTTCATGCGACTCAACGGTCGGCCCTACGGGTTTCCCGAGGTTGACGGAGAGCCCGGACCGCAGGGTCCGTACTACTGCGGCGTCGGCGCGGGTCGCGTCATGGGTCGCGATGTCATCGAGATTCACACCCAGGCATGCCTCGATGCCGGACTCATGATCTCGGGTACCAACGCCGAAGTGATGCCCGGTCAGTGGGAGTTCCAAGTTGGACCCCTCGATGCCCTCGCCGTGAGCGACCAGTTGTACGTAGCCCGTTGGCTGCTGCATCGCATCGCCGAAGACTTCGACATCGTGGTGTCGTTCGATGCCAAGCCCCAGAAGGGTGACTGGAACGGAGCGGGTGCGCACACCAACTTCTCCACCAAGGCGATGCGCTCGTCGTACGAGGCCATCGAAGCCGCCTGCAAGGCGATCGGTGGTCGCGTCATGGAACACGTGAACAATTACGGTCACGACATCCAGAGCCGTCTCACGGGCAAGCACGAAACCGCCCCCTGGAACCAGTTCAGTTACGGCGTCTCCAATCGCGGCGCATCGATCCGAATTCCATGGCAGGTTGCCAAGGATCGCAAGGGCTACGCCGAGGATCGCCGACCGAATGCGAACATGGATCCGTACGTCGTGACGCGATTGCTGTTGGAAACGGTGTGCGCACAGGAAAAGGTGCCGTCCACCAAGAGCAAGCCGAAGGCGAAGAAGAAGGGTCGCAAATAACCCACCGGGGCGCATGTTGCCGCACGCTCGGCGGCATGCGCCCGGTCGGGTGAACGTCGCCGTTGCGACGGTTGACTGAAGGGATGCCCGACATGCGTGACGCCCAGCGCGACTACGTGCTTCGCACGGTGGAAGAGCGGGGAATCCGTCTGGTGCGATTGTGGTTCACCGACGTGCTCGGCAATCTCAAGAGTTTCGCCATCAGCCCGGCGGAGATGGAGAATGCCCTGAACGACGGCATGAGCTTCGACGGCTCGTCCATCGACGGCTACGGTCGCGTTCAGGAAGCCGACGTCCTCGCACTCCCCGATCCCAACACCTTCGAAGTACTGCCCTGGGTGGATTCCAAGTCCGCCGAAGCCCGGGTGTTTTGCGACATCGCACAGCTCGACGGAACCCCGTTCGACGGCGACCCGCGTCAAGTACTACGACGCAACCTCGATGCGGCACGTCGCCAAGGCTTCGTGTTCTACGTCGCGCCGGACATCGAATACTTCTACTTCGCGCCTGGCGCCACTGATGGTCGTCCCGTGCCGCTCGATCACGGCGGATTCTTCGATCTCACCACCACGGACATCACGAGCGCACTGCGCAAGGAAACCATCCGCACACTCGAGACCATGAGCATTCCCGTGGAATACAGCTTCCATGAGGACTCTCCGAGTCAGCACGAAATCGACCTGCGACACACCGATGCACTCACCATGGCCGACAGCGTGATGACGTTTCGCTTCGTGGTCAAGGAAATCGCTGCGATGCGAAACGTGCACGCCACCTTCATGCCGAAACCCTTGGAGTCCGTGCAAGGCTCGGGAATGCACCTGCACTTGTCGTTGTTCAAGGACGACGTCAACGCATTCCACTCCGAGGACGATCCGTACAATTTGAGTGACACGGCAAAGTCGTTCATGGCGGGGCTGTTGCGGCATGCCGGGGAGATTGCAGCCGTCACCAATCAGACGGTCAACAGCTACAAGCGGCTCGTACCGGGTTTCGAGGCGCCGGTTCACGTTTCGTGGGCACGCAACAATCGAAGCGGTCTCATTCGAGTACCCGTACCCAAGCGCGGCAACGAACTTGCCACGCGAATCGAGCTTCGTTCGCCCGATCCGGCGTGCAATCCGTACCTTGCTTTCTCGGTCATTCTCGCGGCAGGTCTGCGCGGAGTCGAGCAGGGCTACGAGCTGCCGATGGAGTCCGACGCCAATCTGTTCGAGATGGGCGACGCCGCACTCACCAAACTGGGCATCGAACAACTCCCACAGTCGCTCAACGATGCGCTGAAGATGATGGAGTCCTCATCGCTGGTGGCCGAGGCCCTCGGTGAACATATCTTCGAGTGGTTCCTGCGCAACAAGCGCGCCGAGTGGCGCAGGTACAAGACGCACGTATCACAGTTCGAGATCGACACCTACCTGCGATCCCTATGACCTCCGCCGGGATGCTCGCCGTATACCCCGACACCCCGAGCGTGGAGCTGGCTCGCACACTCGACCTTTCGGGATACTCCTGGAAGGGTGTCGCGACGCCGGAGGTGATGAATCGCCTGCAGCCGAGCGACGGCTGGATGGGTGCCGTCGTGTCTTGTGACGACGACCCCGACGGTGGCTGGGCGATGTGTCGTGCACTTCGCAAACTCGATCAACCCGTTCGCCGCATCCTCGTGATGATCACCGGGGCCCAGATCGGCGACCTGGAGATACGGGAGAATCTCTTCGACGACTTCCTTCTGACTCCGTTTCATCCGCGCGAGCTGGAAGCGCGGCTCCGCCACATGTTCTACAACGAACTCACGGCACCGTCATCGTCTGTGGTGGAGCATGCGGGACTACGGCTAAACCTTGAAACGTACCAAGCCACCTTCGGCGGAAGGCCGCTGGATCTCACGTACATGGAGTACGAGTTGCTCAAGTACTTCGTGCAGAATCCAGGCCGAGTCTTTTCCCGCGAGGTTCTGCTCTCCGAAGTGTGGGGCTATGAGTACTTCGGCGGTGCGCGAACCGTGGACGTTCATGTTCGACGTTTGCGCGCCAAATTGGGCGAAGAGCACGCACACCTCATCGAAACCGTGCGGAGCGTGGGCTACCGATTCGGCGCTTCGAAGTGGTCGGGGTGAACGTCAGATAAACGTGGCGACGCCGATCAACACGAAGAGTGCTCCGGCGACTCGCTGAATGAGTTTCAGGTTGAGTCGTCGGGTCAACGCCGATCCTACGAGCACTGCCAGACCCGAGACCAGCGCGAGTGCGCTTGCCGCACCGACGGCTACCGCCCATGGTGTGTCGCTAGTGGCGGACAAACTTGCGGTTGCCAACTGCGTGATGTCGGCAAATTCCGCCAGTCCCACGGTTGCGACGGAAACTGAATAGACCGAACCCCACGAGCGAGGCGATTCGGGTGCGGCGTCATGATTCGAGTCATCCTTTCGCCACGACTCCCATGCGAGGTACGTACCTGCCACCACGAACAACACTCCCACGCCGTATCGAACGGGGTCCTCCGGCAAGCGCGCAAGCAGACCACCGAGCAGTGTGGCGACCACGACGTGAACGGTGTATGCGGTCGTCACCCCGCACCACACGGCCGATTTGTGCGTGAATCGAGTGGACAGCAACAGCGTTGCGAACATGGTTTTGTCCGGTAACTCGGCCAGAAAGACAACCCCGAACGCAGTGAGAAGGTCGGCGATCATCGTTCAACCGTCATTGCACGGCTGATTGCATTCGCCTGGCAAGTCGTGCATGATCACCGAGCATCGCGTCGATCCTGCTGCTTGCCAACCGATGGTCCCGGACCACGACGCGACCATTCACGATGGTGTTCCGAGCCGCAGCGGGCCCGCACCGTAACCAGCCCTCGATCGGGTCGTCCACGACGCCGGCGAATTGCGGACCATCCAACGACCACACCACCACATCACCCATGCTTCCGACGCTCAACTCACCGATCTCACCCAGACGACCGAGGCAACCGGCGCCACCTCGTGTGGCCATCTCCAACGCCATGCGTGCCGTGCCAGCGTCGGCACCACTCACGAGTTTGGCGAGCAGCATCGCTTGACGGGCCTCGAGCCACAGTGAAGCAGCATCCGCCGACGACGAGCCGTCGACTCCGAGGCCAACGTGAACACCTGCAGTTCGCAACTTCACCACCGGTGCGATGCCCGAAGAGAGGATCAGGTTGCTGCTCGGACAGTGGGCAACACCAACTCGGGCGTCACCGAGACGTCGAACCTCGTCATCGTCGGGCTTCACGCAGTGCGCCAACCAGACGCGATCGTGGAGCCAACCGACATCGTCGAGGTACTGGGTGGGGCGGCAACCGAACGTCGCGAGTGAGTACGCATCGTCCTCGTCGTTCTCCGCAAAGTGCGTGTGCAATCGCACGTCGAGTCGATCCGCCAGGTTCGCCGAGTCGATCATGAGCTGTTTCGTCACGCTGAACGGAGAACAGGGAGCCAGCGCGACACGAACCATCGCTCCGCGTGATCGATCGTGGTGTTGCTTCACCGCCCGCTCGCTCGCCGCCAGGATCTCGTCGTGGTCCTGCACCACGTCGTCCGGAGGAAGTCCGCCATCCTTCTCGGAGAGCGACATCGATCCGTAGGTGGGATGGAATCGCATACCGATGTCCCGTGCCGCGTCGATCTCCGCAGACAACAAGTCACCGCCACCCCGTGGGTGCAGATACAGGTGATCCGATGACGTCGTGCAACCAGCCAAGGCAAGTTCCGCCAATCCGACCCACGCCGAAACATGTGCCGACTCCTCGTCGAGCAGACTCCACATCGGGTAGAGCGTTCGCAGCCAACCGAACAATGCCGAGTTGGTCATCGGACCGTAGGCGCGTGTGAGGTTCTGGTACAGATGGTGGTGCACGTTGATGAGTCCCGGCGTCACCAAGCAACCTGAAGCGTCGATTCGTTCAATGTGCCGCTGGCGGCAGTCCACTTCCGACGGCACTCACCACACCGTTGGTGATGGCCACCCAGCCATCGGTTAGTTCGCGTCGCTCATCATCCATCGTGGCGAGCAACCTCGCCGAATGAACGACGAGATCGGCAGATGCTGGCGGCGCAGTGCTCAGGTGTTGAGCTCGAGCAGTTCGCTCGTTTCGTTGCGCACACGAGCATCTCGGTGGAGCGACTCACCGAGGACGGCGGCGATCATCGCGGTGCCCAATCCGACCACGACCGGGAATGCCAGGAGAACCACGACGAGGATGACTGCACCAACCACGGGGCTATTTCTTCCGTTTCGCCGGAGTGGCCTGCTTCGTCGATTTGGCCGACCGAGACGGTTTGGCCGATTGACGCGTTGGGCGAACGGGAACGTACGCCCACGCCTCGATCTCCACCGCGCCCTGCGCAGGCAAGGATGCAACGCCGATGGTGCTGCGTGCCGGGCGGTGGGCACCGAACCCCGCCACGTAGGCCTCGTTGAACGTAGGGAACGTATCCATGTCGGTGAGAAAGCAGAGGGTTTTCGACACGTCACGCAACGATGCCCCGACACTCTCCAACTGCATCTTCAGGTTGGCGATCGCTTGAGTGGTTTGTGCCTTCACTCCGCCCTCCACGATGTTTCCATCGCGCAAGCCGAGTTGACCGGAAACGATCACCCAGTCTCCGGCGCGAACGACCGGTGTGTACGGACCAATTGGTGCTGCCATGCACCCAAGGTTAGACGCACCGCACATCACTACCCTTGTCGCGTGAGTTCGACGACGCGGCGGGCATTTTTGCGCGCCTCGGGTGAGGTTGTGATGGGTGGCACCGCCGCAATCTCGCTCGGGTCACTCCTCGCAGCGTGTGGCGGTGCAGGCAGCGGAAGCGGACTTCCCGACGATGTGCAGATCGTTCAACGATTTCCCCAGAATCTGGTTACGGGAAGGGTTCGAGTCCCCATCTCACTCGCCAGCAACGGAGGTCTGCTCACCGTCGACGGTGACATCGCCACTCCGGACCAGCTCTCGGCTCGGATACTTCGTATCGATGGCGACCGGGACACGGTGGTTCTGGAGGACATCGTCGCCCCGAAACACGATGCGGGACTGGCCACTCCCTACTGGCCGTTTCGCGCCACGATCACTGAGCCAGGCCTGTATCGACTGGTTCTTGACGGGGGCCCCGACGATGGCGCAGCGTTCCAGGTTTTTGCACGAGGCGAAGTATCGGTGCCGGGCATCGGAGATTCACTCCCGTCATTCGACTCACCGACGTTCGACGATGCTCGTGGCGTCTCACCCCTGTGTACTCGACAACCCGAACCGTGTCCGATGCATCACATCACGTTGCGTGAAGCGCTCACGATCGGCAAACCGATCGCATTCTTGGTCGGCACCCCTGCGCACTGCGCAACGGGAACGTGCGCCCCGGCACTCGAGGCGTTGTTGTCGTCCCGCGAGGTCGTTGGCGACTCCACCACGTTTCTTCATGCGGAGGTGTACGCCGACTCCGATGCGACGAAAACCGCGGCCGTCGTCGCCGCGATGTCGATGAACTACGAACCGGCTTTGTTCATCACCGACGCGAACGGCATCGTCGTGGAACGACTCGATGCCGTCTTCGACGCCGTGGAGGTTCAGTCGCTGGTCAGCTGAGACTCCAGCCGCAACCGGTCAGCTGAAACTCTGGCCGCAACCGCAGGTGCGGTTTGCGTTGGGGTTGGTGATCTTGAAACCAGATTCATTCAACCCGTCGGTGTAATCGAGACTCGCACCAGCCAACAATTGCGCCGATGCGGGATCGACCACCACCTTCACGTCGCCGAACGCCTCCACCTTGTCCTCGGCGGTGAAATCGCCGTCGAAGTACATCTCGTAGGAGTAGCCGGAACATCCGCCAGGACGCACGGCCACTCGCAATGCGAGGTCGGATGCGTTCTCGGTTTCCAGCAGTTGCTTTACTTTGACGGCTGCGGCAGGGGTGAGCGTGATCATGATTCCCCAACCTACCGTCGACACGGGGTGTGATGACAAGCACTGTCTTACAGAACCAGCGAAACCCGACACATCGGTAGGTTGAGGGCGTGACCGACCGCACCGTTTCGCCACCGACAGTCGACGAGGTCCGACAGCTCCTTCGATCCGTCATCGATCCGGAGCTCGGGGCCAACATCGTCGACCTCGGCATGGCCACCGACGTCGAGGTGTTGCCCGAGGGCCTCATCACCATCGGGGTGAAACTCACCATCAAGGGCTGCCCGCTGCGGGCCCAGATAAAGAACGACATCGAATCCCGCCTCGAGACGCACCCAGGAGTCGGCAAGGTGAAGATCGTCTGGGGGGAGATGAACGCCGAGGAGCGATCCGAGGTGATGACCAAGGCGCGGTGGAATGCGCGCGAAAATGCCGGTGATACCGCGGTGCCCAATTCCGCCCGCGTGTTGGCCATCGCCAGCGGCAAAGGTGGTGTGGGCAAGAGTTCCGTCACCGCCAACGTGGCCGTTGCGCTCGCATCACACGGTCATGTGGTCGGGGTGCTCGACGCCGACATCTGGGGGTTCTCCATCCCACGAATGCTGGGCATGAGCGACCGCCTCGAAGCACGTCGGGTGGATGGGGTTGAGAAGCCCCGCATCATTCCCAACGAACGAACGGTTGGTTCGGGGCTGCTCAAGGTGGTGAGTACGGGCATGCTCGTAGAGGATGAGGGCACTGCGCTGATGTGGCGTGGCCTCATGCTCACGAAGGCGGTCGAACAGTTCCTCAACGACGTGCATTGGGGCGACCTCGACTACCTCCTCATCGACATGCCACCGGGAACCGGCGACGTACAAATGGGCTTGGCTCGGATGCTTCCCCGTACCGACTTGATCATCGTCACCACTCCCGCGGTGTCGGCACAGAAGGTGGCGATTCGCGCCGCAGACATGGCGCGTCGAAGTTTTCTGCGCGTCGCGGGTGTGATCGAGAACATGAGCCACTTCACCTGCGAGCACGGAACCGTCCATCCACTTTTCGGTGAAGGCGGTGGCGCCACGCTCGCCAACGAAATCGGCGCCGAATTGCTCGGCCAAGTACCCATCGAGACTGCCGTAGCGAGCGGCAGCGACAGCGGCGAGCCGGTGGCACTCTCGGGTTCCTCGGCCGCCGCCGAGGTCTTCCGAGACATTGCCAAGAAGATCGTCGCAGCAACCGTTCCCGTTACCGAGATGGCGGGCTGTTCGGCTCGACTGCTGGAATCGGTCGAAATCGCCCTCGGCAAGAAACCGAGGTAACGACTACGGCAGTTCGCCGTACCGCGGGTCGTCGGGAAACACGATTCCCACCACCCGCCCATCACCATCGAATTGCAGCTTGGGCAGGATCGGTGTGGGTACGCCGATCGACTGTGCTGCGGCGACGGCGTCCCGAGTCGTGTGATGCGGGGCCAGGAACTGCAGATTGGCAACGGTGGGCGGAATCATCGCCAAGTCACCCCGTTTGGCGCGTAGTAGCGCTTCGTTCGGGGTGACCCACAAACTGTCGATGGTTTCTTGGTCGTCATGGAGCGGGTCCTGGGCTGGCGGCGACACTGCGACGAAGAATCGTGTGTCGAAACGGCGAGCCTCGCCTACCGGGGTAATCCAGTGGCTTACGTATCGAATGGTGTCCACGGCGAGACGCAGCCGCTCTTCTCGACAAAAGTCCGCCAGTGAGAGTGATCCCTCGTGCACCGCATGTCGCGCCACGGCGAATCGACGCTGCACCTCCGGATCTTCGAGTTTCACGAAGTCGCCCGAATGATCGCGTGCAAGCAACACACCCGCTTCCTCGAACGATTCACGTATTGCAGCCACCCAGTAGGCCAGACCTCCACGTGGAACTCGGAGCAAATCACTGGCCTCCGCGTCGGAGAGACCATCGCACAGGTCGTTGAGTTCCGCCGCGCCATCCACGTCGTCGACACGACCACCGGGAAATACGTACATCCCGCTGGCGAAGGCCGCCGAAGTGGTTCGCTGCATCATGAACACCTCGAGGTCGGTCGGGGTGTCGCGCAACAGCATCACCGTTGCCGCGGGACGGAGCGGAACGTCGGTGGATCTCGTGGGCACTTGCGCGGCGACTCCGACTTCAGTCCTCGCGCGATTTACGCATCTCGCGGTAGTCGCGAGCTGCACCCTCGAGTGGCTCGACATCGAGCGTGACTCCGTCGATCGATGCGACACGCAACGGCTGACCACTGGCGATTGGTGTGGCGCGATTGGTGCGCGCCCGCCAGCGGGCTCCCTGCACGGTTGCTTCGCCATCGGGGGCAATGTCGGTTGCCGCCGTTCCCTGCGAACCAATCAACCACTCACGTCCGATGGTTGGGGTGGCGAAACGAGTTCGCACCATCGACGGCATTCCAACCACGAACGCCAGCACCATCGACGCGACGCCGCTGATCAACGTGAGCCACGACAGTCGCAGTGCCTGCTCCTGAACCGAGCCGTACAGTGCAAACGACGCCACGACGAACGACAACAAACCGATGCCCGTCCACACCCTGGGAATTCCGACTTGGACATCGATCGCCAGCGCTATCACGGAGAAAATCAGCAGTGCCAGCCCGATCGGACGCACGGGCAACTCCGTCAATCCGAAGGCACCGAGCACGGTGCAAACGGCACCAACGAACCCGGCGATTCCGATTCCCGCGGTGTAGAACTCGAAGATCAACAGTGCCAAGCCGAACGAAAACAATAGGTATGCAAGAGCCGCACTCGCCGACGTGTGCATCAGTTGCTCGAACGTTCCAAGTTTGAAGAATCGGGTCGTTGCTGCTTCGCGCGTGATGGCTCCGGAGTCGTCTATGGCCTCCACCACGGTGTCCAGTTCGGTCCCCTTGATGGTCAATCCGTCCATCGCGAACAACATGTTGCGCAGCACGGGCACTCCCTCATCGGCGATGTCGAGGCGTAGGACACCACGGTCCCGCGCGTCGGTGGTACCCAGCGTTCCGCTGCGCAACAAGGTGCTCGCCCCACCGAGTGACACGGGCTCCCCATCGATCTCGATGGGAAGTCCGGTGAGACCAACCGTCGAGCGTGGTGCCATGGCCGACACGTCGGCTACGGCGAGGAGGAATGCCGACCAACCAAGTGCTTTCGCCCCGCTCGGGCCCACCCAAACGCCGATGGGAATCGACGACGTACGAATGGAGGTCAGCACCTCGCGCATTCGAGCCTCGTCGACGACCGCACCGGGTGAGTTCACCTGCAAGACGAGTGCCTGTGCGCCATTCGACTCCGACCGCGCAACCGCGTGTTCGATTCCGCCCGCCACCACCGAATCGATGAGCCCACTCACTTCAAAGACATCCACCTTGGCGAGATCCGCCGCATCATCCGCCTGTTGTGGCACGTTGCCGGCAATCATCATGAACAGCCCGAGTGTGACCGCTGCAAACATGCCCCGACAACGGTAGCCACGCCAAGAGATAACCTTGCGACGTGCATGTTCTGGTGGCGACCGACGCCCAATACGTCCTTGACGACATCATCGCCGCACTGGGTACTCCTGAGACTTCGTTCACCGTCTGCCGTGACGGTCGTGATGTAACGGCCGCCGTTACCCGACGAACACCGGACGTTGCCGTGCTGGATCTGCAAGTGGGTTCGATGGGTGCCATGGCCGTCACCATGAACCTGCGGCTCGATGAGAGTGGCGGTCGCCTGCCACACATTCCCGTGGTGATGTTGCTCGATCGAATCGCCGACGTTCACTTGGCTCGACGAAGCGGGGCCGAGGCGTGGCTGGTGAAGCCCGTCGACTCGCTACGACTGCGACGCGCGGTCAATGAAGTGTGTTCCGGCGGAACATGGCACGAATCTGCTGCGCCGATCATGCAAAACCGCTAGCCGAACCCACCGTTAGGCTGACGTCGCGTGAAATCGCACTTCGGGGTGTAGCGCAGCTTGGCTAGCGCGCCACGTTCGGGACGTGGAGGTCGGAGGTTCAAATCCTCTCACCCCGACCACATCATCATTGGATTGCCCAAACGTACGAGGTGATCCGGTCACGAAGCAGCATTGCGCGCCGTCGAGCGGCTCGTGCACCTACAGGGAGGCGATGACCAACTCCGCGATCTGCAGTGCATTCAGTGCAGCCCCTTTGCGCAGATTGTCGTTCGAAACGAACAGCACCAGACCACGCTGATCGTCGACCGACTGATCTTGTCGAATACGTCCAACGTACGACGGATCCTTCCCGGCAGCCAACAACGGCGTTGGAATGTCCACCACCGAAACTCCCGGTGCCTTGTCGAGGATTGCGTGCGCGTGGGCTGGCGTGATCGGCCGTTCGAATTCCGCGTGCAACGACAGCGAGTGGCCGGTGAACACGGGGACACGCACGCACGTTCCGGACACCTTCAGGTCGGGGATGTGCAGGATCTTGCGCGTTTCGTTGCGCAGCTTCTTCTCCTCGTCGGTCTCCAGGTCACCATCGTCCACTAGCGAACCTGCGAACGGCAACACGTTGAAGGCGACGGTTCGCGCGAACTTGCTCGGGGCCGGAAACTTCAGCGCATCACCGTCGTACGTGAGCCGATCGGCGCGATCCGCAGAGGTGATCTGGGCCTCCAACTCCGCCACGCCCTGTACACCACCACCGCTCACGGCCTGGTACGTGCTTGCAGTGAGTCGCACCAGCCGTGCCGCGTCGTGGAGCGGCTTCAATACCGGCATCGCTGCCATCGTCGTGCAGTTCGGGTTGGAGATGATGCCCTTCTTTGCCAATGCGATGTCCTCGGGGTTGACCTCCGACACCACGAGCGGAACTTCCGGATCCATGCGCCAGCACGACGAGTTGTCCACCACGACTGCCCCGGCGGCGGCGAATTTCGGTGCGAGTGCCCGCGACGTGGTCGCCCCGGCGGAGAAGATTGCAACGTCCAGGCCCGACGGGTCGGCGGTGGATGCATCCTCGATAACGATGTTTCGTCCGCCGAAATCGATGCTGCTTCCCGCCGAGCGTGCCGAAGCGAAGAATCTCAACTCATTGAACGCGACGTTTCGTTCGAGCAGCAACGTACGCATGACGTTGCCCACCATTCCGGTGGCACCAACGACACCAATATTCGGTTTTCTTCCTTTCGGCACTCCGTCAGGCTAACCGCGCAACCAACCACCAGTGACTCGGATGCACGCGGCGCACGGCGAGCCGTCGCACTCCCTCTGCCGATACCCGAACGCGTCGCCGCGGTGAATGCACGATGGTGACGTCACGCAGTCGCGTGCCGATGAGATCGAGTCCGATGGATGCCAGTACGTCATCCGGACTCAGTCGATTGGCCTGCCACCCCAGGCGCGTGAGCGCACGAATTCGCGCCATGTGCTTGGCCGCCTTCGGTATGCGCCACAACACTCGAACGAGTCCCCCCAATGGAACGAGCGCGGTATCCAAGACGGTCCAGGTACGGAAATTGAGCGCGACCTGTCCGCCGGTCTTGGTAACCCGTAGTGCCTCACTCACGAGCGACAACGCATCATCGGTACCGCAGTGCTGCAAGGTGATGTACGAGAACGCGAAGTCAACCGAACCCGTTGCAACATCCAACGATCGGCCATCAGCCACGTGCACCGTTCGTAGTGCCGGCGGGCTTCCATGATGAAAGACGGTCTCGCGGCACCGCTCGAGAAAGGCGGCGTCCACGTCGGCGGCGTACACCATGGCGAATCGCTTGCTGAATCCGGCGGTCATTCGTCCGATTCCACTGCCGATTTCCACCATGCTGAGCGTCCTGGTGGAATCGTCGGTGAACCCGAACAACTTCAAATATCGACGAACTTCGTTGTCGCCACCCGCAGTGAACGATTCGAGGGATACCTCACCGGTCTTGTTGTCGAACACCCAGCCGGTACTCCGAACGGATTCGTCCGCACTCAACGACTCGGTTCGAAGACCCGCACTTCGCCATGGCACGCCCTGTGGACGTCGCAACCGAGTCCCGATTCGGTGCAGCAGGGTCATGTACTACGTGCGCTCAGGGAGTGGTGCCGAGTAGTCGTCTCCGCTATCGAGTCCGAACGCGGTGTGGAGTGCCTGTACCGCCGTTTGCATCATTGGTGCGCGCACCACCACGGATATTCGAATGGTGGACGTGGAGATCATCTCGATGTTCACGCCGTTGTCCGCCAGGACACGAAACATCTTCGCAGCGACTCCAGGGCTCGTCTTCATTCCCGCGCCCACGAGTGACACCTTGGCGATGTCGTCGTCGTGGTTCACTCCACCTGCACCGAGATCGCGAGCGATGCGTGCCACGATCGGCTCGGCGGTCGACACATCGGCCTTGGGGACCGTGAACGAAATGTCGGTGGTTCCCGACGTGGAGGTGTTTTGCACGATCATGTCCACGTTCACGTTCGCCGTCGCGAGTGCCTCGAAGATGTCCGCCGACACACCGGGGCGATCGGGAACGGCGAGGATCGTTATCTTCGATTCGCTCGCATCCTGTACGACCCCGGAGATGACTGGCTCTTCCATGTTCTTCATCCTTTCGTGATGACGACCCACCACCCACGTGCCCTCCTCCCATGTGAAGCTCGACCTCACATGGATGGGCACATCGTGGTTGCGGGCGAATTCCACGGAGCGCAGGGCGAGCACCTTGCTGCCTGCGCCCGCCATCTCCAACATTTCATCGAACTGCAGGACCGGAACCTTTCGTGCTTGGGGCACGACGCGCGGGTCTGCGGTGAACACGCCCGTCACATCCGTGTAGATTTCGCACGAATCGGCGTCGAGGGCGGCGGCCAGCGCGACCGCGGTGGTGTCGCTGCCACCTCGACCCAGCGTCGTGATTTCCTTGGCGGTGCTGATTCCCTGGAATCCGGCAACGACCGCCACTTTGTCGTCGCCGAGCGCGGAGCGCACGCGATCACCCTTCACCTCGAGAATCTTCGCCTTCGTATGGACGGTGTCGGTGATGATTCCAACCTGGGATCCGGTGAAACTCACCGCATCCACACCGACATCATGCAGCGCCATGCACAGCAGGGCCATGCTGATTCGCTCACCCGTGGTGAGCAACATGTCCATCTCACGACTCGGTGGATTGGTCGATACTTGTCGCGCGAGTTGCAGCAGATTGTCGGTGGCCTTGCCCATCGCCGATACCACGACGACGAGTTGATGACCGGCAGCGCGGGTGGTGGCGACGTGACGAGCCACGTTTCGCATGCGTTCCGGGTCGGCAACCGACGTTCCCCCGTACTTTTGCACGATGAGCGCCATGACGAAACAACGCTATCCGCGGACGATATTGCGAGTCGGTAGCATTTCCCACTCGTGGGTACATCAAAGCGTGAACGTCAAAAAAAGAACCGTGATGCTCGTCGAGAGCAGCTCACTCGCCGTCAACAGCAGGGCAAGGCCCGCAAGCGTGGCGCACAAATCGGCGTCGTGGTGCTGCTGGTGGTGGCGCTCGTGGGATTCGTCTTCATCACGGGCAACAACTCCGACGATGCCGCGATCCAGACCGAATCCGATGCCTTCGATACCGCCGCCGATGCCACCCAGGACATCGACACTGCCGAGCCGAGCGGTCCGTTCGTCTACGGAACGAGCGAGTGCCCACCAGCCGACGGCAGCACCGAGCAGCGCCGCGAGTTCGACGATGCCCACCAGTTGTGCATCGACCCCACCAAGTCCTACACGGCCACGTTCGACACCACCCAGGGCGAGTTCTCCGTACGACTGTTGCCCGATCGCGCACCCGGCACGGTGAACAACTTCGTGTCCCTTGCCCGCTGGAAGTACTTCGACGGAACGCAGTGCCACCGAGTGATCGAGAACTTCGTCGTGCAGTGCGGCGACCCCACTGCGACGGGAACCGGTGGTCCCGGCTATTCCTTCCCCGACGAACTACCCCAAGCCGGCGACTATCGGATCGGATCGTTGGCCATGGCCAACTCCGGCCCCGATACCAACGGCAGTCAGTTCTTCATCATCACCGGCAACGACGGTGCATCGTTGCCACCGAGTTACTCGCTGTTCGGCGAGGTCGTTGACGGACTCGACACCGCCGTGAAGGCGATGGGCGCCCTCTTCAATCCGGACCCGGCAGCAAACGGTGTTCCACCAGCCGGTGACATCGTGCTGAAGAGCGTGACGATCAGCGAGTCGTAAGCGCTTCGTCCAAGGCGCGAATCGCAGATTCGCTCACGCCGATATCGCGCACGAAGCTGCGTACGTTTCCGTGACTACGGCTGATGTCGTCGAGAATCACCGCCATCGCACGCGGATCTGCGGCCGCGAATCGCGCTGGCATCGTGGAATACGTTCGTGCCAATTCCGGATGATGGTCACGGGCCCACACCAATAGCCGTTGCATCGCATCCTGTGTCAAGCCGTAGTCGGCGGCGATGGTCGCCGCATCGACGCCGAGTGCTCCGAGTACGAGGGCGGCCAGAATGCCCGTGCGATCCTTGCCGGCGGCACAGTGGAACACCGCCGGCAACACCGACCGTTGCGACAGCAGGGTGATTGCATCGGCGAATCGGATCGATGCGTCCTTCAACATGTCCCGATACGCCCAGACGAGAAAATCGACGGCGTCGTCGAACTCCGGAGTTTGGGTTTCACCCCAGGTGGCGTCGATGATCGGCACATGGTGGTACGCAACATCGTGATCGTCGACCGGAAACGTTCCACGCTCTCGAATCTCGTTGTTCGTTCGCAGGTCCACCACCGTGCGAACTCCGAGATTCACCACGGCTCGAGCATCGTCGGGAGTGAGGCGGTACAAGCCGTCGGCTCGAAACAAGGTGCGCCAGCGAGTGCGCCGTCCATCGACCGTGGGGTAGCCGCCCAAGTCCCGGAAGTTGTGAACGGCAAAGAGAGGCACGATCCGTCGGTCGTCATTCAGCAACTCGCCCACATTCACCGCCGCCATCGCCCCTCACGGTAGTGATGCCGACGAGCCAAACAGTACGCTCGGCGACATGGCAGAAAGCGCACCGGCATCGATCGGCATCGTTGGATCGGGGATCATGGCTGCGGGCATCGCCGAGGTGGCCGCACGTGGCGGCATACGGTCGATCATTCGTGCACGAAGCGAGTCCTCGGTGTCATCGGCACTCGGCCAAATTTCGGGTGGTCTGACACGACAGGTGGAGAAAGGCAAACTCGAAGCGTCCGACCGTGATCGGATTCTCGCCAACATCAGCGGCACCACCGATCTCGCCGAACTTTCCGACTGCGACATCATCATCGAGTCGGTCGTTGAAGACCTCGACACCAAACAGTCACTATTCCGTGAACTCGATGCAGTGGCCAAGCCGTCGGCAATCCTGGCCACCAATACCAGCACCCTGGCGGTGGTGGAGATGGCCAAGGTCACGGGACGTCCCGACAAGGTATGCGGCATCCATTTCTTCAATCCGGCAGCCGTGTTGCCTCTCGTGGAGATCGTGCGACCAATCACCGCAAGTGACGACACCATCGCGCGTGCGGAGACGTTCGTTCGCACCATCGGAAAGGAGGGTGTCCACGTGCTGGATCGTGCCGGGTTCATCGTGAATGCGCTGTTGTTCCCCTATTTGAACAACGCCATTCGCTTGCTCGAGGACGGCACCGCATCCATGGAAGACATCGACACCGCAATGAGGGGCGGTTGCAACTTCCCGATGGGTCCGTTTGCACTCCTCGACCTCGTCGGACTCGATACCTCCCTGTCCATCCTCGAGACACTGCACCGGTCGTTCGGAGACGACAACTTTGCGCCGCGACCACGCCTGAGGGAGCTGGTCGCACAGGGACGTCTCGGTCGAAAATCCAAGGCCGGCTTCTACGTCTACTAGGACCGGACCCCACGATTCTCGTTGGGGTGACCTTGCGCTCCTGCGCGCCACCGGTGGCTGGGATCGGACGCCGCAACCCGTTGGCGCCTGTGGGTACGAGTGGCCGGCCGTTGCAATGTGGCCGAAGGATGACGACCTCATCGGACAGGGTGCGGATCTCAGCCCATCCACCATCATCGACGGATACCGCCACGGACTGTTCGCCATGGAGCGAGGCAGCGACGACCCAACGCTGTTCTGGTGGTCTCCGGTCGAGCGATGCGTCATTCCCCTGGATGCGTTGCGCATCACACGGTCGATGGCTCGCAGTGCGCGTCGGTACCACGTTCGCATCAACACGAATTTCGAACGCGTGATGCTGGGATGCGCATCTCGAGGTACCGACGACAAGGCGTGGATCACCGCGAGATTCATCGATCAGTACTGCGAGCTGCACGACCGTGGTTGGGCCCACAGTGTGGAGACGTACAACGAGGATGGCGTGCTGGTTGGAGGTCTCTACGGGGTTCGAATCAAACGATTCTTCGCGGGCGAATCCATGTTCCACCTCTCGCGCGATGCGTCGAAGGTGGCGCTCATGGCACTCGTCGCCATCATGCGTTCTGCGAGGATGACCCTGCTCGATGCTCAATGGCATACACCGCACCTGTCGAGCCTCGGAGGAGTGGTGATCCCCCGCACCGAGTATCTCGAACGACTCCGCTCCGCCACGACGCCTTAGCCTTGTCAGCGTGACCGATCAACGTCGGCGTGGTCAACGCGATGAGCCATGGCTCATGCGCACGTACTCCGGTCACTCATCGGCGGAGGCATCCAACGAGTTGTACCGCACGAATTTGGCGAAGGGCCAGACGGGTCTGTCCATCGCCTTCGACCTCCCCACCCAAACCGGCTACGACCCCGACCACGTCCTGGCCCGCGGCGAAGTGGGCAAGGTGGGCGTTCCGGTCGCCCACCTCGGTCACATGCGGACACTGATGCGGGACATCCCTCCGGGAACGATGAACACTTCGATGACCATCAACTCCACCGCTGCTTGGCTGCTTGCGCTGTACGTTGCAAATGCCGCCGAGCAGGGAGTCGACAGCGTCCAGTTGCGTGGCACCACGCAGAACGACGTACTGAAGGAATATCTCTCGCGCGGCACGTTCATCTTCCCTCCGCTCGCATCTCGTCGCATCATCGTCGACATGATTGCATGGGCCCACTCCCACGCCCCGAAGTGGAACCCGATGAACGTGTGTTCCTACCACTTGCAGGAAGTCGGGGCCACCCCGGAGCAAGAAATTGCATTTGCGTTCGCGAATGCAATCGACGTCTTGGATGCCGTCCGGGCAAGCGGCCAGGTGGACGATGGCAAGTTCCCCGGAGTCTTTGCCTCGATGTCGTTCTTCGTCAATGCGGGAATCCGATTCGTCGAGGAGACGTGCAAGGTTCGGGCAATGACCGGTATGTGGGAAACCATCGGACGCGAGCGGTACGGCATCACCGACGAGCGTGCGCTTCGTTTCCGCTACGGAGTGCAGGTGAATTCGCTCGGTCTCACCGAAGCGCAGCCGGAGAACAACGTGCAACGAATCATGTTGGAGATGCTGGCAGTCACGCTTTCCAAGCGTGCGCGTGCGCGCAGCGTGCAGTTGCCCGCCTGGAACGAGGCGCTCGGTCTGCCACGGCCATGGGATCAGCAGTGGTCGCTACGAATGCAGCAGGTGCTCGCATTCGAAACCGACCTGCTCGAGTACGAAGACATCCTCGATGGATCGCACGTGGTGGAGCGTCTCACTGCCGAACTGGTGGAGGCGGCCACCACCGAGTTGCGCGAGATAGAAGCGCTCGGCGGCGCGTACGCAGCAGTGGATGAACTCAAGCGTCGGCTGGTTGCCTCGATGGCCGAGCGAACGCGCCGGATCGAAAGCGGCGAACAGACCGTGATCGGTGTAAACGACTTCACTGAAACCGCGGTCTCGCCGCTGGGCGGTAACGACAACATTCTCCGCGTCGACCCGCGGGTGGAAGCAGCACACATTGCCGACGTACAACGGTGGCGCACCGAGCGCGATTCACGAGCAGTGGCCGACGCACTGCGCGCGCTACGTCAGGCAGCCGAGGGAAACCACAACATCATGGAATCCTCGATCGCCCTCGCGCGAGCCGGCGGAACCACGGGTGAGTGGGCGGGACCCTGCGCGAGGTGTTCGGTGAATATCGGGCCCCGACGGGAGTCGGCGGAGTAGCGGCACCACGTGGAAGCGAGCTGCAAGCAGTTGCGCGACGCTCGAGCACCTTGGCCGGCGGACCACCGCGACTACTGGTGGCGAAGCCTGGGCTGGACGGTCACTCCAGTGGTGCCGAACAGATCGCCATCGCAGCACGGGACGCCGGAATGGAGGTGGTCTACGGCGGAATTCGACTCACTCCGCGCCAAATCGCCGAATCCGCACGAGACGAGGACCCCGACGTCATTGGATTGTCGATTCTCTCCGGCTCGCACCAGGCGTTGGTTCCCGACGTTTTGCACGAGCTGAATGCGCTCGGCGTCGATGCTCCCGTCATCGTTGGTGGAATCATTCCGGACGACGACCGAACGTCGTTGCTCGAGAGCGGCGTGACTGCGGTGTACACGCCCAAGGATTATGCAGTGGCCCAGATCATGTCCGACATCGTCGACATCGTGGAGCGTCACCGCGCCGACGAGATCGGATAGCAGAGCCGACACTCCGCGCTTTGAGTCAGGATGAGGACGTCGGTTACGGCAACATCGTGGTGGATGGTGCAACCGGCCGGAATCCCGTCGCCGGTGGCATGACGAGTTCGTCACCGGCTTCGACCCGATCAGGATTCGTGATGCCGTTCAAGTCCATCAGCGCCTGCATGTCCACTTGAAAGCTCGACGCAATTGCGAACAACGTATCGCCTCGTTGCACCACGTAGGTGATGGGTGGCTGATAGACGGTGGTCGTTGTCGTAGAGGTGGTTGAAGCGATGGTGGTGGGAACCACTTCTACCCCGGAGTCGTTTCTTTGTGCGAAGAAGAATGCGAGTGCCCCCGTGACGAGGGTTACCACGAGCAACGTCCATTGCAAGCGGCCACGGAGGAACATCGGTTTCAGGCTACGAGTTCGACGTGGTTGCATTCAGACCGGCAAGTCGAACCCGGTTGTAACGGGCCACGATGATGCACGGAACGTTGACGGCCAAGCCCACGACCAGGTTGAGAACGATCCACCAGCCACGACTCCAAAGCATCGTCACCGGTATCACCCAAAGCAGCACACGATGCACGCGCTCCGCGCGCAACGATTCCGCTGCAAATCGGGCACGTCCGCCGTCGCGCTCGGTCGGAAGATGCCGCTTGCTGATGCCGCCGAACCACGTACCCGCCTCGGGAAGTCGATCCTTCCAGAGTCGCACCAACAGTCGCCGTTCGTACAGGTGCCGACTCTCCCACGTTCGTAGACGGGACACTCGCCCTCCGATGGCAAAGCTCCGCCAGTCTCGTCGTGCGTACCACCAGCCGACGATCACTCCACAGACCAGCCACACCACACCATTGATCAGCGCAAGCCACCAGGTCAGTTCGTTCAACTGGAGGTGCATGTCACTTCACGCCGCGCTCAGCGACGAGCGTCCATGAACATACCGCGCAACGCCTGATAGTTCTCGATGCAGTGACCCGCTCCGAGTACCACCGCTTCGAGCGGTTGCGGTGACAATTGCACGGGCACCTTGGTCTCGAACTGCAAACGCTCGGGAAGACCACGCAACAATGCACCGCCACCAACCAGATAGATGCCGCGCAACAACAAATCCTGCGCCAACTCCGGTGGTGTCACGGCAAGGCACTCCTTCACAGAGTCGATCATCTGCGTTACCACCTCGTCCAATGCCTCTCGGATCTCCGCCGCGGTCAACACGACGGTTTTGGGTAGACCCGTCACAAGATCGCGTCCCTTCACCTCGGCGTCACGGTCGGCACTGGATGGTTGTGCGCTTCCAATTTGTTTCTTGATCTCCTCTGCGGTGCGCTCGCCGATTGCGAGCCCGTGCTCCTTTCGAACCCACCCCTGTATTGCCTCGTCCAAGGTGAAACCACCGACTCGCTCGGCACGCAAGGTAACGATGCCACCGAGACTGATCACGGCGGTTTCGGTGGTGCCTCCCCCGATATCCACCACCATGTTGGCGATCGGTTCTTCGATCGGCAGATCTGCGCCGATGGCTGCAGCCATCGGTTGCTCCAGCAATTGAGCGTCGGCGGCGCCGGCACGACGAGTGGCTTCCGTGACGGCCCGGCGCTCGACCTCGGTGATGGCCGAGGGTACGCAGATGAGCACCTTCGGACGGGCAAAACGCGACACGCCGGCTCGTTTCAGAAGGAGGCGAATCATCTGTTCGGTCGTCTCGAAGTCGGTGATGGCACCGCCACGCAGGGGTCGCACCGCAACGATGAAACTCGGTGTCCTCCCGATCATGTCCCAGGCTTCATGACCCGTTGCCAGCACTTCGTTGGTCCGACGGTTCTTTGCGATGACCGTCGGTTCGTTCATGATGATGCCCTCGCCCTGCTTGTACACGAGCGTGTTGGCAGTTCCGAGGTCGATTGCCAAGTCACGTGCCATCGTCAACCACCTTGTCGCTGTTCGCGCGCGATTCGAATCTGTTCGCGGAGATGCTCCCGTGAATCATCGGACAGGGCATCGAGGTGCCGGCGGAACTGTGCGGCGCCATCGACCGGTTTGTGTCGACGATTGTCCGTTGCCACGAGGTACGCGAGTGTCGCGGCCGAGGCAATCGAGATTGCAGCAAACGTCAGACTGGTCACCGATGTTGCGGCGATCACGACGGCATCGAGCATCGTCATGACGCCGACCGAGCGGAAACATCGCCGACCGAGGATGCGGGAATCGGGTTCACCGCGCCGGTACCCCAGTCGTTTCCATTGCTCCAGGTTTCCTTCTTCCAGATTGGCACGCTCTGCTTGAGGGCGTCGATGCAATACCGTGCGGCGTCGAAGGCCTCGGGTCGGTGCGGTGCCGAAACCGCAACCACCACCGACGATTCCGTCAGCTCCAACTCGCCCAATCGGTGCACCAGCGCCACCCGACCGAGCGTCGGATACCTTCGACGGGCCTCGTCCACGACGTCCTGCAACTTGGTCGTGGCAGCCTCACGGTACGCCTCATATGTGAGCGAGGTGACGCCGCTTCGACCCTCTGCATGGTTGCGAACCGTGCCGGAAAACACGACCACCGCGCCGCACTCGGGTGAGAGTGCCCATTCGTACAACTCCGCGACGTCCAGCGGCGTGTCGGACACTTCGATGCGATCACCGGTCATCTCGATTCAGCGTACTTGTGGGCCGTCATAGGCTCTAGCCGCGTGGCTGACGACGAGACGCCGAACCCGTTCAACAATCCACTCTTTGCACAGTTCCAGCGTGCGATGTCGTCGCAGGGACCCCTGCAATGGGACGTTGCGCGCCAAACGGCACTGATGGCCGCCAGCCAGGGCATTACCGAGCACAACGTCGACCCGCAGCGACGAATTTCGGTCGAGTCGCTCGCCCCCGTTGCACGGATGCACGCAGCCGCGGTCACCGGGCAGGAGATCATGCACCTCGAGAAACTCGACGTGGTCGGCCGGGCAACGTGGGTGAATCTCACGCTCGACGCATGGAAACCGTACTTCGACGCCCTCGCCCGCGCGATACACGGAGCACAGGAGGACGCCACACCGGACGATGAAGTCGTCGATCCCATGATGAAGATGCTCGAGAACGTGAGCAAGATGATTGCACCCTCGATGCTGGGCATGTCGGTTGGAACCTTGGTGGGTCGACTTGCGATCAACACGTTCGGTCAATATGACCTACCCTTGCCACGCGAACCTCACGGAAAGCTCGTGATGGTGGTGGGCAACGTCGACAACTTTGCCGATGAGTGGTCGATTCCACGCGACGACATGTTGATGTGGGCCCTGACGCATGAATTGGTCAGCAGCGCGGTGTTCGGCATCGAACACGTTCGTGACGCACTCCGACGACTCGTCATCGGTTTTGCATCAGGTTTTCGTCCCAACCCGAGTGCGCTGTCGGAGAGCATCGGACAACTCGACGTGTCATCCGGTGATCCGATGAAGATTCTCGATTCACTCCTCGCGGACCCCACGGTGCTTCTCGGCGCCCAACGCTCCAGCGCCCAGGACCGAATTGCGCCGTCGTTGGATGCCGCAGTCACCGCAATCGTCGGCTACATCGACCACTGCGTCGATCTGGCGAGCGCTCGCATCCTCGGAGAGGGCTCGCGAATTGCCGAGGCCGTGCGGCGGCGGCGGGTCGCACAGTCCAGCGATCGAATCTTCGTGGAACGCTTGTTGGGAATCGACCTCACCACCGAGCGCATGACCCTTGCCCAGCAGTTCGTCTCGGGTGTCGTGGAGCGTGCGGGCGAGACCGGACTCGCCCGATTGGTGACCCAGCCCGGGAGCCTTCCCACCCCGGCAGAAATCGTGGCGCCAGGCCTCTGGCTCGCCCGCCTCGAGTCGGAAACCTAGGGGGAACGCTCGAACTTGTAGCCAAGCCCTCTGATCGTGAGGATGGCCGTGGGGCGCGCTGGATCGACCTCCACCTTGGAGCGCAAGCGCTTGATGTGCACGTCCAATGTCTTGGTATCCCCGTAGTAGTCGCTCCCCCATACACGGTCGATGAGTGTGTCCCTCGTCATGACACGGCCGGCATTTGCGACCAGTACGTAGAGAAGTTCGAACTCCTTGAGCGGAAGTTTGGTGACTTGACCGCGGACCGTCACCACGTGCTGCTCGGGATCGATGGTGACGTCGCCAACGTTGATGCTGGAAACCCCGTTTGCGGGCGCACCCGACTCCGCAACGCTGCTGCGACGCAGGGCTGCTCGCACCCGAGCGATGAGCTCCCGAATCCGATACGGCTTCACGATGTAGTCGTCGGCGCCAACCTCCAGACCCACGACGGTGTCGATTTCGGTTCCCTTGGCGGACACCATGATGATCGGCACCTGGCTCTTCTTGCGAATCTCGCGACAAACGTCCGTGCCCGAAACCTTGGGCAACATCACATCGAGGAGCACGATGTCCGGGTTCACCCTGTCGAAGTTGGTGAGCGCCTCGGCACCATCGCGTGCAACCTCGACGCCAAAACCCTCACGACGCAGTCCGACGACGAGTGCGTCGATGAATGCCTCCTCGTCCTCCACCACCATGACGACGTGGGACGACTTTGCGCTCATACCGACACGCTGCCTTCCTCGACACCGTCTTCGACAACTCCGTCTTCGACGACTTCCGATGCCGAGGCGGCCGGCTCACGTGGAAGCACGATCGTGAAGGTCGAGCCACGACCCTCCTCTGACTCGAGCATTACCGTTCCGCCATGGTTGGACACGACGTGCCGGACGATCGACAAGCCGAGTCCCGATCCGCCGGTGGTTCGGGATCGTGCCCGATCGACTCGATAGAACCGTTCGAAAATTCTTTGGTGATCCTTCGCGGCGATCCCGATGCCTTGATCCACCACGGCGATGCGGACGACCTCTTCGGTTGCGTGCACGTCGACCGCCACCTTCTTGCCGTCGCCGCTGTACTTTACGGCGTTGATGACGAGGTTTTCGAGTGCCGATACCAATTGCATTCGATCACCGAGCACCTCGGCGTCGGTTCCGAATGTCGCCTCAAGTGTTACTCCGGATCGCATTGCCTCGGGCTGCAGTCGAGCAACCACTTCTCGCACGAGGGTGGCGATCCGAACTCGTTCCCATTCGTCGGCGCCTCCGAATTCGATTCGCGACAGGTCCAGGAGATCGTCCACTATTCGTGACAGGCGATACGACTCTTCAACGATTCGCGACGTCATCCGCTCGATTACTTGGGGATCTGTTTCTCCGATCATGGTGTCGGCGAGCGCAGCGATACCACCGATCGGTGTCTTAAGTTCGTGACTGAGGTTGGCCACGAAATCGGTTCGAACGGTGTCGACACGGGACCGTTCGGTGACGTCTTCGATGGTTGCCACGAGTCCTCCATCAACCAACCGACGAGTGCGCAAGTCGAATACTCGTGACGGGGATCCGGCCGTCTCGAATCGGCGGTACTGCGCGTCGTTGTCGACCGTTTGTCGCAGGAGAGCATTGACCGCCTCATCGACCAGGACGTCGACATGGCGCACTCCGCTCATTGCCTCCGCGGCGGTGTTTCGGAACAACACGTTCGCCGACTCGTCGGCGAGCACGACACCGCTCGGCAACGAATTCAATGCGGCGATGAACACCCCATCGGCATTGCCCGGCAAAACCCCCGATTGGGGTGCAGTGCGTGAGTTGCCAACGGCGCTGCCGACCTTCGGTGATGTTTCCGGGGCTTCACTTCGATTCGCATCGACGTGTGACGACGCCGATCGTCGCTTGGCTACGGAAATACCGAGTGCAGTACCGATGAGGAACGTTGCAACCGCGAGAACGTAACTCATCGCGACGAGTGCATTTATCCCTGTGTAATCGGAAATTCGCCGGTTGCGTCACGCTGGCGCTGACGCTGGATGGCTCGCAACTCGGGTTTCCATCCCGTGAGAGCGAACTGAACACGCTCGCCCACGTTCACCGCATGGTCTCCGATTCGCTCGTAGAAGCGCGCAACGATCGCCAGCTGCACTGCAAGTTGAAGGTCCATTCGCTCGCGTGCGTGGGTTTCGAAGATCGCCTGGACGAACTGACGGTGGAGTGCGTCAAGGAATGAATCCATGTCCTCGATTGCCGCAGCGGTTGCAGCATCGTTCTCGGCAAAGGAATTGACGGCTGCTTGGTAGAGCTGTTCGGCCTGCTCGCTCATCTTGGAAATGAGGCCACGCAACACGGGGTCGATCTCCTTCCCGTAAATCCGACGTGCCGCCTTGCAGATGTTCACGGCCAGGTCGGCTGATCGTTCCAGGTCGCTGGTGATCTTGAGAATGGACACCAACTGGCGAAGTTCGCCGGCAACCGGCGCCTGCAGCGCGAGTATCTCGAACGTACGACTCTCGATGTCGTGGGCGCGTAAGTCGATCTCGTCGTCGGACTGCACGAGATAGTCCGCACCCTCGAGATCTCCACTCAACAGCACGTTGGTGGCACGAGGGACGGCTTCGATCACGGAGGCCCCGAGACGCACCACCATGGCTCGCAGCTCGTCGAGTTCGGAGTGATAGGACTTTCGAGTTTCTTCCATGGCTTCTACGGTAGGCACGCTACGCCGCCGATTACCGTGCGGTCGGGAAAACACCTGAACGACGGCTGGACGTCAGTTGAACACTGTGTGAACTGCGCTACCGCGACTGTGTCAACCGCGCTACCGCGACTGTGTGGCCACCGACCCACTCGTACAACTGGCGTTGCGCGTCATTGGGGGTGTGATGTCTGCCCACCTGCGACCACGTATCGTCCGCAGCCAGTCGGTAGTGGACGTTGCGAGCCGCACCAACGCTGCCCTTCATCCAACGGGTCGGCCGAACCGATGATGGTGCATGGCCTGTCGCCGCCGCGTGGCTGTGGTCGGGCGGTAGATACGAGAGTGTTCGAGGTACCTGCCGAGAATCGACCGAACGGTGATGTTTTCCGACAGGCCGGGGACGCCGGCGCGCACGCAGCAGATACCCCTGATGATGAGATCCACCTTCACCCCGGCAGAACTGGCTGCGTACAACGCTCTCACGACTTCGGGATCCTGAACCGCATTCAACTTCAGCGTTATGCGACCCTTGTCACCGAACGTCGATTCGTGCTCGATCAATTTGATGATCTCCGACTTCAACTGATGTGGCGCCACCAAGAGTTGCTCGTACTTCGGTTCGCGTCCGTAACCGGTGAGATAGTTGAACAATTGCGTTGCATCTCGGCCAATCGCCTCTTCGCAGGTGAAGAATCCGATGTCCTCGTACGCGCGAGCAGTAACGGAGTTGTAGTTTCCGGTCGCGAGGTGACGTACCAATCCCGGTTGACTCTCGCACCACAGGATGCCCGGGGATCTTCAACCCGACAGCCCGTAGTTCACGTGCACCAGCAATCGACTCGCGCTAACTACATTTCATCTTCATCAGATCGCGCGCAGCGCCTCGATACCACGACAACTTGCTCAAGCCTCCGCGGCGCGATGATGCCAGGCGTTGACTATAACCACGGACGTTCGGTCAGAGTCATCTTGATGGACAGCACCTTGGGATCACGGGCGGCTTGTTCTGCACGAACAACTCCGTCGACGAGGCGAAGAAGATTCGTAGGATGATGGAATTGCCAGTAAAACTGGCGCGAACGAATGACATCGAACATCGATCTGCTCGTAGGCTTCATCGGCTGCAGCCAACCTCCCGGCGGTAACCGGGGTCCACGGCTTGAAGCGAAGTTTCGGGATGTCGCAGGCTGCGGCAACTGTTTGCAGTGCGGAGAGTTCCACGAACGGATTCGTGCCGGAATCACGCTCGACGGGCTCAACCCGAGCTCGTCGCACATCTTCCGAGTGCCGCCTCACGTATGTTGGCCTGCACCTCCAACCGGAACCGCTCGCACTGCATTGAATCTGGCGACGACGATTTGTTCCATCTCCACTGCCGCCAGCAGATCCTCGGCATCTCGTCGTCCAGTGAGAGATCGGCGTTGCGGGCTCTCACGAAATCGCGAGACGCCTTCCGATCCCCTAGCGCCCGGGAAGAGTCGGTCGCAGGTGGGCCTCTCGATGAGGTCTTCGCAGCAGTGCGAAATGGTTCTAGGTCGGGTATCGGAACGAATCGCGGAAAGTTCCCTCTTCGGTGCTTTCACCGCGCAAAACGCTCCTCGCCCGACTCCGAATCGCGCACCGTGACCGCCAGGTTGAGCGCCAGATTGGAGATGTAGGAAATGGATGGGACGGCCTAGTCGGCCGCCAGCCGGCGTGCATGGAGAATGAAGATCCGGCTCTCGTAGTCCGTGGTGAGCGCTTCCCGCACCCTCTTTCCCAGCTTGGTCCACTTGACGAGCCTCGCGCCACCGTTGGCTGCCAGTGCGGGAAGGAGTTCGGTAACGAGGAGCCGTTCTTGTTCGGCGACGAACCGTTGAACTCGCTTGCTGCGAGATCTCGGCCAACTGCTGGGTTTCCGGTGTGCGACCTGTCGAGACTCAACTCATGCAGCTCTGCAGCGATTCGGTCGTAGTAAAGGGCTGCAACTCGCACCCGGTAGAACTGCGTCCAGGTTCGATGCGCTGATCGCAAGAAACCGGATGCGTTCAAGAAGCGGCGCAGCCCTCCTCGCCGAGTGCCAGTGAGAGAACCGCTCATTGGAAGTCGAGCCAACTCAACTCCGCGATTGATGAACGGGGAGTCGACATACCCGTACCGTATTCGTCGCCGCCACGCTGGCTGGGCGAAAAAGTTCCCCGATTTTTCCGCCTGGTCATGCAAGGGTTCATTCGGTGTTCACCGAGCTCGACGCCCGCCCGGCGAGAGCCAGACGAAGCAGGTGTTAGTTGCTGACCTCGGCAGGGAACCACTCCACGCTGACACTTCCTCGTTCTCGGCATCCTTGGTTGATGCGCTCACGGTTTTCGACGGAGACTCGACTGTCCTTCATCGGCAACGTACAGCAGTCGGATGTACGCCCGACGCGCGAACTCGTCGATGAGGTCGGGGATCGCGCCGTAATCTCCAGACGATCTCCCAGTGGGGTACACCGGGCCGGTGTAGGTGATGCGGAATGTGGGCCCGTGCAGCGGCGTGGTTCTGGTGACGCCAGACATCGGGACTCCTCGGGAACTGAGAGGCTATCGTCGGGAACGAAATGAGCGACCTCGTGGCGGCGCTGGATATCGGCACCACAACAGCTTCCATCTGGTGATTGCGCAAACCGGTTCCCGCGTGGCTTCGAAGTGGTGACCCGCGAGAAGGAGACGGTGCGACTGTTTGGCTTCGCCGGCGGAGGGGTGACACGGAAGCGAACTCTCCGACGAGGCGATCGCGCGGGGTGAAGAGCCTCGGCTCCGCACGGCACGAGGTAAGCTGCGGTCGCACTGACGCCGACGTTCCTCCGTGCGGTTGCGACGAAGCAGCCGTTCGCGAGGCGAGGAACCAGGGCTCGAGCACCTTCATCAAGCAGGTACGCGCGGCCACCGGTATCGAGATAGAGGTGTGGTCTCGGGGAGTGGAAAGAGGCGCGCCTCATCCACCTAGGCAGTGTTGAATGCGATCGGAATCCATGATCAAATGACTGATGTTCAGTGTGCGATATCGGTGGCGGATAGCACCGAGGTGGTGGTTGGCATCGACGACGAGGTGCTTGTTCGCGCGAAGTTTCCAAACTCGGCGCGGTACGACTGACCGATCGATTCTTCTCCACCACCGCCCTTCATCCGAGCGCCATTCCGAGCTGTCATGTTCGTTCATGCCGCCCGCGGACATCGTCCCGGTGGTGGCACCCGAGGTGCTGGAGCTCGGTTTCGGGAGCGCAGTCGCGACGTCATCGGAACCGCGGGAATCCATCGCCCGCATCATTCTGAAGTCGCGTGGTCTCGTCCGAGCCCAAGGCATGAACTGGTTCGAGGTTCTCCGCTGACGAAGTCCGCTCGGTGGTTGCGCGGCGATGCAGGAGCGCGCGCCGACCATAGGTGGGTGAACGCGCTCCATTGCGCCAGGGATTCGGTCCTCGAACCAGAATCGATGCTGACATCTTCCCATCCGCTGGTGCGCTCCATTCTGGAGGGAATAGTGGATGCCCTCGGACTCACGTCGTTGATATAAAATGTTTCATCCGACTACGCACTGCGGGAGGGCCTCCTCCTCGGCTACACGCTTCTGTCGCGAAGGCTTCATCGCAGCAGATGTGGAGCACGATGCCGCCCGACGAAGCGGTCCAAAGCAACCTTGCAGGATCGCATATGCGACGACTCGATCCGGAACATTCCCAGCACGTTGCCGAGCTCGCCACCGGAATGTTCGACGAACTGGAGGACTCCCTCGAGCCACGAGTGGCGCCGGTACCGTGTGTACGACTTCTTTGCGAGTCTGCTGGCAACAAAACGTGGGTGTCGTGGTGTCATGCATGCCAGTGCTACCTTCACCTGCACCTACCACCTCATTGTAGAAACTCCGAACTGATCAGGGCCTCACCGATCGTGGTGGAGTGATCATCGCACAGGTTGCCCGGTACCACCGCAAGATGCGTTCCCAGCGGCGGAGCACGCGGAGTTCTCCGCACTCTCCAACTTGATCAGCGCAATCGCGGAGTCTGGCCGGAATTCTGCGGGAATTGCAATCGGACTGACCGCACCTACGACGCGCGCGTCAAGTCAACTTCAATCAAGGTCACCAGAGGCTGACAACGAGAGCTGGTGATACCGGCGAAACCTCGTGGCAAAGAATGATGCTCTCAAGGAACTACGCAGCGAACGAGCGCAAGTGTGGGTCTGCTTGCAGATGTGAGCAAACGGAAGGTCGAACTCAACGAGGCGTGAGCCCCGACAGCCTCAGGCTGGTGGTGTCGAGCCACCTCTCTTGTTTTGGCTCCTCTGTCAATCCCGGCGCTCTCCGAGAGTCCTCTTCAATTCACCTTTGGCTCGACTCCAGATTAGTGCGATTTTAAGTTTTCAAAAACCGTGGCTTCACCAAAAAGACGACGACGACGGAGGGCAATGATGATCCAATTTCCGTCCGTCTGGTATACCTGCACCAGCAGTAGCTGCGTGCAGGACCGAGGCGGTGAACGGCCAACTTTTGAGCCGCACACGGCGGCGATTGAACTGCAGGAGTCTGGCACGCTGACGTCGCGGTAGTGCGGCGCTCGCGCTGGAGAGCCCGCCCCAGATGCCGAATTTCACCGTTGGCGAGCGCGTATTCGGTGACACTCCGTGTTGTCGCACTTCGCAACCTCGGCAGACTTCTTAGCAATACGTAACCGAACGAAGCGCATAA
>JAYQSR010000013.1:0-8426 GCA_038146945.1 Ilumatobacteraceae bacterium
GGTATGTCGACCGAGCTTCTGGTCAGGAGTGAGGAGGCTACGCGGGTGCGGCTCGGCCGCACCGGAAACGAGACTCGACCGAGGTGCATCGGTGTCGGCACGACGAAGGAGACATCGAGCGGCATCTGGTCGATGCCATCAGAGTCAACTTCGCCATCCTCGGCGCATCTGGTGAGTCGGCGATCGCAGTGACGATCCCGCTGGAAGTTTCTGCGGCGCAGCCGGCGGCGAGACGCTCCGGCTTTCGGGTATCCTGGTCGACCCCGGAAACTTCTGACCCTGGATCGGGGCGCTCGATCGCATCATCCGGCGTGCCCGGGTGTGGCGCATCAACCGTCGAAACGGGTTCGACTGCGTTGGCAATCACCGTTTTCGACGTGTGACCCCTCGAGGTCGCTGCTCTGGGTGTCGGGGTTGCTCAAAGAGCGGGCATTGCGGCCTCAACCTCGCCGTGAGGTCGAGGTGGAGCCGAGACACCGACCCCCTGCAGGTCGCAGGGGTCGTTCGGCAGCCGGACAGTCAAGCGCATGGAGGCGAACAAACTCCTCGGCCCCGTCCTCGGCGAGGCCATGAGTGGCGGGTCGTTCGTACCGCGCACTCGACGGGGAGCCTCGACCCGGTGATCGTCGTGCTCGGTCACCAGGAGACGGAGGATTCCGGGGAGTCCTTGTTCGGCCTCCCCGTACAATTCGTTTGGAACCCGGAAGTACCAGGCGAACATGGGGACGTCGGTAGGTCGCAATATCGGTGAACTGGGCCCCGGATACCGCAGAGCAATGATCCTTCTGGGGGATATGCCATAGGTTTCACCGGAACAGGTGAAACAACTCACTCGCGCGTTCTCGCCGAACGAGGATCGCGGCATCTGCGTGCCGATGGTTCGGCGTAAGCGGGGCAACCCGATCGTGTGGGCCGCCCGTTACTTCCACCATCTCAAGGCACTCATGGCGACATCGGGAGCGTCACCTGTTGTCCGAATACGACCGGGACGTGTGCGAAGTTCAGATGTCCGGTGACGAGGTATTGAGACATCGACACGCTCGCCCGCTCGCCGACGCGGCTCGAACTGGAGGCTGACCGAGATGTTCGATTCCATTGAGGAGACCGCGGTAACCCTGGAGGGGGGAGATTACTTTGCCGACCCCGGCCTGGTGACGAGCCTCTTCCTCTCGCTACGCATGGGGAAGCCGCTCTTTCTCGAGGGCAGGCCGGTGTCGGCAAGACCGAGGTGGCACGAGTCCTGACTCGTCTCCTGTCGACCGAGCTCATCCGCCTCCAGTGCTGAGGGCCTGGACGTAAACCATACGGTGTACGAGTGGGACTATCCCCGACAGATGCTCGCCATTCAGGCCAAGGCCGACGCTTCATCCGAGGTCGCCGACCTCTTTTCCGAAGAGTTCCTGCTTCGTCGCCCCCTGCTGCACGCGATCGATCGAAGCCATGAACAAGCTCCGGTGCTGCTGATCGACGAGCTGGATCGCGCAGACGAGGAGTTCGAATCATTTCTTCTGGAGCTCCTCGAGGATTTCAGATCACGATCTGACTCGGCACCTATCGGGCCAAGCACGCCCCATCGTGATCATCACCTCGAACGCACGCGCGAAATCCACGATACTGAAACGTCGCTGCATCTACTGGATCGACTACCCCGCGCGAGACCAGGAGCTTCAGATCGTTCGCAACAAGGCTCACAGGGGTCGGAGCCCAACTCACTGACGCAGATGGTGGACTTCGTGCAACGGCTCCCGGGGTGAAAGAGAGCTCTACAAGGTCGGGCGTCGCAGAAGTCTCTGGACTGGGCAGAGAGCCTGGCCCACCTGTCGACAGAGGAACTTCACCCCGAGTGGTCGATCGTGCCTGGGTCTCACTCCTCAAATATCAGGACGACGTCGACGTGGTCCGTGGACGTCACGGCAGAACTCCTCACCGATGCGGGCACTCCTTGAGCGGTCAGGCATTTCCTCTCGAACGTGCTCGAATTCGGCCGTGCTCTGCGGGCTGTCGGGATACCCGCAGGGCGTGCCCGACTCGCAGAACTTGCTGAGGCCCTTGCATGGATTGGCGTCGACGACCGACAGCAGTTCTTCCACGCGGCGAGGGCGCTCCTGGTGTCACGACACGAGGATCTCGCACTCTTCGAGACCGTGTTCAACTCGTTCTGGCGTCACCCACAGCGATCATCGTCCGCGCAGACCGCGCTCCGGCGCGGCAGCCCGCGGGAGTCGGCTTTGAGCGTTCACCATCGCAACGTACGCCGCATTCAAGGCGAACAAGGAGCTGGAAAGAGCGCGATGTGCTGGATCGTGCGGGAACGTTCAGCGACATGGAATGGCTCCGGCACAAACGGTTCGCGGAGATGAACCCGGACGAACTGGAGGAGGCGCGCGTCAATTTACTTTGGACACTCGACTGGCGGCACCGCCCAGCGGGTGACCCGTCGGCGAGCCCCCATCGATCCGGGCAGCAGATCGACGTGCGACGCACGCTTCAGCGTGTGGTGGCTCGGAATGGTTCCCACCTGAACTGCCGAGACGCCGACGAGTCCAAAAAAGCACGCCCCCTGATTCTGCTCGCTGACGTCAGTGGCTCGATGGAAGTCTATTCGAAGCTCGTGCTTCAGCTCTTCCACACTGATGCGAACGTGCCGGACGTGAAACCTTCGTCTTCGGAACACGTCTCCCGGATCACGTCCCAGCTCCGACTGAGAAACGTCGACCAGGCGCTGGGTGAAACCCTCGCACGAGTCCTCGACTGGGCAGGAGAACGGATCGGTGCATGCCTGGGTGACTTCAATCAGAGTGGAGTCGCCGAGAGTGGCACTTCGAAGGGCGCCATCGTCGTGGTCGTCAGTGACAGCGGCTGCGATCAGGTGACCCGGCGGAGCTCGCAGGGCAAATGCGCCGGATCAGGCAACGATGTCATCGCATCATCTGGCTGAAACCCCACGCCGGTCATCATGAGTATCGGCCGAGGGCGGCGGGCATGGCCGCGGCCCTGCCCTAAGTCGAAACCATACACCCCGCTCGAGAACTCGCCTCGTTGACCGATTTCGCGACCGCGCTCGTCGACCCGCGACGTGTCAGCGCTCGCGCGTAGAGCAACCCGTGTTACAACGAGACTGAAACATCTGTGATACACGGGGGTTTCTTGCGCTCCCTTGACACAGCCCATGGCCCAGGAGGTCAGCAATGAAGGTTGGAGGTGACTATACCTTCGATGGTCCACAGGACCTCGTGCTTAGGAGACCTTCCATCGATCCCGTGGTCCTCGCGGGTGTCATTCCGGATGAAACTCAGATGGTCGGAGAAACATGGTGCAGGGTGCACTCAGATCAAGATTGGTCAGTCCCGGGAGTAAATTCATGGGGCAAGTCAAGCTCGAGGGACATCAAGGCGCCGACTCATTACGTGCAGGTCGACGGTCAGGAGCTCAGGATTCGTCAGACCACGGGCACCTGACACTCGCGCCTTCCGACGACAAGACCTTCGTTACCTACGAGGGCGACGCACGGGTGGGTGAGCAAGCTCGCAAGCGTCAGGCAACGCCTCGCTGGAGAGCTCTGCCAAGGCAATCATCAAGCTTAGGTCTGGATGGTCTCCCAATGGCGGTCGTCGCATGAAGAGAGCAGCGGCGTCCGAAGCGAAGCTCGCCGATCACTCCCGTCAGGCTCCCTCTCAGGCCGAGTTCGCGGCGAATGTTGCAAAAGAGGTCGCGAAAGACCTCCTTCCGCCATGGGCACGGTGGGGGGATCGGGTTGATCCTCGGAGCGGGCCTGCGCTACCTGCTCTTCACGCTGTTCGCATAAACGAGACCCCGAGGGGCCCGCGTCCGCGGGTCATCGGCACTGATCACCGATTGCAGATAAAGGAGGACAAGTGATTACCGGAGACTTCGAATATCACTCCCCGGCGAGCGTCGACGAGGCGGTTTCGCTCCTGAGCCAGCTCGGGGACGACGCGAAACTTCTCGCAGGTGGGCACGGCCTTTTTGCCTGCCATGCGCTTCCGGGCTCGCTGCGCCGAGCACCTCATCGACCTGAACCGCATCGGGGCCTCGCTTACCTGCGTGAGGGTGACGGGCATCTCACCAATCAGGCCATGACGCGGGAGGTGGACCTCTAGAGCGATCCCCGATCGTGGTAAGCGGTTTCCGATGCTCGCCGACGCGGGACGGGTCATTGCAGACCCCCTGGTTCGCAACCGAGGCACGGTGGGGGCAACATCGCCCATGCCCGGATCCGGCGAACGATCATCCGGCCGTAATGCTCGCGTATGGAGCCGTGGTCGCTCATGGCCCAGGCGGCCAACGTGAAGTCGGGATCGATGATTTCTTCGTTGGTCTGTTCGAGTCGTCCCTCGCCCCGGATGAAATTCTGGTTGAGATCCGGATTCCTTCACCTGGTGAAGGTTCAGGCGGTACGTACGAAGTTCGAGCAAAGAGTCGGTGACTATGCCATTTCCGCTGCGGCCGTCCAGCTCACCATGAGCGGAGACACCTGCACGGCGGCAAGGATCGCGTTGACCAATGTCAGCCCTGTCCCCATGCGTGCAACCGCTGCCGAGCAGGCGCTGGTTGGAATGGTCGTGAACGATGAGTCGATCGAATCAGCTGGACAGGCTGCCGCTCAGGAGTCCGATCCCTCGGCAGACCTCAGGGTTCAGTGGACTACAAGAGGGATGTCACGCGCGTGCTCGTGAAGCGCGCCATTCAAACAAGGCTGTCAAGCGCGCCCAGGGAGGTGCATGATGAGCAAACATACGATCACGGTGAACGTGAATGGCGAGGACGTCACGCGGGAAGTGGACGGACGGACGCTCCTGGTTCACTTCATCAGGGAAGACCTCAGCCTGACCGGCACGCACATCGGATGTGACACGACCAGCTGCGGGCGTGCACGGTGCGCACCTGGACGGACGGGCGGTGAAGAGCTGTACGATCTTCGCGGTTCAGGCCGACGGGCAATCCGTGGAGACGGTCGAGGGCCTCTCTTCGGGAGCTGAACTTCACCCCCTGCAGGAAGGTTTCTGGGAGAAGCACGGCCTCCAGTGCGGTTACTGCACGCCGGGCATGCTCACTGACCGCCAAGGAGTTGCTCGAGCACAATCCGGACCCACGGAAGAAGAGATTCGGTGGGGCATCTCAGGCAACCTGTGCCGCTGCACCGCTACAACAAAATCGTCGAAGCCATCCAGTACGCCGCCGAGAAAATGCGGGACAGCCATGAGGAGGCCGCGGTATGAGTCACGTAGAGGATCGCGTACAGGAGATGCATCCGGTCCCCGACGGCAGCTCTCCCGCCGTCGTGAGACGACCGAAGTCCGGTGTCACCACACCCGAAAACATTTGCGGCATGGGTCACCGAATGAAGCGGAAGAGGACTCACTTCTCATTCGCGGCACAACTACGTCGATGACGTGAAGCTGTCGGGCATGCTGTACATGGACATTGTTCAGGTCGTACGCGCACGCGAAAATTCTCGATCGACCCGAGCGAAGCGCTTGCCACTCCCGGGTCGTCGCCGTCATCACCGGAAAGGACCTGGAGGCCGCGGGTGGACTGCACTGGATGCCGACCCTCATGTCGGACACTCAGATGGTCCTCCCGATCGACAAGGTGGTCTACTTTCGCCCAGGAGGTGCGCCGTCATCGCGACAGACCGATACATCGCGGCGGATGCCGTGGAGAAGGTCTTCGTTCGGCGCCGAGCCTCTCGGCCGTCGTCGATCCGTTCAAGGCGATGGACGACGAAGTGATCGTCCGGGACGACAAGGACGAGAAAACGAACCACATCTGGCACTGGAAGCGGGCGACAAGGACGCCACCGGACCAGGATCTTCGCAGAGGCCACGGTCGTCGGGAGAAGATGCACATCCCGGTGATTCATGTCGCCTGATCGAAACCTGCGGCATGGTGGCCATTACAACCCCGCCACGGAAAAGATGCAGCTGTACATGACGACGCAGGCGCCGCACGCGATCCGCACGGTGTTCGCGCTCGTGGCAAACTTCCGGAGCAGAAGATCCGGTCATCTCACCCGACATCGGCGGCGGCTTCGGGGCAAGGTTCCCGTGTATCCGGTTACGATCTGCGCGGTCGCGAGTCGTCACCGGAAGCCGTCAAGTGGATTGGGGACCGCAGCGAAAAACCTCAGGTAGCACTCCTTCGCCCGCGATTACCACATCGATGGAGATGGCAGCCGACGCGAACGGCAAGATCACGGGCTGCGGGTGAAGACGCTCGCGGATCACGGGGCAGCCGATGCCGCCGCCAATCCGTCGAAGTTCCCTGCGGGCCTGTACAGCATCTGCACGGGATCCTACGACATGAAGGCCGCTCACGTCGAAGTCGACGGCGTACACGACGAGAGCCCCCGGGAGGCGTCGCGTATCGCTGCTCGTTCCGGGTGACCGAGCAGTGCACATGATCGAGCGCATGGCCGACATCATGGCGCACGAGCTCGGAGAAGACCCGGCCGATTTCCGGATGAAAACTTCATCCAGCCGGACCAGTTCCCGTACAAGTCGCCCACGGCCTGGAGTATGACTCCGGCAACTACCCCGGCCGCGCCCAGAAGGCGATGGAGATGATCGATTACCGGGCCCTTCGCGAGGAGCAGAAGGAGAAGCGCGCCCGAGGCGAGTACATGGGTATCGGGATCTCGAGCTTCACCGAAGTGGTGGGAGCAGGCAACTCGCGAGACTTCGACATCCTCGGAATCAACATGTTCGATTCCGCAGAAATTCAATTCATCCGACGGGCAAGGCGATCGCCAGATTCGGGACGAAGTCTCGGTCAGGCCACGAGACGACGTACGCCCAGATCGTCGCAGAGGAACTCGGCATTCCGGCCTCAGACATCGAGGTCGAAGAGTGGCGACACGGATACCGCACCGTACGGGCTCGGCACGTACGCCAGTCCACCGACCGCGGGTGCCGCAGCGGCCATGGCTGCCCGAAAGATCAAGGCCAAGGCCCGCAAGATCGCGGCACCTGCTCGAGGAATGGTGAGATGGCCTGGAGTGGAACGTGGACCGTTGGCAGTGCAGGGAGTCACCGGATCAGCACAAGACGATCCAGGACATCGCGTTGCGGCGTACACGAACCATCCCACGCAGGATGGAGGCCGGAGCTCGAGGCGACGGATTACTACGATCGCTCAACAGGCCTTCCCTTCGGCATTACATCGCGGTAGGTCGACATCGACAAGGGGACCGGCAATGACCGTTCGCCGCTTCGTGCCATCGATGACTGCGGTAACATCATCAATCCGATGATCGTCGAGGGACAGGTGGAAGGTGGCCTGACGGGAGTCTCGCCCTAAGCTCTTCGAGGAGATCGTGGCGGCGGCGGGGCAGAACCTGCCGGGACGTTCGCCAATTACCTGCTTGACGGCAGTCCGAATCGCCGAAGTAGAAACGGGCCACACGATCACCCCGTCTCCACACCGCCCGCTGCGGTGCTGAAAGTGGGTGAATCGCCGACAGTCAGGAGGCTCCCCGGCCATTGCCAACGCCGTTGTCGATGCCTTGTGGCATCTGGGCGTCCGGCATATCGACATCCCGATCACACCTGAGCGGGTATGGAAGGCGCTGCGCGATGCCGGCGTGAGTGACTGAGCCTTCTCTTCACGACATCGAGTGGGGTCGGGAGCCGTCGCTCCCGGCCCCACCGAGACGAGCACATGTTTGACGAGTACTTCGCGAAGGCTCAGGAGCTCCGCACGGCAGGAACGCCTTTTGCGACCGCCGTGGTCGTCCGGGCGGAGCGTCCGACCTCAGGCAAGCCCGGTGATCGTGCGATTGTCACCGTAGACGGCACGATGTTCGGTTGGATCGGGGGCAGTTGCGCCCAGCCGACGGTCATCCAGGAAGCGACCGCCGCACTGGCAGACGGAGCAACCTCGACTCATTCGACTCTCACCCGACCCCGGGAGCCAACCTCTCCCGGACGGCGTCTCCGAAGTCGCCATGACGTGCTTCAGTGGAGGGACTCTGGACATCTTCATCGAACCCCATCACCCGACTCCGCAGATTCTGATCGCTGGAAGCCTTCCAGTCGCGAGGAGCCTGGCTCAGTTGAGTCAGGCGATGGGTTACCGCGTCATCGCCGTCGATCCGACCGAGGATGGCTCTGTTCCTCACGCGGACCTGGTCCTTCATGACCTCGCGGAGATCCCGGAGGTGGCAGGCCCGCTCACATTCGCCGTCGTGGCGACGCATGGGGACTTCGACGAACCGGCGCTGAAAGCAATTCTCGAGTCCGATGCGGCCTACGTGGGGCTCGTGGCCAGTCGTGTACGTGGGGAGACCGTGATGGTGCATCTGCGCGCGGAGGGCATGGACGATGCCAGGCTGGACCGGTTGCGCTTCCCTGCCGGACTGGACATCCAGGCCCGGCGGGGTGACAGATCGCGGTGTCCATCCTCGC
>JAYQSR010000014.1:0-99093 GCA_038146945.1 Ilumatobacteraceae bacterium
CTCTTCCTTCCTTGACACACTGACCGCACCGGCTCTGAGCCTTCCCGCGTAACCGTGGACCTGACACGACGCTCGGGGCCCAATTCAAGCTTTGAGCGCAAGGGGGCTTATAGATGGATGGCGGGTCGTCAACAGGATCGAGGAAGCGGACGGCATTGCCGAAAATCGACATTCATGCGTTGCATGCTGCCTTTCGTGCCGCACAACCCTTTCCTCATGTGGTCCTTGAGCGTGAACAGGTGGGCAAGTGTTACGGCGTCAGCTTTCTTCAGCAACTCGCTGCTTTCCTGCCTTCGAGCCCGAGCACGCCCGTGACGAAAACTACGGCAAATGTAACATGCGTGAAGGGTGCACACAGGAGTGAGAACTGGGGCTCGCTTATCGTGAACTCGACGCGATCGTTCAGTCGCAGGACTTCCTTGACCTCATCAGTCGAATCACGGGCATTCCGTTCCTCTGTGACCCAGTATGTGGGAGGCGGAACCCCACGAAAAATCTGACCGGTACCGAACTCAATTATCACATCGACTTCAACTATCACCCAGCACGTAAGTGGCACCGGCGACTCAACCTGATCCTCTTCTAAATGAGCACTGGGACCCTTCTTGGGGCAGTCCTTCAACTACATCGCAACGCCTGGGAGGACTCAGGAACGCCGGACGCCGAGGTGGTTCCCGCGTTCGAGGCGCCGTCATCTTTGGGGCCAGCGAGCGCTCTTGGCACGGCTTTGAAGATAACAGCCGCCGGACGGTGTGCTGTCTCGTCGGTCGATCGCGTTGTACTTCTATACCGAGAAGCGAGCTCTCGAAGAGGTCTTTCCGGAGCACGGGACCCACTACACCGGCCGTCCACTCCCCTCTTGGTGTCGACCTGGCAACGAGTTGACACCAGACCAAATCAATCTCCTTCAAGAGATGCTCGATGAGCGTGACATCGGGTTGAGGTTCCTCTGCTCACCCGAGTACTGAAGTGGTCTGGGCAGATGGGGGGGACTCAGAGAAGGTGAATGCCCTCCAGCTGATCGCCGCTCTGGAGTCCTCCCGGACCTACAGGAGTGGCCGGATGTTGACCGCGCCAGCACGCCTCCTGCGACGCGACGCTGGTCACTCGGGCTTTCGGGCCTGGACTTCGGTGAAGTACATCCAAGGCTTCGGTCCACGGCCATAGAGCGAGGGAGTTGTCTCGATGATCTCGAAACCGGCGGCGGTGACCAGAGCGACCGGGTCTCGGGTGAGGTGGCAGCCATCGGCAAAAGTCGCTTCTGCATCGGTTCCAGTCGGTGCTGCCATCGCCGCACCGACGCGTCGAGGGAGAGTCCATGCTCGAGCACATGAAATCGACCACCTGGTTTCAACACCCGCATCACCTCGGCGAGCGCCGTTTCGACATCGGGGATGGTGCAGAGCGCGAAGGTGGCGAGCGCGGAATCGCATGACGCATCGCCGAGGGGGATCGACGCCCCATCGAGACCGATGTGCTCAACCGGCACAGTCGATCGCTCGACACGCCGAGACGCGAGTCGTCGGGCGACATCGGAGGGTTCGACAGCGAGCAGTCGTTCAACCGAGTCGGGTAGGTGCTCGATGTTGAGTCCACTGCCCGAGCCAATCTCGACCAAGGTGCCGGAAAGATCGGCCACGAGTCGGCGACGCCATTTGGCGAGTGACCGACCACCGCAGGCGCGGTCGATGAACCTCGGGAGAATCTGTTCGCGGTAGACGCCCATGACCTTCAAGCCTCAGCGAATGCGGCTCGACTCCTCCCGAATGCGTTTCGCGGTCGCCGCCCAAGCGCAGATCGGGCAGAGCGTCAGATCGTGACGCTGGGCGGGGCAGTGCTCGCGACCAAAGAAGATGATCTGCAGATGCCGACGGTTCCAGGTCTCCCGCGGGAACGCCGCCTTCAAATCACGTTCGGTTCGCTCCACCGTCGTGCCGTTCGAGAGCCCCCAACGCGCGGCGAGTCGGTGGATGTGGGTGTCGACAGCGAAGGCGGGCTCGCCGAAGGCCTGCGACATGACGACGCTGGCGGTCTTGTGACCGACACCGGCCAGTGACTCAAGGAACTCCCAGTCGGGAATCACCTCGCCCCCACCGTCGATGATCTGCTCCGCCATGCGTCGCAGGTTGCGTGCCTTCGTCGGCGCGAGGCCGATCTCGCGGATGAGCGCGAGGATCTCCTCGGGTTCGAGTCGCCACCATCTTCTCCGGTGTCGGCGACAGCGAAGAGCGCTGGGGTGACCTCGTTGACCTTCTTGTCGGTGGTCTGCGCTGACAGGGCCACCGCGACGAGCAGGGTGTACGGGCTCGAATGGTCGAGCGGCACCGGAGGGTCCGGATACAGATCGTCGAGAATCTCGCCGATCCGGTCCGCCTTGTCCTGCCTTCGCACACGCCGAACGTACCTGCTGGGCGGTGTGCGCACCAGCCGCTGACTGCCATGCTCTGCCGGTGATCCGACGACTCGCCTCCTCACCGGCGCGTGCACTGGTCGCTTCGGCCGTCGGTTGCGTCCGTTCGTCGGATCCAGCAACCCCCCCGTCGACGTCAGCGGTCACGACAACGTCGCCCGACGACCACCGAACCGGCGCCGATCGCGCCGTCGCTCGTGGATCTCGCCGAGCCGGCCCATTCGGGGTTGGCGTGCGCAACCTGACCGAGGCCGGTCTCACCGTCGAGGTCTGGTATCCGACGAAGGGGACTCCGCGGTGGAGTCATATGACCTGCGCGACTTCACACCGGAGATCATCCGCAACCTGCTCTCTGATGACGCCGACTCGGTCTTCACCTACCCGGCGCAGCGACGCGCGACGCTTCCCCGACTGGCGACGTGATCGGTTGGTGGTCTTCAGTCACGGCTTCACCGGCATGCGGCTGCAGAGCACGGCGATCACCACCCACCTCGCCTCCCATGGCTTTGTGGTCGTGGCCCCAGATCATCCGTCTCGCGACCTATTCAACGTGCTCGGCGCCTCGGCGAGCGGTGATCGCGACGCGCCAGTGGATGAAGTTGCTGGCCGCTCGCGCACTGGTGGTGACGACCCTGAACTCGGCCCGCTCGTGAGTGAGACCTTCGCGGCGGTCGGGCACTCTGCCGGTGGTGGCACTGTCCTCTCGCTCGCCAGTCGCGGAGCGGAAGGACTGCTCGGCTACGTCTCGCTGGCCGCGGGCGCAGGGTGATGCCGCCATGCCGAACGTCTCGTCCCTCTTTCATCGCGGGTCGCTCGACGCGGTCGTGCCGCCGGAGGCGTCCGCCTCGGCTCACGCGGATGCGCCGTCACCGTCGACGTTCTGGTTGATCGACGGCGCCGGTCATAACGCCTTCGATGACTTCTGCCGTGTCGGCGGCGGTACGGGCATCATCGGCGTCGCGAGGCATCCGGCCTCCGACCGCTACTCGATGCCCAGCCGCAACTGCGCGCTTCGGAGAGGACGGCTGCCTTCCTCCGCGCTCGATGTCGCGCTCACCGCGCCCGTAATCAACGCCGCGATCACCGCGCAGGTGCTGTCGTGGTTCGACCAACCTGCTCCGTCGCTCGACGCTTGGCCGGGTGACGAGGTCCGTCGAGGTGTCGACCCGCTAAGGAATCGATCGGGACTGGGATGAATCGGTCAGGACTAGTCGCCGGCACCGAGGACCACATCGGCACCGATACCGATGTCGCGACCGTCGATGATCAGACCGAGACCGATCCAAGCCTCGAATCGTCGAGCGCGCGATACTCGACGTGGTCGGCCTGGACCACCGCGGCATCGACCACCGTGTCCGACGCCGAGCGGCGAAGCCGAGGGCCTCCAGTTCGCTGTCGGAGAACATCGGGTCGTGGGCGACAACTGTGGCTCCGGAAGCGGCGAGCTCATCGCGAAGACTGAAGGCACCGGAGAACGCCGTCTCCTTCACTCCGCCGCGGTAGGCGACACTGAGGATGCAGACCGTCCGACCGGCGAGACCGTCGAGCAGCGTTCCGACCCGACCGGCGACATAGGCCGGCATCGCGAGGTTCGCGTCGCGGGCTGCTCGCACCACCGTCGCCGAGGGATCACCGGAGAGGTACATCATCGGATACACCGGGATGCAGTGACCACCGACGGCGACGCCGGGCCGATGGATGGGCTGAACGGCTCATTGCAGGCCTCGATGATCGCCCGCACGTCGACCCCGATCGTTTCCGCGTGCCGGGCGAACTGATTGGCGAGTCCGATATTGACGTCGCGGTAGGTCGTCTCGGCGAGCTTCGCGAACTCAGCCGCCTCGGCTGAGCCGAGATCCCAGACGCCGTTGGGTCGCTCGAGATCGACTCGCGCGTCGAACTCGAGCATGTCCTCGTAGAACGCCACGGCCGCCGCCGCCGACTTCGGGCCGACGCCCCCGACGAGTTTGGGATACCGACGCAGGTCGGCGAAGACACGACCGGTGAAGACGCGCTCGGGGCTGAACGCGAGCAGGAACTCGTCCTCGACCGCCAAGGCCGGACTCCGGCGGAGAGGATGGCGCCGAAGCGCTCGCGGGTGGTGCCGATCGGCAGGGTGGTCTCGTAGACGACGAGGGTGCCGGCCTTCAGACCTCGGCCGACGGCTTCGGTGGCCGAGTCGATCCAGCCGAAGTCCGCCGCGCCGTCAGCATCGACGTAGAGCGGCACAACGACGACCACCACGTCGCTCTCAGCGACGGCTGCGGTCGTATCGGTGGTGGCGCGCAGCGTGCCCGCCTCGATCGCCTCGGTGAGTCGACGCTGGAGGTCGTGCTCCCCGGGGAACGGCTCCTGGCCGGCGTTCACCTGCTCGACGACATCCGGGTTGGTGTCGGCACCGAGCACCGTGGCGCCACTCCCCGCGAACTGGAGGGCCAACGGCAGACCGATCTTGCCGAGCCCGACGACGGTGACGGTGGTCATGGGGCCCCGTTTGGATCAGCGTCGATGATCCGAGTGGCGACGTCGACGACGCGGGTTCCCTGCTCGAGATCGACGATGCCTGAGGTGTCGCCACTGAGGACCGCGTCGCGGAAGGCCTCGTGCTCGACCATGAGTGGTTCGCGGCGGGGGAAAGCGAAGCGGGTGACGTCCCCCTCGGACACGCCACGGAAACGGGCCACCCCGTCCCACTCGCTGGCGACCGTGCCGTTCGCGTGGAAGGTGAGATCGGCGGTGAGGGTGTCGGCGACGAGGGCTCCTCGCTCGCCGTGTGCCACGACGGTCCGCTCTTTGAACGGGGTGAGCCAGTTCACGGTGTGCGAGACGATCGTGCCGCCGTCGAGCCGACCGATGGCGACCATCATGTCCTCAAAGGGGCGACCGACCCGGTGGGTGAGCCGACTCGACACGTCGGCGTAGCCCTGACCGGTGACCCACGCGGTGAGGTCGATGTCGTGGGTCGCGAGGTCCTTGACGACGCCGACGTCACCGATACGACCCGGGAACGGGCCCTGACGCCGGGTGGAGACCTGGAACACCGTGCCGAGTTCCCCTCGCGCGATCCGATCGCGCATCTCGATGATCGCCGCGTTGTACCGCTCGATGTGTCCGACGCCGCCAATCACACCCGCCGCGGCGAAGGCATCGGTCAGGCGACGGGATTCATCGACGTCGAGCGCGAGTGGCTTCTCGATGAGGGCGTGCGCCCCGGCCTCGGCGAGTGCGAGGCCGAGCTCGAGGTGGTGGGCGGTGGGTGCCGCGACAACGCAGTAGTCCACGCCGAGAGCGAGCAGTTCGTCCAAGGTGCGAACCACGGGTGCCGCGTGCATCTCCGATGGCGAGCCCGGATCGGGGTCGAAGGCGCCGATGAACTCGACACCGCCGAGGTCGTTGAGGGCGCGACAGTGGAACCGCCCCATCAGGCCGAGCCCGACCACTCCGGCTCGGAGCGTTCGCTCAGCCACGCTCCGCCACCTCGTTGACAGCATCGACGATTGCCTCGAGTTGGCTCTGGGTGAGCGCTGGGTGCACGGGTAGCGACAGGCACTCGGCCGCGGCCCGCTCGGTCTCGGGAAGATCGACGTCGGCGGCAAACGACGGAAGCCGGTGGACCGGTGTCGGGTAGTACACCCCGCAACCGACCCCACGCGCCTCGAGGGCATCGGCGAACTCGTCGCGGTGACCACCGGCGACTCGCACCGTGTACTGATGGAAGACGTGGGTCGCCCGCTGGTCGACCGCCGGGGTGGTGACTTCACGCAGATGCTCCGACAGGAAGGCCGCGTTCTGCTGCCGCGCCACGGTCCAGTCGCAGAGTTGGCTGAACTGGGCTCGTCCGATGGCGGCGTGCAGATCGGTCATACGAAGGTTGTAGCCGACGATCTCATTGGCGTAGCGACGTTCCATCCCCTGGTTTCGCAAGAGCCGGCAGGTCCGCTCCACCTCGGCGTCGGTCACGGCGATCATGCCGCCCTCACCGGACATCATGTTCTTCGTCGGGTAGAACGAGAACGCGGCGGCGTCACCCCACGCGCCGACCGGCCGACCATCCCACGAGGCGAGATGGGCCTGAGCCGCGTCTTCGATCACGAGCAGGTTATGTGCGGTTGCGATCTCGCTAATCGCTGCCATGTTGGCTGGATGCCCGTAGAGGTGGACGGGCATGACCGCTCGCGTCCGGTCGGTCACGGCCGCCTGAACGGCGGAGGGACTGAGGCAGAAGTTCGCCGGGTCGATGTCGGCGAAGATCGGCTCGGCGCCGACGATGCGCACGGAGTTCGCGGTGGCGGCGAAGGTGAACGAGGGCACAATGACCTCGTCGCCGGGGCCGATTCCGAGCGCGGCGAGCGCGACATGCAGCGCGGATGTGCCCGAGTTGACCGCCACGCACGACCGGCCATCGACCGCGGTGGAGAACTCAGTCTCGAACGCGGCGACCTCCGGCCCCTGGGCGAGCATGCCGGAGTCGAGAACGCTACCCACACCATCGCATGACCGCTGCGCGCTCCGCGTCGCCGATGGCGGGTCCGGAGAGCGAGATCACGATCTGCTCCACGAGTCGAGACCCGTGAGCCGACTCGTTTCAGTTCTCTTTTCGACAAACCTGGCGCCCGTCGAGTTCATCGACGAGGGGTCTGGAGTGCACCACCGTCGGCCACCATCCGCTGGCCGTCGCGGCCAACCCAAACCCGATCTGGCGAGAGCCGGGTTTCCAGCGACGAAAGAGCATGATCGGGAACGTCGCGAACCACGACGCTGCCAGCCGCGACCATCGCCCACGCGCCGATGCGATCAACCGGGAGCCACGCAGACAGCGCCCGCCCGATCGAAGGCACCGGTCTCTGGAATATCGTCACGCCGACGGAATCCCAATCATCGGCTCCGCTTGAGTTCCCCGAGTTGGGTGAGATGGCGCGAGGCAACCGATCATTCGTCAGGATCGCATCCCCGGGCCGATGAACACCCCATCGGCGATCACCGCCGGGTCGTAGACAGGGGCATTGTTCTGGATCTTGCAATGGTCCCGACCCGCACGCCGATCCCGACGTAGGCGGCGCGCCCGACGATGCAGTCGCGCCGATGGCCGCTCGTTCACGAATCTGGACGAGGTTCCACACCTGGGTGCCGTCGCCAATTGTGGCGTCGCCGGCGATCTGCGCATCGTCAGAGATCCGCGTAGCCATGTCGTGGGCGAGAGGGGACTTGAACCCCTACGTCCTTGCGGACACTGGCACCTGAAGCCAGCGCGTCTGCCATTCCGCCACTCGCCCGAGTGAACGCTCCGAGGCTATCGGCGCCCCGACACCTCCGCATCGACACGTCCCCATCGACTCCAGGCTGTCGATAGTTTGACCCCGTGGGACCACTACGCGTCATCGACTGGGCGAGGAGCGACGCCGCGACCCGCTCGGCCCTGTTCGACCGTGGTCTTGATGACATTTTCAACCCAGCGACCTTCGGCGCGACATGGCCGCTCATCGAGGATGTGCGCGATCGGGGCGACCTGTTCGCCCTCTGCGAGGCGCTCGCCCGCTTCGACGACGTCGAGGTAGACCCCGACGGCTTGAGGGTCTCCGACACCGAATGGGAGTCAGCATCGGTCAGCCCCGAGGTGGATCGAGCCATCGACTCCGCGATCACCAACCTTCGAGCCTTCAACGAGCAGCAACTGGAACGATCCGGAGACTGGTCGCATGAGGTCTCCCCGGGCTGGTCTTCGGTGAGAAGGTCACGCCGATCGCTTCCGCTGGGCTGTTCACCCTCCGGCAAGGCCTCGTATCCGAGCGTGACCTACCAGTTGGCCGTGCCCGCGATCGTGGCCGGTGTCCCCGAGATCGCCGTCGTCGTGCCCCCGGTTCCCGGTGGCTCAGGTGAGGTCGACCCCGCCGTGCTCGTGGTGTGTCGCAAGCTCGGCATCCGGAATGTCTTCCGGGTGAACGGCCCCGCCGGTATCGCCGCCCTCGGCTTCGGCACCGAGACCATCCCGAAGGTGCGCAAGATCGTCGGGCCGGGCTCTCCGGCCGTCACCATCGCCCAGGTCGAGATGCAACGTCACGGCGTCGCCACCATGATGCTCCTCGGCCCCACCGAGTCGCTCGTCATCGCCGACGACACCGCCGACGTCCTGCGACTCGCCGCCGACCTGCTCATCGAGGCCGAACATGGCACCGATTCGGCGGTGGTGCTCGTCACCCCGTCGGCGGCGCTCGTCGAGGCGGTCGACGCCGAACTGGAACGCCAACTCGCCGATCTCCCCGAGGTTCGGGCCACCGCCGCTCGGGCCTCCCTCGGTGTCAACGGTGGCGCGGTGATCGTCGACGATCTCGACGCCGCCGTCGACGTCGCCAACCGCTACGCCGCCGAACATCTCCAAGTCGCCGTCGCCGAGGCTGACACCGAGCGGGTGGTGGACGGCATCGTCAACGCCGGCGAAATCCTCATCGGCCAGCACACCCCGTTCAGCGCCGCCAACTTCGTGATCGGCTGCCCGGCCTCGCTGCCCACCTCCGGCTTCGCCCACGTCTCCTCCGGAATCACCGCCCAGGCCTTCCTGAAGCGCACCGCGGTGGCTCGCGCCGACGAGCAGGCCCTCGCCGACATGGCACCGGCTATCACCGCGCTCGCCGACCATGAGGGTTCCCGGCCCACGCCGCCGCGATCCGCCGCCGAGGGCTGTGACCACCACCCCTCCCTACGAGCCCTATCGGGAGGTTCCGGCCGGCACCTTCCGCTGGCGTCTCGGCGTCCGCCCTCTCGACCTCGCGGACTGGCTGGTCATCACCGATCACTACGACGCCGAGGTCACCGCGAAGGCCAGGATCATGGCCGACCACCCCGACACCGCCTTCTGCGTTCTCGATGATGTCGAAGCCGAGTGCTCCGAGGTCGCCGACGCGGTCATCGACCATCTGCATCGGCACCACCCCGAACGGTTCGGTGAGAGCCGACTCGACCCGGAACTGCATCCCCTCGACGCCGCCGCGCGACTCGTCCAAGAGGATCTGGTCCTGATGGTGGAGCGCGGGGGCGAACTCGTCTTCGCCGGTGGCAGCGTCTGCTTCCCGAACCGGTGGGACCTTCGATCAAAACTCGGCCGCACCATGGCCGAGGTGCACGAGCCCGTCACCGAGCTCAACGCCCAACTGGGTGACACCGTCGACGCGTTCCTACGGCGTCTCACCCCCGACAAACCCGTCTGGCGACTCGGCTGGGGGTGCTCGACACCGACGACCTCTACCAGCCGTCGACGGCACCGCCGCCCCGCGCCCCGTCGACGCTCCACCCGCCGAGCACCACCTCCGAGTGGAGCGCGAGACACTGCGGCGATTCCCCGAGACCGGCTGCATTCTCTTCACCATCCACACCCACCTCACACCGCTCGTCGACCTGCCCGCCGACTCTCAGGCCACCTCGCTCGCCTCCGCCCTCGACGCCATCCCGACCGGCATCGCCGAGTACAAACAGCTCGATCAGACCGGAGCCGCGATCGCCGAGTGGCTGCGCGAGACCGCCGGTGTCTGAGGCCCGGACGGGCACGTCATAGGCTCACGGCGTGGCCGACGACACCGATCCGACCGCCGAGGAGGTCATGCGTGACCTCCACCGGCGCGACCTGTCGGCCCAGGCATTCGGCATCGAGTTCGTCGAGACCGGGGCCGATCGCGTGAGCGTCCGCATGACGGTGACCGAGGAGATGTGCAACGGCTTCATCATCGGCCATGGCGGGATGACCTTCCTGCTCGCCGACTCCGGCATGGCCTTCCTGACGAACGGGGCCAACGACTCGGCGCTCGCCACCACCGCGACCATCCACTGGCTGAAGCCGACCTACCCGGGTGATGTGCTCACCGCCACCGGCACCACCCGATGGCAGCACGGCCGTCACGGCATCCACGACGTCGTCGTGACGAATCAGCACGGCGACGAGGTCGCGCACTTCCAGGGGCGCACCCAACGGACCGGACGACCGGTGATGGAGTCGTCCTCCGACTGACCGGCCTCGGACCGACTGGTGTCCAATCGAGCCGCGAACGGCCCGGCCCCACGGGCCCCGGATCAGGCGAACTCGGAGCCGAGGTACGCGGCGATGACGTCCGGGTTCTTCTGGACCTCATCGGGGGTGCCGAGGGCGATGCGCTGACCGAAGTCGAGCACCATCACCCGATCGGCGATGTCCATCACGAGACCCATGTCGTGCTCGACCATGATCATCGCGATATCGAGCTCGCGCTTGATGTCGAGAATGAATCGGGCCATGTCCTCGGTCTCCTCGAGGTTCATGCCGGCCACCGGCTCATCCAGCAGGAGGATCTTCGGGTCCATGGCCAGGGCGCGGCCCAACTCGACCCGCTTCTGGATGCCGTAGGGCAGGAGCGCCACCGGGTACTTGCGCCACTGCTCGATCTCGAGGAAGTCGATGATGTCCTCCACCTTGCGGCGATTCTCCATCTCCTCGCGCTTGGCCTTGCCCCACCAGATGGCGCCCCCGAGGACCGAGCCCTTCATCCGGATGTGGCGCCCGGTGAGGAGGTTGTCGATCACCGTCATCTGCGGGAACAACTCGATGTTCTGGAAGGTGCGGGCGATACCCATCTCGGCCACGCGGTCGGGCCGGGTGCCCATGATCGACGACCCCTCGAAGCGGATGTCGCCCTCCTGGGGGTGGTACACCTGCGAGATCGTGTTGAAGATCGATGTCTTGCCGGCGCCGTTCGGTCCGATGATCGCAAACAGCTCGTGGTCCTCCACGCTGAACGACACATCGTTGATGGCGGTCACGCCTCCGAATCGGAGCGTGATGTTCTCGACTTCGAGCAACGTGCTCATGACCGCATCCCCCTGAGAACAGCCGGAGCGGTCACGATGCCCACCGCTTGCGGCGCTTGTAGTGCTTGACGTCGCGGAACGACTTCTTCTCCGCGTCGTCGCCGTGGAGTCCGAGGTAGAACTCCTTCACGTCGTCGTCGGCGAGCAGCTTCTTGGCGTCGCCGTCCATCACGATCTTGCCGGTCTCCATGACGTAGCCGTAGTTGGCGATGGAGAGGGCCATCATGGCGTTCTGCTCGATGAGGAGCACGCTCACGCCCTGCTTGTTGATGTCCACGATGATGTCGCGGATCTGCTCGATGAGCTTCGGCGCGAGGCCGAGGGAGGGCTCGTCGAGAATGAGCAGTTTCGGCTCGGCCATGAGCGCGCGGCCGATGGCGAGCATCTGCTGCTCGCCTCCCGAGAGATAACCGGCGATGCCCTTGCGCCGATCGGCAAGTCTCGGGAAGAGATCCATCACGCGTTCGTAGGAGGCCTTGGTGCGCGACTTGTCATGACCGTGTACCCACCGGTGACGAGATTCTCGTCGACCGTGAGGTCTTTGAAGATGCGTCGACCCTCCATCACCTGGGTGATGCCGGACTCGACGATGTCGGACGGTTTCAGATCGTTGAGTTTCTTGCCGTCGTAGGTGATGGAGCCCTTGGTGACCCCCTCATGCGGTCCGAGAAGACCCGAGATGGCTCGCAGTGAGGTGGTCTTGCCAGCGCCGTTGGCGCCGAGAAGAGCCACGATCTGACCATCGGGCACCTCGATCGACAGACCGCGGAGCACCAGGATCACCTCGTTGTAGACGACCTCGACGTTCGCTAGCTCGAGCATTCGATCTCTCCGTGTGTTCGGGTGGTTCGGGTGGTGGCGGTGGGCCGGAGCCCACCGCCACCACCTTCACCGGTGATTGTTCAGCCTCGTCAGCCAGCGACGAAGCAGGGGCCGTCCCAGACGTAGGCCTCGGCAGCCGAGCCTGCGTACGGGCCAGCGACCAGCACGTTGCCGGTGCCGCCATCGTTGTCCGACACCGTGGCGTCTGGCGTGAAGTTCGACGCGTCGATGTCGTACAGGTAGGTCTCCCGGACGATGTAGTCGTTCGGGTCACCGGACCAGGTCTGGTTCGGGGCGAGACCCATGAAGTCGATCTCGGCCGACTGGAACGCCTCGAGGATGCCCGCGCGGGTGATGTCACCAGCGTCGGCCGCGGCCTCGAGGATCTGGTGGGCCGTCATCGCCTCGAGGAAGCCTCGGATGTAGCTGTCCGAGAAGATGGCGTCGGGACGACGCTTCTGCATCTCGGAGACAACGAGGGCCATGCCCTCCGAGTCGTTCTGGCCCCAGAGAGCGGTGTAGCCCGACTGCGTGTAGTACGCGCTGAGAGCATCGGCGAGCGCCGTGTTCAACAGCAGGTAGCTGTACGTCGGGTTGTTACCGGACCACTGAGCCTGCAGACCCTGGGCCACCGAGCCACCGAAGATCTCGGCGAAGGTGGTCGGGGTGGTCGTCATCCACACGATGTCGGGCTGGGCGGCGACGAGCTCGGTCACGATGGGGGTCTGGTCGCCACCGGCGATCGCGCCCTCACCGTCGTACACGATCTCGAGACCGAGGGCCTCGGCCGCGAGCTTCGCGCCAGAGGCGCCGTCCTGGCCGTACTCACCGGCAAGCGAGACGATGGCGATCGTCTCCGCGTCGAAGGTGTCGGCGAGATACTCGACGCCGTTCATCGACTCGATGCAGTAGTTCGCGTTGATCTCGACGACGTTGGCACCGAGGTCGGGGTCGGCCCAACCGGAGTACCACGTCAGCGGGATGGCGAGCAGGTTGTCCTCGGCGAGCATGTCGACGGTCGCCGCGGTGTGCGGGGAACCGGTCGACTCGGTGAAGAACACGACACCGCTCTCGTCCTCGACCCGCATCTCCTCATAGTTGGCGAGGTGCGTCGGCACGTCGTACGCGTTGTCGAGAATCACGAGCTCGACCTCGCGGCCGGCCACGCCGCCCATCTCGTTCACCATCTCCCAGTAGACCTCCTGGCCTTCCACGATCTGGCTCACCAGCGAGGCGAAGGGCCCGGAGAGGTCAGCGTTCATGCCAACTCGGATGGTGTCATCGGAGACGCCGTAGTCGAAGAGCAGTTCAGCGGGCTCCTCAGCGGGCTCGTCAGCGGGCTCATCGGCCGGCTCATCGGCCGGCTCATCGGCCGGCTCGTCCGCCGGCTCATCAGCGGCAGCAGGCTCTTCGGCCGGCTCGTCCGCGGCAGCCGGCGCGTCGGCCGGCTCGTCAGCGGCATCGTCACCACCGCAGGCGGCGGCCACCAGGGCCAACGCCACGAGGGGTGCGAATCCCTTGGTCACTTTCTTCATGTATCCCCCTGTTTGTTGGGTGTCGGGGACACCAGGTGGTATCCCACATTTCGTGACGGTACCGGTTAGGCACCGTCGAGAATCGGTCAGTAGCTGAACGGCCACCGCTTCCAGTAGTTGCGGACCTTGACCCAGATGCCGTAGAGGCCGAGCGGTTCGAAGATCAGGAACACGATGATGAGCACGCCGTACAGCACGATGTTGAGGTCGTAGATGCTCAGTGGATAGTTCGGTGTTTGTGTCGCCGTGGAGATCGGGCCGAAGTCACCCTGGTTGCCCGAGAGGATCACCTCCGACACCGTCGCCACGATTCCCTCGCCCTCGGCTCGGTCGGCCAGCCAGTCGCTGAAGTCCTTCACCAGTTCCGGCAGGAGAATCACGAAGAACGACCCCATGATCGTGCCAGCCACCGTGCCCGCACCGCCGATGAGCAGGATGGCGATGAACTCGATCGACAGGATGAGGTTGAACTGAGCGGCGGGCATCTTGCCGATGTGCGAGGCGTAGAGCGCACCGGCCACACCGGCGAAGAACGAGGAGGTCGCGAAGGCGATGAGCTTGTACTTGAACTCGGCAACACCCATGACCTCGGCGGCGATGTCGCGATCGCGGATGGCCTGAAGAGCCCGACCGGTTCGAGTGCGCTTGATGTTGACCGCGAAGAAGATGAACACCAACATCACCACGGCGACGAACAGGAACTCCTTCTGGTTGGACGACATCTCGACGCCGAACCAGGAGCCCTTCTCACTGATGCTGACCAGCGGCGTCTCCTCCTTCCAGACCCGGACATCCATCTCCGGGAAGGAGCGGCCGAGCGACGGGTCGCCAGCGAACTTGCGACCCCAGTCGGTGTTGCCCATGTGAATGCCGAGGAACACGAGACCCAGCGTCACGATCGCGAGGTACAACCCACGTAGGCGGACCGCGACCGGCGACACGATGATGCCGACCAGCGCCGCGCCGACACCGGCGCCGGGCAGCCAGATCCACATCGGCAGGCCGTGCCCATAGACGCTGTCGGTCGCGTGACCACCGAGGAAGGCCCCGGTGTACGCCCCCACCCCGAGGAAGAAAGCGTGGCCGAGCGACACCTGGCCGGCCATGCCGGTCAGGATGTTGAGTCCGAGTGCGGCGATCACGATGATCATCGCGTCGCTCATGTACCGGAGCCACGCCGCGTCACCCAGGAACCGGAAGAACGGGAGACCGTCGCCGATGAGCGGGATGCTCCGCAGGATCGGCAACCTCGGTCGGCCCCGAGATGATCGGGAAGTCGAAGGGCATCAGGAAGAGCGCGACGACCGCGAAGACCGCGATGACCTTCTTGGTGAACGTCGGCAGGACCTGGGTCTCGGCCTCGTAGGAGGTGTAGAGGTTGGGTCGGCGGAACATCGGTCAGACCCTCCTGATCTCTTCTGTGCCGAAGAGGCCATAGGGCTTGACGATGAGCCCGATGATCATCACCACGTAGGGCACCACCAGCGGGTAGCCCGACCCGAGGACCGAGTTGTAGCCCGAGAGGTACTGGCCGGCGAAGATCTCGGCCGAGCCCACGATGAGGCCGCCGAGGATCGCTCCCTGCACCGAGTCGAGGCCGCCGAGGATCACCGCGGGGAGCGCGCGGAACGCCACAAGTGACGTCTCGGCGTCGACGGCACCGGTCTGCTTGATCGGCGGCTCGGTAGCAAGAGGCCGCCCACAGCGGCCAGTGCGGCACCGGCGCCCCAAGCGATGGCGAACACGCGACCGATCGGGATGCCCTGAGCCATCGCCGCCTCCTGGTCACGGGCGACAGCGCGCATCGCGATACCGAGCTTCGATCGGTAGAAGAGGAACACTGCCACCACGCAGATGGCCGCGGCGATCATGGCGGCGAAGAACGACCAGTAGAGGAAGTTGTCGCCGATGTTGAATCCCTTGCCTGACCACGGCGTGTTGGTGTTCCGCAGCTTCAACTTCGACGAGTCGTTCGCCATGATGCGAAGGGCGATCTCGAGACCGAGGGTGATCACCGCCACCGAGAACAGCGGCTGTCCGATCATCGGCCGGATCGCCACCCGCTCGAGGAAGAGCCCGATGAGCGCCGCGAAGAACAGCGCGACGACGAATGACAGTCCCCATGCCAACCACGAGGGCAGCCCGAGATCGTAGATCGGGTTCCGAATGGGAACGAGATTGCCGTCCCTCCACCATGGGATGATCGGGATCGTCTCATCGGCGACGAGGAACGAGATGAACAACGCTCCGATCATGGCGAGCGCGCCCTGGGAGAAGTTCACCACCTCGGTGGCCTTGAAGATGAGTACGAATCCGAGGGCGATGATCGCGTAGGTCGAGCCCATCGCGAGCGACTTCAGGATGGTGGTGAGGAACACCGCCGGATCACTGAAGAGCTGGACGATCAGGAAGATCGTGATCGGCACCATCACGGCGATCATGAAGGCGGCGCCGTTGGATATGCGCCGTTTGGCCTGCGCGCTGCTCATCAGTACATCGACTCCACGAGGTCGCCGAAGATCTCCATCATCGCCGAGCGCTTGAGTTTCTGGGTGGCGGTCAACTCACCGTCCTCGTGATCGAGTTCCTTCGGGATGAGACGGAACTTGCGGATGTTCTCCACCCGGGCGAACTTCTCGTTGGTCTCGTTGACCACGCCCTGGATGAGTTCGATGACCTCGGGCTTCTCGGTGAGGTCGCGATAGGTGGTGTAGGCGAGGCTGCGGCGCAACGCCCAGTCGCCGACCGTGTCGAGCTCGATGGCGATCAGCGCGGTCAGATAGTTCTTGCCGTCACCGATGACCATCGCCTCCTTCACGAAGGGGGAGGTCTTCAGGCTGTTCTCGATCTCCGACGGCGAGATGTTCTTGCCACCGGAGGTGATGATGATCGCCTTGATGCGGTCGATGATCTTGATGTGGGTGCCGTCCACCCACTCGCCGACATCGCCGGTCTTCAACCAGCCGTCCTCGGTCATCGTCTCGGCGGTCTGCTCGGGCTTGCCCCAGTATCCGGCGAACACCCTCGTGCTTGGTCTGGATCTCGCCGGTCTCCGGGTCGAGACGGAGCCCGATGCCCTCATAGGGCTCGCCGACGGTGCCGAGCTTCATGCGGCCGACGAAGTTCGTGGTGGCCACGGCCGAGTTCTCCGTCATGCCGTAGAGCTCGTAGACCGGCACACCGATCCCGATGAAGAACTCCAGCACCTCGGGAGCGATGGCCGCAGCACCCGAACCCGCCCAGCGGCAGCGACGCAGGCCGATCCGCTCGCGGAGCGGTCGGAAGACGAGGACCCACCCGATCGCGTAGAGGATGCGGCTGAGGAGGGTGTGCTCGCCCCCGTTGGCCACCTTGATCCGGCCGATGCGCCGACCGAGCGCGAGACCGAACCGGAAGAAGGCCTTCTTGAACGGCGTCGCGTCGTTCGCCTTGATGAGCGTGAGCGCGTGCAGCTTCTCCCAGATACGCGGCACCGCGAAGAAGAGCGTGGGCTGGATCTCGCGCAGGTTCTCGTTCACCGTGTCGATCGACTCGGCGAAGTTCAGTGTCGGACCCATGCCGACCTGGGTCCAGGTGGAGAAGATGCGCTCGGCCACGTGGCACAGCGGCAGATACGTGACGATCTCGTCCCCGGGGCCGGGGAGGCCGCCGACAACTCGATCCCCTGCCTTCACGATCTTCTCGATGCAGTAGTCGGCGTTCTTGTTGGTGAGCATCGCGCCCTTGGGTGGCCCCGTGGTGCCCGAGGTGTACACGAGCGTCATGAGGTCGGAGTCCTCGGCGGCGGCCATACGCGCCTCGAGCTCTCCGGGGTGGGCCTCCTTGTACTCGCGGCCCATCTCGAGGAACGACTCCCAGAACACGAGTCGGTCGTCGTCCTGACCGACCATGCCGCGGGGCTCGGCGAAGATGATCTTGCGGATCGCCGGCAGATTGTCGCGGCCGATCTCGAGGACCTTGTCGTACTGCTCCTGGTCCTCGGCGAAGTGGATGCAGGCTCCGCAGTCGGTGAGCAGGTACTCGACCTCAGCCGTCGGGTTGGTCGGATAGAAGCCGACGGTGACACCGCGGACCGCCACGGTGGCGAGGTCCATGATGATCCACTCGAGGCGGTCCTCGGAGTGGATCGACACGCGGTCTCCGGGCTGGACGCCGAGGGCGAGCAGGCCGTTGGCGGCGTTCTCGATCATCTCCCACGAGTCGGCCCAGGTGTACTCGTTCCAGATGCCGAAGTCCTTCTCGCGGTACGCCACCTGATTCGGCGCGTTCCGCGCCCAATCGCGGGCCCGCGAGGCAACCGTCGTCACGCCGGAACCTCCGGGTGTCGCCTGCTGCTGCGCCTCGGTAATCGTCATCGCGCCCTCCCCATGAGCGAAACGGACGCCTCGCCTTCCCCACGAGTGCTGTCCGACCTATCAACAACCACGCGCCATTGCGTGACTCACGACACAGTAGCGGGAAGTTATCAACGACCAAAGGTGGATTTCGGGCCGGGACCGGCGAACGCACTCACCACTCGGCGATGGCGTGACAAGGCGATCACAAGGCGCCGAAGCCCAGCCAGTGGTTCATCCGCCCTCTGGGAGCGGTGCGTCGGAGACATGGCTGGCAGACTCTGCTCAGACGACACGTCTCAACTGACCGACACAACCCACACCACGACCGACCGGAGCCCACATGGCCGACTACCGCGCCCCCATCGCCGACATCTCCCACGCCCTCACCACCGTGGCCGGACTCGACATGATCGCCTCGACGGAACGGTTCGGCCACGCGGACGCCGAGACCGTCCTCGGCGTGATCGAGGAGGTCGGGCGGTTCATGACCGAGGTGATCGCACCGACCAACCGCGACGGTGACACGGTGCGCGCCCAGTGGCACGACGACGCCTCAGTAACTGTGCCGGAGTCATTCGGCGCGGCCTATCGCCAGTACGTGGAGAGCGGATTCGGCGCCATGCCCTTCGACCCCGAGTACGGCGGGGCCGGCTTCCCGTGGGTGACCGCCCTCGCCGTCCAGGAGATGCTCAACAGCGCGAACATGGCGATGGCCCTCTGTCCGCTGCTCACCCAGGGCGCGATCGACGCCCTCGAGGCCCATGGATCGGTCGAGCAGCAGCAGACCTACCTGCCGAAGATGCTCACCGGCGAGTGGGCCGGCACCATGAACCTCTCCGAACCCCAGGCCGGCTCCGACGTCGGCGCGGTGCGCACCAAGGCCGAGCCGGCCGGTGACGGCTCGTGGCGGATCACCGGCACGAAGATCTGGATCACCTTCGGTGAGCACGACATGACCGAGAACATCGTCCACCTCGTGCTCGCCCGCACCCCGGAGCGCCCCCCGGAACCAAGGGCATCTCGATGTTCCTCGTGCCGAAGTTCCTCGTCAACGAGGACGGCTCGCTCGGTGAGCGCAACGACGTGACCTGTGTGTCGATCGAGCACAAACTCGGCATCCACGGCTCCCCCACCTGTGTTCTGGCCTACGGCGAGAACGACGGCGCCATCGGTTGGCTCGTCGGCGAGGAGAACGAGGGGATGCGGAACATGTTCACGATGATGAACAACGCCCGCCTGTCCGTCGGACTCCAGGGCCTCGCGATCGCCGAGCGCGCCTACCAGGACGCCGTCGCCTACGCGCTCGAGCGCCGCCAGGGTCGGGCCATCGGCGCGCCCGCCGGTGAGCAGAGCCCGATCGTCGAGCACCCGGATGTGCGTCGTCTGCTCATGTTCCAGCGGGCCTGGATCGACGCCATGCGGGCCCTGACCTACACCAACGCCGCCTTCCTCGACATGGCCAAGGCCGCGACCGATCCCGACGAGTCGAAGCACTGGCGAGAGAAGGCCGACCTGTACATCCCCCTGTCGAAGTCGCTCTGCACCGACGTCGCCCAGGAGACCACCTCCGCGGCCGTCCAGATCTTCGGTGGCATGGGGTACGTCGAGGAGACCGGCGTCGCCCAGCACTACCGCGACGCCCGGATCCTGCCGATCTACGAGGGGACCAACGGCATCCAGGCCGCCGATCTCGTCGGCCGGAAACTCTCCATGCGCTCCGGTGGGGTCATCGCCGACGAGCTCGACCGGTTCCAGAGCGTCGCCGGACGGACTCGCCGAGGCCGACGGCATGGCCACCTTCGCGGAGAACCTTCGGTCGGCCATCGAGAGCTGCCGTCGCGCGACCGAGCACCTGGTGACGGTGGCAGCCAGCGATCCCGCCACGCTGCTCAGCGCCTCGACGCCGTTCCTCCGCATGCTCGGTACCACCGTGTGCGCCGGGCTCCTCGGTGACGCGGCCCTGCAGGTGGACACCTCGACGGCCTTCGGCGCGTCGAAGGCGACGGCCGCGAGATTCTTCGGCGAGCAGATCCTGCCGACCGCGGAGGGCCTCAGCGGAGCAGTCCACGCGGCGAGTGACGACCTGTTCGCGATCGCCGCCGACGCGTTCTGATCAGGTTCTTTGAGAAAAGTTGAGTCGTTATGTGTCAACTTTCGGGTAGGTCGGTAGCCTGACCCCATGGCAGTCGACCCCAAGACCTGGACGGTCAAGACCCAGGAGGCCTTCGCCGCGGCCGTCGATCAGGCCCGCGCCCTCGCCAACCCCGAACTGACCCCCGACCACATCCTCGTGGCGATCACCTCCCAGGAGGGCACGGTCGTCACCCCCCTGCTCGCCAAACTCGGCCAGGCGCCCGCCATGGTCAGGGAGCGAGCCCAAGAGGCCGTCGACCGGCTGCCCCGCGCCCAGGGTGGCGACGAGGCCCGCATGAACCGCGAGCTCACCCAGGCAGTAGATGCCGCTGACCGAGCCCGAGGTGAACTCCGCGACGACTACCTCTCGGTCGAGCACCTTCTCCTCGCCTTCGCCGACCGGCTCGGAGTGACGAGCGAGGAGCTGCTGGGCGCGCTCCGCGAGGTGCGTGGATCGCACCGCATCACCGACCAGAACCCCGAGGACAAATTCGCGGCGCTCGAGAAATACGGCCAAGACCTCACCGCCCGCGCCGCCGAGGGTCGGATCGATCCGGTGATCGGCCGCGACGACGAGATCCGCTGCGTCATCCAGGTGCTCAGCCGCCGCACCAAGAACAACCCGGTCCTCATCGGAGAACCCGGGGTCGGCAAGACCGCCATCGTCGAGGGGCTCGCCCGACGCATCGCCGACGGCGACGTCCCCGAGGGCCTGAAGGGCAAGCGGCTCATCTCCCTCGACGTCGGCTCCATGCTCGCCGGCGCGAAGTACCGCGGCGAGTTCGAGGAACGGCTGAAGGCCGTCCTCAAGGAGATCACCGACTCGGCCGGCGAGGTCATCACCTTCGTCGACGAGCTCCACACCATCGTCGGCGCCGGCGGGGCCGAGGGCGCGATGGACGCCGGCAACATGATCAAGCCGATGCTCGCCCGCGGTGAGCTGCACATGATCGGGGCGACCACCCTCGACGAGTACCGCAAGTACGTCGAGAAGGACCCCGCCCTCGAGCGCCGCTTCCAGCAGGTCTACGTCGGCGAGCCGACCGTCGAGGACACCGTCGGCATCCTCCGCGGACTCAAGGAGCGATACGAGGTCCACCACGGTGTCCGCATCCAGGACTCGGCCCTCGTCTCCGCCGCGGTGCTCTCCAACCGCTACCTCACCAACCGTTTCCTCCCCGACAAGGCGATCGACCTCGTCGACGAGGCGGCATCGAAGCTGCGCATCGAGATCGACTCGATGCCGACCGAGATCGACATCGTCCAACGCCGGATCCTCCAACTCGAGATCGAACAGGTCGCCCTCGAGAAGGAGACCGACACCGCCTCCCGCGAGCGCCTCGACACACTCCACGGAGAGCTGGCCGCCCTCAACGCCGAGAGCGCCGCCATGCGCCAACGCTGGGACGCCGAGAAGCAGGCCATCGACGCCATCCGGAACCTCAAGGAGGAACTCGAGCACCTCCGCTCCCAACTCGACCGCGAGACCGACCTCAACGTCGCCGCCGAGATCCGCTACGGGCGCGTCCCCGAACTCGAGCGACGGGTGGAGGAGGCGACCGGTCACCTCGACGCCCTCCAGGGTGAGAGCCGCATGCTGAAGGAGGAGGTCGACGCCGAGGACATCGCCGAGGTCGTCGCCAAGTGGACCGGGGTGCCGATGACCCGCCTGCTCGAGAGCGAGATGGCCAAGCTCATCCACCTCGAGGAGTCACTGCACAAGCGGGTGATCGGTCAGGACGAGGCGGTCACCGTGGTCGCCAACGCGGTTCGCCGCTCCCGGGCCGGCCTGTCCGACCCCAACCGGCCGATCGGCTCGTTCATGTTCCTCGGCCCGACCGGCGTCGGTAAGACCGAGTTGGCCCGCGCCCTCGCCGAGTTCCTCTTCGACGACGACCGGGCCATGGTCCGCATCGACATGGGCGAGTACATGGAGAAGCACTCGGTGTCCCGACTCATCGGCGCGCCCCCCGGATACGTCGGCTACGACGAGGGTGGTCAGCTCACCGAGGCGGTCCGGCGTCGCCCCTACGCGGTCATCCTTCTCGACGAGATCGAGAAGGCCCACCCCGACGTCTTCAACGTGCTCCTCCAGGTCCTCGACGACGGCCGGCTCACCGACGGGCAGGGTCGCACCGTCGACTTCACCAACTCGGTGCTGATCATGACCTCGAACCTGCCCGGAGAGCCGACCGAGTACTTCAAGCCCGAGTTCATCAACCGGGTTGACGACATCATCCACTTCCGATCGCTGACCGAGGACGACCTCCGCCACATCGTCGACATCCAGGTCGACCAGCTCCGCTCGCGACTCGCCGAGCGCCGCATCACCCTCGACGTCACCGACTCAGCGCTCGCCCGGATCGCCGCCGAGGGCTTCGACCCGGCCTACGGGGCGCGGCCGTTGAAACGGGTGATCCAACGCGAGATCGGTGACCGGATCGCCGTGATGATCCTCGAGGGGGCAGCCGTCGAGGGCGCCACCATCACCGTCGACGGTGGTGAGGGGTCCCTCGCCATCCGCGCCGCCTGATCAGGATCCGACCAGGCGCTCCTTCAACTCGCGCTTCAGGAACTTGCCGTTGGCGTTCTTCGGCAACTGCTCGTCGACGAACCAGACCCGGGACGGGATCTTGAACTTCGCGATGTGCTCAGCGAGGCACCCCTGCAGTTCCTCCGCGGTCAACTCCGCGCCGGGCCGGAGATGGATGGCGACACCGACCTCCTCACCGAGACGCTCATCGGGCACGCCGAACACGGCAGCCTCGGCGATCGCGGGGTGGTGGTAGATGGCGGCCTCGACCTCGGCCGAGTAGACGTTCTCTCCGCCGCGCAACACCATGTCCTTGGCGCGATCGACCAGGTGGACGAACCCGTCCTCGTCGATACGAGCGATGTCACCGGTGCGGAACCAACCGTCGCGGATCGCCTCAGCGGTCGCCTCGGGCCGGTTCAGATAGCCCTTGATCACGATGGGACCCCGGACGCAGAGCTCGCCGGTCACCTCCGGACCCCACTCCAGGTCGTCACCGTTCTCGTCGATGAGCTTCGCGTCGCAGGTCGGCACGATCCGACCGCAGGAGGTCGGCTTCGAGACGTACACCCGGTTGGCGTTCGCGGTGACGATGCCGTGCGTCTCGGTCAGTCCGTAGCCGGTGGAGGGTGCCCCGCCGGCGAGGTTGTCGTCGATCTTCTTGACCAGGTCCGGTTGCAGCGCCGCGCCGCCACCGCCCATCCCCTGGATCGTCGAGGTGTCACGCGTCGCCCAGTCGGGGTGCATGAGCATTTCGCGGCTCATCGTCGGCACACCGGAGAAGTTCGTGACCCCCTCCCGCTCGATGAGCTCGAGCGCCCGGCCGGCATCCCACTTGTAGGTGAGCACGATCTTGCCGCCGACGAGAGTGCAGGGCTGGAGGAGGCAGTTGTTGGCCGTCACGTGGAACAGCGGTGTCGGCGCCATGTACACCGACTGACCCCCGCCTCCACCGACCGGATCGGCGGCCGCGGGCCCGTCCAGATCGCCAGCCGCCTGGGCGCGAGCCTCGGCGGCAGCGCTGGTGAGACCCATGAACGCCAGGTTCATCACGTTGTGCACCGAACCCCGGTGCGTGAGCTGCGCCCCCTTCGGGAAACCGGTCGTACCGGACGTGTAGAAGATGCAGGCGTCATCGTCCGGATCGATCTCGACCGCCGGAAGCGCCTCGGGTGCCGACGACGGATCGACCACCGCCGACCAGTGAGCAGCATCGTCAGGCAGGTCGGCGTCGGTGCGCACCGCGATGACGTGCATCGGCGCGGTCGCGCGCAGACCATCCAGGATCGGCAGGGCGCGCTCGAGTCGCTCGCCGTCGCAGATGAGGACCTTCGGACGCGAGTCGGAGAGCCCGTACTCCATCTCCTCCGAGGTCCACCAGGCGTTCAGGCCGACGACTGCGGCGCCGATCGACACCGAGGCCCAATAGGTGGCGACCCACTCCGGATAGTTCCGCATCGCGACCGCGACTCGATCACCGCGCACCACGCCGAGATCATTCACGAGGTGCGCGGCCAGGGCCGCACGATCGCGCCCATCTCGGCGTAGGTGTACCGCTCGTCCTCGTAGACGACGTAGTCGCGGTCGGCGTAGCCACCAGCCAACTCCCACAGGAACCGCATCGACGGAGGGGCCTGGGTGAACACCCGCATCGGCACCCCTCTCACCTCGATCTCGCTCATCGCGAACTGACCGCCCTCGGCGGTGAAGTCATCCCAGGTGGCGAGGTAGTGCTCGATCATGGGGAGCATCTTGGCCGCCCCGCGTGACGGGCGCCACATCCACGACCCGGGGCGCCCTACCGACGGGTGGTCACCGCTCCGACTCAGCCCGCGAGATGGAGCCGGACCAGGTCGCGCAGACGCTCGATGCCATCACCCTTGGTCGAACTCACCCACACCACGTCACCCGGATCGAGTTGGCACCCCTCGGCCAGGTCGCGCTTCCGGGCCGGGCGCTTCGATGACTTCACCTTGTCGGACTTCGTCGCCACCACCGTGTGGGGTATCTCGTTCTCGCGGAGCCAGTCGAGCATCTGGGCGTCCAACGGGGTCGGACCGATCGCTCCGTCGACGAGGACGAACACCATCACCAACGTCTCCCGGTCGAGGAGATACCCCTCGATCATCTCCGGCCAGTCACGACGGACGCGCTGAGGCACCTTGGCGTAGCCGTAGCCCGGCAGGTCGACGACGGTTCCGCCATCGGCGTGCGAGAACACGTTGATCAACTGGGTGCGCCCCGGGGTGTTCGACACCCGCGCCAGTTGACGCTGCCGCGCGAGGGCGTTGATGAGCGACGACTTGCCGACATTCGAGCGACCGACGAAGGCCACCTCGGCCCCATCCTCGACGAGGTCGCGAACCCGTGTCGCCGAGCGAAGGAACTGGAGACGGAGCGGCGGTGATGCCACGGTTCAGCCCGACACCAGGGTTGCGAGAGCCCACACGGCCGCCACCAGACCGATGAGGGCGAAGACCACACTGCGGATGATCGGGGGCCTCGGTGCCGGCTCGGGGGAACCCTCCACGGTCGGCGGGCGCACCAGAGCGAGCCCGTGACCGACGAACAGGGCGCCACCGAGAGCGAGCATCAGCCAGGCCAGAAGATCCTCTCCGAGGAACATCGACCCATCTTGGCAAGCCACACTGTGTGCATGGGGTTCCACCACATCGCCCTCGCCACCCGAGACACCGAGGCGACCCATCGCTTCTACACCGAGGTGATGGACTTCGAGTTGGTCAAAGTCGTTGCCTCTCCGACACCAGGCGACTCCGGTGGGTGGTCGAAGCACTTCTTCTACGACACCGGTGACGGTCCGATGATCGCCTTCTGGGAGATCCACGATCCCGACATCGGCGAGGACTTCCCCACCGACATCAACGCGGCTGCCGGCCTGCCCTGGTGGGTGAACCACGTCGCCTTCGACGCGCCGACCCGTGAAGCCCCTCGACGAGCATCGGGCCGCTGGACCGACCACGGCCACACCGTCATCGAGGTCGACCACGAGTTCTGCACTCGATCTACATCCGTGACCCGTCGGCAGAACCTCGTCGAGTTCTGCCCTGACCACCCGAGACTTCACCGAGGATGAGCGGCGTCATGCGCATGAGTTGCTCCGCGACCCGTCGCCGGATGTTCGAGACCGAGAAGGGCGTCGTGTCCACCCAGCCGACGGACCCGGCGTGAACGCGACCATCCTCGACATCCCGAACCTGCTCGCGTCTCGCGGCCACCATCGTCGCCGATGGAGTGGTGATTGAGTGCCGACGAGGTGCTCGAACGAGCGCCTGTCGCTTTGGCCCTCGCTCCTCGACTCAGGGCATCCAACCCGGTGACCGCGTCGCCCTACAACTTCCCAACGGCCTCGACGCGGTCCTCGCCATCCTCGGCGCCGCTTGCGTCGGCGTCTGCACCGTGGCGGTCAACACCCGCTACTCCGCGGCCGAGGCGGAGGACCTCATCCGACGCTCCTGGGCCACGGCGCGACCGCCACCGTCCGCGAGATCGACCGCTCCGCGCGACCCGCGACAACACCGACCTCGCCGAGGCCCCCTTCGTGGTGTTCACCACCTCGGGAACGACGAGCACACCGAAGATGGTGTTGCACCATCAGCGGAGCATCGTCGACCACGCCCGCGATGTCGTCGGTCGGTTCGGTCTCACGTCCGACGACGTCGTGCTCATCTCCTGCCGCTGTGCGGCACTTCTGGCCTGACGTCGATGATGGGAGCCCTCGCCGCCGACGCCACCGTCATCGTCGAACCCTTCGATGCTGAGACGACCGCCGCCACCATCGAGCGCGAGCGGGTCACCTGCATGAACGGCAGCGACGACATGTTCCACCGGCTGCTCGAGACCGGGCGCGATCTGTCAAGCGTGCGTCTCGGCGGTTACGCCCGGTTCAACTCGAGCCTCACCGATCTCGTCGAACGATGTGACCGGGCGGGCATGACACTCACCGGTCTCTACGGGATGAGCGAGGTGCAGGCCCTGTTCTCGCTCCGCGACCCGGACAGCCCAGCCTCGCAGCGCTGCCGGCCCGGTGGCACCCTCACCTCCGCAGCAGCCGCGTATCGGATCGTCGACGGCGAGTTGCAGGTGCGGGGCCCGAGTCTCTTCGCCGGCTACCTCGCCGAGGGCGGTGACGCCATCGACGACGAGTTGACCGGTCGACACCTCGACGACGGCTGGTTCCGAACCGGTGATCTCGCGACCGTCGACGACGACCGCACCTTCCACTACGAGTCACGACTCGGCGACGTCCTCCGTCTCGGCGGGTTCCTCGTCGCCCCCGAGGAGATCATCGAGGTGATCACCTCGCTTCCGGACATCCGCGAAGCGCAGGTGGTCGCCGTGGAGCGGCCCGGCGGCACCCGACCGGTCGCCTTCGTGATCACCGGCAGCGGTGAGGAGGCCGACGCCGAGGCCGTCATCGCCACCTGCCGGGATCGACTCGCCCGCTACAAGGCGCCGGTCGCGGTGTTGACCGTGCACGAGTTCCCGGTGACCGACGGCCCGAACGGGGTGAAGGTGCGACTGACCGAGTTGCGCGACATGGCCGCCGCCGCGCTCAGCGACGACTGACGACCCTCAGCCCGAGGTCGAGCGAGAGAACTTCCGGGTGGCCAGCGCCGAGAACACGGCGATGAGCCCCACCGACCACGCCAGCGACCACCAGGCGTCGTTGCCGACCGGGTTGCCGTTGTAGAGGGCGCGGGCCGCGTCGGTGACGAGGGTGAACGGGTTCGCGTCCGCGACCGGTCGCAGCCATCCGGGCATCGTCGACGGATCGACGAAGGCCGAGGAGACGAAGGTCAGCGGGAACATCCAGATGAACCCCGCCGAGTTGGCGGCCTCGACGGAGGTGACGCTCAACCCGATGATCGCCTGCACCCAACTCAGCGCGTAGCTGAAGAGCACCAGCAGCACCGTCGCGACCACCGCGTTCCACGCCCCGCCGGTGAAGCGGAAGCCGATGGCCAACGCCACGACGATCATCACCGCGAAGGTGAACAAGTTGCGGACGAGATCCGACACGGTGCGCCCGACGATCACCGCCGAGCGGCTCATCGGCAGCGACCTCAACCGATCGACCAGACCCTTCTGGAGGTCATCGGCGAGACCGATGCCGGTGAAGGCGGAGCCGAAGACGAGGGTCTGGGCGAAGATCCCGGGCATGAGGAACTGGTCGTAGTCGTCGAATCCGGGGATCACGATCGACCCTCCGAAGACATAGACGAAGAGCACCAGGAACATGATCGGCTGGATCGCGGCGAAGATCAGCAACTCGATGTTGCGGGGGATGATGCGGAGATGGCGCTCCGCCTCGACCCAGGAGTCGCGGAGCATCCAGACCACCCGTCGCATCACGACTCCTCCTCCCCGGCCGCGTGACCGGTGAGCACCAGGAACACGTCGTCGAGCGACGGCTTGCGGACCTCCACGTCGAGGACGTCCACACCGGCATCATCAAGAGCGCGGATCACCCCGGGCACCACGCCGTCACCGGCAGTGATGGGCGCCGTGAACCCGACATCGTCGGCGTCGACATCGACGGGACCGGTGCATAGCGGCGTGAGCGCGCTGAGCGCCCGGTCGCGGTTCTCCGGACGGGCGATACGGACGCTGAGCAAGGCGCCGCCGATACGGGCCTTGAGCTGCTCGGGGGGGCCCTCCGCGATGACCCGCCCGTGATCGATCACCACGATCTGCTCAGCGAGACGATCGGCCTCCTCGAGATACTGGGTGGTGAGCAACACCGTCGTGCCGTCGGCCGCCAACTCGGAGATCACATCCCACATACCGAGACGGCTGCGCGGGTCGAGCCCAGTGGTGGGCTCGTCGAGGAACAGGACCGACGGCTCGGCGATGAGGCTCATCGCGATGTCGAGGCGCCGACGCATGCCGCCCGAGAAGCCCTTCACCACCCGGTCGGCGGCATCGGCGAGGTCGAACCGCTCGAGCAGTTCGGAGGCGCGCTCCCTGACCCGCGGTCGCGGGAGATGGAAGAGACGGCCGACGTAGTCGAGGTTCTCGCGGGCCGTGAGACGCTCCTCGACAGCGGCGTACTGGCCGGTCAGACCGATCCGTTGGCGCACCGCGTGAGGATCGGCGACCACATCGATGCCGTCGATGCGCGCCTCACCGGCATCGGGCGTGAGCAGGGTGGTGAGCACCCGGACCGAGGTCGTCTTGCCGGCGCCGTTCGGACCGAGCAGGCCATAGACGGCACCGGTGGGAACGCTGAGGTCGACCCCATCGAGGGCGACGGTGTCGCCGAAGCGCTTGACCACGCCGCGCATCTCGACGGCGGGGCTCTGCGACATGGTCACCGGTCTCACCGGTGATGCCACCGAGAGTGACGTACGGAGACGGGCGTCACCTCGCGTGAACGGTCAGACCCGCGGGCCGTCGTTGTCGAACCGGGTGTACTGGCCGAGGAACACCGAGTCGCTTGGTGCCGATCGCACGGCCTGACCGGTGCTTGGCGACGATGACTCCGCCGAGCCCTTGTCGGGTGAGTCGGGGTTGTAGACCTCGTCGCGGTACAGGAACATCACGACGTCGGCGTCCTGCTCGAGGGAGCCCGACTCGCGCAGGTCAGCGAGCATTGGTCGCCTTGTCGGAGCGCTCCTACCGAGACGTCGACTCAACTGGTGCGAGCGTCAGGATCCGGGACCTCCAACTCACGGGCGAGGATCTTCAGGTTCCTCGAGATCTCCGACACCTCGAGTTGGCGGTTCTCGACGTAACCGCCGCTCGTCATCAGCTGGAGGTAGTCGATGACGATCAACGAGAGGCCACCGGCCTTCGCCTTCAGGCGCCGTGCCTTGGCGCGGATCTCCATGACGGTCACACGCGGGTTGTCATCGAGGTAGAGCGGGACCTCGAGCCGGCCGATCGCCTTGCCGATCCGGCTCCACTCGGTGTCCTGGAGTTTGCCGGTGCGGAGCTTCGACGAGTCGACGCGAGCCTCGCTGGAGAGCACGCGCTGGGTGAGTTCCTGGTGGCCCATCTCGAGTGAGAAGACCATGACCGGCTTGTCGGAGGCCCGCGCGACATGCGTCGCGACATTCAGCCCGAAGGCGGTCTTGCCCATGGCGGGGCGCGCGCCGACAATGTAGAGGGCGCTCGGCTGCAACCCGGAGAGGATCTCATCGAGATCGTTGAAACCCGTCGGGACCCCGGTGACGGTGTCACCTCGCTCGTAGGCGTTCTGGATGTACTCCATCACCTCGTCGAAGAGGTCCTCGAGTGGACGGGTGGTATCGGTGACCCGGTCCTCGGCCACCTGGAACACCCGTGTCTCCGCCTCGTCGAGGGCCTTGGTCACGTCGTCGGGCTCGCCGTAGGCGATCTCGGCGATGTCGCCGGCGACATGGATGAGACGACGGAGCATCGCCGTGTCCTGGACGATCTTCGCGTAGTGCCCGACGCTCGAGATGGCCGGCGTCGTGTTCTGCAACTCGACGAGACCCTCGATGCCGCCAACCTCGTCGAGCAGTCCGTGACGACGCAACTCGTCGGCGACGGTCACGGTGTCGGCCGGGTTGCCCGCCGAGAACAGCGCGCGGATCGCGTCGTAGATGTGCTGGTGGGCCGGTCGGTAGAAGTCGTCCGAGTTCAGACCCTGCTCGGAGACCGCCGCCATCGCCTCCGGGGCGAGGAGGAGGGCACCGAGGACTGACTCCTCGGCCTGCAGGTTGTGCGGAGGGACTCGGCCCGCCGATCCACGGGGACGGTTGTCCACACGACGGTCCCGACCGCGAGATGAACGGCGGATAGGAACCGGTGAATCCCCGGTGAAGTCGTCATCGTCGAGTGGGGGGAAGGGTGATTCGTCGGACATCAGATCACCACTCTTCCAGCACGGGCCTGTGGGAAGGAAGGGGCAAAACCCTGTGGATTACCCTGTGGACAACTCGGTCGAGAGCGCGTTCCGGGAGGACGAACCCGGACCCGAGATCTGGGAGCGTCGGCATTGGGTCGGCGCCACCGAGGTGGTGCCGACCCCAGGTCGAACATCAGGCCGGGGACACCTCGATGGTGACCGGGAAGGACACCTCGGGGTGGAGGACCGCGCGGACGACGTGCTGTCCCACGGTCTTGATCTGCTCGTCGATCTCGAGCTGCTTGCGGTCGATCTCGACCGACGTCTGCTCAGCGATCGCCGTCGCGATGTCGGCCGCGGTGATCGAGCCGAAGAGCTTGCCCTCGGCACCGGCCTTCGCGGTGAGCGCGATGACCGTGGGCACCAGGGTGGAGGCCACGGTCTGGGCGGCCTCGCGATCGCTGGCATCGCGGAGGTCGCGAGCGCGCCGCATCTTGGCGGCCTGTTCCACGGCGCCGTCGGTGGCGACGATCGCCTTCCCCTGGGGGAGGAGGTAGTTGCGGGCATAGCCGTCGGCGACATCGATGATGTCGCCACGCTTGCCGACGCCCTGCATGTCAGCGCGGAGGATCAACTTCATGATCAGACCTCCTCGGACTCGGTGGCGACGGCGGCCACTTCGGCCTGGTCGTCCACGGTCTCGTCGGTGGACTCGATGTTGTTCTCCTCGACCGGCGCGCTCGAGGTGTCGCGGGTGTCGACATCGCTCGGACGGCCACGGCGGTCGCCGTCGCGGCCGCGGCCCTGCCGCCCGGTGGAGGCGACGCGACGCGCGTACGGGAGCAGCCCCATCTCACGGGCGATCTTGATGGCGTTCGCCACCTCGCGCTGCTGCTGCACGTCGTTGCCGCTGAGGCGCTGACCGCGGATCTTGCCGCGATCGCTCATGAAACGGGTGAGGAGGTCGACGTCCTTGTAGTCGACGTACTCGACCTTCTCGATGACGAGCGGGCTGGTCTTCTTCTTGAACTTGCGGGGGTTCGCGTCGCGGTTGCGCGCGCCGCGCTGAGGCTTCTTCGCCATGTCGGATTCTCCTGATCGATTCGGGTGAGAGGGGTTGTCAGAACGGCTCTTCGTCGCCGTAGACGGGATCGGGGGCACGGCCGCCGCCGGAGGAACCTCCGGAGGAGCCACCTGAACCACCGCCGAAGTCGCCGGAGCGCTCGGTGCGCTCGACCTGGGCGGTAGCCCACCGGAGGCTGGGGCCGACCTCGTCGGCGATGACCTCGACGACCGAGCGCTTCTCGCCGTCGTTGGTCTCCCAGCTGCGCTGCTCGAGGCGGCCGGCGACGATGCACCGGCTCCCCTTGGAGAGGGTGGCGGCGGCGTTCTCGCCGAGGTCGCCCCAACACACGATGTTGAAGAACGAGACCTGCTCCTGCCACTCCCCGTTGACCTGGTAGCGACGGTTCACCGCAAGCCCGAAGCTCGCGACGCCGCGTCCGCCGGTGGTGAACCGGAGTTCGGGGTCACGGGTGAGGTTCCCGATGAGGGTGATGCTGTTCGATGCCATGTTCGGCTCCCTTCGTGTTGCCGCGTCAGGCGGCAGCCGTCATGCCGCGGCGCTCGGCCTCGGCCTCGGGCAGACGGATCAGTTTGTGGCGGACGACGTCGTCGGCGAGACGGAGCGAACGCTCGAGTTCATCGAGGGAACCGCCGGGGCCACGCACTCGATGACGAAGTAGTACCCGGTCTCCTTCTTGTTGATCGGGTAGGCGAAGGGGCGCTTGCCCCACCAGTCGGGCTTGCCGTGGACCGAACCACCGGCGGCTGAGATCGCCTCGGTGGCGGTCTTGACCCAGGACTGGGCGACGGGTTCGTCGACGTCGGTGTCGACGATCACCATGATTCATAGGCACGCATCATCTGCTGCGTTGCTCCCTTCGGACGTGGCCCTCTCGGACCGTGGCCCCGGCGACTCGGCGGACGGGGCAGGGTGGATATGTCGCCGGCAGGGTATCGAACGCCGGACCGAATCGCTCATGGGCACCATCCTCGATCCGGGGTGTGACACTCGCGTTCGGGGCGACGTCCTCAACCGGAACAGGGTCGGTCGGTCACCCGGAGAGTCGACCCCTCACCGATGCCGAGCGCGGCGAGACCGCCCAGCGGCGCCTCCACCGCCCACCGGTACCCAGCCGCCGTCGGATACCGCTCGCACTCAGGCGTCGTGCACGGGGTCATGTCGTGGGCCCCCAGATACTCGCCGACGGCGTCGAAGTAGGCGATCGAGAGCGGGATGACCGTGTTCTTCATCCAGAACTGCCCGCTCACCGGCGTCTCCTGAACGAACACCATCGCCTCGGCCGCGCCGAAGCCGGTCACCTCCATCATCCCCCTCGCCCGACGCTCCGGAGTGTCAGCGATCCACATGCAACTCTCCTGCATCGACCCGTCGGCCCCGGCCACCTCGACCGTCGACGACTCGAAACCCGTCGGCCCGGTCGATGACCCATCGGGTGATTCAGAGGTGGCGCACCCGAGCACGATGGCCGAGGACCAACCCGAGCGCATCCGAGCCACCGCGGGGTCACAACGGGAGGACGCGCAGCAGGTGGTGCCATCGACACTCCGTGCAGGCCTCCACCACGTAGGCGCGCGAGCTCACGCCCGGTCATCGAGAGCTGTCGAAGCTCTTGGCGCTCGACACGCACCGGCCGTGCGCGGGCAGCCGATGACCGAAGACATACGTCACCAGCCGAAGGCGGGCCTCCTCGCAGATCGGGCAGTCCGTCTCGGTCTCGGTGCCGACATTGCGAGCCGCCCGAATGAGCTCGGGATGGGCGTCGCAGACCTCGTCCCGACGAAGACGGCCGAGGCGAACCTGATTGACGAGCATCCGCCTCGCCAGACGGTGATCCACGATCCCGCCGCGGTCCGGTGAACCGCGAAGCGCGCCGACCGAGAACGACATGGGCGCAGGGTAACCCAACGACCGGCAGGCACGCCGAGGCGATCTCCTCGACGTCGCTCAGCCCCCGACGCCCTCGCGGACGATGATCTCCGCCGGCCGCGGCCGGCCGAAGAGGTAGCCCTGACCGCGGTCGCAGTTCAGCTCGCGCAACCTCGAGAGCTGGAGCGGCGACTCAACCCCCTCGGCGACGACCGTGACCCCGAGCGACCGACCGAGCTGCACCACCGCCTCAACGATCGTGGAGTCATCGTCATCGATGCCGAGGCCGGCCACGAACGAGCGGTCGATCTTGATCGCCTCGACCGGGAACCGCTTGAGATACGTGAGTGACGAGTACCCGGTGCCGAAGTCATCGACCGCGATGTGCACCCCCAGTTGCTCCACCTCGCGCAAGGCCGTGGTCGCCGCTCGCGCGTCGGTGAGCAACGCGGTCTCGGTGATCTCGAACCAGAGCGAATCCGCGTCGATCCCGGAGTCCTGCAGTGCCTCGGCGACCCGAGCCGGGAAACTCGGATCCACCAGCTGCCGGCTGCCGACATTGACCGAGATGGAACCCGAGGCGAAGTCGAGACCCTCCTCCCGCCAGGCCGCGAGCTGCGACAGCGACGACCGCAGCATCGCCGCTCCGAGCTCAACCAAGAGGCCCGAGTCCTCCGCGAAGGCCAGGAAGTGCGCGGGGGTGAGAAGCCCCCGATCCGGATGCAGCCACCTGGCCAGCACCTCGAAACCGGTGGTGCGCCCCGATGCGAGATCGACGATCGGCTGGAAGTACGGCACGATCTCGCCGCGCTCGATACCGCGACGCAACTCCCCCGCCGTGCGGAGGTCGGCCACCTTCGCCTCATGTCCACCGGCCTCGAAGGCCTCGACGCAGTCACGGCCTCGGGCCTTGGCGCGGTACATGGCGGCATCGGCGTCGCGCAGCATCTCCCCCGGGGTCATCCCGGCGTCGTGGTTCGTCGAGTAGCCGACGCTCGCCGTCACGAAGAGCTCGTTGTCCCCGATCGTGATCGGAGGGTGCACCGCCGCCCGCAGACGCTCGGCGGCCACCGCCGCATCGACCGCCCGACCGCGCCCGTCGAGCACCACGACGAACTCATCCCCGCCGAACCGGGCGAGCACGTCACCCTCGCGCACCGCGGTCTGCAGACGCCTCGACACCTCCTGGAGGAGCTCGTCGCCGATCACATGGCCGAGGCTGTCGTTCACCACCTTGAAGTGATCGAGGTCGATGAAGAGGATCCCCACCGCCGAGGGCTGGGCCCCGGCGAGTCGCTGCTCGAGGATGCTCATGAGATAGGCCCGGTTCGGCAGGCGAGTGAGCTCATCGTGACGGGCGGCGTGCTGGAGTTGCTCCGCGGTACGACGCTGCTCGGTGACGTCCTCGATGTGGTTGATGGCGAGCAGCACCCCGTCGTCCTCGGAGACCGACACCCGGGTACGGGCCCACACCCAGGAGTTGTCCCGACGGCGGAACCGTTGGTCGAGTCGGTACGAGTCGACCAGTCCGAGTTCGAGGCGCGCCCGGTGGGGCTGGGCCTGCCGGACGTCATCAGGATGGGTGAACTCGCGCAATGTACGACCGACGAGGTCGACGACCGAGCGTTCGAGCATGTCGGCGAGCGACTGGTTGGCGTCGACGATCCGGCCGTCGTCGAGTCGCACGAGCGCCATGCCGGTCGGGGCCGACTGGAACGCCTGTTGGAAACGATGGCGGGCCTGGTCGAGGGCCTCCCGCTCCTCCACCCCGCGCGCCCGATCCGTCCAGCGAAGCAGCAGGGTGTCGTCAGCACCGTGGTGAACGGTGATCGCCACCTCGACGTGCGCGCCGTCGGGACGCTCGACGCGGGCCTCCAACGCGACGTGCTCGATCTCGCCCCCATCGGTGGAGGTGACATCCATCGCGAGCCAGTCGGCGAGCACACCCTGATCGGCGTCGACCAGCACCGTGTCGGCGTCGACCCGACGAGATCGTCGACCTCGCGACCGAGCAGGCGCAGGCCGACCGGTTCGCCACCCGGATACTCCCGGTCGAGTCGACCTCCATGAGCGCCTCCGGGAGGGTGTCGAGCAGGTGCCGGGCCGGATCACCGGTCCGGCCGGTCAGTTCACGGTGACTCGACCACCATCCGAGGGCAAGGACCAACAGCACCGCTCCACCGGCGATCGCGATGCGACCGCGACCTCATCGGCGAGGACGAGAGCGAGCCGCCTTCGGAGAGCGACATGAACGACGGTCATCTCCCCGACCGAGCAGGGTCACCCGCTGCCCAGCGAACCAGGGTCGAGGCGAGCCCTGATCTCGGCATCGCCGACGAGGCCCTCCTCCAAACGGATCTCGAGCAAGTGCTCCAGGGCGCGCCCGACGATCGGCCCAGGGGGAACACCGAGATGCGCCATCACCTGACCACCGTCGAGCTCGGGGCGCAGCGCCGCCAGTTCCTCCGCCTCGGCCAACTCGACGATCCGCTCCTCGAGCTCATCCATGCGCCGGGAGAGCGTTCGAGCCTTCTTCTCGTTACGTCGTGCAGTCGCAACGCGTCAAGGACGTTCAACTCGTTCAACAGGTCGCCGGCGTCGCGCACGTAACGCCGCACCGCCGAGTCACTCCAACCGAGTCGGTAGGTGTGGAACCTGAGGTGCAAGGCGACGAGTTCGACCACCGCGGCGACATCGTCGTTCGAGTAGCGCAACTCGGTCATCCGCTTCTTCGTCATCCGGGCACCGACAGCGTCGTGATGATGGGAACGTCGTTCCTTTGCCCTCTGCGTAACCGCGGGTCCTCGGTTTGCCGATGTCGTGGAAGAGCGCCGCGAGACGCACGATCCTGAAGTCGAAGTCGGGCCGCTCAGCCGGCTGCTCAGCGGGCGGCCGCACGTTCTCGATCACAGCGAACGTATGGGTCAACACGTCCTTGTGGCGGTGGATCGGGTCGTGCTCGAGACGCATGGCCGGCAGCTCGGGAAGGAACTGATCGGCAAGTCCAGTCTCCACCAAGAACCACAGACCGGCCGTCGGGTGATCGAGGGTGATCAACTTGTCGAACTCGTCGCGGATCCGCTCAGCCGACACGATCTCGAGCCTCGCGCCATCTCGCGGACGGCCGTGACCAGGTCCTCGGTGGGCTGGAGGGTCGAGACCGGCGAGGAAGCGCGCCGCTCGCAGCATCCGCAACGGATCGTCACTGAAGCTCACTCAGGGCCGAGCAGGGTGCGCAGCACACTGGTCATGGTCATGGGCGCCGTCGAAGGGTCCACCAGAGTCTGGTGTCGCCTCCGGTGACCTCCAGCGCCATCGCGTTGACGGTGAAGTCACGTCGTCGACAGATCGGTCTCGACGTCGTCAGCAAAAACGACATGAGGCTTCCGAGACTCGTCGGTGTAGGACTCGGCGCGGAAGGTGGTGATCTCGAAGACCCGGTCCCCCGAACGCGCGCCGACCGTCCCGAACTTCTCCCCCTGATTCCAGACGGCGTCGGCCCAACCACCGATGCACGACTTCACCGCATCCGGCCGGGCGTCGGTGGAGGTCGATGTCGAAGTCGGCGGTGATGCCGGATCGACACGGCCGATCATGAGATCGCGCACCGAACCGCCGACGATGTACAGGCGGTGCCCCGCTTCACGGAAACGGTCCGCGAGAGGGGCGAGTTCGTCGAGGACGACGGCGAATCGATCGGGAACCATCTGATTCGGAGGCTACCTGCGCCCCACAGCGGGCCTCGGCAGCCCTCGAGCACTGCGCGGCTGTCGGTCGCACTACCGTCGAACCCGGTGGACAGCTCGGATCGACTGCTCGTGGCCGACGGGCCACCCACAGCGCGGTCTCCCCGAGCGCGCACCGAGCGGGCATCCCTCGACAACTGGCCGTTCGATCCGTCCGTCGCCCTGCTCCAGCCGATCGACCACACCGACGGATGATCCGCCCCGACATGTCGAAGAACTGGTCGAGCGCGCCACCACCGAAGGGGCGCCGGGCACTAGCCCTTCCCCGGCTCCGCCGCCTCGGTCATGGCGCACGGCTTCGAAGCCATCGACCACCTGGTCCTGATGCGCCGAACCCTCGACTCCCTCCCCCCGATCGAGGGCACGGCCGAGAGCACTCGACCACGACGACTCGGGCGCAGCGGGATGCGGGACGCCGCCGCCATCGACGTCGCTGCCTTCGGGCCACTGTGGGGGCCACGATCCCTCGTCCGACACGCTCGGCGACCGCCGGCGCTCGCGTCCTCCCGCATCACGCGGCGTGCGGCCGATTCGCGATTGGCTGGCTTCGTGATCGCCGGACGCACCGGACGGAGCGGCTACCTCCAACGGCTCGCCATCGACCCCGAGCGACGCCGGGAGGGCCTCGGACGGCTGCTCACCGTCGACGCGTTGCGCTGGATGCATCGGACGCGCTGCATCGACGTCTTCGTCAACACCTCCGAGCAGAACCAGGCAGCCCTCGCGCTCTACGGATCGCTCGGCTTCGACCAGCGACCCGAGCGACTCACCGTCGCTGAGATCGACCCTCACCATGAGGGAGCGTCCGCGCCGTGATCGCCCGACCGAGCTCGTCGCCCTCGACCGCCCCGTTGGTCGTCACCCTTCCGATAGCGGCCTCCGCCACTCTCGCCGTCGACATGGGAGGTCCGCCTCCGCCGATGAGTCAGCACCCGTCGAGATGATGCTCGAGGATCTCGACTTCATCGTGGAGGACGCGCTCCGCCTCGAGTTCGTCGTGGTCGGTGACGCCCCCGACATCGCTCCACCCACCACGACGGCCCTTCCCCCCGCCACGACATCGACGACCGTTCCCGATGACAGCCCGAGAGCGACGAGGAGGACGCGGCGGACCCAACGAGCCGACCGACTCGACCACATCGACGACGACGTCCCGACACCACCACGACGTGAATACAACCTCAACTTCCCGAACAGCAAATGCGGTGACGGCGTCATGACCCGACGTCTCGACCACCGTCAGGGTCCGAGCATCCACCCCGCCATCGAGACCCGCGTCGGCGCTTCGCCGTCCAGGCCGGCCCGGTCATCCCGTGTGCTCGGCGAGGCCACTGGACACCGTCGAGGTCGGAGGCCTCCCGCTACGCGACGGTGGATGCCGACACCGGTGAGCGTCGCCTCACCGTGACGACCCCGATGCGGGTGAGCGGCGCCAAGGGCCCCACCCGAGCAGCGATCCTCGAGGCGCCGGGACCGGGCCTCTACCCGATCACCGTGTCGGTGCTCCGCGACGGCGAGTTGCTTACCGCGCACCTCACCGTGGTCGAGTACTCGCCGAGTATCGGAGCCACCGACTGGCTCGGCCCTCTCGGCATGTCGGTGATCGCCGCGATCACCGAACCCGATCCGTCGACGATCACGAGCGCCCTGGTGTCGACCAGGAACGAGATCGACCTGCTCGGCCTGCTCGCGGAGCGAAAACCGAGGGACCGCTCACGGTCGCGATCCGCCGTCGCTCGCGACCCGGGTTGCATCAGGCGATCCAGGTCTCGGGTCGACCGCTCCCCTCCTCCCGGGACTGCTGGCCGGCGACGAGTTGATCGCGCTCCCTCAGTTGCGCCTCGGACCTCCGCCGCGGTTGACGCCGGTCTCCGAGCTCTTCACGTCAACTGAGCCTCGGTGCCGAAGTGATCGGCCAGGCCTTTCCCGACTCCGACGTGCGACGGACCGTCTGGTTCGCCGGACCCTCGGTGTCGTCCAGTCGGGTCACTCCCGAGGGCGCCACCCTCCTGCGCGACCTCGGGAACCAACTCGTCGTCGTCGACTACGAGGACTACAGCTCCTGGGAGGGGGCCGTCGCCGATCTCACCGACCCCACGCAGTTCGCCCGACTCCCCCGCACCGACGGAACCGACGGCCGGGTCGCGGTCATCGACCCGGTCAGCATCGAGCTCGAACCGTCGTCCGCGACCCTCGGGATCTCGACCGTCGATCGCGCCGTGCGAGTCCTGACCGAGATCTACGCCATCCGTCACCAGCAGGGGCCGGCGGATCGATCGATGATCCCTGAGCGGGTCTCGGATTCGGCGTGCCCGATGCCGGGGTGGTCGCCACCATCGAGCGGCTCACCAGCGCCGATCGGGCCGTCGAGTTCCGTCCACTGTCGGCCTCAGCGCTCACCACCGAGATCCAGCGGATCGGCGAGGACGATCTGTGGGTCCGATGGGCTGGAGGTCCAGAGGTCGACCTCCAGCCGGGTCGCCGCCGTCGAGACGATCGAGCGCGGAATCACGGACATCGCGCCGATGCTCCCCGACGGGGACGGCCGACCGGCCGCCTGGGCCGACCGACTCACGGGCACCTACTCGTCACTCGTCACCGCGACCGACGCCGCCGAAGCGGCCTCGGCGTGTCCGCAGAACTCGACGCCATCACCGCCGCCATCGCGCTGCCGGAGGCCCCGGTGTTCAACCTCACCGGAGACGGAACACCGCTCCCCGTGACCATCGAGAACTCCGGGGACACCCCGCTCGAAGTGATCGTGCAGTTGGTGTCGTCCCGTCTCGAGGTGCCGGCCGGGGAGCGGGTGGTTCTCCCTCCCGGGTCGACAACAGTGCGGATCGAGGTGTCCGCGATCGGCACCGGCACCTTCCCGGTCGTCGTCGAGGTCCGCTCGCCGACCGGCGCGCGCCTCGGACCGGAGGTGGTGCTCACCGCCCGTTCGAACTCGGTGACCGGTCTCGGTCGCTCCGTCGCCGTCGGCCTCGTGCTCGTCCTGCTGAGTTGGTGGCTCAGCCATCTCCGCCGCGCGCGCAGCACCCGCCTCGTCGCCCGTCTCGATGCATCGGTTGGCGCCCACCCCAGCAACGCCGCCCAGATCGAACTGCCCTTCGACGACACCGACGACGACGCTCCCCCTCGTCACGACGGTGATCCCGGGGCTGGATAGTGTCCCGGTCATGACCGTTCGAATCGTCACCGACAGCGCCTGCGACCTCCCCGACGAACTCCTCGACGAGTACGGGATCACGGTCGTGCCGTTGTCGATCCGCTTCGGAGCCGAGGGCTCATCGACCGGGAGCAGTTCAGCGTCGGGGAGTTCTGGCAGCGCTGCGCGGCGAGCGAGGTGCTGCCCGAGACCGCCGCCCCGGCCCCCGGTCAGTTCGAGACCGCCTATCGCCGTCTTGCCTCCGAGGGCGCCAGCGCGGTCGTGGTCGTGTCGCTCTCGGGAGCACTGTCAGCCACGATCCAGAGCGCCGAGCTCGCCGCCCGTGGTGTGGCCGACGAGATCGACGTCCGGATCGTCGACTCGCGGTCGGTCACCCTCGGCCTCGGCACGATGGTCCTCGCCGCCGCCCGTGCCGCATCGACCGGTGCCACCGCTGACGCGATCGTCGAGCTGGTCGGCGACATGTCGGCGCGGACCAAGGTGTTCGGCGCGCTCGACACGCTCGACAACCTGAAGAAGGGCGGCCGCATCGGGGGCGCGAAGGCCCTGCTCGCCACCGCGCTCTCCATCAAGCCGATCATCGAGGTCGTCGACGGTGTGGTCGAACAGGGCGGCAAACAGCGCACCCGCTCAAGGCCCTCGGTTTCCTCGTCGACAAGGTCGCCTCGTTCGGAGACAGCGTGGAGAACCTCGCCGTGCTCCACGCCGACTGCGACGACGTCGAAGCGCTCGTGACCCGTCTCCGCGAGGTCCACACCGGCGAGATCGTCGTCGGGCGGATCGGCCCAGTGATCGGCGCCCACGCCGGTCTCGGAACGATCGGTGTCGCCTTCCAGACCCGGAGTTGATTGACCGGCTCCCGGGGCCCGCAACCAGCGTGAGGGGCGCTCATGTCCTCACCACCCTCCTCCGAGGGCCCGTCGACCACGCGGCCCGCGTCCTCGCCGACCGCTATCGGCTGGAGCGTCGCATCGGTCAGGGTGGGATGGCCGAGGTCTGGGTCGCCGTCGACGAGCAACTCGACCGACGCGTCGCCGTCAAGTGGTTGAAGCCGAACCTCGCGTCTGACGAGGTCGTGGCCGAGCGTTTCCGCCGAGAGGCGATCGCCGTCGCGCGGCTCAACCATCCGAACATCGTCACCGTTCACGACGTCTTCGAGCACGACGGTCGGCAAGCAGTCGTTATGCAGTTGATCGAGGGACAGAGCCTCCGGCAGGTGCTCGACAACCGGAAGCGGCTCGGGCCTGAGTTGACCATCCACATCGGCGCGTCGGTGGCCGGGGCGCTCGATGAGGCGCACCGCGCCGGGTTCGTGCACCGCGATGTCAAGCCGGGAAACATCCTCTTCACCCAGGACGGACGGGTGCTGCTCACCGACTTCGGTATCGCCAAGGCCCTCGACAAGATCGATGAGGACCTCACCAGCGACAACGTGATGATGGGGACCGCCAAGTACCTGGCTCCCGAGCAGGTGCGTGGCCACCGACTCGACGGCCGCGCCGACCTGTACTCACTCGGACTGGTCCTCTACGAGTGTCTCGCCGGCCGAGTGCCTTTCCTCGGCAACAACGACGCCGAGACCGCGCTCGCCCGACTGCAGCGGGACCCGACCGACCTCGCCCACCTCCGACCAACCCTTCCGCTCGGCCTCGTCAACCTGATCCACAAGACCCTCGCGCGGAATCCGAGCCACCGGCCCGCTGCGGGCGCTGACCTCCGCAAGGAACTCATCGCGGTCGACACCACCCCACCGCACATCGACGGAACCCCGGTCGAGCCGCCCCCGGTGCGCACCGAGCCCCACCGCGACGCCAACGGCTCCCCCGTCTCTCCGGTGGTGCCGGCCGATGAGCGCGCCACCGACCGGGTCCCGACGACCAATGCTGAACCGGTCACCGCCGATCGCGGTCCGTCCACCGCACCCGAGCCGGCCGCCGTGCCCCGCCGCGACGAGGTTCCAGCCGGACCGACCAACGACACCTCGACCATCCTCGGAGTGCCCCTGCCACCGAACTCGGGCCGCACTCTCGTGGTCGGGGGCCTCGTGCTCGCCGTGATCGCGACCCTCGCCGTCGTGCTGCTTCGGGAGCGCCCGCAGTCGGCCGACATCTCGCCGCTGCCCGAGGTGACAGCGGCGCCGATCGAGGTGGATCCCGGGCAACCGGTCCAACTCGACTCGGCCGCTGAACTCGCCGAGATGGACGAACCGGTGGCGGAGCTCGGCGCTCCGCAGGTGCGCGCATGGGATCCCTTCGGGGACAACAACTCCGAGAACGACGCACAGGCCGGCCTGGCCCTCGCCGACGACAGTCGCACGACCGCGTGGTCGACGGAGTGCTACGCCGACAAGTACATGGGCTCGAAGCTCGGAGTCGGACTCGTCCTGACCCTTCCGGCCACCTCCACCGGTCGACTCACCCTCGAGTCGCTCAACGCCCCGTTCCAGATCGATGTGATGTCGAGCATGGCCACGGAGGCGCCGACCGACATCAACAACTGGGCGATGGTCGGCGACACCTCCTATGACACCGAGCCGGGTCAGTTGGTGATCGACGTGACCGTGCCGGCGAGTCATCTCCTCATCTGGCTCAGGGAGCTCGGCCCCGACGACGCCTGCAGTCGGGTCAATCCGTTCCGCGGTCGGATCGGTGAGATCGAGTGGTCCGCCGCCGGCTGAGCGACGATCCCGAGGTTCTGCTCCACGCCGCTCGACGCGGCGACCGGGAGGCACTGGAGGCGCTGCTGCGCTCGGTCCACGGACGGGTTCTCGCGGTGTGCCAACGGATGCTCCGCGACCCTCTCGATGCCGCCGACTGCACCCAGGAGGCCCTGGTGCGGATCGTGCGAGGCATCGATGGTTTCGACGGGCGCTCGTCGTTCTCCACCTGGTGCCACCGGGTCGCGGCGACCACAGCACTCGATGAGATCCGCCGGCGCGGTCGTCGACCGATGACCGTGCCCGAGACCACTACCGAGCCAGCCTCATCCACGACATCGCCCGAGGACTCCGTCATCACGACCGATGCCATGCGGGACATCGGGGACGTCCTCGCCACCCTTCCCGAGGAGTTCCGGCAGGCCGTCGTGCTGAGCGATGTCGCCGACCTCGACTACCCGACGATCGCGACGCTGCTCGAGATACCGGTCGGCACGGTGAAGTCACGGGTCGCGAGGGGTCGGACGATGCTGAGGGAACGCATCGGGAACCACGGTGATGGTGGGCGACGTCGAATGGGAGAGGAGTGATGGAGATGGACGAGCGGCCGATCGACGACGGGAGCGACACCGAACCGTTGCCCGACGAGATCCTCGCTGAACTCCGCGCGGTTCCCGTCGACGAGTTGGCGCGCGAACGCGCGATCATCGCCGCGCTGGCCGAGGCCCCCCGAACGACCCGTCGCGCCGCTTCACCGCTTCCCCTCGCTGGTGCCGCGGCAGCCGTCGTCCTCCTGGCGGGCGGGGCCGTGCTGCTCAGCGCGCGCAGCGGGGACGACGCCGACCTTGCCATCGAGCAACAGGTCGCGATGGAGGCCGACACCGCCGAGGCGGTCGCCGCTGATCCGGCCGCGGATCAGCCCGCCGAGGCGGCCTCACGTGAGATCGATGACGAGGCCGCCGAGGAGCTCACCACCGCCTCCGAGGAGTTCGATGCCGAGGAGACGGAGTCCGCGGCGATGGACGAGGTGCTCACCGCCGAAGCCGACGACGTCATGATCGACCCGGAGGGGGCGATCGTCCCCGAGGAGCTCCTCGACGAGGCGTTCGCAGCACTGAGCGCCATCCAGGCCGGAGAGCTCGATCCTCCGGACACCGACTGCGTGATGATCGGAGGAGGACCGGTTGCCGTGACCCGGTTCCGGGGTGTCGAGGTCGTCCTCTTCCTCGATCTCGCGAACGCCACCGTCACCGCGCTGTCGGTCGAGGACTGCTCGTTCGTCGTCGACCTCCGCGCCGACTCCTGAGCAGTTCCGACCCCGACAGACCGCCGCTACAGTCGCCTCATGGCCGGTACCCCGTTCACGAACCCTGACTGGGCCGAGGAGACCACCGAGCAGATCGACCGACTGGTCGGCGTCGTCCGCGACCGGGTCACGAACAACATCATCACCGTCGTCCGGACCATCGTCTTCGGTCTGCTCGGCGCCCTGCTCGGCATCGCGATCGCGGTGATCGGGCTGATCCTCGCAACCAGGGGCCTCCAGGTGCTCATCGCGCTGGCGGTGTCCGCGGAACGAGCGGTCTACATCAGTTATCTCCTGCTCGGCGCGATCCTCGTCGTGGGCGGCTCGGCCGCCATGCGGCGGCGCTCCGGCACCCCCTGACATCCGAGGAGCTCCATGTCCACTCCCCCCAACGACATCCGTCCGGTCATCATCATCGGATCGGGCCCCGCCGGACTCACGGCCGCCATCTACACGGCCCGGGCCTCGCTCACCCCGCTCGTGATCGAGGGCGAACCGTCCTCGACCAGCGACCAACCCGGCGGTCAGTTGATGCTGACGACCGAGGTCGAGAACTTCCCCGGGTTCCCGGAGGGGGTCATGGGTCCGGAGTTGATGGGGAACTTCCGCGCTCAGGCCGAGCGTTTCGGCGCGGAGTTCATCACCGAGAAGGTGACCCGCGTCGACTTCTCCGAACGGCCGTTCCGCGTCTGGATCGGCGACGACGAGCACCGGGCGCAGTCGGTCATCGTCTCCACCGGTGCTCGGTCACTGATGCTCGGCCTCGAGGCGGAGCAACGACTCATCGGCCACGGACTCTCCACCTGCGCCACCTGCGACGGCTTCTTCTTCCGCGGGCACGAGATCGCGGTCGTCGGTGGCGGCGATTCAGCCATCGAGGAGGCGACGTTCCTCACGAAGTTCGCCGACAAGGTCACCATCATCCACCGGCGCGACGAGTTCCGCGCCAGCAAGATCATGCAGCAACGGGCCTTCGACAATCCGAAGATCGACATCCTGTGGAACCACACGGTCACCGAGATCAACGGGGTGGATCGCGTCGAGAGCATCGAGGTCACCGACACCGTCACGGGCGCCGTCTCAACGATGGATGTCACCGGGGTCTTCATCGCCATCGGCCACCGTCCGAACACCGACCTGTTCACCGGAGTCCTCGACATGGACGAAACCGGCTATCTCGAGACCGTCCCCGGCTCGAGTCGCACCAACATCGAGGGCGTGTTCGCCTGTGGTGATGTCCAGGACCACACCTACCGCCAGGCGATCACCGCCGCCGGTTCGGGTTGCATGGCCGCCATCGACGCCGAGCGTTGGCTGGAGACCCAGCACGCCTGAGGCCGTCCGGTCCGGCTGGTGGGCCGGGGTCTAGGATCTCTGCGACAGGAGGCATGACATGGCGACGATCAATCTGACGACGAGCACCTTCGACGAGACGATCGGTGGTTCGTCGGTTCCCGTGGTGGTCGACTTCTGGGCTGAATGGTGCGGCCCGTGCAAGCAGATCGCGCCGATCCTCGACGAGATCGCCGAGGAGAACGCCGGCCAGGTCACGATCGCCAAGCTGAATGTCGACGAGAACCCTGACATCGCGATGCGCTATCAGGTGATGAGCATTCCGACGATGCTGCTCTTCTCAGGTGGCGAGATCCGTCGTCGGATCGTCGGCGCAAAAAGCAAGAGCGCCCTGCTGCAGGAGTTCGACGAATTCCTGAGCGGTTCCCACTGACCCCCGGGGCCGCCAGCGAGGCGGTCCGCGATCTGCAGCGCCGACTCGCCGCCCTCGGACTCTCGGTCTCGAACGTCGAGCTCGGCCGTTTCGGGTCGTCGACCGAGGAAGCCGTCAGCGAGTTCCAACGCTCCCGGCACCTGAGCGTCACGGGCATCTGTGATGCTGCGACATGGGCGGCCCTGGTCGAGGCCGGATGGCGCCTGGGTGAGCGGCTCCTCCATCTGACCGCTCCGAACCTTCGCGGGGATGATGTAGTCGACCTGCAGGGAGCACTGACCCGTCTCGGGTTCGACTGTGGCCGCGTCGACGGGATCTTCGGACCGGACACGGAACGCGCCCTCAGCGACTTCCAACGCAACTCGGGTCTTCCGAGCGACGGAGTGTGCGGTAAGGACACCGTGGAGGCGCTCGACCTCCTCCGCCGTCAGAGCGGGAGCGGGCCCGGGGCCGTGGCGTTGCGCGAGCTGGTCACCATGGCGAGCGGTGACCGGAATCTGGAGCACCTCCGGGTCGTGGTCGGGCACTTCGGCGGCCTCGGGGCGCTGGCTCGCCAGGTGGTGCTCGCCCTCCGTCAACGGAGTGCGACCGTCCTCGCCGCTGAGCAGGTCGACCCGATCGAACAGGCATTGATGGCCAACCGCGGAGTCGCCGACGTCTACGTCGGCTTCGAGTCGGCTCCGGAGTCGTGTTCGATCATCCACCACTTCGCGGTGGCGGAGTTCGAGTCGGTGGCCGGTCGAACGCTCGCTGAGTTGATCGCCGATGAAGCGGTCCGCTCACCCATCCGCCCGACGGTGGCCGGGGTGCGGATCCCGATCCTGAGGGAGACGGTCATGCCCGCGGTGCTCTGGCGCATCGGACCGGTCGAGGCGCTCACGGGTTCCGCTCCGGAGATCACGCGGCACGTCGTACGTGGTCTCGTGCGATGGACCGATACACACTCAGAGAACTGATGTTCTTACAAAGAACGTGTGTTCCCTGTGATCTGGTGGTTATCCACAGGTTTCTCCACTTAGTGTGAATAAACCCAAACTCGAGGTTCAGAACCCTCGATCTCGACCTGATGGTGTCTGGAGCGGGCTCGGACCGGTCGGAATCGGTCTCAGGAACCCTCACCGATCATCGCGCGGTAGATGCGTTCGAGATCCGGAAGGTCGGCGAAGTCGATCGTCACCCGGCCACGTTTGGCCGTCATGTTGATCGACACCCGAGTCTCAAGTCGATCCGCGAGCAACTTCTCGAGTTCGAGGAGGCCGGGGGGTCGGAGGCGCGTCAGGGGCGCGAGTCCCGCACCGTCGATCTGATCGGGTTCGGGCGTGCCGCCACCTCCCGAGACCTCCCGGACCGCCTCCTCCACCGCGCGGACCGACCACTTCTCCTTCACCGCGCGTTTCGCGAGGGACTCCTGCTGGGATCGATCAGGGGAACCCAACAGGGCGCGAGCGTGCCCGGCGGTCAACTGGCCCGTCTCCACGAACTGCTGCACCCCGGGCGGGAGGGAGAGCAACCGAATCGTGTTCGTGATCGACGCCCTGCTCTTACCCACTCGGGAGGCGACCGCGTCGTGGGTCAGGTCGAAGTCATCGATGAGTTGCTGGTACGCCATCGCCTCGTCGAGTGGGTTCAACTCCTGGCGCTGCAGGTTCTCGACGAGTGCCTGCTCCACGGATGAGAGGTCGTCCCCGGTCCGAACGATCGCCGGAATGACACTGAGTCCAGCTCGCTTCGAGGCGCGGAGCCGACGCTCCCCCGCCACCAACTCGTAGCCGGAGTCGATGGGCCGGACCACCACGGCCTGGATGACGCCGTTGTGCTTGATCGACGCCGCCAGCTCATCGAGAGCCCCCTCGTCGAACGTCCGCCTCGGCTGGAAGGGGTTGGTGTTAATCTCCTCGATGGGAAGCTCCGTGTAGTACGGGAGTCGCCACCCGACCGAGGTCTCCTCAGCACCGGTCGGGATGAGAGCGCTCAGGCCGCGAGCGGGCTTACTGCTTCGTGGCATCGTGTACCTCCTGTGCGATGTCCCGGTAGGCGATGGCGCCTCGGGACGACGGGTCGTAGAGCGTGATCGGTTGGCCGTGGCGGGGAGCCTCCGACAGGCGGACGTTGCGGGGGCACCACCGTTCTGAGCACCTTGTCGCCGAAGTGCTCTCGGATGTCGGTGACCACCTCCTCGCTGAGTTTGGTCCGCGAGTCGTACATGACACAGGCGATGGTGGAGATCTCCAGTCCGGGGTTCAAACCGCTGGTTCGGATGCGACCCACGTTGGTGATCAACTGCCCGACGCCCTCCAGTGCGAAGTACTCGCACTGGATCGGGAGCATCACCTCATCAGCCGCCGCGAGTCCGTTCACGGAGAGCAGGCCGAGGCTTGGGGGACAGTCAATGAGGACGTAGTCATAGTCGTCGATCACACTGTGGATGGCGTTCCGCAACTGGAGTTCTCGATTGAAGGTCGACACCAATTCGATCTCGGCGCCGGCCAGATCGAGGCTGGCTGGAGCGACGAACAGATTCCTCACATCGGTCGGCTCGACACAGTCCTCCATGGACACCCCGTGAAGCAGGACGTGGTACATCGAGTGCTCAGGGATCAGGTGTCGAGCCCAAGACCGCTCGACGCATTTCCCTGAGGGTCGAGGTCGACGATGAGTGTCCGGAGACCCATGTCGGCGAGCGACGCCCCAACGCTGATCGTGGTGGTGGTCTTCCCGACGCCACCCTTCTGGTTCGCTATCGCGATCACCCTGGGCAGGGTCTTAGCCGAGCGTGACTCAGTGGGGGAGTTCGGGGTGTCACTCATGGTGACTACATCCTGCCTGTTCGGCCGGCCACAGACAAGCATTCCGGTGGTGTTCCACGTGAAACCCTCATCTTGTGTGGCCTGAGTGTGAGTTCCTGTTGTGCGGCAGATGATTGTGGTTCGGTGAACTTGCTTTCATGGGGGCGTTATGAATCGGCGAAATCTCTTTGATGTCCGCATCGCGCTCGGCGTGGGTGCGCGCCAACTTGATCGTCGATTGTTGATCAAACGCGGCACGTATATAGAACTTGGGTTAACGATGGTTATCCCAGTCCAACTGTGGCTTCAGCGAGACCATGGCTGGTTATGGTTGGAACCCTTGAACAACACCAACCGATTCGTGGTTCGAAGAACTTCTTCGCCTGTGCCGCCACCGTCCCAATGGACTATCCGATTCGCGGTTGCCGACCACGATCGTCAGGCTTTGCTGGTCGCCGTCGACGCGGTAATCACGTCGATCATCAGGTAACGACGTTCGCTCAGGCGCGAAGGTTGAGCAGCCTCATTGATGAGGCTGGGGTAGGGCCAACCATCGACTTTTTGTCACTGGACGTTGAAGGTGCGGAGCTGATGGTGCTCGAGTTGATCTCTCACTCCAGCATCAGGTGGATACTGGTCGAGACAAGGGATCAGAACGCTCACCGCGGCCGTCGTTGAGCAATTCAGTGCGCGGCTGCAGCGCCGTACGACCCTCATCATGGCCCGGACGTGGCAGAGGTTGAGACCCTCGATAGTTGTCGACCGACTCAGCACCGCGTCACTCAACGCGGACGAGGTTCAGACCTGTGGTCGACCCGACCTCACGCCAACGTTCTCGGATGAATTCGGTGGCTCCGACACGAAGGGTTCGTGACGTAGCCACGGCTGTCTGAGGGTCCGGTCGCGGTCACGGTGACAGGATCGACGATGCTCGGTGATGGTCGATGTCGGCGCACTCAACGGTCACTCGGGATTCGATGCCCAGTCGGGCCACCTGTCGTCGTAACACGTCAGCTCGCTTCTCCCGCCGCTCGACCAGGGTGATCGAGATGTCCGGTCGCATCACCGCGATAACGAGGCCGGGGAGCCCCCCTCCTGCTCCCAGGTCGACCAGACGGGAGGTTCCACGTGGAACACATGTCGTGAAACCGGAACAATGATCGATCTCCGCGTCGAGATCCTGGGCTGAAATGACACCGAGGCGCTGCGCGATGCGCAACGCCTCGGTCAAGTTCATCCCGGTCGGGGTTGTGGGAGGAGGTCATTCGACCAGCCTCCATGTGTCACTCGGGGATGACGAGCACCCTCCGGTCGGGATCCTCGCCCTCCGATCGACTCGTCACCCCATCGATCTCAGCGAGCACGTCGTGGAGGACCTTGCGATCCGCGGACGACATGGGGTCGACCGCCACAGCGCGCCCATTCTCCTTCACCCGTTCCGCGATCTGCTTCGCGAACGCCTCCAGGCTGGTCCGGCGTCGCTCGCGGTACTTGGCGATGTCGATCCGGAGATGGGTGTCATGGTCGCCGAGACGTCGTTGCGCAGCCACCCTGACGAGGTCCTGGATGGCCACCAGGGTGCGTCCGCCGTGTCCGACCATGAGGCCGAGTTCAGAACCATTGACGGTGACCTCGAGATCAGTGTCCTCGCGGTGCAGTTCAACCGACGCCTCCACACCGAAGGCCTTCGTCAGACCATCCATGAAGGAGACGGCCGCATCACCGACCAGGGCTGGATCGACCGGATCACCAGAACGCTCCTCACGTTGGTTCTGGCGACCGTTGCCACGACCCGATGAGCGTCCCCGGCCTCCGGATGAGCGCTCCGAGGAGTCGGCGCGCTCCCGGCTCTGGTTCTCGTTCTGCTGGGACGAGTTCGACTTCGCCGGACGAGTGTTCTTGCGGTCACGCCCTCGACGGCGGTCGACCTTCGGTCGCACCTCCGCCGGCTTGACGCGGGCGCGGATCCGGGCCTCACCCCTCGTCTTCCCGAAGAGTCCGTTCTTCGGCTCCTCGAGCACCTCGACATCGACCCTCATCGACATCGACCCCGAGTCGGTCGAGCGCCTGCTCAGTCGCCTCCTCGATCGTCTTTCCTGTTGTCTCCACCCACTCCATGGGTCCTCCATTCATGTTCTCGGCGGTTTCCCGCCGGTCCTGAGATCGCAGTTGATCAGCGTTTCCGGTTGCCACCGGGACGCTTCAGATCGGCGCGGCTCGCGGCGCCACCGGAGGGTCGTGAACCCCCGGTTCTCTTGGTCGGCTGGGGTTTGCCGCCGGGACCTCCGGTCGGCCGCCCGCCCTTCTTCGAATCCGACTTCGCATCGGTCGTGGACGCGGTCTTCGACTCCTTGCCCTTCGTTTCCGCGCCGCCGGAGAGCTCCCGTCGAGCCTGGGCGAGCAGTCCGCCGCCGCCATCCGACTTGGACAGCTCACGTGCCTTCTGACTGGCGGCCTGAGCCTGACGGCCGAGGGATTCATCGCCCGCGTAGAAACGTCTCGTGATATAGGCCTGCACCACGATCCGGAGGATCGACTGGACGATGTAGTAGATGACGAGACCGAGCAGGAAGAAGATCTGGAACACCGCGAAGAACACCGGCAGGTACTGCATGAGTTTCTGCTGGGTCTCCGACATCGTCGGGCTGAGGGTCGCTCGGGCTGCCACCATCCGCTGCTGGAAGAAGTAGAAGCCCGAGGATCGCGACGAGACCGGCGTAGAGCAGACCTCGACCGAAGTCGTCCCCCAACATGACCTGCGCGGACCTCGACAGGTCGAGTCCCCATGAGTTCATCTCCGTCTGCCGGACCAGTGACAGATACATCTCCGACGAGGTCGAGAGGTAGCGGGGGAGGAAGCCGATGGTCTGGTCCTGGGCGCCGACCGAGCCCAGCACCGCCCGTGCGATTCGCTCGTTGTCGCCGGTCGGCGTGTAGGTCGCGTCGTGGAGGATGCGGAACATCACGATGAAGACCGGCATCTGAGCGAGCAGGGGCAGACACGAGGCCATCGGGTTGACCTTGTGCTCCTGGTAGAGCTTCATCATCTCCTCATTGAGCTTCGCCCGATCGGTTCGGTACTCCGCCTGCAGACGGCGCATCTCCGGCGCGAGACGCTGCATCTCGAGCATCCCCTGGTGCTCTTCAACGTGAGTGGGGTCACGATCGCCATGACGATCACCGCGGTGAGCGAGATCGCCGTCATGTAACTGCCGGTGACTTCGTAGAGCCAGTTGAGGACGGCGGCGGGACCTTCGAAGAAGAAGGCGAGCGTCATGGTCATGTCAACTCCGCGGGGTGAGAGTGTTGATGCGACTCAGGAACCGGATCGAAACCCGATGGGCCGAAGGGCCTGCATCGCAGCAACCGACGAACGGTCAACCAGAGTCCCCTCGACGCACCATGGGTCTCGAGTGCCTCGACGGCGTACACCGAGCACGACGGCGTGAACCGACACGGCGAGGGACGCCACTGGAACGCCCCCTGGTACCAGTGGACCATGGCGATCAGTCGACGCTGCATCGCTCCACCGTGTCCAGCAGATCGTCGACCTTCGCCTCCACTTCGGGAAAGGTTGTGGGGAACATGTGTACGTTCACCGAACGTGTGATCCCGATCAGATAGCGCCCTGGTCGCAGCGGCGCTCGTAGATGCCGTCGCGAGACCGCCTCGCGAATCTGACGTCGGGCCCGGTTGCGAGCGACGGCCGAGCCGAAGGCGCGGCCGATGGCGAACGCGACCCGTGGCGCCGGGATCGAGTCGTCGGGGGAGTACGTGCACCAGAGGAGCTCCGTTCGGACCCGCCGGCCCGAGGAGGACAGGAGTGAGAACTCTCGGCGGGTTCGGACGCGATGGATCAAGCCGAGAGCCGAGCCCGGCCCTTGGCACGGCGCGACTTGAGGACCGCGCGTCCGGCGCGAGTGCTCATGCGTGCTCGAAAGCCGTGCTTCTTGGCTCGGCGGTGGGTGTTGGGTTGAAATGTGCGCTTCATCTTCTGGCGTTCTCCTCGGGTTCCCGGATGGTCCCCGCCGCGGGGACGACCGTGATGTGGGGCGGTCGGCGATGCAGGCCGAGCCGCGGGCAAGGCTACGTCTCGATGGCGCCCCAGCACAACATGACCCTGATTTCATGCCCTGAACAGGGGGTTTTCCACAGGCGTGGAGGGGTGCTAGTTTCGTCTGTCCATCGCGTCGTCCGGGGTCTCGGAGTCGGGTGACTCACCCGAGAGACCAACCGGCTCCGACACGGGGGTGACCTCAGGGATTCACGAGGTCACATGGTTGTCCACACCTGTGGATATCCGTGTGGAGAGTTACATGATTGTAGTCAGCAGGGGACGAGGTCCCATGAAGTCGCTGGTCAGAGCGATTTCTTCAATTCAGGACGAGGGAACACGTGAGGTTGTTGGTGGTCGAGAAGGAGGAGTTGTGGGAATCGGTCGTCCGGGTCCTCCGCGAGCAGTTGAACGAGGCCGTCTGGTTCTCCACCTTTGCCGATGCCGTTCCCGTCGACTGTGACGATGCGAGCTTCACTCTCCAGGTGCCGAACTCCTTGGCCCGGGAGCGCATCCAGTCGCGATACCTCCAATTGTGAACGAGGCGCTCGCTGAGGTCGGCCACCCCGAGTTGGAACTGGCGGTGGTCATCGCCGCCGAGGAGTCCGAGGAACTCCCGCCGGCGAGCGACGCCGCTCCAGCCGACGCGCCGATCACATCGGTCGGTGGCAGCGACCAAGCCGCGGAAGCCGGCCTCAACCCCCGATACACCTTCGACACCTTCGTCAAGGGGGCATCCAACCAGTTCGCCCTCGCGGCAGCCCAGCGTGTGGCCGAGACGCCGGCGAGGTCCTACAACCCGTTGTTCGTCTACGGCTCAGCGGGTCTCGGCAAGACCCACCTACTGCACGCGATCGGTCACTACGTCCATCACCACTATCGGCACTACGTGGTTCGGTACGTGTCGACCGAGTCCTTCATGAACGAATACGTCGACGCGATTCGGTCGAACTCGATGGCCGGCCTCCGTCGCCGCTATCGCGAGGTCGACGTCCTGCTCATCGACGATGTCCAGTTCCTCGAGGGCAAAGAGGGCCTCCAGGAGGAGTTCTTCCACACCTTCAACTCCCTCCACGGGGCGAACAAGCAGATCGTGCTCTCCAGTGACCGGATGCCAGACGCCATACCGACCCTCGAGGAGCGTCTCCGTGGGCGCTTCAAGTGGGGACTGATCACCGATATCCAGCCGCCCGACCTCGAGACCCGCCTCGCGATCCTCCGGAACAAGTCCGAACGGGACCGCGTCGAGGTGCCGTCAGAGACCCTCGAGTTCATCGCCTCGAACATCTCGACCAACATCCGTGAGCTCGAGGGTGCGCTGATCCGAGTGACGGCGTTCGCCAGTCTCCACGACCGACCGATCACCACCGAGTTGGCCCAGAACCTGCTCTCCGATCTCCTCTCCGACACCGTGCAGCGTCCTCGGACCGACATGCAGTTGCTGGAGGAGATCGCGGAGATCCTCGGGTTCGAGGTCGACGCCCTCCGCGGCAAGTCGCGGCAGCGTCCCCTGGTGACCGCCCGGCAGATCGCGATGTACGTGTTCCGAGATCTCACCGATCTCAGTTATCCGAGCATCGCCCGACTGTTCGGCGGCCGCGACCACACCACGGTCATCCACGCTGTCGAGAAGATCCAGCGTCAGATGGGTGAGCGGAAGCAGATCTACGAGCAGGTCACCGATCTGCTGCAGAGGCTCAAGTCGTGATCCCGGGCTTTCCCACAGATGCTGTGGATGACCCGGTGAACCCGATGTGGACGTCAGGTGAACAATCCACAGGTGTCCACAGAAGCACAGACATGTCATCCGTGAGCAGTGGACGGGATCCGGATTCCCTGTGCGGACGAATCCACTCCACACGCTGGGACGATGCCCGATTGTCCCCAATCCACAGCACCTACTATCACTACTGGTCTTTGAACATCCCAGAGGGAGAAGGGCGGCGTCCGTGAAGTTCCGTTGTGAGCGAGAGATCCTGGCCGAGGTTTTGGCAACCGCGAGCCGCGGTGCGACGAACGCCGGGAGCACCTCACCGGTGCTGTCGGGTGTGCGGCTCGATGTCGCCGACGGCGCTCTGACGGCGACGGGTACCGATCTGGAGTTAACCATCCGCGCCTCGGTCCCCGTGGGGGCCGACGCGCCCGGATCCGTGGTGGTCCCGGCTCGACTGACGGCGGACATCGTGAAGTCCCTGCCGGCTGGAAGCGTCGAGGTCGAGCTCACCGACGACCAGATGATGATCCGAGCCCAGCGCAGTGAGTTCGCGGTGCGGCCGTTGGCTCTGGCCGACTACCCGACGCTCGGTGAGCCGTCCGCCGAGCCGTTCACCGTGCCGGCCTCGGAGATGGCCGACGCGTTGCGCCAGGTGGTGCGAGCAGCGAGCCCCGACGAGGGCCGCGTGGTCCTCACCGGTGTCTTGATCGCGGCCGACGACGATGGTGTGAAACTGGCGGCGACGGACTCGTACCCGGCTCGCGGTGCGTGATCTTCCGCAGGGTTCGCTGATGCGGGCCGGGAACAGGGTGCTCGTTCCCGCGCGCGCTCAACGAGGTGCAGCGGCTCCTCGGGAGTGCGGAGGAGATGAAGGTGCACCTCGGTGAACTCGATGCCGTCTTCGAGATCGGTGACGTCCGGATCACCACCCGCCTGATCCAGGGGGACTACCCGAACTACCGGAACCTGATCCCGCCGTCGTATCCCAACACGGTGACGGTCGGACGGGACGCGCTCCTCGAAGCACTCCGACGAGTGCGCATCCTCGCGCAGGGCACCACGCCGGTTCGGCTCATCCTGAGTGCCGACCAACTGCAACTCTCGGCGATCACGACCGATGTCGGTGAGGCAAGCGAGCATCTCGACGCGTCGTACTCCGGCGAGGAGATGACCGTCGCGTTCAACCCCGAGTACCTCGCGGCCGGCGTCGATGCGGTGGCCGGTGATGACGTGGTCATCGCGGTCATCGATCCGATGAAGCCGGCGGTGCTCAGGGGTGCGGGACATGACGAGTACCTCTACCTGCTGATGCCGGTCCGGGTTCCCTGAGCCTCGTGCTCGTCCAGTCCATCGAACTCGTTGACTTCCGGAACTACGGCAACCTGACCGTCCCGTTGACGGCGGGGACCACGGCGGTACTCGGCCAGAACGGCCAGGGCAAGACGAATCTCGCCGAGGCGATCTCATTTCTCTCCGGTCTCGAGAGCTTCCGGGGGGCGCCGAATGAGGCGCTGGTGCGCCGGGGAGCGGACCGGGCATACATCCGAGCTGAGATCGTGGACGCCGACGAGCGGCGGTCACTGATCGAGTGCGAGATCTCGAGGTCGGGGCCGAGCCGGGTCCAGGTCAACCGTCAACGTTCGCGCCGCATCCGCGACCTCCTGGGCGTGGTGAGGACGACGGTGTTCTCCCCCGATGATCTCGTGCTGATCAAGGGATCCCCTGGTGAGCGGCGACGGTTCATGGATGAGACCCTCGTCGCGCTCGCCACGCGGAACGACGCGCTTCGACGCGACCTCGACCGAGCGATACGCCAGCGCAACGTCCTGCTCAAGCAGTCCGGCGGACGACTGGATGAGGCCGCCTCGGTGACGCTCGACGTGTGGGACGGTCGGATGGCGGAACTCGGTGAGCGTCTCGGGAGGAGCGGGAGGCGCTCGTCTCGCGTCTCGAACCCCTGGTCGTCGAGGCCTATGCCCGGTTGGCTGGGGAGTCGGCTGAGTTGGGGCTCGCCTACTGCCCGCCCTGGCGTGAGGGTCTCGCCAGGAGTTTCCGGCCGACGGTGGGCCCCTCGCGACGAACTCGAGGTGTCGCGTACCCATGCCAACGACCTCGCGGCGCCTCGCCGCGTGTGATCGCTGATCGGTCGATTCAACGCCGGTCCTCGATGACCCTCCGAACTGGACGAGGGTCGCGACGAGGACCTTCGAGGTGTCGTGATCACATCAGCTCGACCCGACCGCATCCGGCCGAGCGGCCGTACCCATGACAGGCGGCATGATGGAAGGTGTGGTCGCTCCGGTTCCGATTCTGATCACGGCTTTCAACCGACCCGATCGGTTGCGGCGACTCATCGATTCGCGATCAGTCCATCGATCGTGCGCCTCGATGGTCCCCGCGCATCGACTGAGACGAGGATCGCGGTCGATCGTGAGTTGATTCAAGCGCCGATCCCAGAGGCAGTTGTTCTCGATGACGTTCTGATCGGAACTGGATGAGCTCGTGGCCGGGGGGCTGGTCGGTCTGCGACGGATCCCTATCTGCCTACAACATGGTGCCGACCTTCCGGCCGGGTCAGTTCGATGCGTGATCAGGCGTTCGATCCATCGGTTCCAGAAACAGTCCGCGCTCACCCATCCGAATCGCCCGCTTCGACCATCGGATGGACCGTTGATCATCCGAAATCGCGAGCCTTGGCGCGGGTGGAGTCGGACGAGTCGAGTGGCGGGCTACCGTCAACACGGTGCACGACGGCCTGGAATCAACGGGCATCCGTCGTCAACGTGTTCCTCGGTCCGAACGCTACGCTCTTCGATCAAACCGGGGTCGGTCAGAGATGATCCGCGGTTCCGACCTCGATCAGGTGCCGGTCTCCGTGGTCCGACCGGAGGTCGGAGGGTCTTCGGGCGATGGGAGGAGATCGTCGGTGAGCACGTGGCGAACCATGTCCAGCCGGTGCGACTCGAGGCGGGGGTCCTCGTCGTCGAAGTGAGCGAGCCGGCCTGGGCGACGCAGTTCGAGTTCCTGAGCGGCGGGGTGATCGAACTACTGCGTGAAATGGTGGGCGATGTTGTGGAGCGAGTGGAGATCCGCGTGGCCCGCCGTCCCCGACGGCCCGATTACCAGGCATGATGGTCCGATGAGCGATTTGGCAGCACAACTGAGGGCCGATCTGACCTCGGCCATGAAGTCCCGTGACGAGGTCACGGTCGCCACCCTGAGGATGGCGATCTCCGCGATCTCCACCGCGTCGGTCGCCGGCGATTCCGCGACCGAACTCTCGGAGGAGCAGGTCATCGAGGTGCTGCGGTCGGAGGCCAAGCGGCGAGCCGAGGCGGCGGAGGTCTACGAGGGCGCGGGGCGGGCCGATCGGGCGGCGGCCGAGCGAGCTGAGCTGGCGGTCTCGAGGCCTACCTCCCCGCAGCCATGGACGACGCGGCACTCGCGGCGATCGTCAGCGAGGAGGTCGCGCGGGTCGTCGCTTCCGTGCGGTCGGCAGGGAAGGCCATGGGGGAGTGCGTCAAGGCGGTTCGCGCCCGGGTCGGAGCGGGGGCCGACGGTGCTCGCGTGGCGGCCGCGGTGAAGGCCGAACTCGGTCTCACAGGCCCGAGTGAACGGACATAAGTCAGGCGGCGCTCGTGGGATGAAGTCGCAACGTCCGACTCGGCGACCGCGGTGCGTCGGCTCAGGACAGCGCGCTCGACGGGTCGATCCGCAGGGCATGCCAGGCGAACAGTCTGACTCCTTCCAGGTACCTCGTACGCCCGGGCCGAGTCGACGATCTCAAGACCAGCGCTCACGTGTCCACCGCGATCGAGTAAGCGTGAAGTACCCGCATCTCATGCTCTTCGATCGGCAGGAGTTCAGAATGTGCCGGTCCCGGTCCTCAAAGAACGTGAGGATCTTGAAGAACCCGGTCTCTCGAATAGTCGATGTCGGTCTGGGTGGCGCGGATGAGCGATCGATCATCTCGCAGAAACGGACACGATCTTGGTGGGTCCATGGTCCGCTGCTCTGTTCCAGGAGTCGATGACGGCGTCCATCGGAGAGGGCGTCGACCGAAAGGTGAGGAAGAACGCCCGGAGCTCCGGAAGTCGCTCACGTGATAGTTGATGACGTGAAAAGGAGTAAACGAGATCGAACTCTGTAAGTTCTGAAATCCCGATCTTGGAATGGATGAACTCAATGGAGGAGGGCCGCGACCCCGGGCCTCGGTCACCGTACTCAGGCTCTGGGTCGACGCCGATCCGAACTGCATCGCTCGGAAAATGACTGAGATGTCGACCTGTCCCGCATCCGAGATCGAAGCAGCCCCGTGGACGCCCGCCCGGTAGGAAAGGCGCTCGCCCATGGGAGCTTGGAAAGTCGCACTCGGGCAGTAGTCGCTGATGCGTAAATCTCGTCGTAGATCGCCGCGTACTCCTCGTCGAACTCAGCCACGAAGCACCCCCTCAGCGTGGAGCAGATCTTGTCAACGGTGCTCTCGAGGACGGCGAGTCCATTGGGAAGGTAGGGCCCCCTCGTCCCGATGAACTCGGTTGTTGTAGTCTGACGATCGGATGTGAGGGTGAATCGCTCAGGGAAAGGTTGAGGTGAGAAGGGGATGGAAGAACGGGCGAGTCTCTATTCCCTCTGTCAGCAGACAGTCGACCTGTTGCCGTGGGGACCTCCGTACTCTCGTTCAGGACAATCCCGAACACTTGTGGTCGTTGAGACCGGGGGGCGTCTCTGTGGGGGCGGTCAAGTTCTTCAAGGTCTTCCGGAGCCGATCTCGGTACCACGTGCCGTCAGCCGTCGCTTGGCGATGGTCTCGTCCATCGTCAACTGGAAGAGGCTCCAGGCACCCTGCAGAGCGGACATGCAGTAGTTCCACCCCATGCGGTGGTGGATGAACCTTTGCTCAGGAAAAGCTGATTCCGGTGATCGGGCCTCGTCGCTAAGTCCTCAATCATCAGTGAGCAACATCCCGCCCTCCAGTAATGACTCGTTTCTTGTTCGCGTAAACGGGGATCGACGCCTTCCCGAAGGATCGGCGGGGCGGCCACCGATGAGCAGTCCATGTACCTCTGCGGCGTCCTCGTAGACCCGGTATGTCCTGTGGGGAACAGGGGGGAACTCGAGAACCTGTGGCATGTCAGCCCGGCAGTCCGTAGGTATGGACCGCCAAGACGGCTCTTGTCAGCATGCAGGAGATAGCCATCTGATCTGCTCGGGAGTAGTGTTCCACGTTTCCCTGTCAACATCGACGAACACGAGTCGCGCCCGCCCGCACGATCTGAAAGATCGTCGATGCGATGGAGAAGGAGGAACAATCACCTCATCACCTGGCCCGATTCCTGTTGTAGACCAGAGCACGTCGAGAGCTGCGGACCCCGATGACACGGCGACAGCACAACGACGGTTCGTCGCTGAAGCGACCTGTTTCTCGAAGGCCTCGATCGGTGGAGACTCGCCCGAGAGGAAACCCTGCTCGAGAACTCTTACGACGCTGCGGATATCTGCGTCAGTGACGACAGGTTCACTGACGCGGATCATGAATGAGGTTCAGGGTCTCGGGCAACTTCTCCTCGCCGTTGAATCGGACCTTGTCCTCGGTGGGGAGGAATGGACCTGCTTCAACTCCAGTAGGAGACATCATCGATCACATCGAGCAAGTGTCCGCCGGACTGCAGAAGCGCGACGTCTCTCCTGATGGAGATCAACGGACGCAACGTAGGAGAAGGGGAATGATCAGAAATGGGCGCGCAGGTGTCACGCCGTATCACATCCAGGTCCTCGAAGGTCTTGATCCCGTGCGTCGGCGACCGGGCATGTACATCGGCTCGACCGGATTGGCCGGACTCCACCACCTGATCTGGGAGGTGGTCGACAATTCCGTCGATGAGGCAATGGCGGGCTTCTGCGACAAGATCACGGTCACCCTGCATCCCGACGGTTCGTGCGAGGTCGTCGACAATGGTCGTGGCATTCCGGTGGATCCGTATCCTTCCGGTCCACACAAGGGAAAGAGCGCGTTGGAAGTGGTGCTCACCGTGTTGCATGCCGGTGGAAAGTTCGGGGGCGACGGTTACAAGGTGTCCGGCGTTTTGCACGGTGTCGGTGTCTCGGTGGTCAACGCACTCTCGCTACGCGTCGTCGATCGAGATCGACCGGACGGCAAACCATTTCCGTCAGGAGTTCGTCAACGGCGGGAAGCCGATCGGCAAACTACAAAGGTCGGGGCATCACCCGCCAAGACGGCAAGCGGAACGTCCATTCGTTTCTGGCCGGACCCCGAAATCTTCCAGGCGGAGGGCACCGAGTTCGTTTCGCACCGTCTCGAGCGACTGCAGACCATGGCATTCCTCAACAAGGCCTGGAAATCGTCTTCGTCGACGAACGCGGCGGGCGTCAAAGACCGAACATGGGAGGTCACGTTCCAGTACAAGGGTGGCATCGTCGACTTCGTCAAGCATCTCAACCAGTCACGCGAGGCACTCTTCACCAAGGTTGCCCACTACGAAGCCGACCGAAGACGACCAAACCCTCGACATTGCGTTGCAATGGAACACCGGGTACTACGAGGGCATCTACGGCTATGCCAACGGCATTTCCACGGTGGAGGGCGGAATGCACGTGGAGGGATTCAAGACCGCGCTCACCTCGGTGGTCAACAAGTACGCCCGCGCATCGGGAGGGTTGAAGGAAAAGGACGAAAACCTCCTCGGTGAGGACATTCGTGAGGGTGTCACCGCAGTGGTATCGGTGAAGTTGCGCGAGCCACAGTTCGAAGGTCAGACCAAGGCGAAACTGGGCAACGTCTCCATGCGCTCATTCGTGCAGAAGGAAACCAACACCAAGTTGGAGGAATGGTTCCAGGAGAATCCCACCGAGGCGAACCGCGTGGTCAAGAAGGCGGTCGCGGCCGCACAGGCCCGTATCGCGGCCAAGAATGCCCGCAACGCCATTCGCCGAAAGACCGCGCTCTCCGGGGCGCAGGCATGCCCGACAAGTTGAAGGACTGCTCCTCCAAGAACGCGGATGAGTCCGAACTGTTCATCGTCGAGGGCGACTCCGCCGGCGGTACGGCGGTGGATGCGCGCGATCCCCGCACACAAGCAATCCTGCCGATTCGCGGGAAGATCCTCAACGTCGAGCGCGCTCGCCTCGACAAGATGCTGAAGAACAACGAGGTGCAAGCACTGATCACGGCCATCGGTGGTGGCGTCGGCAACGACGAGTTCAACATCGAGAAGGCGCGCTACCACAAAGTGATCATCCTGGCCGATGCCGATGTGGACGGCAGCCACATTCGCACGTTGCTGCTCACGTTCTTCTATCGACAGATGCGCCCGATGGTGGAGAGCGGATACATCTACATCGCCCAACCACCGCTCTTTTCCACCGAAGTCGGCAAGGAGAAGGTGTACCTGAAGGACGATGTCGCCAAGGCCGCATTCCTGAAGGAACATCCGAACCACAAGAAGGAGTTCCAACGTCTGAAGGGTCTCGGCGAAATGGACTGGCAGGAACTGAAGGGCACCACGATGGATGCTGCAACCCGAACGCTGTTGCAAATCAACGTCGAGGAAGCGGCAGAAGCCGAAAACATGATGAGCACGCTCATGGGTGACGACGTCGAAGTCGCCGAATTCATCACCACCAATGCCGCGAGACGTGCGCAACCTGGACTTGAGGAGGCGACATGGCAAAGAAGCGGTCCAGCTGCCGGTGCACCCAAGGGCGGCGGCAATCCGGCACGGTCCGCCACCTTGCCGCTTTCCAGTGGCGACTCCGTGCAACCGGTGCAACTGAAAGAGGAGATGGAACGATCGTTCCTCGATTACGCCATTTCCACCATCATGTCGCGCGCCCTACCCGACGTTCGTGACGGATTGAAGCCGGTGCATCGTCGAATCATCTGGGACATGGACCAACAGGGTTTCCGACCCGATCGCCCGTACGTCAAGTGCGCACGCGTCACCGGTGACACGATGGCCCGCTACCACCCACACGGCGACGGCGCCATTTACGACGCCTTGGTTCGCATGGCCCAGCCCTTTTCGCTGCGTCACCCGTTGATCGACTTCCACGGCAACTACGGCTCACCCGACTTCGGACCAGCCGCCAGTCGGTACACCGAAGCCCGTCTGCATCCGTTGGCCATGCAACTCCTCGCCGACATCGAGGAAAACACCGTCGACCTGATGCCCAACTATGACGGCACCACGGAAGAACCCCAGGTGCTTCCGGCTCGTTTCCCCAACCTGCTGGTCAATGGTTCGCAGGGCATTGCCGTGGGTATGGCAACGAGCATTCCGCCACACAATCTCGGCGAAATCGTGGATGCCACGTTGCACCTCATCGATAATCCCGACGCCACGGTGAAGGACTTGATGAAGTTCGTAAAGGGCCCCGACTTCCCGACCGGCGGACTCATCCTTGGCCGTGACGGCATCGCCGACGCCTACAAAACAGGTCGGGGAAGCATCAAGATGCGTGCAAAGGTGTCGATCGAAGAAGGCAAGCGTGGTCAGATGCAGATCGTCGTCACCGAGTTGCCGTACCAGGCGAGTTGCTCGGCGATCGCTGCCCGCATCCAGGAACTGGTCGACAACGACGGACTCGACGGCATCGCCGACGTCAACGACAACTCCGCGGGTGGCACCACCAATCTCATCATCACGTTGAAGCGCGACGCGAATGCCAACGTCGTGATGAACAACCTCTTCAAGAACACACAGTTGCAGAGCCAGTTCCCGGTGAACATGGTGGCGCTCGTGGATGGTGTGCCACGCACCCTCAACCTGAAGGACGCCATCGAGGGGTACATTCGCCACCAGATCGAGGTCATCACACGGCGAAGCCAGTTCCGGCTCGACAAGGCCAAGGAACGAAACCACATCCTCGAAGGTCGGTTGAAGGCGCTCAACGTCATCGACGACATCATCAAGGTGATTCGTGCCAGCGACGATGCGAATGCCGCCAAGGCGGCCCTGATGGCGAAGAAGTTCGGTTTCACTGAACGTCAGGCCATCGACATCCTCGACATGCAATTGAGACAACTCACCAAATTGTCCCGCATCGATCTGGAGGCCGAGCAGAAGGAGATCCGCGCCAGGATCAAGGAACTCACCACCATCCTGAATGACGACAAGGTCCTGCGCGGCGTCATCTCCACCGAACTCACGAAGGTTCGCGAAACCTTCGCCAACCCGCGGGTGTGCCAGATTGCTGCCGACGTGGGGGAGATGGGCGTGGAGGATCTCGTCGAGGACAAGGAACTCGTCATCGTGATGACGCAGGAGCAGTACATCAAGTCGGTCTCGGCCGATTCGTTCCGAACCCAGGGTCGCGGTGGTCGTGGTGTCAGCGGTGCGCGCATGAAGAGCGACGACATCGTGCGTCACGTCATCTTCACCACGGCGCACGCCACCTCTTGTTCTTCTCCAACCGCGGTCGTGTCTATCGACTTCGTGCCGATGGACATCCCCGAGCGCGAGCGCACCGTACAAGGCATGTCCGATCGTCAACCTGTTGCCGCTGCAGGCGGATGAGTACATCCAGGCGATCATCGACACCCGCGACTTCGCCGGGGAGCGGTTCCTGTTCTTCGCCACCAAGAAGGGGACGGTCAAGAAGACCGCGTTCGATGCCTACAACTCGAGTCGCCGCGACGGTCTGATCGCCATCAACCTGAACGACGACGACGAACTGGTGCGCGTGATCAGGACGAGTGGATCCGACGACATTTTCATGGTCTGGCACAGTCGGGGATGACCATCCGCTTCAACGGAGGGCGAGGTGCGAGCTATGGGCCAGTCAGCAGCCGGTGTTCGTGGCATGAAACTGCGTCGGCTGAGGACCGAGTGGTCTCGGTCGACGTGGCCCGTGACGACACGGCGATTCTGATCATGACCGAGGCCGGATACGGCAAGCGCACCCAACTCGACAAGTTCAACGTCCAGGGTCGTGGCGGTCAGGGTGTCCGGGGCATCAAGCTCACCGGCAAGAAAGGCCATGTGGTCGCCGCGTTCATGGTCGGCCTCGAGGACGAGATCGTGGCGGTTGCCTCCGGTGGTGTGACGATCCGCATGGAGGTGCGCGAGATCTCCTCACAGGGCCGTGATGCCACCGGTGTGAGGATCATGAACCTCGATGAGGGCCGGGTCGTTGCCTGTCACCCTGATCCTCGCTGTTGACTGAGCCACGACTGACGGGTGAGTCCGGCGGGGCTGGAATCCTTGCGGTGATCTGCGTCCTGCTGGTCGCTGCCGTTTCGCTAGCCGGGCCTGGCCGCCCTGAACGCGGCGACGTGGAGTCCGTTCGCCTGGGTCCCGCAGATCTCTCGGCGCTGGCCGGTCTCAACTGGACCTGCGGTGGCTGAGAGAGTGGCGGAGGCGAACGACGCCGAGATCGTCCGGTTGCAGTCCGGAGCTCTGGAGTTCGAGGTGACCGCCCGGGTCGGCCGTGTCGAGGTGTCGGGGCGTGCGGGAATGGCCGACTGATGTCTGCTCATGCTCGATCCGTGGCGCAACGGTGGGGGATGACGGGACGTGGAGCCCGGGGATGAGCGCTCCTGAGTTCTCGCACGCCGGTCCGTGTTCCCGGTGAGGCTGGAACCGCCGGGGATCACGTTGGACCGGGATGCCTCCTTCGGGAGGATCATGACTACCTGACATCGTGCCGGCAGGTCCCGAACAGAAGTGACGCCGATCGTCCCACGGGTCGATGACGGTGCCTGCGACCGAGCGACCTTACCCGCGACCGAGCCACGTCGTTCGCACTGAGCCTTCGAAAGCGGCGGCCGAGGCGCGAAGCCGCCGGTGGCGATTGAGGCGCCCGGGTTCCCGTCATCGCCCGCCGCGTCACTCTGGGTGGTGCGTCACATCGATCCTGGAGCGCGTTCAAGGTGGGGGCGGTGTTCTCCTGGTGACCTATGTGGTCGGACTCACCGCTGGCGTTCTGTTGTGGAGGGTGGCGGACTCGACCGGGACTCTCGGCAACATCGAACGCTGGTTCACGCAGTTCGGGTAGAGACCTTCGAAGTTGAAGGGGCGACGAGGTCTTCGCCGCCCGCGGACGATCGGCCTTTCCTCGCGGTCGGTCTGACGGGCCTGATGGTGTTGCTCGCCACCCTCTTCAGCCTCGCGGGCGACGCGTTCAGGCTTGAAGTCCACCGATTTTGAAACTGATTATACTTGGAAGAGAAGTGGCCCGAAAAACTTAGATTTGAATTGACGTGAACTTTGAATAAGCTGCATCAAGTCTTAAACGTTGTGAAGGTGACTTAGGGAGTACAGGGTTTCCTCAGGCAAGTCCTGCTGGTCATAAGTGCCCTGTCAAGGCAGGGACACACTTGGTGAAGTCTGGGTGCCAGGGCCGCGGATTACACGCCCCCAACACAGGTGCGTGATCCAGCCAGTCGATATTAGAGAGCTTGGCGCGACGTTCACATCGCACCAAATGGACTGGACTTACAAGAAAAATTTCAAGCATTTTGTCTGCAGGAAATCAGTTACGTCAATAATTCTCAAGTTCATGGTTGCTGGGATTAAGACAATACTACCCCTCAGGATCAAAATACACGCACAGGCCCAACCAACATGTGCAGTTGTCGCTTTGACTGCTACTTCTATCACGAGGCAGATTGTAACACCCAGGACAACGATTACTTCGGATTCCGATTTGAATGTGCCCCGCTGGCTTTTATCACGGTAATTTCGTTCTTTAACTTGCGATTCCTAATACATTGCCCCGCCAAATTGATATTCCTGCTACTACGACGATCAACTAAAGCGGCTCCGGGCGCTCTGAGACAATCGCAATCAGGTTCTTCATCCATTCTTCCCGCGACTTGCAAACCAGTTGGAAATTCGACATGCTGTATCCTGAGGGCCGAACGCTGCTTGGTTTTCTCGCGGCCAACAGGATTACCCAGCGGTGTCGGTGGAGCACACTGAGCGAGACATCAAGGTGATATGATCGCTTTGGAGCCTGATTGGATGTTGTAATTTCAGCTACATCCTTCAGAAAAGAAGCGTCAATTTCTGAGATGCAAAATTAGCTGAACTTAAGAATGTTTCGCTTGGGAAATTGGAATGGCACGAGACCAGGAGCCGTTTCATTACGACAGAGCGACCCTGTTTGTAGTCTCTCTATTTTATTGGCCTGTCCTAACCTCGTACAATCTGGAATCCTTGTATTGGTTATGGCCTGCGATTCGAGTTACACGTTGGAAAGCACCGTTTCGACTTTAGTGGCGCAGGAATAATAAAACCGCCATAAATAATATTGATGGTTTCCGTAATACCATTAAACTTATTCTCGTAGGATATCTCTCTCGCCGAAATCAGCGCGAGAGCAGTGAACCAGAACATCTGATTCAGGTTGTTTTGTATAACAATACTAACAGATCTTGTAGACACCGTTCTAGAAAAAAATGATTGCTCTCAGTCATATGACTGGGAGCTATAACCCCAGCAGCGCTCCACGTTGCCGGGGCATTCCATCGGAATCGTTCCATTTCATTACCTCGTAGGACCACCGTTTAGAGCGAACGAAGTTTGGGGACAGGTTAGACGTTCGCAGGTGCTGGCATGCGCGCGTGGAGTTGCGGGTGTGACTCGTTGGAAAATGCTGCGGCTGAAGAAGCCTCAGTCTCCGGCTGAAAGTGACAGTCGCGGAGAAAGAGGCCCGACCGTCGAAAAACTCCTGGAGAAGTCGACTCAGTGACCATCTGGAAGGAATCAAGAAGGTACCAAATGGTGGCATTTGAACCATCCATGCCTTACGGCTTGAAGTTGTCCTGTTTGAGTCAGGTAAGACCGTTCATACTTCCACTTCGAAGTCCACCAGCTGTCAAAGTCCGTAATCGTTGTGAAGAGTTCTGAGGGCACCATGTAAGGTCGGCTGGCGTGAGTGCTGCCTGCCCTTACCCAACCGCCATGGCGTCCCGAGGCCTGGAGGACCATGTAAACAAGACAGGCGACTCGACCTAATACGGTCGAACATAGGAACTTTCATTTCGGGCAATTAATTGCCGCATTTTGTGGGTAAGTACGACAACTTTGTTTGAAGAACAATTTTGAATGCGTTGTGGACGAGTGGCGGTGGTTTCAGAATTCCCTTGGATGGGACGCACGACGAATGATTTTCAGGATATTGCTCTGCGAGTCGAATGAACAAAGAGATAGTGGCAGTTTGATCGTAATTAGCGTTTTTAAATGTTTCCGGAAATAAATACTTTAAGGACAGCATTTCGTCGTGACTGGAAAGTATTGGAACGCAGTCACCAATTCCAGATGACCCGTTTTCGCGTCGCTTGGAACTCGGTGTTGGTGAAAGGGACTCCGACCGCCGATTAGCGCTCGGTTGCGGTTCTTCTTGACGACACTGTCGACGATGCAGGGGACAAGAGCAGGGTGACCATTCCAGTTTCAAGAGGTCTTCTTGCAAACATTAAGATAGCGATCGTGCATGCGGTGCGGGATCATGCCAGGTTCAAATTTGTTTTGTTACCCAACGTCACCGACATCACAATTAGAGTTTACAGCGTGGACATCATTGTAATAAAGATTCTCGTAACGCGCTCTGTCTGTTCTTTATACTAAGTACTAAATCAGAAAACTACCGATGACCATGGTCGCTATCTCGGAACGATCGGTGTCAAATAAATCGTTCACACGTTCTCATTTGTCAAAGGAGTCGTGTTACGTAGCGTTTTCAGGCGACTGGACGGCATTTGAAGGAAAGTACCTCGTGTTGGCAGAGAGGATGCGCCGTAGTCGGCCAGAGCCATCGAATATTTTCTGAAGAAATGTGAACGCGACCTGCGTACATCGACGTAAGACTTGCCCTAGTGATTTTTTCGCGCTCTCCCGGCGTACTTCATACAGCGCAGAGGTCGGCACTGTCCGGAGCAGCGGACCACGAGAACCTTCTCTATCTTCGCAACTGACGACGGACCGCAATCTCAAGCGCTCGTGGGGCCCAGATGGCGAAGGGTGAAAACAGCAGATTGACCGCGGGTTAGTGCCGCATCGCTTCTGCGGATGCCGACCAGCAATTTGGTGGAGCCCTTCACGGCCAGTTACGTGCTTGGATGCTCGTGAAGAAAGGGAGAGCCAGTCGTGATGCGCTGCGCTGGGCGCTGTAGCGGCGAGCGGAGCCGCAGGTCCTACAGGCGTTATCTGGCAGTCATGCAAATTCCCTGGCCTAAGTTTGAAGATTCGAAGGAACCTGGCGGGAGTTTGATAGCGTCGTAAATACTTGTGCGAAAGGTGGAAGCCGGCGAGCGAAATCACAACGACCGGAGTGAGGTGCGAGACCTGAGACGAATTGCTCGCTCTTCATGGGACACCCAGCGACCCTTCTTCAAATGATTTCTCGCCGAGGGATTCTGAAACCGCGATTCTCACGCTCTTCGCACGACTTGCAATCGTTCAGTGGCGGATGCCGATTTCGTATTCTGGCGTAGGCGAGCGTTCGACATCTTTGCACTCAAATATATATTCATTAGTTCTTCTTGAGTTTTCATGGCAGGAAGTTCAGTCTGGTTTTGCCAATAGGCTTCGAATTCATCTCCTTGAACCTTCCGTGAGGCGCTGTCAAGAACTACACAGAGGCATCTTGGACGGCGCAGGACCAGATGGATCACGGGCGTTACAGCAACTGATGATCACCTTACCGAACGGGATCGGTTTAAAGTTTAAATGGTTTATTTCAGTATTTTGGATGATTTTTCCATCATGTCAGCGATGCTCGTTTGGTATTTACAGATGCTCGACTGACCTAGGTTTCTAGTCTTCGCTGTTGGTTTATCGACATTCTTGTTTAGACCCTGAGAAAATGGATCCGGCGGCGTTGCGACACGTACGCTTACCGTTCAGCAAGAGCTGTCCCACGCAGCCGCTGAAATCACCGAACATGAGTTTGAATTGCGAGGTTTCAGAATCAGTCCGGGTTGTGACCACTCACTGCACGCGGTCACGGTGGAGGAAAGCGTCGTGAACAACCAGACGGGATTCAGGGCTGCATAGTCGATTTTACCACCATTTTGTATCTCGCAGTCCACGTTCGGGCTGGTCGTCACTCGCGCAAACAGGTATTTGATGAATTTAAATAGTTGGCCCGATCTTTGCTGGTGTGTGGCTCTTTGTCATATAGCGTGTCGATCCAGCGGGCTGCCTCAGGAATCTCGACAGTTACGCCCTTGATCGACGTATGGTCAAAGAGTCCGAAGACTGGCAAAATTTCTCTGGTGGAAACTTCCTTTGAGAAAAAAATATTACTTTCGTTGGAATTTGAAAACCATGTTCCCACTGCCTGGCTCATGTGTACTGAAGAGATAAACGCCACTTTCCAGATCGGCGGGAAGGTGGAATCGTAGGACCCTCGGCGGTGGAAAACAACTCTATTGCGCCTCGCCTGAGGGTTATTGGGCCGACATCCCATGGGCAGGTCTCTCTTAAACGGTAGCGATCTCCGAAGATTTGACCAAACGTAGCTCGTAAAATCACGTGATTCCCGGTCAGCGGCGTGCTGCGAGCACGATCGCCTTCCCAATTTAAACTTCTTCCGAGACAGAGATTTCGAAGATGCGATGTGAGGAAGCTCTTCGTCTTGCTGATGTGATGGTGAGATCCAGCGATTGCCGAACGGCCTTAATACGATAGTAGGACAGGACATCTTCAATTTTATGCAGGGCCAGCAACAACGCGTTGTTTAGCAATCGCGCAGGCGTTTGTGTAGGACAGCGAACCTTGTAGTGATGGACGAGCCCTTCCACAAAGTCGATGCTTTATCACAGGCAGCAATTTCCCAAACGATCAACAACCTACCGGTCTGGGGTCATGGTTTTACAAATCGGCGGGCCATCGGATGAAATTCTCGAGGGTGTTGGCTGATTTATTTGTTCAGATATGGCAAAATCAGCGCGATAAGGACCCCGACGAGATCTGCTCTCTTTAGAGCCCTTGCGTCAAATGAATCTGATGCCAGACGGGTCCAGGGTGTACGTGATTTGACCTCGGACTTATTCAGAATCGGTGGGAATGAATCGCCGTTGCTGAACCTGGCAACGACCTGAAAAACGCGATAGGGGCTGAGTTGAATTCTTTCGATCGGTAAATCTCATTCAGCCCTATAGCAAATCGTCGGGTGTGTCTGGCGGGCCGCGGCCTGAACCTCCAGCAATACGCGAGACCAGCTTCAACTATGCGAAGAATTTCGTGACCTGTGACTCGGTGGAGACTTCGCCGCCCAACGGCAAGTAGTAGTCCAGCGATACTTTTGCCCGGAAGGCGTAAGAGACCGACTTGGCGGAACACCGGAGCAGGAGCTTGGGTATTTGTCGTCAATGTAAGCCATACGACATGTGAGAAGACGACCCAACCTGTCGGTGACCGACTTAGGAACCGTCACCGATCTAAGTCCGTCGTCGCTGACTGACGCTCATCGTGATGTGATGTACTGCAATAGAACGTGCAGCCATTTCAGTTACTCGATAACGGTCTGAATTGATGTTGGTTCGACGAACTGGTTCGTCGCCTGGTTTGTTCACGTACCATTCGGCCGGATAACGCAGGGCGACACCTCGGCGACTCAGTCGGTACCGGTGGGACACTCGGAGACGTCATCTCGACGTGGCACCGAAGGCAGTGCGCGACGCCAATTCAGGCGTCGTCTCTGTCGCGATGATGACGTTGGCGGCATCCACTGCTTGGCAACGTCGCCAGACGTGCTCCAATGAGCAGCGTCCGCCGAGATCCGCAAGGTTACACACCAGGGAACCGAGTCGACTGGAAACGAGGCCGGAATGACGACGAGGTGACTCACGCCAACCACGGCGCGTAGAGCGAAGTTCTCCACGGGTATGTCGTCGGTGTGAAGAAGAGACGATCGGAGGCGTGGCTTGGTTGCGATTGTGCAAGGGCCAAGTTCAGTGTCATGGACGCCTGTCTCGGATCGGCGTGATCGAACCCGTCCAGTCCAGCGAGAAGTATTCGAGAGGCGCCGCCGACCGCCGCCACGGCAATCGCGTAGCCAGCAACCAGTCCAAACGGGACCACACAGCCCATGTCACACCTCGGTGGCCCGACTTGACGGCCATGCCCCAGTCGTCGACCTTAGGGCCCGTGGTGACGCCGCCCATGTGTTCCCTCGGGCAGTGACGGTTTACCCCATCGGCGGAATCGGCGCGATCAAGTCGAGGCGCGCACTGGATTACGAAGCCATATAGGCATCAGCAGTTCCGGGGTGGATGAAGGCCTGAGGTTGAGGTTGAGCACCACCGCATCGCTCGATGTGATCATGTGCTCCAGGTCATCACGACGCTCGCTAACAGTCGCGCCAGGACCAATGATGAGGACTGGTCGGCGGGGCAGTCGGTGGCGTTCCACGACCCGGCGGAACTTGTTGACGTCGCAGAGACATCGTCGGCTGCGATCGATCGAATGTCGACCCCCGTCAACACCGAGTCGCTCGATGGTCTCGACAATTTGGGCGGGAGAGAACCTCGGGTCGGCGATCATCCGCTGCACATAGGTGGGGTGCACCGCGTGCGTGCCCGACAACATGTAGTGGAGGTTTGTGCCCCACTCGAACTCTTGGTGGAGGGCAGCGAAGTCTGACTCCACGACGGGGATCAGTGGCGTGAGATCGATGTCGAGCAGGCCGCGACGAGTCAACTCGATCGCCAGATATTCCGTTCTCGCGTTGCCTGGTTGCGACCCATGCCGCGGATGGTTCCGTCCACCCACGTGACGCCGGCGTCGGTCGACGGCCAACGTGTTCGCCATAGCAAGGCCTCGGTTGTCGTGGAGGTGACATCCGATCGGTCCGTCGATCTGCGGCGAGGCTGAACTGATCGGCGCAATGTCCGAAGGGTTCCAGAACCCCGAACGGAGTCTGCAAAGTAGGCGACTCAGCACCCACTGAACTGCGCCCGGTACACCAGGTGCGAGGAGATCCTCTGACGTGAGTGCGTGAACCTGCATCGAGTTATTTCGGTGCGATAGCCGGTTGATGTAGGCGTTCGATGGCGGGGTGAGACCTGAACCTTTATGCGTCGCGGCGATTCTGACTAAGGACACCAGCAGTCGATAGCTGGGCGAACAGGTGGTCGATGGCCGCCGTTGGGCGGCATCAAAGGCCGACAAGCTCTTTGGCATTGAGCATCACTCCGAATGACGCCGTGTCGGAAGGTCCAGACTTCTCAAGTACGCATCCGTCGTGTGAGCGAAGCGCCGAGGTAGCCGTCGGCGCCCAAGTCATGACCCATCTCGACCGTATCGATTCCGGCCGCCTCAGGCCGCGTTGATGCTGTTATCGACGAACGAGGAGCTGTGGGAAGTCCCACCGGTTGTAGCCAACCCCGTCGCCCGGAGCGTGCGCAGTCAAGTAAACCTCACGGCTCTATCCTGGGCGCAAGTTTCCAAGTCACGAACAAGTCGCCAGTCTTGGCGACCCCGTCGGCAATTCTTCTGTCGATCCTCTCGACTCGTCGTCTCACTTTGCTGCCCGCCGTGTTCTCCTTGCCTGCCGTTGGGCCAGCGGCCTTCGCGGTGTCCCGCAGTTGTCGCGTTGTGGCGGTAGCGCTCCATGCACCCGAAAGTCACGGTCGACATGGATGTTGGAACAGTGATGTTTGGAGTCTGTATTGCCGTCGCGCTCGGCTCTTCAGCTCAACAGACTCTCAGCAGCTGGGTCGAATGCCGGTGGCTTCGCGGTCAGTTGCGCTCGCTGGGTGCAGAGGACGCGCGAGAGTGCTTGGACCCGCATTGCTGGGCCCTGTACTGGCAGGATGCGTTCCTCAGTTGGCAGGGTACCCCGTGGTCATCCTGCTCTCGCTGGTGTCGGGCGCTCTGCGACCATTTCCAGTTCCCTGCATGGACAGGGAGTTCGGGACGATCGGATATTCAACGCTCGTTGTGGGTGGAGCCTTCTCGGCCCTCGTCATGTGGATCGCAGTTGTCTGCACCCATCGCCTATCGGCGACTGGCAGGCATTGAACGCCGAGTGCAATTTTGGTCCCGGTCGTTATCGGACTGACACTGTTCCAATTTGTCGACCAGGCGCGTGGGATTAGCCCACTTGACAGGGTGCACTCGCCGCTGATATTGGTGACGGTGCTCCTCGCCTTCCCGGTAGAGGCGGATAACCACGGCAGCAAATTCGCCGCCACGTTGCCGCTAACCATCGCGCGTTGCTGGGCGCTTCGCTCGCCTGGCTGCCGGTAAGCAGTTGTTAGGTTGTACGGCGTTCTTCTTTACGTGGTTTTCGCTCGGGATCGGGGTTCGTCTGCGGTTCGCGTCGTCCTGATCGTGGGGCTGGACTCATTGGTTGGTGATGTTCGGGGGGACGCTTCGCGGGTTGGCCGAGGGTTGTTCGCGGCGAGGCGGGACGTATCGGGCTTCGTCTCTGATACTGATACCACGATCAGTTTATTTGGTTTTGTTGCCCGCGATCCCGGTCGACGCCAGTCGCTCAGGGAGACCCGCTATTAGTTTCCGCGGTGCTGACGATTCTTCTCGGCGACAGTTACTTCAATGCGAGGTCCCAACGGCGCGCTGAAAGACCTTGTGGGTTGTGACACCGGTCCTGTTCGCGTAGCCGTTGATCGAACTTGGTGGAAGTCGTGTAGTTCGAGGGAGCGCGCGCGTTTCGAGCACTCGCCTTGGGGTTGGTACTGGTGATGTTCGCCGCCGGTGTGCCCGCAGTCAGTGACGCGGGCGGATTGCCTCCGGCATTGGCAGAAGAGTCAGAGATCGGCTCAGTGACCTCGCTGCCCACTGGGACACCGGCTATCTCAATGCATCGAGCCCTCGAGGACCTGCCGGTCGCCTGCATCGTCTGGGACGAGACACTCGAGCGATTCAGCCCGGGCTGGCGGGGCTACCTGTACTCGTGCCTCGGATTGGTCGACTCCCCGGCAGTGCCGTGGCCTCCAAATATGTCAGGAAGGAGAATCTCCAGACGAGATCTACGGCGGAATTCGCTTTTATGGGATCGACAACCTCTCCTTTCCTCAGGTGATCGTTGGAGTGGGCTGAGAACAGTGTCGACCAAGGTCAGACAATTCTCGTGATCAACAAGGATGGCGTCGTCGCCCAGGCGGGGTGTCTATTCAGTCATTTGTGGACAAGAGCTGGTAGACGGGTGACCGCTCTCTGGCGGTTAGGACCCGTCGCGCTGTTGTCATGGTCGTCGGACAGGGTACGTCGACCTCTCGCCTGGGGGCCTCTCGAGTCAGGTTCCGGTGATCGGGTACGAGGTTGTTCAAGCCCGAGCGGAATCGCTCAACATGGGCAAGAGTCCGTGTTGACGTGACCGATCAAGAGCCTCATGGCTGCCCTTTTGATCGGGGCTACCGGCCCACGGCGAACAGCGACGACCTCGCTGGTTTCGATATCGCCGTCATCAGCGTCCCCACCCACTCACCGAAGGCCTGCCCGACCTCAGCTACATCGAGAGCGCAGCGGTCACCGTGGGACAACATCTGACTAAGGGCTCGTGTGTCGTTCTCGAGTCGACGACCTACCCGGGCACTACCGAGGAGTTCCTCGCACCGATCCTCGAACGCGAATCGGGATATCTCGCAGTCGGTTCCTTCTCAATTTGCTCACCCGAGAGCGCATTGATCGGGCAATCCGAACTACTCCTTCGAGAACACACCGAAGGGTAGTTCCGGATACCAGATAACGCTTCGGGTAATGCCGAAGAACGACTGCAGATTTCTATTCGCGTTCGAAAGAGATCGATGCGAAGGCTCCTATTGTGCCCGGAGTAGATCGTCGTCGGAAATGGCGCACGGAAGCCCTTCGGTCGGATGTTATCGCATTGTTCCGCTGCGCTTCTCGATGTAATAGTGTTGAGGCCTTTCGGTAGTAGGTAGAGACGCTGACGATGATCGCGCTGCAGACCCGGCCAGCCAATCAGACGACCATGAGCTTGTCGGCTCACGTCACCGACGTAACTCTGCCCATGTGAAGCGATTCATGGGCTTAGTCGTACTTGGGCTGCGACTCAGGCCTCGTGGCGAAACTACCGACGCTGCCCTGTCGACGACCGCGTGCCGCTGACAGTGCAATCTCGCCGGAGAGCGGTCACCCATTGCCAACTGTCCACAAACTATTGAATGGCTTTTACCTCGTCAGAACGACATAAATCGATGCGGGGAATCGTTGCGTCAGGTCGACGCAGATTCTCCTTCTTCGCGGGAAGCGGGCGATCCCCATAAAAGCGAATTCCCGCAATGATCTGGCTCAATTCTCCTTCTCCTGACATGGCGGGGCCCGCACATTGAGAATGACCATCGGTACTAGAGCACGAGTAACCCTGCCAGCCCAGACTGAAATCGCTCGAATGTCTCGTCCCGGGCGATGCGGGCGACCGGCCTCGAATACTCGATACTGTCCCGGTGGGCGCGGCAGACAGACCGATCTCTGACTCTTCTGCCAATTACTGTGGGTCACCGTCTGGCAAGGCGAGTGCTCTCTGAAAACCGCGCGCTCCTCGGGCTGCACGACTTCCGCCAGAGTTCGATCAGCTTGCTCGCGAACAGGACGTGTCTGGCCCCTGGAATTTCAGCGCGCCCAGCAATGAGATCGCGGCTGTGGGAAGGAGATCGTCGGCACCCGGAAATAACAGCAGCGGCCCCTGAAGCCGGCGAAGCGTCTCGACTCCGATCGCGGGCAACCGTTCAACAAGGCTGATCGTGATCAGTATCAGAGACGAAACCGTGCGCTGTGGGCGACCCGGCCAGCGGCCAGATCGCGGCTGAGTCGGCCCCCACGACCAGGACGACACGGGCAGAACTGATGTGAGCGCGAACAGGAAGAACGCCGCGCAACAACTGCCATCGGCAGCCAGACGGCGAGCGCCAAGCAGCGCGGCGTGCTGGCTGGCGTGACAATACAGTTGTTGTGGTATCCGCCTCACTGGGCATTTTAATGTAATGTCGTGCCGCGATGCGCCCGTCGAAATGGCCAATCTCGCCGGCAGACGATGACGACGCTCAGTCGGCCAACGACTCAGGCGGATCAGAACAACAAATCGTTCGACTGAGCGCAAATGAACGACGGTGCGGTAACACCGTCGCGCGACAGGAAGCAAAACGCCGCCTCTAACGAGAAGCGACTAATCCGTCCCAATTCATCAGAACTGGGAATGTCGCGGAGGCATACAGCTACCGGCCAGGCTGCCAGCTGAAGAACGTCCTGCTGCGGGATTTGGCTGGCTCAGGGTCCAGGCGCGTCCTCTGCAACGGCGCAACTGGACACATCGGCGAAACCACCCCCATTCGTCAGTTATCTGGAAGTCGAGATCAGCGCGTTTGGCGAGCTTTATCGCCGTCCCGAAATCTGTTCGACCGGATTATAATACATATACAACACGGCAACCGCGAGACACGAACTGCCGATACAGCAAGCTGTGTTGGAAGATCGAGCAGAAAATGCCGACGACGCCGCCAAGAACGACTCCTTCCTCTCGTACTGATATAAAGACTCAGAGCCGTGGTAACGCGCTTTCCGAGGCTGCAACCGATGGGATGCCCCTACACGCGCTCTCGTTCGATCATTGTAACGTCTGGAAGGCGACCAGACTTCACACTCGCCGACAACTACATGACGCCTTCGCTCACACATTTCAGATGCGCTGCGAAGTCTGGACCTTCCGACACGGCGTCATTCGGGTGATGCTCAATGCAAAACTGTCGCTTCGATACCGGCCCCAGCGGCTATTCCTTCCAGCTCGACTCGCCGGTGTCCTGGTCAGAATCGCCGCGACAGAGCGAATTTCAGGTCTCGCCTGCCATCAGACGCCTGCATCAACTCGACTATACACCGATGTTAACCTGATACTACCACAATCGAACGACTCTCTAACGCTGGTGTCTGGAGCGCGTTCTCAGAACAATTGCCGACTTCGCTATGGTTGTCGCCGATCGGTCCGGCTCTCGCCGCAGCGACCGGACCGATCGGCTGTCACCTCCACGACAACGAAGATGCTGCGGGCACGATAACCATATGCCGTCAGACGGGACTATTCGGAGCATGGGCAGTCGAACGGCGATCAGGCATGACTCGTCGCGACCTGCTCGTCGATCTCGCGTCCCCGCGTCGTGGTGGAGCTTCGCTCCGCAGGTTCGGTGAGAACGAATGCTCCGGCCCCACATCGGTAATCGGGCACGCACGCGGTGCGCCCTGCTGTGCAGCGGATGATCGCCTCTCCCGAATTATCGAGACCATCGACGGCTCGGTATTCCCGACGAAGTCGACGTCACGCGCGGCCGGTGACGATATGCTCCGCGACGACTCCGGCTGAGTTCCGCTGAATAGATGGAAACGCCACCGGCTGTAGTCACTGTTGATCCTGGCGCGACTGTGCGAGGCGTCGCGGTACATGATGCATTGTGTGCAGTGATGCTCAACCTCGGCCTCAGGCGGAACTGTTGATGCCTGTAATGAGCCTGTAGCTGTGCTGCTCATTGATCGCGCCGATTCCCGCGATGAGTAACCATATTGCACCCCGAGGGCTGCATGAACGTCACCGGCAGGCTTCGTCGACGACTGGAACGCCAACCGTCGTCGGGCATTGAGGTGATGCGACATAGGTTGTAATGGTGTTGGGCTTGCTAACACGCATTGCCGTGGCAGCAGTCATCCTTCGCGGACTGGACGGGCGCCATTCAGGCGGGCGTGACAGCGGCTCTTACGCAATCGTAACACACCGACGGCGCCATGGAAGATCTCAGCTCTACCGCGCCAGTGGTGGCGTGAACTCACACTCGCGTAAATGCATTCGCTCGGTGCACGAAATCGACCTTCCCCTGGCAAACCCTGGCTGATCTGGAGTGGATCGCCGCTCATTAACCGCGTCAATGAAGCGACGCTGCCAGTGAATCGCGCCAGCGTGTCATCGCGGTACGGCGCTCGAGTGCCGCGTCACGACGCTTCCAGGTAGCGATAATCGAGATGACGTCTTCTGAGTGTCCCGCGGCGCCGACCACGGAAGTCGCCGAATCGCCTCGCGTTATCCAGCCGGAAGCTGCGTGATGTTCGGGGCGATAGACTACCGTTCGTCGATGTATCAATTGACGATATCAGGCGGCTAATGGCCGCGTTCTGTGCGACGATCAGCGCATTGGGCATCATCGGCATACAAACCACGCCATCTTCTACATGTCGCGAACATGAAGCTTCCGCTCCGCGTTTGAAATCGGCTCTCTACCGATGCAAGCGCTGAATCTACTCGCCGTTGACGCGAAAATCTCAGATGAAGACATCGAAATTCTTCATGGTGAAGCTGATGCTCATGTGCAGATGGTGAGGTTGGAGCCGGCCTGCGCCGTGACACGCAGGGCTGAACGAGATTTACCGATCAGGCCAGCTCAACCTCTAACTGCGCCTTCCGTCGCCGCTGCAGGTCGCAACGGCGATTCTCTTGCCATTCCTCGAATGGCAGTGTCCCCGCGACCCTGGACCCATCTCACATCAGATTTCATTTGACGGGCGTATTCGAAGCAGTGGTCGTCGAGTCCCCATCGCCCGTAATCTTGGTGCAATCAGCTGCTATCGAATTCTCATCCGTGCTCACGATTAAACAATGACTGGCAATCAGGTGATGATCAGCGGGGAATTGCGCGCCGAATAAAAGCATCGACCGAGATGGGCTCGTCATCGCACAGATCTGGCCGTCCTACAAACGCTCGCGCGATACCCAAACCGTTGCTGACCTCCAGTGCAGTGAAGCTATCTAATTATCGCTGTAAACCGTCTGGCAATCACTGAATCTCACCATCAGATCGGCAGACGAAAGAACTCCCACATCGCTACAATCCGTCTCGGAAAACTAAATTGAAGACGTCGTACTGCGGCATCAAATCGAGCACATTACCGTGTTCACGGGGCTACCTATGCGGTCAAAATGCTGGAGTGCTGTTGCGGGACGCTTAGCCCGATGTCAGTCGCGGCCCGAAGGCGTAAGGAAGTTGTTTTCCGCAGAAAATGCGATATAACCGATCTGGAGAGAAAGTAACGTTAACATCTATTCGGGCAGAAGCAGGCATTCAACGGCTTTTTCGAGGAAGGGATTTTACACCTTCGGTAGTATCTTTCAGTCTTTCGGACTCTTTCGGACGACGCGCAGTAGCTGTCGAATTCCCGAAGGCAGCCTGCTGAATCGCCTACATGACTCAAGAGCGAGATCAGCCCGTCTTCGTCGAATTCATCACCCTTGCTGTGCGGCGACTGCAGGATGCAAAATGATGACAAATCCCGGGACTATCATTCCTGCCCGCTTTCACTCGCGGACGCTCCGCCGACCGCGGGAAGAGCTGGTTGATGATTCGCAGGCACCTGAAATTCAAACTGCAAATGTTCGCGATTTCAGCGGCTGCGTGGTATGCTGCTGAACGTACAAGCATGTGCCAGTACTGCGGATCCGGTCGATGGCGAACTGGAAACCGGTCAGTCGATCTGTCTGGCGTAAAACAATCATGTTATGATGAAGTATGCAAATGAGGCGATCGACCAACCGGGAGCCGATCATTGAGTGATGATCATCAGTTGCTGCTAACGCTCAATGATCCATCGTCTGCCATCGAGATACTGTGGTGCTGACGGCGCTCACGGGAAGGTTCGCGCGGTTGATTGACTTTTTATTGGCAGGCCGAACTGAGCTTTCACTTATGAAGAACACTCGCCAGGCACCAATGCGAGGAATACGAGTGGGATGTCGAGGCAGCAAACACGCCGGTTATCTCGAGTCAAAAATACATAAACACTGAGCGGATTACAGAAGTCATCCGAAAGGAAGCGACCAAATCGCGGCTTCGCAATCCCTCGACAAACCGCGAAGCGGGGCGTAGTCCCGCCAACCTCACCTAAGACTTTCGGGCTCATCCCACCTTCCTCCTGAAACCACATTTTACGTGACGGCTATCGAAACTCTGCCCGGATTCCTTCAGTCTTCAAATTTGTACGACTGGGCATAGAACGCTCGTAGGACCTGTAGCCTACGCCGCCAGCGCGGTACGACCACGCTCTTCGCGAGCAATCACAGAATCTGACACTCTCCGGGGTGTGAGGGTTCCGGCTTACCTCGTTGGTCACATCCGCGGGAAGGCCGACCACCATGATCAATCTGTTGTTTTCGCCTGACTACGGCTGCTTGAAGATGCGGTCCGTCGTCGTGCGGGTAAGGTGAGAAGGATATCATCAACGACAATCTCAAATGCCGTCAGCGACTTCCAGATAGCGACCATGGTCGTCGGCTTCTCTGTTTATGCTCAATTGTGAGACGGGGCGCTTGTTTACGATCTTTATTACGATGATGTCTGCGCGACCTCTGGTGGGGACGTCACAAGCGTAGTATCAAAACGGTAAATTGAACCTCGGCATGTCCGCGCGCTCGTCGCTGTGAAGCTGGTGTAGCTGCGACCGAACGGTCTTACATCGTCGACGTGTCGTCCAAATAGAACGCAATCCGATTTCAACTCTATGGTCGGAGTCCCTCTCAACACCGGACGGCTAGTCAGCTGGAATTGCGAACTGCGTCTTAATACTTTCAGTCACGACAATGCGCCAAAGCGACACATTTCGGAAACATTCAAGGTACGATCAGGCTGCCGCTACTCTCTTGTTCGTCGCAAAACAATATCCTGAAAAAATCGTCGCAAATCAGGGAATTCGAAGGCCACCGCCACTCTCCAATACAGCATTCAGAATTTGTTCTTCAGCAGTACTTACCCACAAATGTAACGGGTGTTGGCCAGATGAAGAAAGTTTCGACCGTATTCGTCAGTCGCTGTGTATTGCATGGTCCTCCGCCAGACTCAGCTGGCGTTAGTGGTGGGTAGCGTGCACTACGCCAGCCATGGTGCCCCTCAGAATGCTTCTGGCTGATGCAGACGACGGTTGGACTTTCGAGACGAGACGACGCACGACTCAGTGAACGACTCGAAGGCCAATATGGCAGCAGATGTTTCAAATACCTGCGGCAACCGATTTTCAGATGATGCCAGTCGGCTCCAGGGAGTTTTCGGACAGCCTGCTCTAGCCGGGGGCTTAGATAGGCTTTCCAGCAGGCCTTCAGCCTCGCGGCTTCCCTGCACGGAGGCGTGCTGGCGACGTGCGTATTCTGAAGCTGTTCAAACTGCAACGATTACACGGACGTGAGTGAACGGTCTGATTCGGCAACGTGAGCTATAGGCTCCTGGTCGCATGCGATGCTGAGCAGGCTTTTTCAGCAGTACTACAAGATCTGTTGTGGCAGAATTACCGTTCGGTTCCTGCCTCTTTCGAAAGGAAATATCCCCGTATCGGTACAACGATATGAAGCCATCAGCATCATGTTTATGGCGAGCGATTCCGCGCGACGATAAACTCACCAGCGTGTAATCGGAATCGGTATTGTACGGGCGGGCCAACAGACGTGACAGGAGTCATTGTCGTAAACGAGCCGGCTCTGGCCTCATTGCCATTCATTCACAAGCGGGAAACATTCGCCAGCAATTTGCATCCTTGAAAATGACGCTTCTTTCTGAAGGATGGTGTTACAACGTAACCCACGTCCGTCGCTCAGCGCGATCGTAAACCGCCCGAGCAATCCTGCGTTGTCTTCAGTGAACGCGGTAATCGACAAGCCCTCGAAAACCACAGCGACCGGCCCACCGGGACTGGCGCAAGTCTCAACTGTTGCAAATCGAAACGGGATGGAAGAACCTCCATTGCGACATGCGAGCGCCTGGGAACCGCTTAATTGATCGTCGTGGTGGCGGTGAATGTCAGTTTGGCGAGGACGATGCATTGGGAGCTCGTAAAGGGGTCAGTACCGTGATAAAGCTTGCATTGGGCAAATCGGAAATCTTCGAGGCAAATCGTTGTCGATCTGCCTCGTGATAAGTAACGGCAGTCAGCGACAACTCGCACATGTGGTGAGCCTGTGCGTGACGATCTGAGGAACCAGCGTCCTTAATCCCGGCGGCCCGGCGAACGGTGTGACGTAACTCGACTCGGCAGACAAATGCTTTGAGACAACGTAGTCATAAATCGGTCCGACTGGTGCGATGAGCGTCGCGCCAGTTCTCTGCGGCGGCCGGTAGATCACGCGCTACAAAGTGTGGCAATCAAGTTCCTGGCACCCAATTTCATTGCGTGTCCCATTTGCCAGAACTTATGACCGGCGGGACTTGCTCGAAGAAGCCTGGCGTCTGTCTAACAAAACGGATACGGCTGCTCTCGTCGATCAATTCACCAAGTTTCTGCTCTTCAATGCAATTCCAAAACGATGACCTCGAAGCCTCAATTACATCGTCGCGAGACCAGAGAACGACAATGTATATCGGCGATGAACAACGCAGGAAGATACGACCTAACGCAGCGTTTTTCGTCATACTTCGCTCGAGTGTATCCGACTGATGACAACGTTGTGTTGCCGGAAGTGTCCGGTCAGGAATATGCCTCCGCAACAGCACATGACGATCCCACCACGGTGGCGACACCGCCCCTGCATAATGCGCTCCACGCAGGTCGTCAATGACGCACGACCAGTGACGCGGCAGGCCGATGACGAGGACACTGACGCCAATCATTTGCCGTAGATCCGCCGCTCTCGAAATGTCGGCAGCACCTGCACCATCATTTCGTGCTGAGATAAGCCGTGCGGACCGTGTCGACAGGCCAAGGGGACAATCGAGTCTGATTCAGTGAGACCCGGCCTCAAGTCCTCAATCCTGGAGTCCCGGCACTGCATTCCTCGGCGTGTGGTGAGGATGTGCGAGACGAAACGCTTGTCCCGGGCTCATGTCATCCCCTACCGTTGCGAGATCGAAACATAAGGCAGGCATGAGTCAGTGTTCCGCACGCCCCCTTCGACCGACACATTACCTCGAAACCAGGAAGCTCAGTTTGGCTGGACGATCAACACCGGTGCGCCTCCGCCGCGAGATGCAGTTGAAACCGGCCAGCTGCGTGAATCCGCGGAACGAGCGCGAACGAATGCCGTGTTCGACGCCAGGCCGGTAACAGCGACCGGCGGGACGCAGATCACGGTAATTCAGCCTCGCCATCGGTCGTGGTAATCGGCAACGAAGTCGAGGAGCAGCGACCTGGCCCTCATCGGAATCCTCACCGTAGGCATCGGCCTGCTGAAGATATCGCGCCTCCAGCCGCGAATCGATCACCGCAGGCTGCCACGATCTCGTCTCGGGCCGACAAGCGGTACGGCGACCATGGCCCTTCTTACTGGTAATTGTTTCTGCGCACCTGGGCTGGGCTATTCGTTATAGGGTAGTATTGCCGCTATCAGCTCGGTCGCGTCAAGTAATCACTGTCATCACGAACCATCGACCGAGACCACTCGGTCCTCGGCCGGCTTCTTTCATGCCGCGGAACACCGGCCTTGACAGCCGCGCGGCGTAGTCATCCCGCTGTGCAGCGTCATCCGTTCCGCTCGTCTCGATCACGCGCACTGGCCGTCGTGTCATCATTAGGTGATGGCGATCCCGGACCGTCGCGGCATCGGCATCGAACGCGATGGCCCTGACCGTCTTCTTGTGGCGAAGAAGAATCTTTTCCCTGCGACTGATCTGCCTGGGCATGCTCGGCATCGCCTGCAGCGCGCAGAACGACGTCGGCATGCCCTTCGCGGCGCGCTCGCGCTCGAAGCCTCATGCGTGAAGAAGGCAGTACGCGTGGTCATCGTAGATGACATGACGGATGATGTCGTCATCCTGCTTCAACGCCGCCGAACACCCGCAGGTGCGATGACGCGAATACTGCTGACTGCCTGCTGGAGCCTCAGCATGACGACGACGGAGGTCCCTATCGTCGACAGGTCGATGAATCGCTCGTCGTATGTGATGGCGCTCGCGATAAAGGACTCAGCTTCCTCCTTGATCACCCGCGCTCCGTCGTCTTGAAAGTCTCCTCGGCTCGGCGATGCTTCGCGAAGTCGGTCCCTTCTCGACGCGTCGGCTGAGTGACGCGATTACGCCGGCGGGCGTTTATGAACTCATACAGCATGAACCTTGGCCGCCGCGGCGTCACTGCCGCGGATGAGCGATGTCATCCGATGACAAACGCGACACTGCGGTCTCACTCGGCAACCTGTCGAGACGGAGTTGCCGCCGCAAGACGATCTGGCGACGCAGCGTCGTCGTGCGGAATTTGACGGTGCGCGGTTTTGTCGGCGAGCGCCATATTGATGGGCACTGGTCTGCGCTCAGCGAGATTGTGAGACGACATTGGCGATTATCGCTGGGGTGATGACGAGATCGCCTCTCGCACCCGACGAACCATCGTTGATGTCAGCGATGCCGTCGATGTCACCGGACTCATTATTGTTGGCGGCGATCTGAAACGCTTCATCTCAGCTGAAGGCACGACGAATGCACCACGATCGATCGATCGTGCGCGGTGGCGCATCTTTCACCGGTATCGACTGTCCGGTGACGTCACGACTATGTCAGCGGTAGAGATCGAACCGCCGATCAGCGTCAGGACCTTGACGAACTCCGTAGTCGTCGAACATCACCTCGGGGTGATGAGTGAACCGTAACGTCGATCACCTCGCCGGATTAATGCGTGATCTTGAATATTGTCACCATGCCGACCGCGATGCCCTGAGCCGTTGACCAGCGGGTGGGGAGCCTCGCTGGGAAGATTCGGGCTGCTCGTCATCCCATCGCTGGGCCGGGATCCTCTCGACGGTAATCTCCTCATCGATATCTGAAGAACACTTTGTCGCGGGGATGCGTCGGCGCTTTCATGCTTGGCTGCGGTCCCGAAAGTCGGAGTGAATACATGAATTCGATCGTCGGTGGGTGCCACGTAACGGCGCGCCGTACAACGCATGGCAGATCGCCCCGTCGCCGCGTAGTGGTACGAGGCCCATGTCACCGGGGTCACTGAGGCGCGAACGATCGATCAGACGGAAACCCTGTTGCTCCATGTCCCAGATGATCCGATGTGCTACCAGCCTGAACGTCGCGGTACATCAGGAGAGCGCGCGACTGCTGATGACCGACATCGCGCTGAATCGAGAACCTGCATCTCGTCTGAAGACAATCGGCTGCACCAGATGCGCTCGTGATCAAATCGCTCATCAGAAATCCGGAATTCCTCACGTCTCGAATCATCACCGCTGTCATGTCGGCCTCGGCGACACTCGGCGACCGTCACCTGCGGCAGTGCGCCGATATCGGGTTCATCGTGGTGTCTCCTACCGATCCATGCCGAACCCTTCGATCGCTGGGCTCCTTTGCATTTGGGCCGCTCAAAAGCGTCGCGGCCGCCTCATTAGCGAATCAGATGCCGCCGCCAGACCCTCCATCCAGTACAAAGCAGCGCTGGCTGTAATACCGCTCAACCCGCCCTGTTCCGTAATGCGCATCTGGCGGAAGAAGAACGTGGCAGATCATGTCTTTGCCATCGCGAACGTCGCTGACGATAGCGGCCTTCGAACGTCGAAGTCCGCCCCGCGCCGATATAATCAGCGCTGAATGTTGTTCTTCATCTTATCGTCCGCTCGACGTGAGCGCGCTGATCGGAAGGTCACCTGGTGCGTGGATCGCGCGTCGTGGCCGTACCCCGGCCAGTCGCCCTCGGCTGAAAATCCTTCTCCGTCGGCATTCCGTGAGGTCTGATCCTTTCGGTTGTCGGGCATGCGGCACCGAAGAGAGCACACGCAGTCTCGCGCGCCTTCTTGGCGGCCACGCGCACCTATGCGGCGGTAATCTGCTGTTGCCTTGTTCCGCCTCGGTCGGAGATGAACCTCGCAACCATGTCGCCTGAACGAAGAGCACTGGGACGTTACCGAGATTTCTGCTGTCGGCCTCAGGCTTTGCGATTCGCGCAACTGACTAGCGACAACGTATTCCCGGACTGTGTTGTCATCACTTCTGCTGAGTTGCACGCAGGCGTGCTGTGCGGAAACAACTGTGCAGAAGCCCTCGACGATGCATCCCTCCCACTCGATCGTGGAGATACCGTTAACGCGGCGCAGTACTGCGCCGCGATATCGGCATCTGGCCGTCGTCGTCGGAGTCCTCGAACTGGCAGACCTTGGTCTGGAGGTGCTTCTGAGGCGACGGAACGCCCTTGTACTGAAGGCCGTTACCTGCTCGCGCCTCGCGTTCGTCGGCGTTTGTCAGACGGTGAGCGCCATCATTCCTGCGAGCGATAGTGGGCGACGAACTCGGTGCCCCTCGCACGGAAGATGTTCGAGGTCAGGCGGTGACCGTGCGGCAGTGTCTCACCCGACTGCTTCATCTTGCCGGAGAGCTGCCGCGCTGGTAATGACGCTTGCCCTTCGCGATCGTCTCGATCGCAGTCGCTCGCTGGGCGTTGACATTTGCTGTTACCGGTACTCGTGAACCGTCTTTAGCCGCTCTCCAGCATCACCGTGACGACACTCAGCCCGGCACTCGCGCTGTGGGCCTGAACGACCGTCGTCTCGACGGCAGCCACGATCGGCAGGCAACGCTTGATCTTCGGTGGCACCATCGCCTCATCGACCGCGTTGTCGACGACCTCCAGTCAGGTAGTGGAACTTAGCGAATCCGATCAACACATCCCAGCGAACCGGAGTCGAGCCCTCGAGATTGCTGGTGGTGATCGGTGGACCTCGTCTACTCGTGTTAAATGCTCGATCTGATCGCTGGTGGGTCGCGATGGCTGAGATCCGTCTCCCGGAAATTGCGCCGCATCCACCGAAAGAACCGAAACAGGCTCAAGCGCAGGAAATCCTGCTCAGGCTACAGTCAGTGGTAATCGAGGATTGAGCAATCCGGGGTCTATCGACCGCTCGTCGTCGGGGAAAACGAGCTGATCGCGCGCCGCCAGCTCGCCGGAAGAGTGCCGACCTGCGGTTCATCAAGCGCGATTTAGATGGTTTGAACTGCGTGGACCGCAGCAACGACGACGAACTTGCGTGCCGGGTCGGCTTGCGTCTCGGAACTCAGATGCTGCTCGCCGCGATCGTTCGTGCTCAACCGACCTCGCCTTCATCACCGACACCGGGCAAATTTCAACTCGATGCGATCCTCGAAATGAACATCGTGGCGCGAGCAGATCAATCACCAGAGCACGGGAAGATCTCGTATTGGGCGTGGTTCTGCGCGTACCTTCCGTCATTCCTGCTCTACGTTGCAAATCCATTGACACCATCAGGAGACATTCTGTCTGGCGGACACTGCTTCGATATGCTCCCTAACAGGTGAGCAGAGTCCATTCCTCCCCGCCGAGGACAGGTCGATTCCAACGGCGGCGGAAGAGGGTGCCTGAACTCGTCTCATGATCAGTGACCTGTCGTCACGGACATCCGCAGCGCCGTGGGCGGCAGGAGTTTTCCTCTCGGGGCAGTCTCCACCGATCAGACATCAGCAAAGGTAGCAGCGACGAACCATCGTGTGCTATCGCCGTGTCGTCGGGAGTCGCGGCATCGACGCTGCTCTGGTCCTGGCGAGGATCGGGCAAGCAGTGATTGTTCCGCCTTCTCCATCGCATCGACGATGCTTTCAGATCATCCAGTAGATCGTTGACTGAGACGATGGAGCACCACTCCCCGAGCAGATCAGATGACCCTCCACGAAACCGTACTACAGACTGCCAGTTGAAACATGCCACGGAACTACTCTGTTCCCGCAGGATATACCGTCTACGAGACGCCTGAAGAACACATGGACTATATCGGCCTCGCCCGTGTCGGGGAAGGCGTCGTCCTCGGGTTTCTACGCGAACAAGGAAACGACGTCAGGAGGGCAGTATTCTTTCACCGACCGACGGGCCCGATGGAGGCTCGCTGCTCGCCGATTTCTCCGGGAACAAGCATCCTGCCGCATGGGCTGTAGGCTCTCAATTTGAACGACGAACGAGATATCGCCAAGCGGCTGACGTCGGCACGTGATACCGAGATCGGCTCGAGACACAGGCTCGCCCCTGCCTCGATCTCGACTATTAGGCATGTTCAGTTGAATTCTCTCACGGCTGGCACAACGTCGACAAATCACTGAACCCGCTGCATTGGCCTTTCTGAGCGATTCACCTCATCCGATCGTCAGACTGCAACAACCGAGTTCATCGGGACTTGGCTTCCCAATGAACTCGCTGTCTCCGGAGCACCGTTAACAAAGTCTGCTCACGCCCCGAGGGAAGAGCCTTCGTAACTGAGATTCGTACGCGACGTCTACGACCCGGGTACATCCCGAGACTACCGCTCAGTGCGACTTCGTCAAGCCTATGACGCCTCACCGAGCGGGCGCGTCCACGGAAAGCTGATGCGGTGCGGGTGATCGCATCTCGTCATTTTCCAGGCCGATTCAGATCGGCGTCGTTTCAGAACACAACATGTGACCGGGCCAGGTCTGCGACGCCCTCCGTGAGTTCATCCATTCCGTCGGGATTTCGGGGCTCGACGAGTTCGATCTCGACACTCCTCGCTCACGTCATCAGCATCGCCGTGAGCGACTTTCGGGAGCTTTCAGCGTTCTTCCTCGCCTTCGTCGACGCTCTCCTTCCCGATAGAGATCGCTGTCATCGGCTTTCCACGGAACAGAACAACGTGAGCCATGGACGCAGCTCGTGTCGATATTTCCTGCGAGATCGTCGCTCATCCGCCGCAGACACCGGAAGCATCGACTATTCGAAGACCCGGAAGTTCTTCTCAAGATCCTCGTGAGACCCGACACCATTTTTATTCTGCCGATCGAAAGAGCATGAGATGCAGGCATTCACGCCATCTCGGTAGCGATGGCTGCGGAAGGCTGTGCTTGAGTCGTCGACTCAGCGACATTCGAAGGAGTGAACTGGTGCCTGTTTTCCACGGATCGACCGTCGAGCGCTGTCGACCGACGCCCGTCGCGCGTTACTCATCCCACGGCACCGCCCCTCCGCTAACTCTCGGGCTCAGAGACCGAGTTCGGCGCTCCACGGCGACGCGCATCGGCCCCGCCAACTGGGCGCCTTTGTTTAACATGGCCTTCCGTGCGACCTGCGTTGCTGACGATGCCGTGGCTCCCATCGTCCATGGCAGGAAGGTAGGCCTCAGAACTGCCAGCTCAACTCGCTCGGCCGCGCCATAATCGGCCCAGCCCGCGCCCTCGTGGACCTCGACACTTTCGGCGCGCCGCTGTCGGCTGGCCTGTCGATGAACCTGCTCATCGGAGAGTTCAGTCGCGGAATCGCCGACGACAGCGCGGTGGCGTCGCGGAGATCGCCATCCTCAGGAGTGGCGACGGCCTCGTCTCAGGCCGGGTAGATCAGCCTCAGTTAATAACAGCAAATCCGCTTCATCGGAACCATCATGCCTGCCCAATCCGGGCGTCAGCGGCAGACACGGATCTCACGCTCGCTCCACAATATCGCCACCGATGCGCGGTCGTTCGATCACCCGCCGCTCAGGAACTCAGCACCATAAGCTTAGACCGGCTCGCTCCTTCCGGCGAGGACACCTCGTCGCACCGGGCTGGACATGGTTCGCCGCGTACCGACGATCTCCGCATCGCCCGAAGGCCCCTCCCGACTGGCGTGATCAGACAGTTCTGATTATTCAGTCGAGGTGGAAGAGCCGCGTCGACCTCATCTCTGTGCCTCCGATATCCGGCGAACGTCGAAGAGCGAAGCGACTCGGCAGACCGAAGAGAACGTTGACGACGATTATTCAGCGTGCTGAAACATGTCGGCGTCGATCGAGAACGCTGCGTCACTCCCACGCAAAAATTCGTGAGTCGCTGGCAACCGAAAAACTCGCGCCACGGCTGTGAAATCGTCTCGTGTGAGAGCCTTCAACGACGCAAATATTTACTGCTCACAGGCATCGATTTGACGAACCCTCACGCGCCCGACATCACCGCCGATAGGCAACGAACGACGCCGCAAATCCGTGTGCGCGCCATCGAGCGCGCTGTCGAACTAGAATTGAAATTCGCGGGACATCTCGGATCTTGCCACCACCGATCGCGCCACATTCCCCACGACCCGCGCTGTGAGGCTCGGAGAACAGCAGGCGGGCCTATCAGTAGATCGACTGAAGTCGTCGTCACCTATCTGAACTCGCTCGATTCGTGAGAACGGGTGACTACCTCTGGAATCGCCCGCGCTATCCCGACGTTCTCTCGCGATGGGTACCTGCACGGTAGTCGACCGGGCGACTCCTTCGGCTATCGCGTTCGCCACGGGAACCATCGTCGGGGATTCGCCAAATCAGACTGACGGTGTCAAATGATATACGCCGACCTCGAGGTCGGTAGTAAATCGAATCAGAACCAGGAACGTTACACACCACTGTACCGCCTGGCGCCTCTCACTCGTCGACTCCACCGCGCCGCTCGCGTCCGGATACCCGATCGACACGAAATGAAACGCAGCCGATGTGATCACGATCGACCGGCCGCGGCGTGAACCGTATCGCCCTCGTCGGTTCGGAAGAACGGCGAGAGACAGGATCGGCGTTGGGCTTGATCTTGACCTTCGATGCGCTGTACGGAACGAAGAATTTGCAGGCATAGTACACTCATGGAAGTGTGCGCAGTTCAAATCGCGACCACCGTCGACACCTGCACCGAGTCGACCAGCTCGCGACCTCCGCAGAACTCGGACTAGCCGCGCCAGGAGCGGCGAGCCCTGACTCCCCAGCCAACAGGCATAGTTATCGACGACCGGGAGTTCGAGACGCCTCCTCCCTCAGACTTCACGCCATCGACCCGTCCCGATGACGTCACCGAACGACGTCATCCAGTCGTCCGCCGAGCTGGCGCTTCGGTCAGATCGCGTCGAGTATCTTCCGTGGCGAAACTACGGAATGCATCCATGAGATCCTGATCAGCGTCCTCACCACGCCCGTCGCAGATGAAGTTCTTGGCCGTTAAACCAGACGGCTGTTGGCCTCGATCTCGCACTCGTCAGTGACCGCCTCGTCAGCCGTTAACTCGGATCTTGACTCCCGGCACCAGCGCATTGTGCCCTCAGCGTCTCGGACAAATGAGATGCTCGGCGAATTCTTGCTGGCCCGTTCTGACCGAGGACCGCAAGTATTCCGCCGTAACAGGACAATCGGCGTCAACGTTCGTGGACTGGACTCAGGGAAAAAGTTACATCGGCAGTAGAAGGTACTCGTCATGTCCCCACGCCCCTTCCGCCAGCTTCATCGAATCGTGACCACGATGACCACGTCATCACCAGCCACCTCATCGGCCCTTGATACCTGGTACTCGGGGTTGAGCTGCGACGTCATCTCCTCGCCAGCGGAAGCTGGCGCGTCGAATGCTTTCCTTTGCCTCACCGACATCGGTCGTGATCGCCGAGGATACGGTGGGTCAGCGACCGGCGATGTACCCTGCGCGAAGAATCGCACTCGTCGAAGCGCTGCGGCGCGGTAGTACGACGGCGGATCAGGCGATGGATTCAGGTAGTCCCCTGAATCGGGCGGGTGTCGAGTCACCGATCGAAGACGGCATCAGTTCGCCGAAGATTGCACCTTCATCTCCTCCGCACTCCCGAGGAACCGCTGCACTCATTGGGCTTGCGCCTGTGAACAACGCACATTCCCGGCCGCGTCGGCGAACCTGCGGAAGATCACTGCGCCGCAGTACCGGTTTCACGCCCATCGTCGTCGGCCACCACGCCCTCATCCGGGAGCCTCGCTAGCACACCACCTGGCACAGCTGCATCGGCCATCTCGAGCGCGCGAGGCAGCTGCCGGCGGTCGGCCCGAATAACGGCCACCTGAAACTCACTGCGCTGGGCTCGAGATCTCATCTGTGTCGGTGAGCTCGACACTCGGCGGCACCGGCCGGCACAGAGACTCCGCGACGGTCAGTCAGCAGGACTTCCTACAGATCCAGCGAGCGCCTCGGCTGCAGCTGGCGATACGCGAAATGTCAACCAGATCGGCACCCGTCGCCATCGAGGCAGTCACGCAAAACCTCGGCAGCTCTCGCTCTGCAGAACACGGACATACCCTCTCCTGCCAAGGATGTTCAAAGACCGGTAATGTGGTAGATTGCTGTGGGCTGAAGGAGACAATCGAATCTGGCGTATGGAAGTGGATTCATCCCTGAAATCCGCGTTCTAAAATCCACTGCTCGCGAATATTTTATGTCTGGACTTTTATGGATTGTTACTGGCGATCACATCGGAATTCGCAGGTCATCCCAGCATCTATGAAGAACCCGGTCTGACAGGCTTCTGCGCAGATCGGTGACCTGCTCGCAGATACTGCTTCCGCTCGCAACTGGATCTTCTCGGCAGCGTGAATGACAAATGATATGGTCGCGGCCGCCGAACAGTCGAGGCGTGCCAGATCCCAACAGGATCGGTAATTTCAGTTTACGCCCATCACGATCTGAGCATTCTGAGGACGCTGCCGCGACCGCCACCGGAAGACGATCCGACCTCAACGAGTCCGCGATCTCTTCCGGCAACTTCCGGGCACTGCACGGCTGTCGAGGGAGATCGGAGGGTTCTGGAGCCAACCGGTGATATCGGTCGATCGTGGAGGAACGGCGGGCCACTCGTCGATCAGCTGCCTCAGCTTCACGGGTCTGTCGATATTCGAACGACCTGAAACTCGAGGAATCTCCGACCGACGCGGTCCATTCGGAACTATTCCAGGCGCGGGCAGATGCGTGATCATTAACGAAGGCTCGAGTCGGTATGGCATCTGGCATCGACGGAAACTGTTCGCGATGAAGGGATGGCGGTATTGAGCGCTTCGCTCCTGGAAGACGCAGAACTGGACATCGTGTAACTCGACTTCGCGACAACGGCGACGGAAGCAACCATCCTTCGACCAGATCGATATTATACTACGTGATCGAGACATCTCAATTCCACCGACGGAAATGAACGTAATGACGATCGCGTACTACCCTGGCCGTAGACGAAGCAACGGGATGAACCTCGCCGATGTCTCGCCGCACGTTGGAAGCTGCAAAGGTAACTGGTGAATGCCCCGCTGACGAAGGTATCGAGAGGTTGAACCGGCACCGGCTGATCACCGGCCGACGTGATCAGCAGGCAACGTCGCTCGCGGCGGAGATATCGGCTCCTCTGGCGGCGATGACCGCCGAGATGGCCGACACTCATTCGCAATTGGAAGTATCGGATCGCTCGGTCAGCCTGAAGTGAGCTCGCATCGTCACGTCGACAGACCTGCTTCATCGGCAGGTAAGTGAACATTATTCAACGGACGACGTATTCCCTGAACTCGACCGCAACAACCCCGCATATTCCTGGATGCGAATGAATCGCTCTGACCAACGACTTCATGGGACCTCGTCCTGCTGACTGTCGTATGACTCTCCCGCGGACTATCCACGGGTGTGGTTCGGCCATAACATTTCCGTGAATCCCTGAGTCGCCCCGTGTCAGGCCGGTTGATCCAGGTAGTCACCCGACTCAGCGCCCCGGACGACGCGTGGTTTGGGTAGGCTAACGCCCCTCCCGCCGCAACCCTGTTCGGGAGTGCTGATGCTGGGGCGCCGTATTGCCGCGGTCGGCTACCATCGCCGACCGCCTCTGGTGAAATCCCCACGGCGGGGCTGAAGAGGCCTTGAGCACATTCAGCAACGCACCGCCGAGCCAAGCTCGAGCACGCATGAGCACTCGCGCCCGGACGCGGTCAAATCGCGCCGTACCAAGGCCGGAGCGCTCTGTGATCCCGAGCCACCGAGGAAATTCTCACTCCTCCTCTCGGGCCGGCAACAGACTCCTCTGATGCACGCCTCCCCGACGTCCCGGCGCCACACGGCGCGGCGGCCGTCGCTCGCAACGACGTCGAATTCGCGAACATCTCGCGGCGGCATGTTCGCGACAGGTATCTCTGATCGGGATGCGTTGTCGAGAACATGTTCCACAGCCTTCAGTGGGCGAAAGGTGACGATCGCTGAACGTAGGCGATACAACGTCGGCGATCGCGATCACTGGTACCGGGGCGTTGGCATCCCCTCCGTATGTCGTCGTCGTGCTGTGCTTCACTATCGGCGGCACTCGGGTATGGTAGAGACTCTGGTGACACCGTTAAATCATTGCTGCGATGCGGAGCCTTCGGTATCGGGGCGATCCAGTCTGATCGCATCAGCTGCTCACCGCCAGTGACCATGACGCTCGCCTTCTTCCTTCGGAGTCACCGCCGTCAACGAGAATGCCGACATGACGGCGATCTCGCTCACGCGATGACCATCGCCGGCGATCGTGAGCCACCCACTCACGCTGAAAAACACCAGAAGAGTGCTCAGTGCAGCGGCACCATCGCCAAATATCACAGGCGGAAATACCGAACCGATCGACGAAGCTGTGAGGACTGATGAGCAGGAGGCGCAGATATCGATATTTTTCGTATCTTCTCGCTTCAGATGCCGATGCTTCATCAAACGATGTTCCGCATCGCCCACGACGCGACACCACCATACCGACCCGGTGACTGGCAGGCGAATCGCGGGCTGGCTACTGAGCTCGATAAATGCGCTAGGCATCTCCCCGCTTACGCTCGACCTCTCGAATGTATCCATGGTGAGACAACTCATGGACCTCGACTAGTCACTGCAGGCTCATGACGAGATATTCGTCGAATTCTAACTACGCCGATGCGTCGCGATCGCGGAAGCTCTACTTCTTTCCGGCAGCGAAGACAGCGACACTCGGCGCTTGACGATGTCAGACCCAGCAGAGCTCATGCGGCACCTGCCGGTGTTCTTCGCGTGATTCCTGCTGGAGTCGTCATTTACTACATCGTCAGTCGTCCTCCAGCTATCACGGATTTTGTTTCCGCGGGCGTTAATCGTACCGTCAGCTCAGGCCGCCAGTGAGAAGGCACGCGAGCTGTCCCCGTCGATGGCGCGTATTCTCGGCAGACTCAGCGGCGTTGTAAGTCGAGACCCTCACGACCGATACGAAGTCGAACTCGAAGAAAACGGAGCGACCGACCAACGCGACAGGCGGCTAACCGGGGGATACATCCCTCCCGTGGCTTTCGCCGCCGTCTGAAAGCGTCCCGGCAACCGAAACGCTGTCAACGCGTCTCAGAACCGGCGAGCATTGCCGCAGAACTGTGAGACCCATGGAGTAGTAGAACAACAGAAGAGACGATCGGGGAGACGCCACAAACGGCATCGACACGCTGAAGTCGATGTCGACTGAGTCGATGTCAGCCGAGAGCCCAAGGACTCTTCGGAACTGAGGAGCGTCAACCGGCGCGGAGAGTGCCGACGAAGGTCGACTTGCCAGAATGACGGTGAAACTCGTGTCCCAGCAGGGCTGGGAACCAGAGCCGGGATACGCCGACTCCTCGGAAGTGAATGCGTGTAACGATCGCCAGAGATCAACGTCCGGTCGATCCAGCGGTCATGCGGCCGTTCTCCTTCATGGATGGTCTGACGAGGCCTTCGGTAATGGGCTGTCGGTAGACTGCACCGCGAAGGTACTGATCTCGGGTCACCGTCAATAATACGAACTCGGCTCACATGTTGGCGGCGACCGCTGTGGCCATCCAGACCTCGTCGAAGTGGCCGCGCAGCAGCATCTCGCCATCTCCGAATCGGCAATCGCCAAGTACCGTGAGCGGTAGCGCCGACCCGACAAAGGCGTTAATCGCGGAACGAAGTGAAGAATGGGCGCGCTAATGACGACCCCATGTCGTCGCGGGAATGCGAAGGTCTCCGTGGCTCGCTGAAGTCGTGGGTGACGAGTCGATCGGAAGACGGTGACATGCGAACGGTCGAGGTGACACTCCTCACGATCACAACTGACCAGGACGAACTGACCGGGCGTTGCGCATCACTGGCTCGATCAACCCAGGAATCGTCACTGTTATTTTACGTATTATTTCACGTGAACTCCCGTCTGGTCGACCTGAGATCGGAAGGGGAGCTCCCGGCCTCGTCCATCACGGGCTATCGTCACCTGTCGGCAAAACTGACCGGTGACTGGGTAACCGGCGAGCATCGAATTTCCCAGTATTCGTTAGTGCGCGACGTCGACCATCACCGAGCATCGTCGTCTATCGGGCCTTCATTTTCGGCGACTTACGAGTTTCAGGATTCAGCCGTGACGCGACACCCTGCACTCCCTTGATCTGGAACCTACAAATGTCGGATACCGATTCGTCGGGCTGTGGCTCGGTCGGCCAGATGAACGCCATCGCGCCGAAGCGGCATGTCGCAGTATGCGAAATCGGTCGACAACTATCGGGTCTCAGCACTTCTGCCCGCGTCCGTGAAGTCGTAGGGCGAACTATTGATCCACCGAAAAATCGCGCGTTCACTGTTAACTCGGCAGGCAGCATCGCGCTGAAACAGGCGTTTGTCTCGACAGTATATCCCGCTGTGCGGCAAGCGAAGAAGATCAGCTCGCTGAGCACCATCAACCACGCTATCCCGGCTGACAAAGTCATTGGTGGCTACTGGCGTGAACTGCTCTTCAAAGCGCCTGAGCGGAAAACGTCTTACCTGATGATCTGTGATTGGCGGCCCAGGCGTAATCTTTCACCGTCGACGGCGACCAGCAACGACATGCCAATGATGATCGCCGCGCATGTCGGCCGCATCCTTATTCGAAGGTATCGGTGAGCAGTTCAATAAGCCAACCCAGTATCAGCCGTAATTAAGTATTGGGCCCCTGAATAAACCATCGTTCCAAGTGCTGCTCCGTACCGCGTTAATACGAAATACCGAAGCGTCATTTTGACTCAGGGTTGATCAGTAGGTACGCAAGAGAAGACGTATTCACCGATACCGCGCGATGGGGAAGCAATCATCGAGACAAGCGATTCACTGTACGCTACATGAAAAGCCGCGTTCCTGGCATACAACCGCAGTCATCGGCGGCTCAACTCACGCTCGAACACTGCGGAGTACCCTCTGAACGTGAACACCGCCGGAATGCTTTGCTCTGCGGCCGGCAGGCTGGCTGGATAACGATCACCATGATGACACTGACTCCCACTGGTCACGCTCGGTAAGACCTGCCCGAAGCGTCGCGATAGCAGGCAGAAGACGGCGTCGGGAAGACGTACCACGGCTCAGTATTGAGGGCGAATAGGCTCGCCGGCATGAAAGCGTCATTTCGACACGAAGGCTGCGTCAGTAACGGCTCGACACCCATTCCGCGCAACTCGATGCTACCGTCTAAGGAGTATCTGGAGACTGTATTACCGATGAAGGAGATACGTTCGTCGCTTCCAAGCCGCTTCGATCTAGCCGGCGCCGGATCAGGCTGAGTAATGAGAACTCGGGCCGCAGACCATCACAGTATTGATCGCGACTATGTTCTCTCATCGACTGTCTAGAGGAAATCGGCCTGCTTCTCGTGGCAGGCTCTGCGCGGCTGATGAGTGACCGATCCGGTGCAGTACTTCGCGTGGAAGGCATCGAGCGCAGTGTCACCAACGTAGGTCACATCCGAAACCAGCAGTTGTTCTGGTTTGAGATCTCCACCATCGCCTGCTGTGCATGTACGACTCATGGATGCGCTCAACGGAAGGTGGTCACCGACATCGGAAGCGCTTCGACGCGGCAAAGATCTTCAGAACGGTGACACCCGAAACGTCACGCCTGTCGGAAGCTCCTCGCCGCGATGACTCGCGCTCTGACCCATCGTCCCGGGCGCCATCTCCCCAAGGACATCACGCAGAAGTACGATGCCACGAGCAGTAAGCCCGCTCGCGGCACCTGTCTCATCCCGACAGTAGCGAGGAGACCCTCGACCAGGTGGTGACTCCCGTACTGCAGACTTCCCATCGAGGAGATCAGCAACCTTGGCCAGACGGAGCGTTCGACGAGGCCTCTGAGCTGGCATCATTTGGCGGCGTCGTCAGGCAATCCGGCCATCGGCTCCGGCGGTGGCGAGGCGCGTCGGCTCGCGCAGCGGGCTCCGCTCATTGCGTCATGAACGGTACCATCCGTGAACGAGCTCGTCGAGGCCTGCAGCACCGGAGTTGAACAGCATACCGGCTAACTCATCGATGACTTCGACTGACACGACGCCTGTCGTGGAAGCTGGAACGGCGTCACGTCACGAGCACATTCCAGGCTAACTCCCTGCCCGAGAATTCTGTGCAATTCGTGGAGACAGTCGGTGACCGCCGAACTGCCCTCGCGCCCTGTTGTTCCCTGATCCCCGGCTGAAATCCCTCGCAAACTTGCGGTGAAGAGAAGTGATGTCGCTGTGAAGGTCAGGAAGACTCTCGAGGTGGCGACGCGCGATCCCGTCCGGATCGACATTGCCCGGAACTCGCGCCCTGTTGCGCCTCGACCCCGGCTCCTCGAAATGAGAGTTGCTCGTGAATCATCTCAGCGTTTCGGGTGATCGTCAACGCGTCGACTACGCCGACACTCTCGAACGCATCTACCACGCGATGATCGACCGAGGCTTCACGGGTATTCCGGTCGAGCGCCGTAGTCGAGATCTGAGCTGCGAGTTGGGACTATTCACGCAGAAATGGAGAAGCCTGTGTCTTTCACCAGGAACACACGTTTTGCTTTCAGAACTATCGATTCTCTGGTGATGTAATCGGTCCAATCGCGAGACCACGTACGACATTGCCATACGTAATATCAGGCAGGCGTGAGCG
>JAYQSR010000015.1:0-88045 GCA_038146945.1 Ilumatobacteraceae bacterium
GTCGCTGTGACACCGTCTTGCCGAGGAGCAACTACGACCGTGACGCTCTCACCCTGCGGATGGACGTACCGCGAGACGAAACCGCGGTCGAGTTCCTGTTGCGCGTCCTGCCGCTCGTATTCGTCGACAACTAGGGGTGATGCGGTGCCACGCCGCCTCGTTTCACTGGTCGTTGCGGTCGTGGCACTCACCGCATGTGGCACCGCAGACGGTGCGGCGACCATCAACGGTGTGGAGATTCGCCGCGCCGATCTCGAGCAGACCGTCACCGACTTCGTCACCATCGGTGAAGCCCAGAGCAACAACGGAGTCGTGGATACGAAACCGTGCGCAGCCTGTTGACATCGCTCATTCGCGCAGAGGCAATCAACCAGGTCATTTCGGCCTCCGGTGAAGAAGTCACGCAGAACGACCTCGACTCGGCACGAGAACAACTCGCCGAACAGGGAGCGGAAGGTTTGCCCGACACGCTGCGCGAGTTGATCATCGAGCTCAACGCCGCGCAATCGGTGTTGAACCGCGTTCAAGCACCCGGCCCGAGCGTGATTGCGGATCGATACGGCAGCAACCCGAAATCGTTGGGCATGTTGTGCGTTCGTCACCTCGTGGTGGAAGACGAAGCCACGGCTGACGCGGCCCGCGACGAGCTCGGCAGCAGCCCCACCGACGACCAGTTTGCGGCGGTCGCCGGAAAATATTCGACGGAACCGAATGCCGACGTCTCCGGCGGCACGCTCGAAGGTCGAAACGGACCATGCATCGGCATCAACGAGTGGCAAGCGGGATTCGACCCCGATTTCGTTGCGGGTGCTCTCTCGGCTCGCACGGGCGTGCCAACTCGGCCAGTGAAGTCGAGCTTCGGCTGGCATGTCATTTACATTCGGCCGTTCACCGCAGTTTCGGAGAGCGTGTCGGCGAACCTTGCCGAGGCTGCCGGTGAATTCCTGTTGCTCGGTTTGCTCGCCGACGCCGACGTCTCCGTTGCGTCGCGATACGGACGGTGGGATCCGCTCGCGGGCAGCGTCGTCGCTCCGTAACGCGTCGTGTCGCGTCCGGGTCGTCACCGTCGTCGGTTTGGGGCCCGGCCCGGCGGACCTGGTGACGCGAGAGACCCTGGAGGCGATTCGGTCGTCGACGACTCGATTCATCCGTACTCGGCGGCACCCGAGTAGTTCACTCGTTGGTGACGCCGTGTCCTTCGACGACGAATACGACCGACACGACACCTTTGCGCAGGTGTATGCAGCCATCGCCACGCGAGTGGCCCAGGCCGCCCTCCAATCCGGATCGGCGCTGTATGCCGTTCCGGGTTCACCTGGGGTGTTGGAGGACGGCGTGCGTCGACTCCTTGCCGACGAACGACTCGACGTTCGGGTGCTGGCTGCCGTGAGTTTCCTCGACATCGCGTGGTTGCGACTGGGAATAGACCCGGTCGATGCCGGCATACGCCTGGTCGATGCACATCGTTTCGCCGAGACTGCAGCCAACGACGCCGGACCCTTCCTCGTGGCGCAATGTCATGCCGACTGGGTGTTGTCGCAGGTCAAGCTCGCTCACGATTCAGCCCAAGGCGACGAACGTGTGGTGGTCCTCCACCACCTCGGTCTCGACGACGAGCAGGTGGTGGAAACCACGTGGGACGCTCTCGACCGCCTCGAACGCTCGCATGGACTAGCGGTGGATCACCTCACCTCGTTGTACGTTCCACGACTCGGCGAACCGGTCGCCGGCGAGATGGCACGCTTGCACTCACTTGCCCGAACGCTGCGCGAGCAATGCCCGTGGGATCGCGAGCAGACCCATGCCTCGCTGGTGCGCTATCTCATCGAAGAAACCTACGAGGTGGTCGACGCCCTGAATGCACTGGACGAGGATGACCCTTCCACCGACGACGCACTCATCGAGGAATTGGGCGACCTGCTGTACCAGATCGAGTTTCACTCCACGATTGCCGAGCAACAAGGGCGGTTCAGCCTGGCCGACGTGGCTCGCGCCACCCACGACAAACTCGTGCGCCGTCACCCGCACGTGTTCGGTGATGTCGAGGCGACGACCGCCGGTGACGTCGTCACCACATGGGACGAGATCAAACGAGCCGAGCGCGCGTCGAAGCGGAACCGTGCGGATGCGGGCTCGGGCGACGCGACGGACTTCTTCGAAGGGGTCTCACGCGCCGCGCCATCACTATCGCTCGCCCAGAAGTTGCAGAAGCGCGCCGCGGAAGTGGGCTTCGATTGGCCCGACGTCGACGGCGCCGGCAACAAACTGGATGAAGAAATCAGCGAACTTCGTGCCGCGGCCGCGACCGGCGACCCGGCCACGGTGCGCATGGAGTTGGGCGATGTGCTCTTCAGCGTGGTGAACGTGGCACGCAAGTTGGGTCTCGATGCCGAAACGGCCCTGCGCGAGGCATCGGACAAGTTCGTCACCCGCTTCACGTGCGTGCAACGCCTTGCCGCAGAGCGCGGGATCGACCTTGCCGCGTGCAATCTCGAACAACTCGATTCGCTTTGGGAGGATGCCAAACGCCAACTCGGGTGACGACGATGCCAAACGCCAACTCGGGTGACGTGGACGCCCCCTCAACTAGCCTGAGCGCGCCATGAAAATCTCGAATGTGGTCGGCCGCGAAGTGCTCGACTCGCGCGGCAATCCCACCGTCGAAGTCGACGTACATCTGGAAAATGGTTCCGTTGGTACCGCCATCGTGCCCTCCGGGGCATCCACCGGAGAACACGAAGCCGTCGAACTTCGTGACGGCGGCACTCGCTACGCCGGCAAGGGCGTCACCAAGGCCGTCGCGCACGTGAACGGCGAGATACGTGGCGCCCTCGTTGGACGCGATTCGGCCGATCAGTCCGGCGCCGACGAGACGATGATCGCCCTCGACGGCACCCCGAACAAGGCACGGCTCGGCGCCAACGCAATCCTGGGCGCCAGTTTGGCGCTGGCCCATGCACATGCCCGCGCAACCGCCACTCCTCTCTATGCCTCGATCGGTGGGGCCGACGCACGCGTGCTCCCCGTACCGATGATGAACGTGCTCAACGGTGGTGCGCACGCCGACAACAACGTGGACCTGCAGGAATTCATGGTGATGCCGATCGGTGCCGGTTCATTCAGCGAGGCCTTGCGTTGGGGCGTGGAGCCCTACCACGCGCTCAAGAGCGTGCTGCGCGAACGCGGTCTCAGCACCGCCGTCGGCGATGAAGGTGGATTCGCACCCGACCTTGCCAGCAACGAAGAGGCAATCGTGGTGTTGTTGCAGGCGGTGGAGCGCGCGGGTTTCACGGCGGGCAAGGACATCGCCATCGCCCTCGACCCTGCGATGAGCGAACTGTTCAAGAACGGTAGCTACCACCTCACGGGTGAAGGCAAGACCATGACCGCGGAGCAACTCTGCGAGTGGTGGGGCGCCCTCGTGGATCGCTACCCCATCGTGTCGATCGAGGACGCCATGGCCGAGAACGACTGGGATGGTTGGGCACGGCTCACCGCCGCACTCGGTGGGAAGGTGCAATTGGTCGGAGATGACTTGTTCGTCACCAACGCCCAACGGTTGCAACGAGGTATCGACACCAAGGTGGCCAACAGCGTGTTGGTAAAGGTGAACCAGATCGGGACGCTCACCGAGACACTCACGACCGTCGAGTTGGCAACGACCAAGGGTTACACCAGCGTGATGAGTCATCGCAGTGGCGAAACCGAGGACTCCACCATCGCCGACTTGGCGGTCGCAACCAACTGCGGTCAGATCAAAACTGGCGCGCCGGCCCGAAGTGACCGCGTGGCAAAGTACAACCGCCTGTTGCGTATCGAAGCCGAACTCGCCTCGCGCGCCACCTTCCTCGGTCGCAACGCCCTCAATCCCTGATTCCACGAAGCCCACGAAATCGGCAGATTCCACCGATATCGGCGACCGAGCCGTCACAATGGAGGGGTGAACTTTCCGCTGGTGGTCGCCAATCGGCTGCGACCATTCACCACGTTGTTCATCCTGGTCGGGCTGGTTGCGCTGACCGTCACGTTCCTTGTGATGCCCATTCGCACCTGGATGAACCAGCGCGACCTCCTCGACATGCGCTCCACCAAGTACGGGGTGTACGAAGAAGTCAACGACGCGCTACAGGACGAGATCGACGCCCTGTCCGCCCCGGAGGGCGTGCGTCAGGCGATTCGCTCGCAACTGGGATACCTGCTGCCCAACGAACGACGAATTCCCCTCCTTGCGCAACCCGAGGCACCAATCACGTTGCCCGACCGCTGGCCGTACGACGTGGTTGCGGGAATCGTGTCGGTTCGCGAATCACAGAACATCGGCGTCGAGCAGGGAAACCTCGATACGTTCAACCCGCTGCGACCGTAGGTCAAGCAACCCGCTGCGACCGTAAGCCCGCGCTGGGCGAACTGCACTAACTTTGCGAGATGGCTGGAAGCATTCTCGGCAACCGAGTGTTGCGCAAGGAAGACCCGAAGTTCCTCACGACGGGAGGCGTCTACGTCGACGACATGCAGAGCGAGCCGCTCCTCCACGGTGCAGCACACGTAACGTTCGTGCGTTCGCAGTTGGCGCACGCAATCATCAACGGCATCGACGTCAGCGCGGCGCTGGAGGCACCCGGGGTCATTGCCATCCACACTGCGGCGACACTCAACTTGCTGCCCGAGGCATCCTCGTACAACCCCGGTGTGGCCCGAACATTGCTGGCGAGCGACCGGGTTCGTTACGTGGGAGAACCCGTTGCCGTCATCGTCACCGAACAGGCAAACCAAGGAGAGGATGCCGCCGACCTCGTGGTGATCGACTACGAGCCCCTCGAGGTGTTGGTGGATCTCGAGCAGGCGATGGCCTCGACCACGCTCCTCTATCCCGCTGCCGGAAGCAACGTTGCCGTCGACTCGACCGTGTGGGGAATGCCCGACGTGACCGGCGACGATTTCTTTTCCGACTGCGACGTGGTGGTGAAGGGCAGGTTCGTGAACCAGCGTTTGGCGCCATGTCCACTGGAGGTGCGCGGCTCGGCGGTGGCCTGGGTTGACGGACGTCTGTACCAGTGGATTTCCACGCAGCATGCACAGGGCGTGCGCGACCAGATCAACAAGAGCGACGCCTCCAGCAACGTTCGGGTGATGACCCCGGATGTCGGCGGTGGCTTCGGTGCGAAGATATCGGCCTACCCCGAGGAAATCGTGCTCGGTCGCGTTGCGCAAGCGGTCGGTCGTCCGTTGCGATGGCGCGAAACCCGCAGCGAGTCGATGCTCTCGCTCGGACACGGGCGTGCGCAACTGCAATACGTCACCATCGGTGGTACCCGTGACGGAAAGGTGCTCGCCTACCGACTCGAAGCCATTCAAGACTCCGGAGCGTTCGTCGACGTTGGTGCCGTCCTGGCCCCCGCCTGTACTCGTCCGATGAGTAGTGGTGTGTATGCAATCCCGAGGATCGAGTGCCGTACCAAGTCGGTGGTCACCAATACCACCCCGATCGTGGCCTACCGGGGTGCGGGTCGACCCGAGGCCACTGCCGCAATCGAGCGGGCAATGGATATGTTCGCCGCGGAGATCGGCATGGATGCCGCGGAGGTGCGTCGCAAGAACCTGATTCCCCGATTCATGGAACCACACACCACGGCAATCGGACAGGCATACGACGTCGGCGACTACGAAGTTGCCCTCGACAAGGTGCTCGAAGCGTCGAACTACTCCGAGTTGCGCACGGAGCAGGCGACACGACGACGGCGCGGCGATCGACATCAACTCGGCATCGGCGTGAGCGTGTACGTGGAGATCACCAGCGGCGGCACCAACCACGAAGACGCGCGAATAGAGGTACTCCCCGACGGACGGGCCATCGTCTACACCGGCACCTCCCCGCACGGCCAGGGCCACGTAACTGCATGGTCGATGATTGCGTCGGAACACACCGGCATTCCGATGGACAAGATCGACGTGGTGTGGGGCGACACCGACATCATTCCCGACGGTCTCGGCACCTACGGATCGAGGTCGCTGCAACTCGGTGGTGCGGCCGTGCATCAAACTGCACAAAAACTGGTGGAGCTCGCCCGCTCGGTCGCCGCCTCGATGCTCGAAGCAGCCGAAGCCGACGTGGTGCTCGATACGTCCCGTGGTGCGTTCCACGTTGCGGGAACACCGGCAGTGGCGGTGACGTGGGCCGAGCTCGCGACTCGTCGCGCATCCGACGGTGGTTTGGCGATTTCCGATCGATTCACCTCGGGCGGCGCCACGTTTCCGTTCGGAGCCCACGTTGCGGTGGTGGAAGTGGATACGGAAACGGGCAAGGTGACGCACCTCAAGCAGGTGGCGTGCGACGATGCCGGCACGGTGCTGAACCCGCTGCTGTTGGAGGGTCAGATTCACGGCGGAATCGCGCAGGGTTCCGCCCAGGCACTGCTCGAGGAATTCGTGTACGACGAGGACGGAAACCCCAAGACGGGCAACCTGGCGGAGTATGCATTCATCTCCGCAGTCGAGGCTCCGCGAATCGAGTTGGTACCGATGGAAACACCGACACCGCGCAACCCCCTCGGCGCAAAGGGTGTCGGCGAATCCGGGACCATTGGATCAACTCCGGCCGTGCAATCGGCGGTGGTGGATGCAGTGAGCCATCTGGGCGTTCGTCACATCGACATGCCGACCACTCCCGAACGCGTCTGGCGAGCCATCAATCAGTAAGACTGATTGGGTGAACAGTGCCCCAATAGTCGCAGAACAACTCGCCCGCCACTTCGGTGACGTCAAGGCCGTGGACGGTATCGACCTCACGGTCAACCAGGGAGAAATATTCGGTTTTCTCGGTCCAAACGGTGCGGGCAAGAGCACCGCGGTACGCATGCTCACCACGTTGTTGCGTCCCACCAGTGGAACCGCCCGCGTCGCCGGCTTCGACGTGGTGAAGCAGGCCGACGAAGTACGTCGCAACATCGGTGTGGCGTTGCAGGATGCCGCAATCGACCCGCTCATGACCGGCAACGAGTTGCTCGAGTTGCAGGCCGTGCTCTACGGCATTGCGTCGAACAAGATGAAGGAGCGCGCAGGCGAACTCCTGGAGCGGGTCGGACTCACGGCCGCCGCCGATCGACGCGTGTCCACCTACTCGGGCGGTATGCGCCGACGCCTCGACCTTGCACTCTCGCTCATCCATCAGCCTGCCGTGTTGTTCCTGGACGAACCCACCACCGGCCTCGACCCCATGAGTCGACTCACGCTGTGGGAGGAGGTGCGACGCCTCAATCGCGAGGGCACCACGGTGATGTTGACCACGCAATACCTGGAGGAGGCCGACCAGTTGGCGGATCGCATCGCCATCATCGACCACGGCAAGATCGTTCGCGAAGGGAAGCCCAGTGACTTGAAGCGAACGGTGGGTGACCCGACCCTGCTCATCAACGTGTCGCGCGAACAGTCCGACGCCGCGTCCGGAGTCCTGGCACGATTCGGCGAAATGCGACCCACGGCGGAGGGCACCCTTGGTGTGGGCCTGCGTGGTGGCGCCGAACGCGTCGCCGAAGTGGTGCGCGCACTCGACGAAGCCGACATCGTGGTCGAGCATCTCGAGCTCAACCAACCGAGCCTCGACGACGTGTTTGCCGAGGCGACGGGTTACCGTCTCGAAGGGGCCGACAATGCGCCGCAAGCCCGCTGACGTGGTGCGACAACTCGTCGCATTGTCACGGCGCTCGACGTTGGCGATCTTCCGTCAGCCCGCCCTCGTCGGACCGTCGCTGATCTTCCCGCTGTTCTTTGCGGCACTGGGGTCATCGTCGTTCAGTCGAGCGATCAGCCTGCCCGGATTTCCGAAGGTCGACTCGTACCTCCAGTTCACGTTGGCCGGCACGGTGACGCAAGGCGTGCTCTTTGGCTCCGTGACCGGTGCGGCAGCACTCGCCACCGACATTCAGGATGGATTCTTCGACCGTCTGCTGGCGGCACCAACGTCGCGTACGTCGATCTTGTTCGGGCGATTGGCGGGCAGTTCCCTGTTCGGCGGAATGCAAGCGCTCATCTTCCTCTTGGCCCTCCTACCTTTCGGCGTCACGGTCCAGGCTGGGTTGCTCGGCTATGTGTCGATCGTCGTGGCGGGTTTCGTCACCGCGTTCGCCGTTGGTGCCCTCATGTCGGTGGTGGCACTGAAGACCGGTTCGGCCGAGGCCGTGCAGGGCACGTTTCCCGTGTTGTTCATCCTGCTGTTTCTTTCGAGCGCGTTCTTTCCGCGAGAAACCATGAGCGGTGCGTACCGTCGCATTGCCGACTTCAACCCCATCTCGTACATGGTGGAGGGCCAACGCTCGTTGTCCATCGATGGCGTGTCGCTCATTGCCATGACCCAGACGCTGGTGATTCCCGTGGGTATCGCCGTGCTCACCACCATGCTCGCACTTCGGCAACTCTCGGTTCGATTGGCCGCACGATGAGCACCAGTCGAAGCGTGGGCATCCTGGCGACGCGAAGCATCCGCAACATTCGTCGACTTCCATCGGCATTCTTCCCCGCTCTCGCCATGCCCATCTTCAACATGGTGGTGTTCGCCGGAACCTTCTTTGCGGTGACGAAGATTCCGGGCTTTCCGACCGATCGCTCCATCAACTGGTACATGCCGCTGGGAATCATGATGGGCTCCGCGTTCGCCGGCGTGGGGCTCGGATTCACTGCAATTCGCGACATCGAAACCGGCTTCTACGACCGACTTCGCATGACGCCAACGTCGCGCTTGTCGTTGGTGCTCGGACCGTTGACGGGAACCCTCGTACGGGTGGTGATGATGACCACCATCGTGATCGTCATCGGTATTGCGCTCGGCGCGCGCTTCACCGGCGGCGTGCTGGGAATCTTGTGCCTGTACGCGGCCGCACTCGGGCTCTCCACCATCGGAGCCGGTTGGGGGTTGGGATTGGCGTTCATCTTCAAGGACATGCGCGGGGCCGCGATCATGCAGCTCTCGATCTTTCTGGTGATGTTCTTGTCGTCGGCGCAGGTGCCGCTCAACGTGATGGACGGTTGGTTGCACACGGTGGCGCGAATCAACCCCGCAACCAACATCCTGCGCTTGGCGCGCGTGGGCCTGGTGAACGAATCGAACGCCGATCACCTGTCGTTCGACGCCGTGTGGGGTGGCATCGTGGCCATCGTGGTGATGGGTGGGTTGAGCCTCGGTTTTGCACTGCGCCAGCTACGAAAACTCTCGAATTAGTTCCAGTTCATCGGACGCTGGCGTCCGCGCGTGGCTGGCCCCGCGAACCCACGTCCGCGCGTGGCTGGCCCCGCGACCCCACTAGCCCACAGCTCGCGACCCGCCGTCGGGACTGACATAACCGGCGAATTCGACCAGGATTTGCCAGCGGACCCCTCGTGGGGCAATACTGCGCACTAGGGGTTCGCGCGTGAACCCCGTCACACATCAGGGAGGGACCGGATGAAGGTGTCCATCACCATCAATGGCACGACACAATCGCACGATGTAGAACCGCGCACGTTGCTCGTTCACTACATCCGCGAACATGCACATCTCACGGGCACCAACATCGGGTGCGACACGTCGAGTTGCGGAGCGTGCACGGTGCATCTCGACGGCGAGGCCGTGAAGAGCTGCACGATTCTGGCTGCGCAAGCGGACGGCGGAACCGTCACCACCATCGAAGGGCTCACCAAGAACGGTGAGATGCATCCGATGCAAAAGGCGTTCATGGAAAACCACGGCCTTCAGTGTGGTTACTGCACCCCTGGCATGGTGATGGCTGCGATCGGGTTGCTCAACGAAAACCCCAAACCATCCGAGGAGGAAGTGCGTCTCGGATTGGAAGGCAACCTCTGCCGATGCACGGGGTACCACAACATCGTGAAGTCCGTTCTCGCGGCAGCAAACAAGTAGGAGGAAGCCATGAGCATCACCGAAGAGCGCACCAACAACGTGATCGGCCAGCGGATGTTGCGTCGGGAGGACCCGGCGTTGCTCACCGGCGAGGCTAAGTTCGTGAACGACCTCGCCATTCCGGGTGCCCTGCATCTCGCCGTGCTTCGCTCGCCGTACGCCCATGCGCGTATAAAGAGCATCGACGTTTCCGATGCCGCTTCGATGCCGGGTGTGGTTGCGGTGTACACCGGCAAGGACTTGCAGTCCACCTGGGCGGCGCCCATGCCGTGCGCATGGCCGGTAACACCCGAAATGAAGAATCCGGCCCACTATCCCCTCGCCGTCGACAAGGCGTGCTACGTCGGCGATGGCGTGGCGGCGGTACTCGCCACGAGCGAAAGCGCGTCACGCGATGCACTCGACGCCATCGACGTGGTGTACGAACCACTGCCCGCGGTGATCGATCTGGAGGATGCACTGAGCGACCGCGTGGTCATCCACGACGCGATCGGCACCAACACCTCGTACACCTGGAACTTGAAGGTGGAAGCCGCAGAAGGTGCAGTCGATCAGGCGTTCAAGAACGCAGCGTTCACCGTGAGCGAGCGTTACGTTCAGCAACGGCTCATCCCGATGGCGATGGAGCCGCGGGCCGTTGCAGCGGTACCGCAACCCTTCGGTGGTGATGTCACGCTGTATTCCGCCACCCAAGTACCGCACATCCTCAAGGTGATGACGGCCATCACACTCGGTATTCCCGAGCACCAGATGCGCGTGGTGGCCCCGTCGGTGGGTGGTGGATTCGGTTCGAAACTGGACGTCTACGCAGAGGAGTTGCTGTGCGTGGCGCTCGCCCGCAAACACGGCGCACCCGTGCGCTGGGTGGAGGAACGTTCGGAGAACACCCAGGCCACCATCCATGGTCGCGGACAAATTCAGAACATCGAACTCGCCGCCGACAAGGACGGCAGGCTCACCGCGGTGCGGGTTCGCCTGATTGGCGACATGGGTGCCTACCTGCAGCTGGTGACCCCTGGTGTTCCGTTGCTCGGTGCGTTCCTCTACGCGGGTGTATACGACCTGCCCCAGGCGTACGACTTTTCGTGCACCTCGGTGTTCACCACCATGACGCCCACCGACGCCTACCGCGGGGCGGGGCGACCCGAAGCCACGTACGCAATCGAGGTGGCGATGGACGCCCTCGCCCGCACCATGGGTATCGATCCGTACGAACTGCGCAAGCGCAACTACATCAAGAAGGAACAGTTCTACGATGCCAGCGGTAACCCCACCGGGTACACGGCGTTCCACGGCCTCAACTACGACTCCGGCGACCACCTGGCCGCCGCCGAGAAGGCGATGCAACACGCCGACTACGTCGCCCTACGAAAGGCGCAAGCGACACAGAACGTACCCGGGGCGCGCAAGCGTCTGGGTGTCGGAATGACGTCCTACTTCGAGATGTGCGGCTTGGCACCGTCTCGCGTACTTGCATCACTCAACTACGGCGCCGGTGGTTGGGAGTCGGCGACGGTTCGCGTGCTGCCAACGTCCAAGGTGCAGGTCGTGACCGGAACGTCGCCGCACGGACAGGGCCACGAAACGTCGTGGGCGATGATTGCGGCGGAGAAGTTGGGGGTTGCACCGGAGGACGTCGACGTGCTCCACAGCGACACCGCAATCGCCCCGCTCGGCCTCGACACGTACGGCTCGCGTTCGCTCGCGGTCGGCGGTGTGGCCATCGCCGGTGCGTGCGACAAGGTGATCGACAAAGCGCGACTCATCGCCGCCCACCAGTTGGAGTGCGCCGCGGAGGACCTGCAGTTCGAGAAGGGAACGTTCAGCGTGAAGGGTTCACCCGACAAGGCGGTGCCTATCGCGGCCATCGCCTTCGCCGCCTTCACCGCGCACAACCTGCCCGACGGAGTGGAGCCGAATCTCGAGGCGCAGTACACCCACGACCCGAAGAATTTTTCGTGGCCGTTCGGAACCCACATCTGCGTGGTGGAAGTCGACACCGAAACCGGCAAGGTCGACGTGCTGAAGTACGTGGCGGTCGACGATTGCGGGAACCAAATCAATCCGTTGATCGTCGAAGGTCAGGTGCACGGCGGTGTGGTGCAAGGCATGGCGCAAGCCCTGTATGAAGAAGCGGTGTACGACGAGGACGGAAACCTGAAAACGTCGAACCTGGCGGAATATCTGGTACCGGCAGCCTGTGACGTGCCGCCGATCACCACCGACTTCACCGTCACTCCGTCGACCACGAACCAACTCGGCGTGAAGGGCATCGGCGAGGCCGGCACCATCGGTGCGGCATCGGCGGTGATGAACGCAGTTATCGATGCGTTGTCGGGGCTCGGCATCACCACGCTGGATATGCCGGCATCACCCAACAACGTGTGGAAAGCAATCCAGGCCGCTCAAGGAGGCACCAAATGATTCCCGCAGCATTCGACTACAAGCGGGCCGGTTCCGCGGAAGAGGCGATTTCGCTCATCGGACAATACGGTGACGAAGCCAAGTTCTTGGCGGGTGGTCACAGCCTCATTCCACTGATGAAACTGCGTCTTGCGCAGCCCACGGTGTTGGTGGACATCGGTCGCGTGAAGGACTTGTCGTACGTGAAGGATGCCGGCGACCACGTGGCCATCGGTGCACTCACGCGCCACATGGACGTTGAGAAGTCACCGGTTCTCGCCCAACACGCGCCACTGCTCGCCCACGCGGCGAGTCATGTGGGTGATGCACAGGTGCGACACCGCGGCACCATCGGGGGCTCCATCGCCCACGCCGACCCGGCCAGCGACTTGCCGGCAACCACTCTGGCGCTCGGCGCCACGTACGTGGTGCAAGGTCCGAAGGGCAAACGAGACATCGCCGCGAGGGACTTCTACAAGGGCTTCCTCGAAAGTGCGCTTGCCGCCGACGAAATGCTGGTGGAAATCAAGGTGCCCAAGATGAACGGTGCCGGTTGGAGCTTTCAGAAGTTCAACCGACGCGCGCAGGATTGGGCCATCGTCGGTGTGGCTGCATGGCGCAACAACGGCACCAGCGGTGTGGCATTGGTGAACATGGGCTCCACGCCCGTACTCGCATCGGCGGTGAGTTCGGCCTTGTCGAGCGGCGCCTCGATTGCGGATGCTGCAAGCCACGCTGCCGACGACGCCGAACCTCAGGGCGATTTGAATGCCAGCGTGGAATACCGCACACACTTGGCAAAGGTGCTGGTGCGTCGCGCGCTGGAGGAAGCGTCGAAGTAGTCGCTCTGCGCAATTACAGCAAACCGGCGTAACTGCCGCCGTCGACCGGCAGATGGGTGCCGGTGATGAATCGTGCCGATTCGCTGCACAAGAACGCCACGATTCGACCGAAGTCGGCCGGATCGCCAACGACGCCGGCGGGAATACCCAGTTGCGTGGCATCGGGTGTCGAGCCGTACAACTGTGAGATGCGATCGGTTGCGTGTATGCCCGGCTGCACCGAGTTGACCGTCACCCCGTCGCCGGCCACCTCGCGTGCCAGCGTCTTGAGGAAACCCGTAACGCCTGCGCGTGCCGTGTTGGACAACATCAAGTTGGCGATCGGTTGCCGAACCGACAGCGATGTGATCGCCACCACCCTGCCCCACCTGCGGTCACGCATGGCGGGAACCGCGGCTTGGCACATTGCCACCACCGACAACAAACTCTGTTGCAGAGCCGGCAGATAGTCGTCGACGGTGAGCGAGGCGAAATTGCCTGGCTTGGGTCCACCGCCATTGGCAACCAACACGTCGATGTGACCGAGTCGGTCACGAGCCATCTCCACGAACATTGCCGCGCCACCTGCGGTGGACACGTCGCACTCGATACCGATGGCGTTGTCCCCCAGCGCAGCCACGGCCTCGCTCACGCGATTGGTGGTTCGTCCACAGATGGCCACCTTCACGCCGGCGTCAGCCAGCGCCTTGGCTGATGCAAAACCGAGCCCGGCGGTTGCCGCAGCCACTGCGGCAGTTCGACCGTTGATGCCGAGGTCCATCGGGAACTCACCGTACCCGAGCACCGGTCAGGTCACGGGCTGGCCGTCTTCCTAGGCTCAAGGACGTGGTGGCACCGCGCGCATCCCTCGGCTCGGTCCAGCACGTGCGAGAAGCATTGCAGGGCGCGGGATATCTCGCCGACGAGGGACTCGCCACGGCGGTGTTCCTGGCGCTGTCACTCAAACGGCCGCTGCTGCTCGAGGGTGAAGCGGGCGTGGGCAAGACCGAACTCGCAAAGGTACTGGCCACGGTGCGCGGCAGCGAGTTGATTCGCCTGCAGTGCTACGAGGGCATCGACGCCAGTCAGGCGGTGTACGACTGGGACTACTCACGGCAACTGCTGCACTTGCGCGCCGCCGAAGCGAGCGGCGAAGCAGCAGGCAAGGCAACCGAGAAGTTGGAGAACGAGTTGTACGACGAGCGCTTCCTCATTCGTCGAGCGTTGCTGCGAGCAATCGAGCCGCGCAACGGCGTGGCTCCGGTGTTGTTGATCGACGAAATCGACCGCGCCGACGACGAGTTCGAGGCGTACCTGTTGGAGGTACTGTCGGACTTCCAAATCACGGTGCCCGAAGTTGGCACGTTTCGCGCCACGGAAGTTCCATTGGTCGTTCTCACCTCCAACCGCACGCGCGACGTGCACGACGCGTTGAAGCGTCGGTGCCTGTACCACTGGGTGGAACATCCGGGATTCGAGCGCGAGGTGGACATCGTTCGGTTGCGCGTGCCGCAGGTGCACGAGCGCTTGGCCCGCCAAGTTGCCGGCGCCGTGGAACGTCTACGTTCGTTGCACCTGTACAAACCACCGGGTGTAGCCGAAACCATCGACTGGGCCACCGCCTTAGGCACGCTCGGCGTCACGCAACTGGACGAAGCCGTCGTGCGCTCGACGCTCGGCACGGTGCTGAAGTACCGCGAAGACCACGAGCGTGTCACCGAACATGGCTTCGCCGACCTCATCAAGCATGCATTCGAGCGTGGTGCGCTGAACGGATGACCGCCGAGCGTATGGCCGTTGCCTTCGGGCGCGTATTGCGCGGCGCCGGCCTCCGGGTGCCGCTCGACTCCGTCGTCACGTTCGTGCAGTGTCTCGACGCCGTCGGCATCACCGACCGCAACCGTGTGTACTGGGCCGCGCGCACCGCCATGGTTCGTCGTCCGGAGGATCGCGAGGCCTTCAACGTTGCCTTCGCCGTGTTCTGGGACCGCATCAGCGCCGGCGAAGATCCCCACCACATCGCCGAGGAAACGGTGTCGCTCGCGGCGGACTCCGACCACGCAGAGGGTGACGACGCGAGGGAGCAGAGCGACGACTCCGTTTCCCTTCGGTTTTCGGCGGTGGAAACACTGAGCAAGAAGGACTTCGCCACCTACTCCGACTCGGAGCTCGCCGAGGCACAACGGCTGATGCAACGCCTACGCTTCGTCGGCTCGCCTACGTCGATCGTTGCGACTTCGCCACAGTCGCTCGCGTCGAGCACAGGTCGACGTACGGCGCACCGTGCGATCGTCGTTCGCGCACCTCGGCGAACCCGTGCGCCGACAGTGGCGCGCCCCGAGCGAGCGTCTGCGCCGCTTGGTGGTGCTGCTCGACGTGTCCGGGTCGATGGAACCCTACGCGCGGGCATTCCTTCGCTTCATGCACGCGGCAATGGTGGGGCGTCAGCGCGTGGAGGCGTTCACGCTGGGCACGCGCCTGACGCGCATCACACGGGAACTCTCGCATCGCGACCCCGACAAGGCGTTGGCTCGCACATCGCAACAGGTGGCGGACTGGAGCGGCGGAACACGCATCGGTGAATGCCTACGGATGTTCAACGACCGTTGGGGGGTTCGCGGGTTGGCGCGTGGCGCCATCGTCGTGGTGCTGTCCGATGGATGGGATCGCGGCAACCCCGAGGTGCTCGGCGAACAGATGCAGCGCCTGAACAGGGTTGCACATCGTGTGGTGTGGGTGAATCCGCTGAAGGTCACCCCCGGCTATGCGCCACTTGCCCGCGGTATGGCGGCCGCACTCCCCCACGTGGATGCATTCGTCGAGGGACACTCGCTGGAAGCGCTCGAACATCTCGCCGCGGTGATCCACGACGAAGGTGGTCGTGTAGCAGGTGCCCTTCATGCGTGAACTCCTCGACGATCTCGATCGTTGGCGTGCAGCAGGAAAGCGCTGCGTGCTGGGGCGGGTGGTAGGTATCGAGGGCTCGGGTCCACGCGATCCCGGTGCCGCGATGGCGGTGAACGAAGAGGGGGAAGTCGTTGGTTCGGTCAGTGGCGGCTGTGTGGAGGGCGCGGTGGTTGCAGAAGCCCTCGAAATGTTGCGATCCAACTCCGACGCAAAAGTGGTGACGTTCGGCTACTCCGACGACGAGGCCTTCGCGGTGGGGCTCACCTGTGGCGGCACGATTCACCTCTTCCTACAGGAACTCACGTGGTGAACTCCGCGACGCTAACCGCGTTCGAGAATGTGGCAGCGCAACGGTGATGTCGCTTTACGACGAACTTGCGCGGCGATTGCGCGCGCACACTCCCACCGCACTTGCGGTGGTGATCGACGGACCGCACGCTGGAGCCACCATGTTGGTGTCGCCTGGTGAACCGGTGCTTGGTGGACTGGGAAACGACGAACTCACCCGTGTTGCGGCACGCGACACGCTCGGCGAATTGGAGGCGGGTCGCACGAGTACCCGTCACTACGGCCCGCAGGGTCAAACCACGCCGGAGGATCTGGTGGACTCACCCACCGTGCGGGTATTCATCGAGTCGTTCGCACCGCCACCGCACATGGTGATCTTCGGTGCCGTGGATTTCACCAGTGCGCTCGCCCGCGCGGCGAAGTTGTTGGGCTACCGAGTCACCGTGTGCGATGCGCGCAAGGTGTTCGCCACTGCACGACGATTCCCCATGGCCGACGACATCATGGTGGCATGGCCCGATGAGGTGTTCCTCACCCACGGCAGTCACCTCGGACCACGCGACGCGGTGTGCATCCTCACCCACGACCCGAAGTTCGACGTCCCAGCCATCCAGGGCGCCTTGCGCACCAAGGTGGGTTACATCGGGGTGATGGGAAGCCGCAAGACGCACGCCAAGCGGATGGAACGTCTGGCTGAAGTTGGGTTGCACTCGGACGAGTTGGGTCGTGTGATGTCGCCGATTGGTCTGGATATCGGCGCGCGCACCCCGGAGGAAACGGCGATCTCCATCTGTGGTGAGATCATCGCGCGCCGCACCGGCCGTACCGCGCAGTCGTTGTCAGCGACCACCGGCGCAATTCACTAGCAAACGGCGAGCGACGACGGTCGCCAGGTGGCGAATGACGGCCATCGCCCACGCGCCGAACGACGGTCGCCTACCGAAGTGGGCTGACCCAGCGCATCCACGGAAGTCGGGTGGAGTCGATTCGATGAATTTCCACCGAACGCTGTCCGGATCGCGCATGCACGATCAACTCGGGAACGCCGAGCGAAAACATGATGTGTCCCGGATACCACACCAGATCGCCCACCTGCACCTCGTCACGCATCACTCGCTCTGCTTGTGCGTACTGGTATTGCGAGCCCCGTTCGATGGGAACACCGGCCTGCGCCCACGCAAACTTGGTGAGTGCGGAACAGTCCAGCGCAATGAACGGCGCATCGGCATTGGTGCGGTACGGTACCCCCACCTGACTGAGCGCACTAAAGAGCGCAATCTTGCGTGGCATGGGTGCAGCAGTCCACACGGTGCGCAGTTGGTTGGCATCGGCGTCGAGCAGGTACGCCACCAAACTCGCCACCTCGTTGATCTGGCGTTCGGCGACTCCCTGTCGCTCCACCTCGGGCACGTCGTGGCTTCGGCGAAGTTCCAGGGCGATGTGGCGCGAGGTGGACGCAATGAATGCAGCCGTGCGCTCGGCCACCGGGATGGCCCGTGCCGGCGATGGTGCACTCACCACGACGGATAAGGCCACCATGAGCGTCGCAGCAACCAGAGAGCGAACGCACGTTCGTAATTTGTAGGTCGATGGTGACACGGGCATTCGACCGAGGTTTTTGGGGGACATCGAGACCTCCGGGTGACGCAGGGGGTGCGCCACGGGTTGGGTGGATGAAGTACTCCCATCCTACCCCTGTCTGTAACGGAACTGTAATAATTCGTGAGCTTGTGAACGACCCGAAACCGTTGTGGGAGGCTGATTTCATGACTGCTGTGTCGAGTGCCTCATGACGTCGAGCGCGCCGCCCTCCAGCGCATCCTGCGGGGCCCTGGTGCTCGCTGCAGGGGGTGGAAGTCGCTACGTCGGTACCACACACAAACTGCTCGCCCTGCTTGCGGGAAAGCCCGTCGTTCGCCACGTACTGGAGGCGGTGGCAGCCAGTGGTGTGTCCCCCATCATCGTGGTGACCGGCGCAGTGGCCCTCGACGACGTGCTCGCATCACCCCTGCCGGGCACACCGGAGGTCATCGTCGCGCACAATGCTCACTGGCAGTCCGGTATGGCGTCATCGCTGCAGGTGGGCCTCGACGTCGCACGTCAACGCGAACTTGGCGGCGTAGTGGTGGGTCTTGGTGACCAACCCGGGGTGACGGCGACTGCATGGAGACGACTTGCCGACACCGACGCGCCGATCGCCGTGGCCACCTATCACGGCGTTCGACGCAACCCCGTGCGCATCCACGCCGAGTTGTGGGACCAACTCCCCCACGAAGGCGACGAGGGTGCCCGAACACTCATACGGATTCGCTCTGATTTGGTGACGGAAGTAGCCTGCGAAGGTAACGCCGACGACATCGATACCGCCGACGATGTGGCACGGTGGCAACACGACTTGGCGAATCGAGGTGAGTACTGATGGATCTCCACCACGAATTCACGGTTCCCGTTCCGGCGAGCGATGCCTGGCGGATACTCACCGACCTGGAACGGCTGGCGCCGTGTTTACCCGGTGCCCAGCTCACCGAGGTGGAAGGTGAGGTCTACCGCGGTCAAGTGAAGGTGAAAGTGGGCCCGATTCTCGCGCAGTTCAAGGGTCAGGCCTCGTTCGTGTCGCGTGACGACGCCAACTTCCTGGCGTCGCTGAAGGCCGAGGGTCGTGACACAACGGGCAAGGGCAATGCGTCGGCCACCATTACCGCGCGACTCGACCCCGTCACCGACACCAGCGCCAAATGTACGGTGGATACACAACTCAACATCTCCGGCAAGGTGGCGCAATTTGGTCGCGGCGCCTTGGCCGACGTGAGCGACAAACTGCTGCTGCAGTTCGTCGACAATCTCAACTCGCTGATTGCATCGCAACCAACCACCGCCGCACCGAGCGGCGCAACGCCCTCCGAATCGAACTCGAACGCGACGACGCCAGGCGTACGCAAGATCGAACAGACGCACGATGTTGCACCGCTCGACCTTCTCGATACCGCAGGAAGCACCATCGTGAAACGCCTCGTTCCGGTTGCGCTGGTGCTGGCTGCGGTGGTGGCCGCCCTTGTCATCTTCCGCTGAATCGGCGACCACGCTCGACATCGAGCAGGTCGCGACACTGCTGGGTCGTCGCCCGCAGGGTGACTTCAGCGTGGTGCTGCGCCACCCCGACGGCTCCCCGCGCGTGGTGCGCAACGCCCCGTTTCTGCATGACGGAACACCAATGCCCACGCGTTTTTGGCTGGTCGATCCGTCCGATGTCGCCGCGGTGTCACGACTCGAAGCCGCCGGTGGTGTGAACACCGCCGAAGCCGAGGTGGACACCGACGAATTGCTCGCCGCGCACCAGGCGTACGCCGCCGAACGCGATGCCCACGTCCCTGCGAGTCACACGGGACCGACGCCGTACGGTGGCGTGGCCGGAACCCGTCGTGGAGTCAAGTGTCTGCACGCGCACTACGCCAATTGGCTGGTGGGCAACGCCGATCCGGTCGGTCGGTGGGTGGCCCTGCGGCTCGAAGCGACGGCACGTTGATGAACCAGGCCACGCCCACCACCGCACTCGCCGCAATCGACATCGGCTCCAATTCCACCAACTTGTTGATCGTCGATGCAGCGGGCGACGAACTCGTACGCGAGGTGAACGTCACCGCTCTCGGTGAAGGCGTCGGGTCAACGCGCTTGCTCTCCCCGACCGCCATCGAGCGAACCATGGTGGTGGTCACCAGGTACGCAACGATGGTGCGCAACCATGGTGCCCAACTGGCCATCACCGGCACTGCTGCCTGCCGTATGGCCACCAACACCGCCGAGTTTGTTGCACGTGTGCACGCAGCCACGGGTGTCGAGCCACGCGTGTTGTCGGCCGACGACGAAGCGAACCTCGCATGGCACGGCGCCGTGGCAAGCCTGCCACCCGTCGATGGCACCACCATGGTGGTGGATATCGGCGGCGCGTCCACGGAATTGACCATCGGCGACACACGGGATGGCCGTGCCATAGTGCGCGACAGCGTTTCCCTGCCCTACGGCGTGGTCACCCTCACGGAGGCGGAGTTGCACGGTGATCCACCCCGCCCCGAGGAACTCGCGAATGCCATTTCCATCGTGAGCGATGCCGTGGACAACGCACTGATCGAACGACCCGCCCTCGGCGACACTGCACGCGTGGTGGGCGTGGCGGGCAGCATCGTCACCATTGCGGCAGTGGAGTTGGGGCTGCAACACTTCGATGCAACACGACTGCACGAGATGGTGCTGTCACGTGCGGCTGCAGAGGACGTATTTCGTACGCTCGCCACCGAAGCATTGGAGGATCGAGTACACAATCCGGGCCTCCCGTTGGAACGTGCCGGGGTCATCGTGGGAGGATGTTGCCTGCTGGTTGCCATCATGCGACGACTCCATCTCGACAACATCATCGTGAGCACCCACAACCTGCTCGATGGCGTGATCGCCGAGATGCGATCGGCATCCCCCACGGGCGGTGGCGCATGAAGCCCACCACCACGTCGCGTGCCCGCGTCGAACACCCCACGAGTTCATCACCCGTGCGCCTGTTCGGTCGACGAGTGATGTTGCGCCCACTCATCGCCAGCGATTTCGCGGCGTTCGGCGAGGTGCGAACCCGCAATGGTCGATGGCTCACGGATTGGGAGCCGCTACGTCCGATGGCATCCGCCGACCCGGCGGTGAGCCAGGAAGCCTTCGAGCGTCGTTGCCTCCTGCGTGAACGCGAGCGCGTTGCGGGAAACGCCTACAGCTTCGGTGTGTTCGTTGATTCCGTTTTTTGTGGTGAGGTCAACCTCAACGGCGTTGCTCGCGGCTCGATGCAGTCGGCGACCATCGGCTATTGGATCGACCGGGCCAAAGCCGGACACTCCTACACGCCCGAGGCCGTTGCGGTGGTCACCCGATTCGCCTTCGAGCAACTTCGTTTGCACCGACTGGAGATCTGCATCATTCCGCGCAATGCAAACAGCCTGCGCGTGGTGCACAAACTCGGCTGGCGATATGAGGGTTGCGCCAAACGGTTCCTGGAGATCAACGGTGTATGGGAAGACCACGACCGCTTCGGCTTCACGGTCGAAGAGTGGGAAGCCCGCGCCGAAGAACTCAGCCGCGCCTGGCTCTAGCCCCCTGGGGTAGCGCGCGCCGCTGCGGCTCGTCGCGCCACTGCGACTGCGATTAGCGCTTGGAAATCTTTGCCTGCAGCGCTGCGAGACGTTCGCGGAACCACGGCTGACGCGTCGACCACACCTGTGGCCCCAGTTCGAACTCCACCGCTTCGCCATGGGTTGGCACGGCACCAATCTCCACGATGGTTTTCTTGATCGACTCCAGCAATTCCTTCGGGGCGCCCGCCGCCTTTGCTGCAAACTCGCGTGCGGTGGCGATGAGCGCGGCATCGTCCACGCACTTCCACACCAGGCCGGCACGCAGTGCCGCCTCACCATCCAGCACGTCACCAAAGGCAACGGTGGCCATGGTGGTTTGCATGCCGGCGATGCGCAACTGCATCCACGTGTTGCCGCCACCCGGGTGTAGCCCGAGTTGCAGGAAGCGGGAGTCGAACCTTGCACTCTTTGCTGCAATGCGCACATCGCAACCGAGCGCCAGGTTCATGCCGGCGCCAACCGCGGCACCATTCACCGCGGCGATCGTGGGCAACGGGCTGCGTGCCACACGCAAGAAACCCTCGTAGATGCCCAACAGCGATTCGCGGGTGGCTTCGGCCAAATTTCCCAGGTTGGCACCCGCACAGAATGCTGGCGGCGTTCCGGTAACGATCACCACCCGAACGTCCGCGTCAGCCTCGGCGGCGTCCATCGCTGCGACGATTTCCGTGACCATCTCGGCGGTCATGGAGTTGCGTTCCTGCGGGTTGTTGAGCGTCAGCGTGGCAATGCCGTCGCTCACGTCGTAGAGGACCATCGCCATACCCGTGATTCTCGCACACGGATAGCGTGATTTCGTGCTCGACCACGTGTTTACCGATGCAATTGGTGCACTGCGCGATGCCTTCGGCAACGCATTTCTCGAGCGTCAGGCATTCGAAGAGCACCTCCACTCCGACGTGCTGCTCGGCGACTTGGTATGGGCCACCAGTTACGGTTTGCCCGGCGAGGGCCAGCCGCCTCGGGTGGTTGCCCACATCACGTTCACCTGGCCATCGTGGAGCCAGGCCACCTACCGCGCATGGTACGTGGAAGAGACGTATCACGAGGCACCGGTCATCGAGATGGAGATCGTGTTCCGCCTGCAGCGACTCGCCTCGCTACCCGACGCAACGCAGATTGCTGGCGTGGCACCGTTGACGAGTCCACGCTTGGGCTCACAGCAACTCAATCGCGAAAGCATCAGCAGCGAGACCATCACCACCACCAACGTGCAACGCCCCACCGACCACGCAGCCGAAATCGTGTACCAGGGCGCATACGAGTTGTCGGAGGAAACCCTCGCCGACGGCACCAATGCCACCCTCGACCAACACTTCGGTTCTCTCGGTGGGTGGGTTGCCTCGACGCTCGTGAAACTCGGCGACCTGCAGTTCGCGTATCACCCCGCCGACGGCGACAACTAGCGCAGGTCTTCCGGCAACCGCTAGCGCAGGTCTTCCGGCAACAACATCGCCAACGACACCTGTGGTCGCGGGCCCATGTGCATGATGACCTCGGCTGCACAAATGGTGCCGATTTCTGCACACTGCTCCAGCGTTTTGCCGTGGGTGAGTCCGTAGAGAAACCCGGCGGCGTACATGTCGCCTGCGCCCGTGGCATCCACGATGGGGTCCACCGGAAGTGCCGGTACTTCGATGTAGTCGTCGGCGCTCACCACCACGCTGCCCTGCTTGCTGCGAGTTACCACGGCCAACGGACACTTCTCACGCAACACCCGTACCGACGTGGCAAAGTCGTCGGTGCCGAACAGCACCGCCAGCTCGTGTTCATTGGCGAACAACAGGTCCACCTGGTCGCACACGAGTGAGTGGAAGTCGCCGTGGTGTCGCTGCACGCAAAAGGAGTCCGACAACGTGAGGGCCACCTTGCGACCCGCCTCGTGGGCGTACCGGGCGGCCACTCGGAACGCCTCCTTTGCGTCGTCCTTGTCGTACAGGTAACCCTCCAGCAACACCCACTCGGCGCTTTGCACGGCATCCTTGGAAATGTCCCCCGGACACAACACCGCTCCGGCACCCAGGTACGTGTTCATGGTGCGCTGACCATCCGGGGTCACCACGATGACGCAGCGTCCCGTCGGAAGCCCATGGTCCTTGGGGGCCGGGAAGAACGACACCCCCGCATCGTGCAGGTCGCTCGAAAATACACTCCCGAGATCGTCGTCGGCGATCTTGCCAATGAAGCCGGCACGGCCACCCAAACTGGCCAAACCGTGACTGGTATTGGCAACCGAACCACCGCTGGACATCACGTTGGGCGCCACTTTCGAGCGCAGGTAGGCCGACCGCTCGTCGTCGACCAGCATCATGGATGCCTTTGTGAGGTCGTGCTCGGTAAGAAAGTCCTCATGGACCGACGCGATGATGTCGACCATGGCGTTGCCGATGGTGACGGCATGCAGCGTGGCTGGTTTCACGACCCCACCACCCTAGATGGTTGTCACACAATCGTAACGGTAGTTGAAACAATGGGCACCAACCTCACACGTACCTCTCCCACATTGCACACGGTACGTTCATGCCCTTCTTCATCGTGTGGTCGGAGTAGTTTGAAAGTCCTCAGAAAATAGTCAAAAAATAGAAGGGATATCTGCGATGAAGGCAAAGACGCTCTCGGCGCAACTGAAAAAGGCATCCTCCTCGTCGGCCCAGACGGTCGCCGACCGACTCATGGCACTGCGTGCAGAGCGGGGTCTATCGCAAGCACGTCTCGCCGAACTCGCGGGTGTCGACCGCAAGACCATCAACAGAATCGAGAACGGTCACTTCTCGCCCTCACTCGACACGCTCACGCGATTGAGCGTGGTGTTGAAGTGCCGGCTCGCCGATTTGGTTGAAGCCAAGCGTTCGAAGCGCTAACCGTCGCGCAGCCGCCAGTCAGCGGGTCAATGCAATAACGAAACGCTGGCATACGTCGGCGATTTCGTGCACCGGCTGAGGCGCCATGCGTTTGCTCCCCGTGCCGGCGGTCGGTTCGTGAGCCGCATCGTCGAACAGTCGTACGATTTCCTCTCGGGACATGCGACTGGGTGAGACGGACTCGAGGGCCTCGACGAGTGCGTAGAGGGCAACCACACGGCTACCGCGCGGCACGTCCCTGGCACGATTGCTCTCGACGAACTGGCCACTGAAAATAGTGAAGAGATAGTCGTGACGACGTGGCGTTGTAACACGTGGCGCCCGTACACGAATCAATCCGGAGGCAGAAACCTCGCGGGAAAAGATCGGCCAACGACGCCAATCGGCTAAGCCGACTGTTACGGGGATCTCGTCATCGATGCGGCCGGAATTCGCCGCCGAGATTCCCTCACTCAGGAGGTGCGACGCAACCATCGAGGTGAATCGATCAACATCGGCACACCACAACACGATGGTGTATGGGTCACTCACGCCACGTACCACCTCTGCGTCTCATACCTGAAAAGTCACCCCTCGCCAAGGTAGTAGATGGGTGTTCGCGCCCGTGTCGTCATTCCCCCGCATACCGCATCCGGAGACCCCGCAGTGACACGGGGTCTCCGGGTGCGAACGGGTACGCCGACCGATGGAGACGTCTTCGGTACGGCTACGACTCGTGCGTTGCCGCACGAGCGAAATGCCCTAGCGGCGGTCGGCTTTCAAGGTGCCGTTCACGATTTGTTCACGCAACTCGCGCTTCAGGAATTTGCCCGCTGCGTTACGGGGCAAGGGCTCGCCCATCATCACGACGTGCACCGGGATCTTGAAGGCTGCGATCTTGCCGTCGAGGAAATTCCACAGTTCCGCCGGCGTGATGTGATGACCCACCTTGGGATACAACGCCACGGCCACTTCCTCCCCCAGCCGCTCGTGCGGCACCCCGAAAACGGCCGCCTCATGCACCGCCGGATGCTCATAAATGGCATGCTCCACCTCGGCGCCGTATACGTTTTCACCCGCGCGCAGAATCATGTCCTTGGCGCGATCCTCGATATAGAGGAAGCCCTCGTCATCCATGCGTCCGATGTCGCCCGAGCGCAGCCAACCATTCACGATGGTTTCTGCCGTGGCCTCCGGCTTGTTCCAGTAGCCACGAATCAGCATCGGACCGAACATCCAAATTTCGCCCGTCCTGCCTGCGGGAAGTGCCGTGCCGTTGTCGTCACGGATCTCCACCAACATCGGTGGCGCACAACGGCCCGTGCTGGTGGGATGTGACACATAGTCGTGACCTCGATTGCCGGGGCCGAACGCATTGGTTTCGGTCATGCCATAGCCCAGTTGCGGACCGCCCTTTTTGAAACTGTCGGCAACCTTGTGCACCAACGCGGCTGGTGCCGGTGCCCCGCCTCCACCCACCGAGCGCAACGACGACGTGTCGAACTTTGCAAAGTCGGGATGGTTGACGAGATCCCAACTTTGGGTCGGCACTCCGATGAAGTTGGTGATCTTCTCCTGCTCGATGATCTCCAGCGCCTTCCCGGCATCCCACTTGTACATGATCACCAGTTTGAGACCAGCGACGAAACAACTCATCAACACCGCAACGCAGCCGGTCACATGGAACAACGGCACGATGAGAATGAACGACGGTGGGAACGGATCCGGCTCGGGCTTCTCCGTGGCGCGAACCCCCTCGATTGCTTGACGTGCGGAAAATGCCATCAATGCGCTGATCACTGCGCGATGCGTCGATACCGCCCCCTTCGGACGGCCCGTTGTGCCCGAGGTGTAGAGGATGGTGGCGTCGTCGTCGGGAAGGATCTCCACCACGGGTGCAGCCGCACCGATGTCGAGTGCGGTTTCCCAGCGGTCGTGCCCGGCCGATGATGGCAGTTCGGAACGCACCAACAACACGTGGATGCCGAGTTCAGCGCACGTTTTTCGTGCATTCTCGAAGCGCTGATCGTCACAGATGAGCACCTTGGCGCCGCAGTCACGAAGCGCGTAATCCATCTCGTCCTCGGTCCACCAGGAGTTCATCGACACCGATACACCGCCCGAGATGAGGATTCCGGCAAAGCTCATCGCCCACTCCGGATAGTTGCGCATTGCCACCGCCACGCGATCGCCCTTCTTGATGCCATAGACGTTCACCAGGCGGTTGGCGAGCGCATCCACGTGCTGAAAGGTCTTGGCGAACGACCAACGCTCGCCTTCGTAGACCAGGAAGTCCTTGTCGCCGTGGCCGCGCGCCAGACCGAAGATCTGCGCCAGGTTGGCTGGCGCATGCTTGAACACCTTCATGTTCACTCCGCGCACGTCGGCGTCGACCAATTCGAACATCCCACCCGGCGAGTGCACCGCGGCGATGGCATCGGTCCAGGAAAGACCTGCTGGCGTTGTCATGTGAGCCCCCTCACCACCACGGGTGGTGCAGGTAAGTCTCGCCGATTCAGTGGGGCGAATGCCACTCACGGACGCCAGAGGCTGGCGTGAGGCTCACCCTTGTGGAGCTGAGGGGAATTGAACCCCTGGCCTGTACATTGCGAACGTACCGCTCTACCAACTGAGCTACAGCCCCGCGGGCGCTCACGCTACCGCCCACCCTTGGGCATACCCCCGTCAGGCGACGCTTTGGTGTCGAGTCGGCGTCAGGCGACGTTCTGACGGTGAGGCTGGGTCAAGCGACGCGACGGAATTGACGGCGATAGCGCTCATGATCGCGCTTCACTCGCCACTGCACCAGCACGTAGCAATAGGCCGCCGTGGCCAATGCCGAGATGGTGAAGGTCCACACGAAGAAGATTTCGCGCATGGCGATGGCCAACAACAGCGACAGCCCGGCGGAACCCAGGAGGCCAAGCAGCCAGTTCTGACGGCGGCGGCGGATCATCTCGCGCTCGAAGAACTCGCCCTCGAACCGGGCGTGCTGACGAGCCCCGCGGGGACGCACGACCGACGACGTGGCATGCCCCACGTGGCGAAGGGGGCGGCCCATGGCTCGGGCGGCCGGGGCGAACGGGCGGGCCACATCACGCAGGGGGGCACGCATGGAACCGAGCGGCAATTGGCTACCCCGCTGGAGAGGACGTCCATCCCGCTGGAGGGAGGAAAGTTGGCGACGGAACTGGGTTACCGACGTGGTGGGTGAATTTCGCAGGCGGGAACGTACCAACGGGGGCACCAGGACGGCTGCCCAGGCAGCGGCGACGATCAGCAAAATCAGGTTGCCCATATGGTTCCCGTCAGTCTATGACGATTTCGTAACAGTTTGCCGCCCCTGCCGGGGGCGCCCGGGACGCCGTGGCGACCCCATGGTCCGGCGTGCCGTTACGCGAGGCGGCGGTAGGTTCCCTGTCGCCCACCCGACTTCTCCCACAGGGTGAGGTCCCCAATCACCATCTCCCGGTCGGCACTTTTGCACATGTCGTAGATCGTCAGCGCAGCCACCGAGCAGGCATGCAGGGCCTCCATCTCCACCCCGGTGCGATCGATGGTGTCCACGTGACACTCCACTGCAACCCAGGTATCGCCGATCTCGAAGTTGATGGTGACGGCACCAATCAGGAGCGGATGACAAAGCGGAATCATGTCGCTGGTTCGTTTGGCGGCCTGGATACCGGCCACTCGAGCAACCGCAAGCACGTCGCCCTTCTTTACCTCGCGGTTTGCGATGGCCGCCGTGGTCTCCGGCTGCATGAACACTTTGCAGCGCGCCATCGCACGACGATGCGTGGGCTCCTTGGGGGTGACGTCCACCATTCGGGCACGACCGAGCGGGTCGAGGTGCGAAAATTGTGCGTCGGACATGTTCATTCTCCTGTAACGGTTGCGTACGACATGGTCAGCCTCCGATTTGGCTCATCGATCGGCGAGGGCGAACGAACGACACCTGCCCGATGTTGTGGCCAGCCCACTTCTCGCCCACCGCACGACGCAACAATGCTTCGATGGCGTCATCCGTGGCTCCTTCGCTGCCGGCATCGTCACGATCACCGCCCCGCAGCAACGCGCGTACATCGAATTCGTCGGTGGCGAACAAACACGTGCGGAACTGACCGTCAGCAGTCAATCGAACACGATCGCAGTCACCACAGAACGGTTTGGTAACGGTGGGAATCACCCCGACGGTGCCACGCCCATCGAGGTATCGCCACCGATCGGCGGGCGCAGCGCCCCTGCTCGGCATCTGCTCGAGCGGGAACATCCGATGGATGGTGGAGACGATCTCGTCCTGCCCGACGACCGAGTCGTGCAGCCACCCCCCTTGCGCATCGAGCGGCATGAACTCGATGAACCGAACCTCGATCTCGTTATCACGGCCGAACGTGGCGAGAGCAAGAATTTCGTCGTCGTTCACGCCCCGCTGAACGACCGCATTGACCTTTATCGGTGCAAAGCCCACCTCCTGCGCCACGGCGATACCTTCGAGCACCGACTCCAATTCGTCGCGTTTTGTCATCCGTTGGAACTTCTCGCGATCCAGCGTGTCGAGGCTCACGTTGATTCGTGCCAGACCCGCTCGCTTCAGATCGTGGGCAACCAGCGCCAGCGTTGCACCATTGGTGGTGAGGGCCAGATCTACCGGCAATCCCGCGCGTGGCGAGTCGGTGGCTGCAGGAACCGTGAGTGCCGCCAGTTTTTCGATCAACACCGGAAGGTGGGCGCGCACCGTGGGTTCACCACCGGTCAAACGAATGCCATCCACACCGAATCGCTCCACGCAAATTCGCGCCACTCGCGTGATTTCCTCGTAGGTGAGCACGTCGGTTCGTGGCAACCACTGCATTCCTTCTTCGGGCATGCAGTAGGTGCATCGGAAGTTGCATCGATCGGTCACCGAAATACGCAGGTCGCGAACCGTCCGACCGAACGAATCGATCAGTTCGGGTTTGGCCGCCACCGATCGCGGCCGTTGCGGCGATTGCGACATGGCGAAAGCCTACGCCCCGCACGCTTGGGCGTACCAGGCCAATCCCAGCGCTCCATCCCAACCTCGATGCACCGTCGTGCGAATGGGTCGTTCAACCGAGCAACATCACCTCGACTGCACCGCCCGCATCGATGCCCGTGCCATCGGGAACGATCGCCAATCCGTTCGCCGCCGCCGTTGCCGCCAACTGATGACTTCCCTGCGGACCGGTATCGCGCACGTGCAAGCGACCATCCGGTCCGAAGTGGCCGAACACGCGCATGAAATGGGTCTTTCCATCGGGTTTGCGACGCAATGGCACATCAACAACCGCATGAATCGTTGGCCGCAGCAGGTCTTGCTTGTGTCCCATCATCTTGCGCAGTGCGGGACGAGCCAACAATTCGTAACTGATCATCGACGACACGGGGTTGCCCGGCAGCCCGAATATGGGTACGCGTCGCCGACCGTTGCCGGGTTCCGATGTTCCGCCCAGGATTCCGAACGCAAACGGCTTGGCTGGTTTGATCGCCATCTGCATCCATTGCATTTCTGCAATCCGTGAGAGCACCGCCTTCACCACGTCGAAGTCGCCCATGCTCACGCCCCCGCTCGTGACGATTGCGTCGTGTGTATTTGCTGCGTCGCGCAACACCCGTTCGAGAAGCGCCTCGTCGTCGGCAACCACACCGAGGTTGGTGACGTGGCAGTTGGATTCGGCGATGAGAATTTCCAGCATCGTGAGATTGCTTTCGCGAATTTGTCCACGTTGAAGCGGTGAGCCGTCGGTAACGAGTTCGTCTCCGGTCGACAACAGCGCAACTCGTGCGCGCGGATGGGCCCACACGTCCCTGGCATTCATGCTCGACAACACGCCGGAGCCGGCTGCGTTCAGCACCGTGCCTGCGGCAAACACCTTGTCGCCTGCTCGCACGTCGTCGGCAATCGGCCGAACGGAGTTACCGGCGCCCACCGACTTGTTGATGGTGACTCGATCCGACGTCGTCTGCTCGCAATCTTCCACCATCACCACCGCATCGGCGCCATCGGGCATCGGCGCACCGGTCATGATGCGCAGTGCTTCGCCGGCTTGCACGCGCCATTCGGTGCCATCCCCGGCGGCAACCGTGCCAATCACCCTCAAACTCGTTGGCACGTTCGCCACGTCGCTGGCGCGCACCGCAAAGCCGTCAACTGCCGTGTTCGCAAACGGAGGGATGTTCTCCGTTGCCACCACATCGCGAGCCAATACGAGCCCTGCAGCCCGTTCGCATGCGACGACCTGCTCGGGCAGTGGCGCCACTGCGGAAAGTACCCGTTGTTGCGCATCGCCGAGCGGGATCACCTCTAGGACGGTATCGGGCGCCCGGCTCGCCGTGCGAGGCTGTGACGTGGCCGTGTTCGCTCCGTTTCCGCAGTCACCGCTCGCGATTGCGTGGCTCGTGGCTGATGGCTCCACCAGCGAGGTGGAGATCCGATACGAAAACGAAGGCTGGACCGCCCAGGGCACGCTCGGCTCGGATCGCGCACAATTCGTCCTGCGCTACTCCGCCACGCTGGTGGTGCAGCAGTTCATGTTGTTTCGCGACATGGACGAGCCCGATTTGTGGCTCGGCCGCGATCGGTCAGGACGATGGGGGGAGGTGAACGGTGCACACCGCACCGATCTCGACGGCTGTAGCGACATCGAGTTGCGAATGAATCCCTTCACGCCATCGATCATCATGAAGCGACTTCCATTGCTGGAGCATCATGCCGCAAGCATCACCGTGGCAACCGTGAACGTGGAGACGCTCGAGGTGTTGCCGCGTCAACGCACCTACACGCGACTGGCCGCCAATCGCTGGCGCTACACCAGCGCCTACCACGAGCGTGAAGTGGAGTCCACTCTGGACGAGTACGGGCTCATCCTCGACGAAGCCGACTCGTTCAGTCGACGAGCGCCTGATACACCAAATTCTTGAAGTACGGCCGAAGGGGCCACGTACTCGAAGGCAGGAGCTGTGTGTAGAAGGCCGCGATTACCCCTTCACTGCGATCCACCCAGAAGGTGGTACTGGCCGCGCCACCCCAACCAAAGTCGCCGACCGACCCGTGCAATTTTGCGCGTGCCGGATTCACTAGCACGGAGAAGCCGAGCCCGAATCCGAACCCGTCGTACGCATTCTCCAAATCCAATGGTCGCCCGTACTCGGTGATGTCTGCATCGTTGGGAAGATGATTCGCAGTCATCAACCGAACGGTCCGTGGCGAGAGGATTCGTGCGCCGTCAAGTTCTCCGTCGTTGGCCAACATCATCAGGGAATCGGTGGTAGTCGTGGGCGGTCGACACGAGCCCACCACCACCGCTCAGGAACGTTGGTTGGTGGAGGGCAGCCTTGCCCATGGTGTCGAGACGCTTCGCAAGTCGAGTAGCCGGATCGGGCTGATACAAGGCCGCCAAGCGGTTCGCCTTGGCCTCCGGCACGAAGAATCCGGTGTCGTACATTCCGAGTGGTGCAAAGATTCGTTGCGCAAGGAACTGGTCGAGTGACTGACCGGACACCACCTCCACGATGCGGCCCACGACGTCGGTCGCCACGCTGTAGTTCCATTCGGTCCCGGGCTGAAACAACAGCGGAAGCGACGCCCACTTCTCACACGCTTCTTCGAGGGTGGTACCGCGGGGTACCCCCCACTCGAATCCGGCGCGTCGATACAGGTCGTCAACGGGCGATTGATAGAGGAATCCGTAGGTCAGACCCGCCGTGTGCGAGAGCAGGTGCCACACCAGCATCGGCTCGGTAACCGGCTCGGTGAATGGCTTCATCACCGAGCCCGAGCGCCACACCCGGGACGACCCGAAGCTCGGGATGAAGTTGCTGACGGGGTCGTTCAGCAACAACTTGCCCTCCTCCACCAGCATCATGAGCGCCACCGACGTAACGGGTTTGGTCATGGAATAGATGCGATACATCGTGTCGCCGTCGATGGGCAACGACGCCTCAACATCGCGCATGCCGTATCGATGCTGGTGTGCGACCTTTCCGTGACGTGACACCACCAAATGAAATCCGGGCAGGCGACCGTCGTCGACGTACCGCTCGAAATGCTGATCGAGGAGCCGCAAACGAGCGGGCTCCATCCCCGCTTCGCCCGGAGACACCTCATTGGTGAGCACCTTTGCGTGGTCGGACATGGTCACCTTCCCTTCAGTCGAGTTTCCAGCCAGGAGCGCAATTGAGGGCCGGTGTCGGCGCGTGACAGGGCGGCGTCGATCGATGCCGTCAACATACCCATCGGTGTTCCCGTGTCGTGGCGTGTACACGAGATGATCACACCGGTCACCTTGCCCAGACGCGCCATGTCGCCGATGGCGTCGCTCAATTGCAACTCGCCGTTTGCCGCCGGTTTCAACGACGCAAGAAAGTCGAAGAGATCGTGACCGAACACGTACCGTCCGATGATCACGAGGTCGCTGGGCGCATCGGTCACTTTCGGCTTCTCCACCACGTCGCGAACCATGACACGTCCCGTCGAATCCGGGTTGCCATCGGGGGTGATGCAGCCGTAGGCCGACACTTCGTCTCGTGGAACACGCTTCAAGCCGATTGCGGTCCGCCCACTGGCCTGGTGTTCGGCGATGAGGTCACGCAGATGCGAACTGTCCCCCATCAACTCGTCGGGGAGCAACACCGCGAATGGATCTTCGCCGACGAGCTCACGCGCGCATTCCACCGCGTGCCCCAAACCGCGCGGTGAGTCCTGGTACACCACGGTGATTCGCGCTCCTCCGGTGGCGGTTTCGGCGAACACCTCGATCGCCGGTTTGGCGCGATTGGAAACGAGGATCACGTGTTCGATCCCCGCACCGATTGCCTCGTCCACGGTGTGCTGCAACGACGGAGTATCGAAGACCGGCAACAACTCCTTGGGAACCACCTTGGTGGCGGGAAGAAACCGGGTGCCGCGACCCGCCGCTGGGATTACGGCAATGCGTACGGGCACCGTCTCATCGTAGACTTTGAAGCCCTATGCCCACCTATGTGTACCGCTTCCTCGACACGGGCGAAACCATCGAAATCCGTCAAGGTTTCGACGATGCCGCCCTGACGGAGGCGCCACACCCGAGCGATGGAAACCCACGACCCGTGAAGAAGGTGTTCACACCCGTGGGTATCACGTTCAAGGGCTCCGGTTTCTACAAGACCGATTCAGGTAGCTCCAAGAAGCCCGCGAGCTCCTCGACCACCTCGTCGAACAGCGACTCGGGATCAACCACGACATCGACGCCTGCGTCAACGACCGATTCGGCTACCTCCTCGGGTGGTTCCTCGGGAACGTCGAGCACCTCGACCACGAGCAGCACGGCCGCACCGTCGGCCTGAGCACAGCCGCATCGTCGGGTGCGCTATCGCTACGAGCGTGTTGCGACTCCCGACCAACGTGACTGTTCGGCGGCCAGATGAAGCGGCGCGACCACCGCCTCGGTGGCATAGCGTCCCCAACTGCTCTCGGGAACCATCCACATGACTTCGAACTCGATACCGTCCGGGTCCTGTGCATACACACTCTTGGATACGCCATGGTCGCTCTCACCCTTGAGTGCCCCTGCTTCCAGCAGCCGACCGCGAATCTCCACCAACTCATCGATGGTGTCCACCTGCCACGCCACGTGGTACAGGCCCGCACCCTGACTTCGCGGCACCGCTCCGACCCCGAACAGTCCGAGGTCGTGGTGGTTGTCTGATCCACCCGCCCGGAGGAACACCGCCCGCCCGTCGGACGTCTCTTGGACGGTTTCGAAACCAAGTACCTCGCGGTAGAACGTGGCACTTCGTTGGGCATCGGTGACGTACAGGACCGCATGGTTGAGGCGTCGAATGTTCGGCACCACCTCAGGCTAGGACGCCCAGTGCGTGTGCTGAATTTCCGGGGCGCGATGCCGTGAAATCGGCACACAGTCGGATATGAAACACCTCGTACGACGATTCTTCAAGGTCTCCACGTATCGCCGCCTCGATCGGCGACTCGCCGTCGATGCTTCGCTACGACGTGCCGTACTGGCATGCGGAGTGTCGCTCAGCGTGGTGTGCTACGTCCTGGCGATGACGACTACGCGCTGACTGGCCGGCGACATGTCCGACCGATGACATGTCCGGCTGATGAGGTGACTGTGCGATGTCACGACATCACAGAACTAGCGAATACCGCTGGCGACCACACCCAGCACCGCAATACCCAGAGCCAGGCGATACCACACGAACACGTTGAAGTTGCCGCGTGCTGCAACCCGTTGCAACGCCGAGATCGCCAACCATCCGGTAATCGCAGCCGTACCAACGCCGATCATCATCGCCGATGCGAGCCCACTCGGTACTCCGTCGATGATCAAACCCGTCACCTTCCATACGCCCGCACCCGCAATGATCGGCACCCCGATGACGAACGACATTCGCACCGCGGCGGCTCGCCCATAACCCAGGGCCCGCATGGCCGAGATGGTGATACCCGAGCGTGAGGTTCCGGGATTGAGTGCCAGCACTTGCGCCGCACCGATCAGCAATGCGTCCCGGGTCGTGAGGTGCTCGGCGAGGCGATCACCCGCGCGACGATCCGCCCACCACAACACGCCACCAAAACCAATCAGCGAGATGGCGACCACGACCGGTCCACCAAGTTGCTCGGCAATCATGTCGTCAAAGAGCGCACCCACAATCGCCGCCGGCACCGCGGTGAGCAGGTACAACCACGCAAGGCGACCGTGCGGTGTCGCTGTTCGCTCCTGTTCCGAGGCGAATGGATGACGAAGCCCGGCCAGAACGAGCCGGGCCAACTCCTGGCGTACTGCAACGACCACTGCCACCAGCGTGCCCAGATGAAGTGCAGCGTCGAACGCAGTGCTCACCGACTCGTTGTCGAGATCATTCCAGTCGAACAGCCACGGCACCAACTCCAGGTGTCCACTGGATGAGATGGGGAAGAATTCCGTCAATCCCTGCACCACACCGAGAACGAGCGCGTGCCACCACGACATGGTGATGACGACGCTAGTGAGGTTGGCGGCTACGAGCCGCTGATGGTGACGTCGGCAATCACCAGCGAAAGTCCGGCTGCGCGCATGGGCAACCAGTCCACGTCGTTACCGATTGCGATGATGTCCTGCAACATTCGCTGGAGTGTGGATCCGATGGTGAACTCGCGAATCGGTGCACCGACCGCCCCGTTGACGATGGTCATCCCCGATGCGCCGGTGGAAAAGTCGCCCGAGATCGGGTTGACGCCACTGTGCAAACCCGACACCTCCTGAATGAGGACGCCGTCACCAACGGATGCAATCAATTCGGCCTGCGACTTCGCGCCCGGTGTCACCTGCATCGCCAAGCATCCGACACCCGGCGATCCGGCAAATCCGCCACGCGTTGCGTTCCCCGTGCTGACCGTGTTCATGCGGCGCGCACTGTACGAGGAGTGCACGAACATCTGCAGTACGCCGTCCTGAATCAACACGTTGCGACGCGCCGCGAGACCCTCGCCATCGATGTCGGTTGCGGTGTAGGCCAATTTGTTCGTGGGGTCGTCCACCAGGGTGAAGAACGGCACCGCAACCTGCTCACCCAGACGATCGGCGAAGATGCTTCGTCCCTTCGACACGTTCTCGCCGTTGAACGCACTGGAGAGCACGCTGATGAACTGCGACGTGACGTACGGGTCGAGCACGATCGTGGTGCGTTTGGTGGCCGGTTTCGTGGCGCCGAGTAGACGTGTTGCTCGATCCGCCGCCTCGCGGGCCGCCTTGTCCAAATCGAAGTCCTTGGGTGAATCGCCAACCGAGAATCCGAAACCGGTCTGGGTTTCATCACCGTCGTCCGCCAGGGTGACCACGGAGACGTAGCACGAGTTTGCCCTTCCACTCGTGCGAATGCCGGTCGTGGTGGCAAACGCAGTCTCGCCCCAGCCGTCGTCATAATTTGCGGACTCGCTTCGTACCCGTGAATCGGCAGCCAGCGCACGGCGCTCCAGATCCTTCGTGAGGTCCACCTTGGATTCCGTCGGGTAGTTCGCCAGATCGTCGTCCCAGAACTTCTGCGGTACCGGCTCCACACCGTCGGGCATCGCCAAGCCGGCGAACTCGTCCTGCGTACCGAACTGCACGTTGTCTCGCGCCTCGGCGAGTACCTCGGCGATTGCAGACTCATCCAACGTTCCCGCATAGGCGCTACCGGTACGACCGTCCTTCACGACGCGAATTCCAACACCATCACTTTGGGCCGAGACGAAATGCTCCAACTCACCCTCGTAAACCCGAACCGATGTTTCACCACCGCGACCCACGTAGGCCTCGATTTGTTCTCCTGCCTTGGCTTGCGCGACGATGCGGTCGGCAATTGCCTGCAGTTCAGGAACTTCGACGTTCATGGGTTGTTCACTTCCCTACTCGGGCAACACTCATGCCGCGGTGCCACCGATGGTGAGGCTCTTTACGCGCAGCGTCGGCTGGCCGTCCCCAACGGCACTCCTTGACCGTCCTTGCCGCAGGTGCCCGGATTACCCATCGCAAAGTCGTTGCCGAGTAGATCGATGTCGCGCAGCACCTGGGGGCCGTTGCCGATGAGGTTTCCATCGCGCAGAGGCTCGGTGATCTCGCCATTTTCGATCAGGTACGCCTCGGTCATGCCGAACACGAAGTCACCGCTTGCGGTGTCGACCTGTCCGCCACCCAACTTGGCCACGTACACACCGTTCTTGGTGTCGCGCACGATGGCATCCGGATCGTGCGGCCCGTTGAGCACGAACGTGTTGGTCATGCGAACCATCGGCAGGTGCTGATAACTCTGTCGGCGACCGTTACCACTCTGGCGACGGCCTTCCTTGCGCGCACGCAGATAGTCCCACATGTAGTCGGTGAGGACGCCGTCTTGAATAAGCACGTTGCGCTGCGACGGGTGTCCTTCGTCGTCGATGCCAATGGCACCCCATTCGGCGGTCATGGTGCCGTCATCGATCAAGGTGACCAATGGCGAAGCCACGAGTTCGCCACGCTTGTCCTTGTACACGCTCGCGCCCTTGCTGATGATGTCGGCTTCCAAGCCGTGTCCACACGCTTCATGGAAGAGCACCCCGCCGGAACCGTGCTTGATGACCACCGGGAGCGATCCGGACGGTGCCGGCCGAGCGCTCAACTTGGTGACCGCCTGCTGGGCGGCAGAACGCGCGAGTTCCTCGACGTCGTTCTGGTCGAACACCTCGAAACCGATGGTGTGTCCGAGGGATTGGAATCCGGTCTGCATTCCGCCGTCGCCGCTGGCCACCACGCTGACGCGCAACAGGGTGCGAACTTGCTCGTCGGCGGCCAACACGCCGTCGCTGTTGGCGATCAGGATCCGTTTGCGCGAATCGCCGTAGCCAGCCGACACCTGGACGATCGCTCGGTGGACGGCGCGCGCGGCGGAATCGACTCGCTGCAGGATCGCCACCTTGTCGCGCTTGGCGATTTCGTCCGGCCACTTCTCGATGGTGTTCACCGGATGACGCACCACGGCGTTTAGCGCCACTGCGTTTACGCCACCACCACCGCGAGACGCGGCGGCCGCTGCCGCTTCGGCCGCGGCCAGCAGTCCCTTCTCGCTGAGGTCGCTCGTGTGGGCGAACCCCGTGGTCTCACCCTTCACCACACGAATACCCGCTCCTCGGTCGCGTCCGCTCGACACCTGCTCGATCTTCCCGTCGTCGAGTCCGGCCGATGTACTTCGCTTGTCCTCCACGAACACTTCCGAGAACTCCGCTCCGGTGGACTTTCCACGCGCCAGCACTCTCGACAACACATCGGGTTCGACCAAGAGCGATTGGTTGTTTGACATGCCGAGAGCCTACCGATGACGGGGAACTCCACGTACCGAGGATCGAAAATTTCGCGTCACTAGCGTCGTTGCACGATGAGCGATATCGAGCAGTTGGAGAGCACCGATCGGCAACATCGCACCATCTGGTGGAAGGAAGCGCTCATCGTCACCGCCTTCTACGGTATTTACACGCTGGTGCGGAACCTGTTCGGCTCGGCGCTCGTCTCCGGGAGTCAGATTCCCGTCGAAGCATTCCTCAACGCGATGCGGATCATTCGTTTCGAACGCGCACTGGGCCTGTACCACGAGGAAACCATTCAGGACTGGTTCCTCCCTCACGTTGGAGTCATCGAGTTCTTCAACGTGTACTACGGAACGGCCCACTTCTTCATCACCCTCGGAGTCTTCGTCGCACTCTTCCTCTTGCGCCCAACCGCGTTCGCGCTGTGGAGGAATTGCCTCGCGGCGATGACCGCTTTGGCCATCATCGGATTCGCACTGTTCCCACTGATGCCGCCACGACTGCTCGATGCTCCATGCCCGCCGATGGCGTACGGTGCGGCATGCATCAAGCACGAGTTGCGAACGCTGAACGGGGCCGAGAATTTCGGATACAGCGACACCATAAAGGAGTTCGGTGGACCATGGGCGTTCGACAGCGGTCCCGGCAGGACGCTGTCGAATCAATACGCAGCGATGCCGTCCCTGCACATCGGCTGGGCGACGTGGTGCGTCTTTGCAATGTTCCCCCTGGCTCGACGTACGTGGCTTCGACTTGTGTTGCTGCTCTACCCACTATTGACGTTGGCAGCCATCGTGATCACCGGAAATCATTTTTGGATCGATGGACTCGGCGGCATCGCAGTGTTCGCCATCGGCTACTGGATCGGTGCCCGAATTCACCGCTGGAACGAGCGTCGTGTCGTGCTGCGGCATGCGGCGGCGGCAGGGCGTCGCGACACGCTTCAGGGCTAGCGTTCTAGGTTGCCATGGCGCTAGCCGATATTCGCCAGCCGAGCGATTTGCGCGGCCTCAACCACTCTCAACTCGAGGAACTCTCGGGCGAGATTCGCGACTTCATCGTGGCAGCAGTCGCCGAGACCGGTGGTCACTTGGGGTCGAACCTCGGCGCGGTGGAGCTCACCCTTGCCCTGCATCGCGTGTTCGAGTCGCCGCGTGATGCCATCCTCTGGGACACCGGACACCAGTCGTACGTCCACAAACTGGTCACGGGGCGTCGCGGCGGCTTCTCCCAGTTGCGACAAGCAGGTGGACTCTCGGGTTACCCGAGTCGCGAGGAAAGCGTGCACGACTTCATAGAAAACAGTCACGCATCCACGGTCTTGTCGTACGCACATGGCATGGCGGTCGCTCGTGACAACGGACAGAACACGGATCGTCGCCACGTGGTGGCAGTCATCGGAGACGGTTCGCTCACCGGGGGGATGGCATACGAGGCGCTGAACAACCTCGGTCACTCCAAGAGCCGCGTCATCATCGTGCTGAACGACAACGGTCGGTCGTATGCGCCAACGGTGTCGAACCTCACCCATCAGCCGCACCCGCTGGAGGAAACCAGCGACATGCCGCGACCGCGCGATCGTTTCACGCGGCGTTTGTCGCGCACGCTCACCAACGTGCGGTTGAACCCGGTGTACGTGCAGCGCCAGCGGCGTTTGGAGAAGTGGCTACATGATCTTCCCGTCCTCGGACCACAAGCCGAGCGCGGCCTCGAGGCAATCAAGGCCGGCATTCGCGAGTATCTCCAACCAACCGCATTCTTCGAGGCGCTGGGAGTTCGCTACGTGGGCCCCGTCGACGGCCACAACTTCGGCGAGTTGGAGCACGCGCTCGCGGCGGCCGCCGCTCGTTCCGAAGAAGGTCCCATCGTGGTGCACGTGCTCACGCAAAAGGGGCGCGGATACTCCCCTGCCGAAGACGACGACGAGAAGCACCTGCACGATGCACCAGTGTTCGACCCGGTGAGTGGTCCGCCCAAGTCGGTGCCAACGGGATACACGCAGGCATTCGCCGATGCACTCATCAAGGAAGCACAAAGCGACCAACGTATCGTTGCCATCACGGCGGCCATGCCCGGCCCAACCGGATTGATTGCATTCGAATCACACTTCCCCGATCGGTTCTTCGACGTCGGTATCGCCGAACAGCATGCAGTGACGTTTGCAGCGGGCTTGGCGATGGGAGGCATGCGACCGGTGGTTGCCCTCTACTCCACCTTCCTCAATCGCGCGTGGGATCAACTCGTGTACGACGTGGCTCTGCACCGATTGCCCGTGGTGTTCTGTCTCGATCGCGCCGGAATCACCGGAGACGACGGCCCCAGCCACCACGGCATCTACGACATGGCCCTGCTCTCCAAAGTGCCGGGAATGCGCGTGCTCGCACCGTCGAGCGCACAAGACCTTCAGCAGATGCTGCACGACGCCATGTCGCTGGCCGACACCGGCCCGGTGGTGATTCGCTATCCGAAGGGCAACGCGCGACAGGTGTCGGAGCACGACGTGGGTTCGGGATTGCACGCGCGCCGCATGGCCAGTGATCCATCCAAGAAACTCTGCATATTGGCCGTGGGGAAGATGGTGGGCGCAGCCGAACAGGCCGTTGCAGCCCTCTCCCACAGTGGACTCCATGCCACGTTGTGGGACGTTCGCTCGTGCGTCCCGGCCGACGTGGCCATGATTCACGATGCCGCCGCACACCGCCACATCATCACGATTGAAGATGGAATCCGCGACGGCGGAATCGGCTTCCTGCTGGCCGATGCGATCACTTCGGCTGCGTCCGCGCAGCCGCCCGACATCAAGGTGCTCGGGCTCCCGACGCGCTTCATCCCCCATGCCAAGCCAGACGTGATTCTCGCCAAGTTGGGTCTCGACGCAGCGGGCATCGAGCGCACCGTGCGCGAGACCATCGCCCTGCCCTAGCGTCGGGCGGGTCATGACTCTCCTCACCGAGGACCTCGCGCTGGCCCTGCGCGCCGCCGACATCGCCGACGAGCTCAGTCTGCCCGGGTTTCAACGACGCGGGTTCACGGTGGAGCGCAAAGCCGACAGGAGCGAGGTCACCGAACTGGATCGCAATACCGAATCGGCCATCAGTGACGTGCTGCGAAACGAACGGCCCGACTACTCGCTGTACGGCGAGGAGCACGGCGTGATTGGTCCGACCGACTCGCCGTTCCAATGGGTCATTGATCCGATCGATGGCACGAGCAACTTCGTGCGCGGAGTTCCGGTGTGGGCCACCCTCATCGCATTGGTGCACGGCGATGACCCGGTGCTCGGCGTGGTGTCGGCTCCTGCCCTCGGTATGCGCTGGTGGGCGGCACGCGGGCTCGGTGCGCACCACATCATCGGTGGCATTCCCAGCACACAGAACACGGCGGTTCAACCGCTTCGCGTAAGTGATGTGAGCGAACTGCGTCGCGCAAGTGCGAGCATCACGGTGACCGAGTCGTGGCATGCGGCAAACAAGACCCAACAACTCGACTCACTGCAACGCAACGTTGGGCGGCTGCGCAATTACGGCGACTTTTGGCAACACATGTTGGTTGCACAGGGTGCGGTTGACTTCGCCATCGACGCGATCGGGCTCGGACCATACGACATCGCGGCAATTGCCGCAATCGTGACCGAGGCTGGCGGCACGTGGACCAACCGCCACGGTGACGGCGAATGGCGATCGGACTCGCTCATCACGAGCAACGGTCGCCTCCATGGCGCCGTACTTGGCGCGCTTGGAAGCGACCGTTAACTCAGATTCGTTGTCTGTTCCGCGTCAGCGGGACGTTGTTGGCAGAATTCTGCGTTACATCATCCCCATGCCGCCGCCGGGCATTCCGCCGCCTGCCGGTGCCGCACCAGCCTTCTCAGGCTTGTCGGCAACGAGACACTCGGTGGTGATGACCAACGCAGCGATCGACGCCGCGTTCTGCAACGCCGCGCGAGTCACCTTGGCGGGGTCGATGATGCCGGCCTTCACGAGGTCGGTCATCTCGCCCGTCGCGGCGTTCAAACCGGTGTTGCCCTTTGCGGCCTCCACCTGCTGAACGGCGACTGCGCCTTCCATACCTGCATTGTCGGCGATGTGACGTGCCGGTGCGGTGAGCGAGTCGTACACGCTGCGGGCTCCGGTTGCCTCGTCACCCGAGAGTGACTCGACCACCTTCAGCACGCCAGGGCGGGCGCGCACCAGTGCGGTACCGCCACCAGCGACTACGCCTTCTTCGATCGCGGCGCGGGTGGCCGATACGGCGTCCTCGATGCGGTGCTTCTTTTCCTTGAGCTCCACTTCGGTTGCTGCGCCGACCTTGATGACGGCAACGCCACCAGCCAACTTGGCGAGACGCTCTTGCAACTTCTCGCGGTCCCAGTCGCTGTCGGTGTTGTCGATTTCGGTCTTGATCTGGTTGATGCGACCGTTGACTTCGGCCTTGTCACCATGACCGTCGACGATGGTGGTGTTGTCCTTGTCGATGATGACGCGCTTGGCACGACCGAGGAGGTCGAGGCCGGCGTTCTCCAACTTCAAGCCCACTTCTTCGCTGATGACTTGTCCACCGGTGAGGATGGCCATGTCCTGCAGCATCGCCTTGCGACGATCGCCGAAGCCGGGGGCCTTCACTGCGGTGGAGTTGAAGGTGCCACGAATCTTGTTGACCACCAACGTGGCGAGTGCTTCACCCTCGACATCTTCGGCAACGATGAGGAGCGGCTTGCCCGTCTTCATCACACCTTCGAGGAGCGGCAGCATCGACTGCACGGTGGAAATCTTGGCCGAGTGGAACAGGATGTACGGCTCTTCGAGCACGGCTTCCTGACGGTCCTGATCGGTCACGAAGTACGGCGACAAGTAACCCTTGTCGAACTGCATACCTTCGGTGAACTCGAGCTCGATGCCGAACGTGTTGGACTCCTCAACGGTGACCACGCCGTCCTTGCCCACCTTGTCGATGGCGTCGGCGATGACCTTGCCGATTGCGGCATCGGCAGCCGAGATGGTGGCGACGTTGGCGATATCGCCCTTGTCATCCACTTCCTTGGCCTGTGACTTGATCGACTCCACCGCCGCAGCAACGGCCTTTTCGATACCGCGCTTCAAGCCCATGGGGTTTGCGCCAGCAGCAACGTTGCGCATGCCGTGGGTAACCATGGCCTGAGCCAACACCGTTGCGGTGGTGGTGCCGTCACCGGCGACGTCGTTGGTCTTGGTGGCGACTTCCTTCACCAACTGGGCGCCCATGTTCTCGAATGGGTCCTCCAGTTCGACTTCCTTGGCGATGGACACACCGTCGTTGGTGATGGTTGGTGCGCCGAACTTCTTGTCGAGAACGACGTTGCGACCCTTCGGTCCCAACGTGACCTTGACGGCGTCAGCCAACTTGTTGACGCCGGCTTCAAGAGCGCGGCGTGCTTCTTCGTCGAATTTGAGCAACTTTGCCATGTGTAGGTTCCTGTTTCTGTTGTGTGCGTAGTGGGATGTTGTTGAGGACTGGATTACTTGGTGACGATGGCGAGAACGTCGCGGCTGGTGAGGATGAGCAAGTCATCGCCCTTGTGCGCAACTTCGGTGCCGCCGTACTTGCTGTACAGCACGGTGTCGCCGACCTTCACCTCAAGTGGGAAGAACTTGCCTTCCGAGTCACTCCAGCGACCAGGACCAACGGCAAGCACGGTGCCCTGCTGTGGCTTCTCCTTGGCGGTGTCGGGGATGACGAGACCCGATGCGGTGGTTTGCTCGGCCTCCGAAGGCTTCACCACGATTCGGTCATCAAGGGGCTTCAGGTTCATGTTGTTTCCTTTTCGTGCAGGTTTCCCAGGCGGGAAACGGGCTATCTAATGCCCTGAAAAGCGGTTAGCACTCTCCACGGGCGAGTGCTAATGCTAGGGGTGAGGCGGGCGGGGCGACAACCCGAGCCTGCGTTACCGATCCGACGAGCGTCCGAGCAGCCCTTCCACCAAACGAACGGGAAGACCCACCACCGTCGTGAGGTGACCTGTGACGCGCTCCACAAACATCGCTGCCTCGCCTTGTACGGCGTACCCCCCTGCTTTGTCGAGCGACTCCCCGGTCGTGAGGTATCGCTCGAGTAGGTCGGCGTCGATGGGGTGCATGGCGACGGCGGCCGAGTCGAGTTCCGTGCGGTGGGTGCCACCCTGGGCAACGCACACCGCCGTGTGCACCATATGCGTGCGGCCGGAGAGTCGACGCAGCATCGTGCGTGCATGATCGGTGTCGGTCGGCGTTCCGAAGATTTCACCGTCGACATCCACCGTGGTGTCGGCACCCAGTACCAACGTGTCGACGGGGTAACGGCCCGCCACCGCCAGACACTTCGCCGTTGCCAGGCGCATCACCAACTCGCGCGGAGTCTCATCGGGAAGCGGAGCTTCATCGATATCGGCAGAGTCCACCACGAATGGCACACCCATCTGCGTGAGGATGTCGGCTCGTCGCGGCGAGCGCGAGGCGAGCACCAGCGGTGGGCGACCGTTCATTGCGCGAGTTGCAGCGTCATCCGCCGCTCATGGTGGTGAGCATCGCGTCGTCGGGCACTTGCAGGTCATCAAGGTGGTCCAAGTAGCCGTGCGGCAACACCACGTTGATCGGTCCGTTGGTGTGGCCGCGTGGCAAACGCTCTCCCCCGGCAACGAGTGCCAACGAGTGGTCGAGTGATGCCGCGAGTGCACGTACGTCGTCGAGCGTCGACACCTCCGCGAATTGACGCCGTACGTCCGGGCCCACGGGGTACCCCGTGAGATACCAACCACAGTGTTTGCGGAACTCGCGAATGCCCTTGGTGTCGTCGTTGCGGCCATTGTCGCGATGATGCTGCATGAGCGCATCGGCGTGCGAGATCATGACACCGAGCACCTCCCCGAGCAAGGGTGATGGTTGCACGGATTGCCCGTTGAATGCATCCACCAAATCGCGAAAGAGCCACGGTTTACCCAGGCAACCTCGGCCGATCACCACACCGTCGCAACCGGTTTCTTGCATCATCCGCATTGCATCGTCGGCACACCAGATGTCGCCATTGCCAAGCACGGGAATGCCATCCACCTGTTGCTTGAGTTGAGCGATTGCCTCCCACCGTGCACTCGGTGCGTAGTGCTGCTGAGCGGTTCGTGCGTGCAATGCAATAGTGACTGCCCCGGCGTCGCGACAGATCTTGCCGGTGTCGATGAAGGTCATCAGTTCCTCGTTGATTCCCATGCGGAATTTGCAGGTGATCGGGATGCCGTAGCGACTCCCCGCACGCACTGCTGCGCGAACGATTTCCGACAACAGGTTCTTCTTCAACGGCACGGCAGCGCCACCGCCCTTGCGCGTGACCTTCGCGGCCGGACAACCGAAATTCAGGTCGATGTGATCGACCAGGTTCTCACTCCCCAAGATCTCCACGGCCCGCTCCACGATGACGGGGTCGCTGCCGTACAACTGCATGCTGCGAAAGTGCTCGTCCGGCGCGAAGGTGACCATCGATCGCGTGCGGGAGTTGCCGTACACCAGTGCCGCAGCCATGATCATTTCGTTCACGTACACCAGACCGGGACCAAAACTTCGACACAACGAACGAAAGGGGGCGTTGGTTACTCCGGCCATCGGCGCCAGCACCACGGGTGGCCACACGTCGATTCCGCGTCCAGGGGTCCCGTCGGTGGTGGTGCCACGAATGGCCAGTGGCTTCAGCGCTGCCGTTGGCGCGGCTGCGCTCATCGTTGCCCCGCCCCAAGTTTGAGGTTCGGGTTCGCGCCGGCGTCCAACGCCATAACCTCACCGCGACGCAGGCGATACCAACCGGCGCTCGCAATCATCGCAGCGTTGTCCGTGCACATCTCCCGTGACGGTAACACCACGGGGATTCCGTCAGATTTCCCTGCCTTCGTCATCTCGCTGCGCAACAGTGAATTGGCGGCGACACCGCCCCCGAGTGCGATGGTGTTGGCGCCGATGAGTGATGCGGCGCGGCGGGCCTTGTGCACCAGCACGTCCACCACTGCTCGCTGGAACGAGGCAGCGACGTCGTCGCTCGAAACGTGAGGATTCGCGCGCACGTAATTGATGACCGCAGTCTTCAGCCCACTGAACGAAACGTCGAGACCATCGTTCAGCATCGCACGAGGCAGTGCAATGGCGGTGTCCTTGCCGCGGGTCGCTGCCTTGTCGATCGCAGGGCCTCCGGGATACGACAGTCCCAGGAAGCGCGCCACCTTGTCGAAGGCCTCGCCGGCGGCATCGTCGATGGTCTGCCCAATGACTCGATACGAGTCGTGGCCGGTCATCTCCACCAGCAATGTGTGACCACCCGACACCAATACGAACAACATCGGAAACCGGGCATTGGGTTCGTCAAGTAGTGCCGCGTAGAGATGGGCTTCGAGATGATTCACACCGACGAATGGCACGTCCAACGCCAGCGCGGTGGCCTTCGCCGCGGATACCCCCACCAACAACGCTCCAACCAGTCCCGGTCCAATGGTTGCCGCCACTGCATCCACTCGGGAGACGTCGATGTTGGCTCGCTCCAATGCTTCGGCGACCACCTGGGGCAGGGTTTCCAGATGTGCACGACTCGCAATCTCGGGCACCACTCCTCCGAAGCGCGCGTGTTCGTCGAGCTGGCTTGCCACCACCGACGACAGCACATCGGTGCCACCCATCACCACGGCGGCTGCGGTCTCGTCACAGCTGGTCTCGATACCGAGCACGATCGTTGACGTGTCCACGGTGGACGCATTCCCGTCTGAAACTCCCACCGAGGCGACAACCGATCGAGTGGTACTCCCGGAAGTCATGATGCGTTCCGTTCTGCTTCGATTGCCTGCAACCGGCGTTCGAAGTCGGCACCCTGAATGTCGGTACACCACATGACGATTGCATCGTCACGATTTTCGTAGTACTTGGCTCGCACGCCCACCGGCACGAATCCAAACCTTCGGTACAGCGACTGAGCCGACACGTTTGATTCGCGCACCTCGAGCGTGAGCGACTCCATTCCCGCTCGTCGCGCCTCCCACGACAAATCCAGCATGAGCTCGGTTGCGATTCCCCGTCGGCGCATCGCGACGGCCACCGCCACGTTGGTGATGTGGGCGGCGGTATCCATGTAGATCATTCCGCCGTATCCCACGACCCGACCACCCAGGATGGCAACCAGATAGTGCCGCGACCCTCGAGTCTGCATGGCCAACTCATCCTGAAATACGCCAACGGTCCACGGCTGCGGATAGGCGGTCGCCTCGATTTCCATCACCTGCGGCAGATGGGATCGTCGCATCGGTTCGATGACCAAGGCATCTTCGTCGGCAGGCTGCTTTCGACCCAGCCAGCGACTCAGCACGCTCATACGTTGCCCTGCCGAATCATGCACTGCTCCGCGTCGTCCAGTTGATCTCGGCATCGGCCTCACGCAAGTAGAGCGCCTCGGCTCGTGGTGCACGACGTGCACCGCCGTCGAGGTGCAACGCTCGGTCGTGACCGATGAACGCAACGTGTCGAGCGATCGGCCAATCCAACGTTTCGTCCCCGAACGACACGTTCCACGAGTGCGGCCCCAATCCCGCGACGATGTCGTCTCGATGACGTCGCGCGAAGTCACCCACGAACAAACAATGCTGTCCTCGCTCTCGCACGCCAGCGAGGAGGTCGTCCAGTCCTCCTACTCGTGGTGCAAGCACACGCCCCGACACGTTCGAATGCATCGCCCAAGCCACTTCCCGACGACGCGCATCGATGGTTGGAACGATGACCTCCGCCTGCTCGGCGACGGCTCCCGGTATTGCGGCGACCAGCGCCTCCAACCCGTCGACACCGACGAGCGGAATCGACAGCGCGAATGCCAGTGCCTGCGCCGATGCGATTCCAACCCGCATCCCGGTGAACAAGCCCGGCCCCACATCCACGGCCACCGCGTCGAGATCGGCGAACGACAATCCGGCCCGCTTCACCACGAAGTCGATCATCGGCGTGAGATCCTCGGCATGTCGACGATCACTTCGCAACTCACTCGATGCCAGCACCGTGGCACCATCGACCACGGCAACACTCACCATCGTGGTTGCGGTATCGATCCCCAGCACGATCATGTGGGGGTACCGACCTGCAGGCGGTCCGAGAGCCGAACGAATCTGGCCTCCCAGTTCGAACCTCGCCACGACACGGTGACGGTGCGTGCATCGCCTGCAGCGTGTTCGAAGCCGACCACCAAGGCATCGTCGAACGCGTCCGGCACCAGGTCCCCCCCACTCCACCACCAACACCGCGCCGCGCCGACGGGCGTCGTCCAGTGCCAAGTCGTCCAATTCTCCCGTGCGCTCGAGTCGGTACAAATCGCAGTGCACCACGGTGAGCCGGCCACCAACGTATTCGTGCACCAAACTGAACGTCGGCGAGGTGACCGTCTCGGTGATGCCGAGGGCCGCGCACAGCGCCTTGGTGAACGTGGTCTTGCCGGCACCAAGGTCGCCGGTCAGCAGCAACACATCCCGGGGACGAAGCTCCGCGGCAATCACCCGTGCAATACGAGTCGTGTCGTCCACGGTGGTTACCGACAACGTGCTCTTCATCATGCGTGGTCACCCACGTACGTTCTTGGAACACGGGCGGACACCGCGCACACCACCTCATAGGTGATCGTTCCGAGCGCCGACGCCCAGTCCTCCACCCTGATCTTGTCGGCACCTTGCGCACCGAACAGCACTGCTTCATCGCCGATGGAAACGGCATCGTCTCCACAATCGACCATCATCTGGTCCATCGTCACGACACCCACGATTCGCCGCCGTCTTCCGCCAACCAGCACCTCGGCGCTCGTTTGCCACGCACGTCGCGCAATGCCGTCGGCGTAGCCCAACGGCAAGGTGGCGATGGTGGCGTCGCGTTCCAATACGGCACGAAGCCCGTAGCTCACACCCTCCCCCGCAGGCACTCGTTGTACGTGCGAAACCTGCGTGCGCAGTGTCATGACGGGCACGAGTTCGGCCATCAACGACGCATCAAGTTCGCCGGGATTCAATCCGTACATCGCTATTCCGGTGCGCATGATTGTGCTCTCGGGGGTCACGCCTCGCACCGTGGCTGCGGAGTTGGCACAGTGCACGTGTCGAACCTCCGGAACGTCGGCCCGAATCTGCCGCGCGACCTTCGAGAAGAGTTCCAACTGCCGCGACGTTGCCGGGTGTGTCGGATCATCCGCGGTGGCCAGGTGCGTCATCACCCCTTCGAGTCTCAACTCCGGGAATGATGCGATGCGATGTGCGCACTCCAGCGCTGCATCGATCGAAACACCGACGCGATGCATTCCGGTATCCACCTTCAGATGCACCGTCACTCGCTTCCCCAGCCGTCGACCGGCTGCGGCGAGTGCGTCGATGTATTGCGAGTTGTATGCCACGCAGACAACGTCGTGTTCCGCGAGCATCCCGGCATCCGACGTTGGTTGTTCGCTCATCACCATGATGGGTGCGGTGACACCGGCCGCGCGCAGTTCCAGAGCCTCCTGGGTGAGCGCCACACAGAAACCAGCTGCGCCAGCCGCGAGTGCTGCTCTTGCACAGGGCACGGCCCCATGCCCATAGGCATTCGCCTTCACCACCGCCCAGAGTTCGCTCGGCTGCGAGCGTTCCACGAGCAGCCTCACGTTTCCGCGCAGTGCCACGAGATCGATCTCTGCGCGAGTTGCTCTCGCCGCGATGCCGTTACCCATGGCGTGCGTGCTGCTACTCGGCGGCAACGACTGCCACGGCGAGGTCATCCGTGTGCGAAATGGAGACATGCCAGTTCGACACTCCTCGTTGCTGCGCCAGTTCGGCGGCTCGACCCCGCACCATGAGCGACGGTCGTCCGTTGGTCGCACTCACCACCGAAACGTCGTGAAAATCGAACGATCCGAGCCCCACCCCCAGGGCCTTCATGACGGCTTCGCGAACCGCAAAACGGGCGGCCAACACCGCCGGAGCATCGGCACGCTGTGCCGCCATCTCGCGTTCGCCATCGGTGAAGACACGCGCCGCCATTCGCGGGGAACGGGCGAGCGTTCGCGAGAAACGGGTGATGTCGACGGCATCGATCCCCAATCCGATCATGCGAGCGTCCAATCCGTGGAAAACATGCCCAACTCCTAGTCGCCGGCGCGCCACATGTCGGCAGTCGACGTGATGGGCAGGATAAGTGCATCCGCCACCGACACCTCGCCCAGGCGATCCTCGCGGAATGACGTCTCGGTCTCGGTCACCGCATCCACCAAACGTTCGTAACGGTTGTCGTAACCCTTCAGCACTTGTTTCATCACACCCGCCGGCAATCGGTCGTGGAACAATACGTGCAGCAACGTGATGCCCGTGGTCTCGCTGCCCTTCGTTTCGGGAACCAGAATGACGGTGCGACTATCGCGACGTCCACGCGCCACCAACACCTCTTGTGACATCGCCACCCGGCGCTTGGTACCGCGCAATGCATTGCTGGTATCCACGCGCGACTGCAAATCACGGGCAATGCCACCACGATCCACGATCATCACCGTCGACTCCGGCGAGGCCGGATCGCCTTCGATTCGATAACGGGTGAAGCCCACCACCGACGAAATGGCCGGATCGATGTCGGCAAGCACCTTCAATACGCCGTAGGGCAAGCGCTCGCGGGCGGCTCCGGCATTCAACACCGCCTTCACCAGCGGTCGATCCAGCAAGCCCTCCTCACTGCGCGAGATTCCGACGGTGATGGTCTTGGCTTGGTGTTTGATGGCATCGATGGGGCGGGTCAACTCGTCGATGGCACGCGTAAGTGCCGAGGTGATGTCGTCGAGTAGGGCTTCGGGCGTGGCAATCTTTCCGAAGTCGCGTTGGTACGTTTGCAGCGGATTCGGCGACATCGCCGTGCGCAGCATTCCCACCACGCGTACCGCAGTGGATGCCTCGAGGTTGCCGTCGTACGCACCGGTGGCCAACGCATCGAAGAAGCGATTGGCAACCACGCCGATCTCGGCGTGGACCTTGTCGAGTAGTGCCGCTCCTTGACCACCACGTTCCACCGCATGCTCGACCACCTCGCGGGTTTGCCGCAGCGTGCGAGCCAGTGAATCGATGGCGAGTGCCGCCTCGTAACCGAAGAGGTGCCCGACCATCACCGACAGTACGAACGCCACCCGGTGGTCCACTGGCGGCACCTCGATGACCGCGGCGGCGGCACCGAAGCGCTCCTCTCCTCGGGTGGCAACCACGATCGGCAAGGCCTTGTGGGCGCGATAGATCTCAATTTCCTTGGCAACGTCGGTTGCGTTCCCACCGCTCAATCCCGCCGCACACACGAAGATGAGCGGCTCGCACGACAGGTCGATGTGCTTCTTGTCCTCCGTGATGTCACATGCGATCGATTTGTAACACAGTTCGCTGAGTTTGATCCGCACTTCCTCTGCCGCAACTGCATTGGCGCCGTTGCCCACGACGGTCCAGTAGCGACGCGAAGTGGCGAAATTGCGCGCCGCATCTGCGATCTTGGGCTGTAGTTGCAGAACCTCCACCAATTCGGCGGGAAGCGAGCGAAGGGCGGCGAGCAATTGATGACGATCGTCCTCGCCACCGACCGTGATGACCTGTGCTATCGCACACGACACGATCGCGCCGGCGGCCACCTGGGCATAGAACGCCTTGGTGCTCGCCACGCTCATCTCCACGTCGCGACCGTCGGAGGTGTAGATGACTCCGTCTGCTTTTGCCGACAACTCACTGCCGCGTCGATTGACGATGGCCAACACACGCGCGCCGCGCGAACGCGCCAAGTCCACGGTTCGGTTGGTGTCGGTGGTGGTGCCACTCTGACTGATGGCGATGATCAGCGTGTCGCTCATGTCGAGCGCCAAACCGAATCCGGAGAGCTCCGTCGCAGGCAGCGCTTCGACACGAAGTTGGTCGTGGGTCAATTGTTTCAACAGATTGGCCAACGATCGTCCCGCGATTGCGGCCGTGCCCTGTCCGATCACCTGCACGCGACGCAACGTGCCTGCGGCAAGTTCATCGACGATCTGCTTGGGCAACTGCGACTCATCGAGCGACACCATCAGTTGCGAGTTGCGTTCGACGATTCGACCACGCAACGTCTTGGCAAAGCTGCGCGGAGCCTCGTTGATCTCCTTGGCGAGAAAGTGGTGATGGTCTCCACGATCGATGTCACGCGTGGTCACCTCGGCCGTCAGCGTGTTACCTTCTCCAACGTTCAACGCGGTGCCGTCATAGGCCAGCAACGTGATCCCCTCCGACGCACCGGCACGCGCCCCGTCGAGCACCGCCACTTGTCCACGACTGGAGGGGCGGTCCGGATGTGCCAGCGACTCTCCATCCATACGGACGTACCGTTGCGTTTCTTCCACCAAGCCGTATGGCTCGCTCGCCACTACGTAGCGGTTCTCTGCTAGTCCGATGCACAATCCTTGACCACTCCCCTTCAACGCGAGTAGCAAGGTGTCTGGCTCATCGGCCGACGCAACGGCGATTGCCATCGACCCATCGAACGTCGAAACCGTTTCACGGAATGCGTCGCTCAGTGTCGCGCCTTCTGCGAGCTGCCGAGACACAAGCGCTGGAATCACCTTTGCATCGGTGGTGATGGGCTGCGCCATGCGCAACTCGTGTCGAGCACGCAAGTCGGCATGATTGTCGACGTCGCCATTGAGTGCGGCAACGAGATAGGCGGTGTCACCCGACGACTCCAGTTCGTCACTGTTCACCGGATGGGCATTGGGCTCGGAAATGATGCCGACGCTCGCCCAACGCGTGTGGCCGAGTACGGCAACACGGGCGTCGGGCTGGCTCACCAGCAATCGCAGGAGATCGTCGTTCACCACGGCGTTGCGCATCACCCGGGTGTTGTCGCCCAACTCGCCAATTTCGGCGGCCGCTTTGTACACGAACGACCACGCGTTACGCGTGACTCGAACCGCACCCGAGGTGAACAGGCTGTCGTCGTGACGGTTGCCCAACAGCGTTGCCACACGAACGTCGTCACTACGCAAACCGTGGTTCCACACCATGACATGAACTCCGGCCGAGTCTCGACCGCGAACCTCGAGTCGATCGATTGCGGACCACGCCTGCTGTATGGAGAGGTACGCAGCCAGGGCAGAGCGACTTGCACTCACACCAGCCATTGCATCAACGGCCAATGCCGTACGAATGCGATCCTTACGGAGCGCCCACGCCGCATCACGCAACGCGGTGAGCAGGTTTGCGGTGCGCTCGAGTGCGGCAGCCCCCGCCGATGCGTCAGCACGCTCGAGCTGGCGATCTGCCTCGACAACGCGCGAATCCAACTGGTCGAGACGGCTGGTGAGCCCGGTGATGAACTCACGATTGCCCGCCATCAGCCACATTCCGGCGTCACCGCGCAATGCGGTGTCGACGCTGGCGGCTGTCTCCGCCATCCGTTTCAGATCGGCATCGGCCGGAAGCACCTGACCCGAAGCAGCCCAGGTGCTCAAGACGGCGTCGAGACGCTCCAACAAGGTGGCACCGACGGGAACCTCGCGGGTTTCGGGGCGCGACAACACCGCGATGATGCCGCACATGAGGGGAATTCTACCTATGAATGAGCAGCGACGACCTGCTCGAGTCGCTCGGCAACTCCGTCGGCAATGGACTGCGACTCGGCTTCGACCATGATGCGAACCACGGGCTCGGTTCCGGATGCGCGCACGACGATTCGACCGTTGTCGCCGAGCAATGCTTCTTCGCGCGCAAGATCCTCTTTGATGAGTGCTGCCACATCCTTCGGATTCTTGGTCACTCGCACGTTGCGCAAGACCTGTGGCATACGGGTCATGACCGCGTCGGAGAGCGCTGACAACGCGCCACCACTTCGACGAACGAGATCCCGGCAACAACAGTGCCGACAAATATTCCGTCACTCAGTCGTTGCGTATCGAGCATGAAGAAATATGTCCACTCTGTTCCGCCGAGCAATGAAGCCGCCTTCCCTCCATGGCGCCCAGTACGGCACGATCACCAACATCGGTGGTCACCGTGATGTGTTCCCGGTGCATGGCCCGGTGAAATCCCAGGTTCGTCATGCTGGTCACGACGACCGTGTCGTTGCGCAGATCCCCGCGACGATGCAGGTCGACCGCGGCCAGGGCAATCAGTCGATCGCCGTCGACCACGTTGCCGCGTTCGTCCACCGCGATGAGTCGATCGCCATCACCGTCGAACGCGATTCCCGGCACGCCGCGTTCTGCGCACCGTGTCGCCAAACCCTCGGGGTGCGTGGCGCCACAGGCGTCGTTGATGTTGCGCCCGGTGGGGGCATCGTTCAGGATGGTTGCACGCAGTCCGAGTGCCGAAGTGACCTGCTCGGCCACGGAACTGGTGGCGCCGTTGGCACAATCGACGATCACTTCGGTGCCGCTAAACGATGTGATGTTCAACGTTGTGGTCATCGCCTCGATGTACGCGGCGCCCACCGATTCGTCCACCGTCGGAACGTCGGCCGTACCCGTCAACGAGGATGGCGCTGGGTCAGCGGATTCACGCTGCTCGTGCCAATGGGATTCGATTCGCTGCTGGGTATCGTCGGTGAGTTTTCTACCGCCGGGTGCGAACACCTTCACACCGTTGTCGTGCCATGGGTTGTGCGATGCAGTGATTGCGACCGCAAGGCAGTCACCGGAGTGAGCAGCATGCGCCAGTGCCGGTGTTGGTAGGAGCCCTGCGTTCACCACCTCGTTGCCCTGTGACCTGGCGCCTCGTGCGAAGGCGGCCAGCAATGCAGGACCGCTTTCACGGCCGTCATGTCCCAGCACCACACGAGTACCCGGCCACTCCCTGGCCACGGCGACACCGATCAGTTCGACATCGCGCTCGCCGAGTTCCGAACCGACGCGACCACGTACCCCGTCGGTACCGAAACGAAGACGATGCGCAGGCAAGCGGTCTAGCGCTTGGTGTACTGCGGCGCCTTGCGCGCCTTCTTCAATCCGTACTTCTTGCTTTCCTTCTTGCGGGCATCGCGCGCGAGCAATCCCGCACGCTTCAAGATTGGGCGGTGTGTTGGATCGAGTTCGACCAACGAACGCGCCACGGCGAGACGCATCGCACCGGATTGACCCGCGCTACCCCCACCAACGATGTCGACGTCGATGTCGTACGTCTGCAGGGTGCTGGTGATTCGCAGTGCCTCGGTGGCATTGTTGCGATGGATGGCGGTCGGAAAATACTCGTTGAACGCCCGACCGTTGACGGTCACATTGCCCGAGCCTGGGCGCAGACGAACTCGTGATACCGCGCTCTTGCGGCGACCTGTGGTTTGGGTGAGTGGCTTGGTTGCCATGTCGTGTTGTGTTCCTCTCGTGGAAATCGTGACGTGTCTTAACGAACCTTGGCGTCGCTCATGTCGACCGGCTGCGGTTGCTGTGCAACGTGTGGATGTTCGGCGCCCGGGTACACCTGCAACTTCTTGATCATCGCGCGACCAAGACGGCCCTTCGGCAACATCCCGTGCACGGTTCGACGGATCGCCGCCTCGGGCTTGCGATCCAGGAACTGTGAATACTTCTCCACGCTGATACCACCCGGGAAACCGCTGTGACGTGCGACGATCTTGTCGTCGGCCTTGCCACTGGTGAGCACCACCTTGGAGGCGTTGATGATGATGACGTGATCGCCGGTGTCCATGCTCGGGGTGAACATCGGCTTGTGCTTACCACGCAACAACGTGGCAACGGTGGTGCACATACGACCGAGTACCAGACCCTCTGCGTCGATGACGTGCCACGCACGCTGCACATCGCCTGGCTTTGCCGTGTAGGTCCGCATGTCGTTTGCCTTTCGATCTGACGGTTGCGCATCCGTGGCGGCGCACACCCGACTTATGAAGGATACGGCGATTTTCGGCCCGTCACACGTGTCGTGTTATCGCCGAGCCAGCGAGCCCAACCACGCCGCAACACGACCCGCGAACGCCCGACCCGAGTAGTGCTCGAGCACACGTCTCCGGCACTGTTCCCGAGGAATCGTGTCCAGACGCCCAACTGGCCTCGACCACCGCGTCACGCTGTCGGTGCAACCACGAACCCAGTCGTCCCGTTTTTGCACGATTTCTGCCGCCCCTCGGTCGTAGGTAATCACGGCACACACACGCCATGGCTTCGATCGCCACGTTGCCGAATGCCTCCACCCATCGATGCACCATCAGGAGTGCTGCACACTCCCCGAGTTGCCGTTGAAGGTCCTGCGTGGAGAGGAACCCCTCGTAGGTCACTCGTGCACCGGGAAATGCCCGTGCTGCGGCATCCCACACGGCACGATCCTCCATCACACCGAATGCGCGAACTCGCCGATTGCTCGCCGCCGATACGGCGAACACGTCCTCGATGCCCTTTTCTCGTGAGATACGGCCGACGTATGCAAGGTCGTCACCTGCATGAGGCGAAAACTCGTACCGTTCCACGTCGATTCCGCTCCCGACGATGGTGACGCCACTCGCTACGTCAGCGCCGAACGTTTCCGCCTGAGCGCGACTGTGCATGGCCACGCATCCGGGGGGGGTGGTCATCACGGAACGTACGGCGAGATCCATTTCATCACTCAGCGATCCCATGCTCACCAAGTGCGCCACGGGAACACCGATTGCATCGGCCTCGGAAAACGGCAGTACGTCGTAGGCGAAGTTGAGAACGACGTCGAATCTCTCGGTGCCGGCGAGTTCGATCACGCGGTGCCACATGTTTTGCAGGACCGAATTCGCAGGCACCGAGAGCGGCGCGGATCGATCGCGCGTCTGGCTCGGTACGTGCAACGCTCCCGCAACCTCCACCAATCGGACCGCACCGATCCCCGATCGTTCCGACGCGGAGTTCGACTCGGACAGCGTCAATACCGAGCCGAGCGGTGCAACGACGGTGACCGAATGCCCCATCTCTGACAATCCGTCCGCCAACGTGCGCAACGTGAGCTCGACCCCACCGCCGATACCGGAGCCGAGTGGTCCGACCGAAGTCGACACGAAGACGATGCGCACGAACGACCAGCCAGCGACTACTCGACGGGAGTCGGGTAGCCAACTTCCCAGAGGCACAGTCCGTGTGGCGGTGCAATCGGCGATGCATCCTGGCGGCGTCCCGATCGGATGAGCGACATCATGTCACTCGGCGGTCGCTTCCCCAATCCGATGTCTGTGAAAGTGCCCACCAGCGAACGCACCATTTGATGGCAGAACGCGTTCGCCCGAATCTCGAACAGCGCAAGGTCACCCTCACGGCGCCAGGTCGCTTGCATGACGAAGCGCTTCATCGAAACGGGCTTCATGGACACGGGCTCCATGGTCACGGCCTCCATGGACACAGCTTCCGACCGCTGCCTGGTCTGCTTCTTTTCGCTCGAATCCGGCTTGCGACAGAAGGCCGAGAAATCCCGCGAACCCATCACTGCGTCGCATGCCAACTGCATCGGACGAATGTCCAGCGGAGTTCTCACATGCCATGCCGTGGCGGCCACGAACGGATCGGGTGTCGGAGTATTCAGGATGGTGTATCGATAGTGACGCCAAATCGCCGTGTATCGGGCGTGGAAGGTTGCCTCCGCCCACCGCGCATCCCGTACCGCAATGTGCGGGCCACAGAGGGAATTCAACTTCTTGGGCAACGAATCCAACTTCACACTCCCGGGTAGCTGCACGCTCACCACCTGACCTCGCGCATGCACACCCGCGTCGGTGCGTCCCGCGGCCACCAACTCCACTTCCGTCTGGGTGATTTTTTCCAGGGCCTCGGTCAGCGCACCCGCCACCGTTGGTACTTCCGGGTTCGGGGCAAAACCGTGAAACAGGCTGCCGTTGTAGGCAATCGTCAGGCGAGCAGTACGAAGCCGTGTGGAACTCACGGCCGGAACGAACTAGACGAGTTCGATCCGCGCCATTGGTGCGCGATCGCCGTTGCGCTCGCCGAGTTTGAGAATGCGAACGTATCCGCCATTTCGCTCCATGTATCGCGGGGCAACGTTCTTGACGAGCTTGTTCGTCATCTCCTTGTCGTTCAGGTACGCCTGAATCTGACGAATTTTGTGGAGGCTGGCAGCGTCGTTGTTTTGTGCCTTCTTGGCCTTGGAGATGAGTCGTTCGGCGATCGGACGCAACGCCTTGGCTTTCGCTTCGGTGGTTTCGATCCCCTCGGCAGCAAACAAGGATGCGGCCAAGTTGGCGAGCATCAGTCGCTGGTGTCCGGCAGAGCCGCCAAACTTCTTGCTACGGCGTGGTTCTGGCATGAGTGATCGTCTCCTTGGTGTTGGCTACGCGTCAGACGCGCAGTGCGAGCCCACGCTCGTCGAGTTTGCCGCGCACCTCTGCGATGCTTTGTGCGCCGAAGTTCGGTAGACCAACCAGTTCTTCCTCGGTGCGAAGCACGAGGTCGCCGATGGTGTCGATTTTTGCACGCTTCAGGCAGTTGTACGGGCGCTGCGAGAGCATGAGGTCTTCGATCGGCATGTCGAGCTCCGGTGATCCCGAACCACTCAACGTGGACTCACCGAGTTCGATGGCGATCGGCTCCTCGCTCAGGGACGCCACGAGATCCAGCAGGTTACGCAGCGTCGCACCAGCGGATGCCAGGGCTTCGGCCGGCGTGATCGAACCGTCGGTCTCGATATCGAGGATGAGGTTGTCGTAGTTGGTGGACTGGGCGACACGGGTGGGCTCCACCTCGAAGGTCACACGGCGAACCGGCGAGAACAACGCATCAACGGGAATCACGCCAATGGTGCGGCGCCCGGCATCACGGTCGCTACCGAGATAGCCCTTGCCCCGCTCGATGGTGATTTCCATCGACAAACTGCCCTTGGCCGACAACGTTGCGATGTGCTGCTTGCCGTTCACGAACTCCACTCCGGCGGGGAAGACTGATGTCGCCGGCGGTGAGTTCCTTGGGGCCGGTGGCATCGATGCGAACCGACACCACGTCGTCGACCTCGCTCTTCACCACGATGTCCTTCAGGTTGAGGATGATCTCGGTGACGTCCTCGGTGACACCTTCAATGGTGGTGAACTCGTGGAGGGCCTTGTCGAACTTCACCGACGTGACGGCAGCACCGGGAATGGTGGAGAGCAACATTCGACGCAGCGAGTTGCCGATGGTGTGACCGAGACCCGGCTCCAGTGGTGACACGGAGAACTTCTGGCGATTGTTGACCGAATCGCCGACTGCAGAGACGGTGGGGCGCTGAATGACGAGCATGGTGGTATCTCCTGGCTGTTGGTGGGGTTTACTTCGAGTAGAGCTCAACGATGAGTTGTTCCTTCACAGGAACATCGATCTGTTCGCGTGTCGGCACGTCGCGCACGGCAACGGCCTTGCCGCCATCCTGGGCATCGAGCCACGCCCACGCTGCCCTTGACCGAGGGTGTCGATGTTGTGCTGGATGACGATCATGTTGCGGGCCTTGTCCGACAGGCTGACCACTTGACCCTTGGCCAGGGTGTACGAGGGGATGTTCACCCGCTTGCCGTCGACCTTGATCAAGCCGTGACTGACGAACTGACGGGCCTGCGGGCGCGATGCCGCCCAACCGGCGCGATACACCACGTTGTCGAGTCGCAACTCGAGCAGGCGCAGGATGTTTTCGCCCGTGGGTCCGGCAAGTCGCACGGCTTCGAGATAAATCTTGTGGAATTGACGCTCGAGAACGCCGTAGATGTACTTGGCCTTCTGCTTTTCCTGCAACTGGTTGAGGTATTCCCCATCGCTCGAGCGACGTCGCGTGCGGCCATGTGCGCCTGGTGGGAAGGGACGACGCTCCAGCGCCTTGGTGCCCTTGGCGTTCTCGAAGACGTTGATACCGAGACGGCGGGAGATGCGAACTTTCGGACCTGTGTAACGAGCCATGACTACGGACGCTTCCTCTTTGGTTGACGACAGCCGTTGTGCGGAACCGGGCTCACGTCCTTCACCCCGGTGACTTCGATACCGAGGTTCTGGATCGAGCGCAGTGCCGTATCACGTCCGGAGCCGGGTCCCTTCACCAGTACTTCGGCGCGACGCAGTCCCATTTCCATCGCTGCTCGACCGGCCTTTTCGGCGGCCATCTGTGCGGCGAACGGAGTGCTCTTGCGCGATCCGGAGAATCCCACGCCACCCGACGACGCCCAGGCAATGACGTTGCCCGAAGCGTCCGTGATGGACACGATGGTGTTGTTGAAGGTGCTCTTGATGTGCACCACGCCGGAGTTGACGTTCTTGCGCTCACGCTTGCGCGACTTGCGCGGTGCTGCTGGTGTTGCTGACGTGTCCGACATTTACTTCCTCACGGCGACTTTCTTGTTGGCGACGGTCTTCTTGGGTCCCTTGCGGGTACGGGCGTTGGTGTGGGTGCGCTGACCGCGGACCGGGAAGGCCCTTGCGATGACGCGATCCCTGGTACGAACCGGTCTCGATCTTGCGCTTGATGTCCTGCTGCACGTCGCGACGGCGATCGCCCTCCACCTTCAGGTTGTTTTCGATGTACACACGAATCTTGTTGACGTCGGAGTCGGAGAGGTCACGTACGCGTGCGCTCGGGTTGATGCCCAAGTCCTGGCACATCTTGACCGATGACGGACGGCCGATGCCGTGGATGTAGGTGAGTGCAATTTCCACCCGCTTCTCGCGCGGGATGTCGACTCCGGAGATACGTGCCATGTGATGAAACCTCTTAACCCTGACGCTGCTTGTGTCGTGGGTTCTCGCAAATCACCATGATGCGACCATGGCGACGAATGACCTTGCACTTCTCGCACATCTTCTTGACGCTTGGTCGGACCTTCACGATGAACTCTTTCTTATTTGAACCTGAATGTGATACGACCCCGGGTGAGGTCGTACGGTGATAACTCGACTTGTACTCGATCCCCTGGGTTGATTCGGATGTAATTCACCCGCATCTTCCCCGAGATGTGCGCCAAGACGGAACGCCCGTTGGAAAGTTCCACTCGAAACATTGCGTTGGGCAACGATTCGGTGATCGTGCCTTCCAGCACGATGGCATCTTCCTTGTTTTTTGCCAGAACTGACTCCTTCGGGCCCCGCAGGGCGACTCAGAACGCTATCGGGACGTCCGCCCGTCGCCACCCGGGGCGGTAATCCCCGTGGCATTGACGATGGCCGACACCATACGGGCAAAGACGTCCTCGGGCGACCCCACCCCATCGACCACGGCCAAGACTCCCTGTTTTCGGTAGTGAGCAATCAGTGGTGCGGTTTGCTCCTCGTAAAGGGCCAAACGACGCTCGACGGCCTCCGGCGCGTCATCGGCGCGCTGTTCGGCTGCGCGCCGGGCAGTCAGTCGTTCGATCACCAGTTCGCGTGGCACCTCGAGGTCCACCACCACGTTGATCGGACGAGCACGAGCGATGTCGTCGAGTGCAATGGCTTGTGGCAACGTGCGCGGAAATCCATCGAGTAGGTACCCGTGCGTGCGTGCATCGGGCTCGCCCAGTCGCCCTTGCACGAGACTGCCCATCAGTTCGTCGTTGACCAGTCCGCCGTTGTCGATGATTTCCTTCACCGCCTTGCCGACCGGCGTGGCGTTCTTGATCGCACTTCGCAACATGTCGCCGGTAGAGATGTGTGCGATGCCGTAGTGCACCGCCAGTCGCGCGCCCTGCGTTCCCTTCCCCGAACCTTGCCGGCCAAGCAGGACCAGCCGAATCGTCACTTCAGGAAGCCCTGATAGTCGCGTTGCATCAGCTGGCTATCGATTTGTCGCATCAGTTCGAGCGCCACACCCACGGCAATCAGCACCGTGGTGCCGGCGAACGGGAAGCTCTGCACGTCACCCACCCACAAGATGATGTACGGCAGGATCGCGATGAACGCAACGAACAGCGCCCCGGGCAGCGTGATGCGATTGACGGCTTTGCCGAGATACGACTCGGTTTGCGGACCCGGACGGATGCCCGGAATGAAGCCGCCCTGCTTGCGAAGTTGGTCGGCTTGGCGAATCGGATCGAACGCGATGGAGTTGTAGAAGTAGGCGAACGCAATGATCATCACGAAGAAGATGCTGATGTACAGCAAGTTTTGACTGTTGATGAGATACCGGTCCACGAATCGCGCGATGGCACCACGCCAACCTTCGGCACTGCCCAGCATGTTGGACAGCAACACCGGCAGGAGCAGGACCGAGGACGCAAAGATGATGGGAATCACGCCCGATTGGTTCACCTTGAGCGGGATGTACGTGCTTTGTCCACCGAATTGCCGGCGGCCCACCACACGCTTGGCGAACTGCACCGGAATGCGACGCTGACCGAGTTCCACGCGCACCACTGCGGCGAGAATCAGCAACGTGACACCCACCAACACGATGAAGACGACCGTCTTCTTGCTCTGCAACAATGAGTAGTAGCCGTACGGTAGGTCGCTCACGATGGAGACGAAGATCATCATCGACATACCGTTGCCGATACCGCGCTGGCTGATGAGCTCGCCCATCCACATGAGCATGGTGGTTCCCGCCACGAGGGTGGGTATCACGATGAGTGCCCGCGGCATGAACGGATCGAGGAGCACCACGTCGGGAACCGTGGCCGCCGCACCGAAGAAGGCCGAGCCGTTGCCCTGACCAAAGATGAAGGTGAGACCCGCAGCCTGCAGCGTGGCGATGGCAACGGCCACGTACCGGGTCCACTGGGTGATCTTGCGCTGACCGGTGGCTCCCTCCTGCTGCCATTGCTCGAGCTTGGGAATCACCACCGTGAGCACCTGCATGATGATGCTCGCGGTGATGTAGGGCATGATGCCGAGCGCAAAGATGGAGAAACTGCCGAACGCGCCACCCGAGAAGAGGTTCAAGAACCCGAGCGCACCTTGCGACTGCGAGGCCTCACGCAACTGACTGACGGCCTGGGCATCCACGCCCGGCGCGCGCAGCGATACGCCAACTCGATAAATGGCGAAGATGAACAGCGTGAACAGCACCTTGTTGCGCAAATCCGCAACTGTGAAGAGGCTCTTGATCCTGGCGAACATCGTCGTTGCTGCCTCCTTGCGAGGGAAAACTAGCGGTTGGTGTACTGGCTGCCGCTGGCCGGTGGACGTACGCCACGGAACGGCTTGGCAGGGGATCGTGATGGTGCCACCAGCTGCGGTGATCGCTTCCGAGCAGCCGAACTGACACGGCGTGCACCGTGACACTCGAGTGCCTTGCCGACCTTTCCGCGACCGAGCACCTTCACCAGGTTGCCCTTGCGAATGAGGCCCTTCTCGACCAACAGCGTCGCCGAAATGTCTGTAACCCCGAGCGCATCGAGCGTGTCGAGGTTGATTGCTTGGTACTCGACGCGGAACGGGTTGTTGAAACCCTTCAACTTCGGCACACGTTGCTTGAGTGGCATCTGGCCACCTTCGAAGCCTCGTGCCACCGTGTTGCGGGCGTACTGTCCCTTCGTACCGCGACCAGCGGTCTTGCCGCCCTTACCACCGATACCGCGACCGACACGCTTGGGCGCCTTGCGGGCGCCGTGCTTTGGTCCGACCTGGTCTACGCGCATGGTCAGCTGCCTTTCTTGTCGTTGATGACGATGTCGATGAGGTGTGGAACGCGGGCGATCATTCCGCGGATCTCCGGGCGATCGGGCAGCACGTTGGTGTCACCAATCTTGCGCAGGCCCAGGGCGCGCATGGTGGCGCGGGTCTTTGGCATGCTGCCGATTTGTGAACGCTTCTGGCGAACGGTGATGGTGTTTTCTGCCATGGTTTCCCCCTGCGAGCCAGCGCACCGACTTCTTGCGCTCGTTGTATGCACGGAGCAGACTTCGGCGCGGAACGAAATCGTCCTCGGGTCCTCGGCGCTTTGCCACCTCGTCGGGTCTGCACAGCGACTGCAAACCGTTGATGGTGGCGCGAGCAACGTTGATGGCGTTCGACGAACCCATCGACTTTGCGAGCACGTCCTTGATACCGGCTTCTTCCAGGATGATGCGGGCTGCCCCACCGGCGATGACACCGGTACCGGGGGCGGCGGGCTTCAACATCACTCGAGCCGCACCGTTCACGCCCTCGATGGCGTGCGTGATGGTTGGTCCGGCGAGCGCCACATGAAACACGTTGCGCTTGGCATCCTCGGTGCCCTTCTGGATCGCCAAGGGAACTTCGCGGGCCTTGCCGTAACCCAGACCGACACGGCCGGCCTTGTCGCCGATGACCACGATGGCGGCGAACTGGAATCGACGACCACCCTTCACCACTTTGGCGACACGATTGACGTGCACCACGCGCGACTCACCGAACTCGCCCGGCTTCGCCTCGGGACGTGGCTCGCGGCGCTCGCGCGGACGGCGCTCGCGACGATTGCGGTTGTCGGTCGTCTCTGGTTGCTGTACGTCAGTCATTAGAACTCCAATCCTGCGGCGCGAGCCGCTTCGGCGATTGCCGCAACGCGGCCGTGATAGAGGAAGCCACCGCGGTCGAAGACCACCGTGGTGATTCCTGCCTGCTTGGCGCGCTCGGCGAGGAGCGTGCCCACTGCGGTCGCGGCAGCAACGTTGCTTCCGGGTTGCTTCTTGCGGAAGTCGGCCTCGAGCGACGAGGCGGAGACGATGGTTCGGCCGCTGTCGTCGTCGATCACCTGTGCACTGAGGTGCTTGTTGCTGCGATAGATCGCAAGTCGTGGTCGTGCGGCGGTGCCGTGCACCTTCTTGCGCACGCGACGATGGCGACGCACGCGGAGTTCTTGGCGTTTCTTGGCTATGGCGGTCATGGTTGCTCCTACTTCTTGCCCGTCTTGCCGGCTTTGCGTACCACGCGCTCGTTCACGTAGCGAACACCCTTGCCCTTGTACGGCTCCGGCGAACGAAACGAGCGGATCTCGGCGGCAACCTGGCCGACGAGTTCCTTGTCGACGCCCTTCACGATGATTCGTGTCGGCGCCGGCACCTCGAACGTGACTCCCTTGGGTGCCCGGAAAATCGGCACCCGGATGCGAGAAGCCGAGGGCCAGCTCCAGAGCGTCGGTCCCCTTGGCCTCGGCGCGATAACCCACGCCGATGATCTCGAGTTCCTTGGCGAAACCTTCGGTAACGCCGCTCACCATGTTGTTGACCATGGCGCGAATCATGCCGTGACTGGCGCGAACGTCGCGGGTTTCCTCCGCACGCTCCACCACCACGGTGGACTCCACCTTCTTCACCGAGATTCCCGCCGGCAACTGCCGCGAGAGGCTTCCCTTGCTCCCCTTCACGGTGATGCTGGTACCGGCAATCGTGACTTCCACCCCCTGCGGAATGGTGACTGCTGCTTTTCCGACGCGTGACATGTTGGCTCCTCAATTACCAGACGTAACACATGACTTCGCCGCCCACGTTGCGCTTGCGCGCTTCGCGGTCGGTCATGAGCCCGTGGCTTGTGGATAGAACTGCAACGCCGAGACCGTTGAGCACGCGGGGTACCTCGGTGGCCCGTCGATAGATACGCAGACCCGGAGTGGATACGCGCTTGATGCCAAGGATCGTGCGGCGGCGATCGTCGGAGTACTTCATCTGGATCTTCAGCACCTTGTGTGCCGGAGTGTCGCCCTCCACCACCGCAAAGTCGGCGATGTAGCCCTCCTTCTTCAGAATGTCGGCAAGGGCCAACTTCTGCTTCGACGATGGCATGAGTACCTCGTCGCGGAGCGCCACATTCGCATTGCGAATGCGGGTGAGCATGTCGGAGATTGGATCAGTGATCATGTTGGTGCCTCACCAGCTCGACTGCTCTTGGTCAGGCCGGGAATCTCCCGGCATGCGCATCTCGCGCAGGCAGATGCGGCAGAGTCCGAACTTGCGGTACACCGAACGCGTGCGCGACCACCACAGCGCGTGACAGCGCGTGTAGCCACGAACTTGAACTTGGCGTGGCGCCAGCTTTGTTGATGATTTCTTTGCCATTGGTCTTGAATCTTCCTTTCCTACGAATTTCCCTGAACGACGGACTTCTTCTTGGTTTGCTTCTTCGAACGTTTGGTGGACGCCGGCATTTCGCCCTTGCGGAACGGGAAGCCGAACGCGTCCAGCAGCGCCTTGCCGGTCAAGTCGTCCTTGGCCGAGGTCACGATCGTGATGTCCATGCCACGAGGCACATCCACGCGGTCGTAGTTGATTTCCATGAACACGAGTTGTTCGGTGAGACCGAAGGTGTAGTTGCCGTTTCCGTCCCACGAACGGCCCGGCAAACCACGAAAGTCGCGAATACGCGGAATCGCCACCGACATCAGTCGGTCGAAGAACTCCCACATGCGGTCACCGCGCAGGGTGACCTTGGCGCCAATGGCCTGGTTCTCGCGCAACTTGAACGACGCAATCGCAATGCGCGACTTCGTGACGATGGGCTTCTGACCGGTGATCGCCGTGAGGTCGGCCACTGCCCCATCGAGCAACGATGCCTGCTGAGTCGCCTTGCCAACACCCATGTTGATGACGATCTTCTCCAGATTCGGCACCTGCATGGGATTGGTGACGCCCAGTTGCGTCATCAGGTCGGCACGCACCACGTCGCGGTAGTGCTGCTTCAGACGGGGAATGTACGTGGTGGTTGCCATCAGATTTCGTCTCCTGTGCGACGCGCGATGCGCACCTTGTTGCCCTTGGCGTCGACCTTGAAGCCGACGCGCGTGACCTTGCCCTTGTGCACCAACATCACGTTGAAGCAGTCGATCGGCATGTCTTTGTCGATGATCCCGCCTGGTTTTCGTTGACGACGGGACGCTGGTGTGACTTCTGGCGATGTTGACGCCGGTGACGATCACCTTGTTCTGCCGGCAGGAAGCACGCGGACGATCTGGCCTTCCTTGCCGGCGTTCTTGCCGTGAATCACCCGCACGGTGTCACCTTTGCGGATCTTTCATCAGATCACTCCGGTGCGAGCGAGACGATACGCATGAAGCGACGGTCACGCAGTTCACGGCCGACCGGTCCGAAGATGCGGGTTCCGCGCGGCGAGGTCGTCCTTGATGAGCACGGGCAGCGTTCTCGTCGAAACGGATGTAGCTGCCATCGGCACGACGCTTCTCTTTCTTCGTGCGAACGACGACGCACTTCACGACGTCACCCTTCTTTACGCCAGCGCCAGGGATGGCGTCTTTCACGGTTGCCACGAAGATGTCACCGATCGAGGCGTAACGGCGGCGGGTACCACCGAGCACCTTGATGCAGAGCACTTCCTTTGCACCACTGTTATCAGCCACGCGAAGGCGGCTCTCCTGCTGGATCATCGTGCACGCTCCACGATCTCAACGACCCGCCAGCGCTTGTTCTTGCTGAGCGGGCGGGTCTCCATAACTCGAACCTTGTCGCCAACGCCTGCGTCGTTGGCCTCGTCATGTGCATGCAACTTCTTGGTGCGCATGACGAACTTGTTGTAACGGGCATGGCGAACACGGTCGGTCACAGTGACGACAACCGTCTTATCCATCTTGTTGACGATGTGACGATGCGGCGCATTTTGCGGGCTGCGAACGGCGGTTGCAGCCATGGTATCGGCTGGTCTCACTCATTGGTTCAGCTCTCTGCCTCTGCCGCAGCGATCTCACGCTGACGGATCACGGTGTTGATACGAGCAATACGCCGGCGGACGGCGCGAATTTCGGAGGTCTTTTCAAGTTGACCGGTTGCGTTACGGAACCGGAGGTTCAAGGCCTCATGCTTACTGGCGCGGAGTTCGTCTGCGAGCCCGGCCAAGTCCATGTCGTTGAATTCGTTCTTACGTGCCATGACAGTCCTCAGATCTGCTCGTTGCGGGTAAGGATGCGAGCTTTGATCGGGAGCTTCTGAATCGCCTTGTTGAGAGCGATCCTTGCCTGCTCATCATTTGGGAACGAAAGCTCGAACATCACGCGACCTGGACGAACGACGGCGACCCAAAACTCAGGGTTACCTTTGCCTGAACCCATGCGGGTCTCGGCTGGCTTCTTCGTCACCGGCTTGTCTGGGAACACGTTGATCCAGACTTTGCCGCCACGCTTGATGGAACGGGTCATGGCGATACGGGCGGCTTCGATCTGGCGGGCGGTGATCCAACCCGGTTCGAGTGCCTGAATTCCGTAGTCGCCAACGCCAGTTCGGTGGGGCACCCTTTGCCATGCCACGGGTACGGCCACGGTGGTGTTTACGGTGTGCAACCTTTCGAGGCATCAACATGATGAACTCCTATCCCCTCAGTCGTCACCGCGGAAGTGCGGGGTTTCGTTTGCTTCGCGCGTCTGACGGGTAATGGTCTCTTCATCGAGTCGATCGCTCTTCTCTGGATCGGCCTCACGGACCAATGGGCCTGGCTCGGTTTCTTCCGCATCAGCACTTCGGGACCAGCTGATGACACGACCTGGCCACGTCGAGGTCTGGCCAGGGTGTCGACCAACAGCCATTGCTGCTTCACGGGCAATCTTTCATCATTCGTTGTCGGAACGGTACGGAAGGATCTCGCCCTTGTACAGCCACACCTTGATTCCGACGCGACCGGCAGAGGTGATCGCCTCACGGAAGCCGTAGTCGATGTTGGCGCGCAACGTGTGCAGTGGAACGCGGCCCTCGCGGTACCACTCGCGACGGGTCATTTCTGCACCGCCGAGACGACCAGAGCACTGGATTCGAATTCCCTGGGCGCCCGCCTTCTGTGCGTTCTGCACGGCGCGCTTCATCGCGCGGCGGAAGGCCACGCGATTGGCGAGCTGGTCCGCCACTCCCTGCGCAACGAGTGCCGCGTCGAGTTCGGATTCCTTGATTTCGTTGATGTTCAACTGAATCTTGTTGTTGCCGGTGAGGCGCGACAAGTGCTCACGCAACTCGTTGGCCTTGGCGCCGGCCTTGCCGATCACCACGCCGGGGCGGGCGGTGTGGATGTCGACGCGCAACTTGTCGAGCGTGCGCTCGACGTCGATGCGGCTGACGGCGGCATCGGCGAGACGATCCATGAGATAGCCACGGATCTTCCAGTCCTCGGTGAGGTACTGGCGATACTGCTTCTTGCCCGCGAACCACTTGCTCTTCCAATCGGTGGTGACACCGAGGCGGAAGCCGTACGGATTGATCTTCTGACCCATTACTTCGACTCCTCGGTGCTCGATGCTTCGGTGCTTTCGGTTGTTGCCGCGCCCGCCGAGTCCTCGGCTGATGCGTTCTTGGCGTCGCTGGCCTGCTCGGCGGCGGCACGTGCCTTGCTGGCTGCAACGCGCTGACGACGCTGGGCCTTTTCGCTACGACCACCCGATGCGTCGCTGGCCTCGCGAATCTTCAGTTCTTCGGGCGAGAACGCATCCACCACGATGGTGACGTGGGCACCCGCGACGCAAGCGCGTGATGACTGCGACCACGGGCTCGTGGGCGGAAGCGCTTGATGGTCGGTGATTCGTCGGCGAAGCAGGCCTTCACGTACAGGGTCTCTTCGTCGAGCGAGAGATTGTTGGTGGCGTTGGCGACCGCCGACTTGAGCAACTTCTGCACGATGCGGGCTGCTTCCACGCTGTGCAGGCTCAAAACCTCGCTGGCCGAGGTCACGTCCAACCCGCGCACTTGATTGAGTACGGGACGGAACTTGGAGGCCGACATACGTACCCAGCGAAGTTGCGCCTTGGCGCCACTTGGCGATCCGGCTACGCGGTTTGCTTCGTTCAGCTTCGGACCGGTCACGACGATGCTCCTGGCGACGGTGCTGCCGAGGTCTCAGTGCCCGCCATCTTTTCCTGGCTGGCGTGCGACTTGAAGGTGCGGGTGTTCGCAAACTCGCCCAACTTGTGTCCCACCATCGACTCGCTGATGTACACCGGCACGTGCTTGCGCCCGTCGTGAACGGCAAAGGTGTGTCCGACCATGTCGGGGATGATGGTGCTGCGACGCGACCACGTCTTGATCGGCTTACGGTCGCCGCTCTCGTTCATTGCGTCGAGCTTCTTCAAGAGATGCTCGTCAACGAAGGGGCCCTTTTTCAGACTGCGTGCCATGAACTAACTACGTGCCTTTCCTGAGCGACGGCGACGCACGATGAACTGCTGCGACGCCTTGGTCTTCTTGCGGGTACGACGCTCGGGCTTGCCCCACGGCGACACCGCCGGACGGCCACCCGAGGTCTTTCCTTCTCCACCACCGAGTGGGTGGTCGACGGGGTTCATAACGACGCCACGTGATTGCGGGCGCACACCCTTCCAACGATTACGACCGGCCTTACCGATCTTCACCAACTCGTGCTCGGCATTGCCGACCTCGCCGATGGTGGCGCGACAGTCGATCGGCACACGACGCATTTCGGTGCTCGGCATACGCAAGGTCGCGAAGTCACCTTCCTTGGCAACCAACTGCACCGACATGCCGGCCGAGCGGGCGATACGTCCACCCTGACCCGGGCGCATTTCCACGTTGTGCACCACGGTGCCGACGGGAACGTAGCGAAGCGGAAGCGCGTTGCCGGGCTTGATGTCGGCGCGCTGACCACTCTCCACATGTTGCCCAACTTCCACTCCCTTGGGCGCCAGGATGTAGGCCTTGGTGCCGTCGAGATAGTGCAGCAGCGCAATGCGGCACGTGCGGTTGGGGTCGTATTCGATGGCGGCAACCTTGGCGCGAACCTCGTCCTTGGTGCGCTTCCAGTCGATGATGCGGTACTGCTGTTTGTGACCGCCGCCCTTGTGGCGCGAGGTGATGCGACCACCGGCGTTGCGTCCGCCACGCTCGGGCTTGGAGGTGACGAGCGACTTCTCCGGTCGCGTCTTGGTGATTTCCGAGAAGTCGTGCGACGTCTGGAAGCGACGACCGCTGCTTGTAGGGCGACGTTTGCGAATGGCCATGGGTTACCTGATCAGTTCTCGAACAGCGGGATTTGTTGACCTGGAGCGAGGGTGACGATGGCCCGCTTGGCACCATCGCGCACGCCTACGCGGTTCGTGCCACGCGTGATACGACGCTTGCCACGACGATTGAGGGTGTTCACCTTGACGACTTGCACGTTGAAGATGCGCTGCACGGCATCGCGAATCTCGGGCTTGCTTGCCGATGGGTGCACCTCGAAGGTGTACACACCAATGGCGGAGCCGGCATAGCTCTTTTCCGACACCACTGGCCGGAGGATCACGTCGCGAGGGTCCTTCACTTTGCACCTCCATTGACTGCAGGCAGGCTGTCTTGCGAGAAGACCACCCAGTCGCTGCACAACACGTCGTACGCGTTCAACTCGCTCGTAAGCACCACGTGCACGTTGCCGAGGTTGCGCATGCTCTTGGCGGCGTCGCTCGAAGCGGATTTCACCACGACGAGAACGTTGCCCGAGGTGCCGAGCGACTCCAGTGCGGCCGCACCGGCCTTGGCACTCGGTTTGTCGAACGACCACGCATCGACCACCACGACCTTGCCGTCCTTGGTGCGATCGGACAGTGCCGAGCGAAGCGCCAACTGCACCATCTTTTTCGGTGTGCGCTGGCCGTACTTGCGAGGAGTCGGACCGAGGGTGACGGCACCACCGGAAAACTGCGGCGCTCGAATCGAACCCTGACGAGCGTTGCCGGTTCCCTTCTGGCTGAACGGCTTCTTACCACCACCACTCACCTGGGCGCGGCCCTTCGTGCTCTGGGTTCCTGCTCGGCGATGCGCCAACTGCGCGGTCACCACTTGGTGCATCACCGCGATGTTCGGCACGATGCCGAAAAACTCGTCGGGCAATTCCACGCTCGAGGCGCTCTTGCCGCTGGCATTCTTCATCGTCAGTTTGGCCATGACTACTTGCCGCCCTTCACTGCGTCACGAACGATGACGACGCCACCGTTTGGTCCGGGTACGGCGCCCTTCACGAGCAACAGGTTGCGCTCGGAGTCGGCCTGCACCACTTCCAGATTGAGGATGGTCACTTGTTCGTGCCCCAGATGGCCGGCCATGCGCATGCCACGGAATACGCGACCCGGGAACGAGCGCTGTCCGATCGAGCCGGGGGCACGGTGGTGTTTGTGGTTGCCGTGCGCGGCACCCTGACCGCGGAAATTGTGACGCTTCATGCCACCGGCGAAGCCCTTGCCGCGACTTACCGCCGTGACGTCGACGATTTCACCGGCGGCGAGTTTGTCGACGCCGATTTCCTGACCCACTTCGAAGCCATCGACGGAGTCGAGGCGCAGTTCCACCAGGCGACGCCCGGGCGCCACGCCGTGCTTGGCGAAGTGTCCGGCAGCCGCCTTGTTCAGCTTCTTTTCGTCCTTCTGGCCGTACGTCACCTGCAGTGCGTTGTAGCCGTCGGATTCCTTCGTCTTCACCTGCACGATGCGCAACGGCTCCACGCGCAGCACGGTGACGGGAACGACACGACGATCTTGCGTCCACACTTGCGTCATGCCGACCTTTTCGCCGACGATCGCTTTCTGTGCCATGGTGAGCCTTTTCTGTTTCTTTCCTGTTGTTGTTGCTTTGTCAGGTATTCGGTTTCGTTTTCACGAAAAAGCCCCGCTCGGCAAAGCCGGCGGAGCCCGAGATCGTTTTCGCTGCGAGGTACCTGACGAATCAGGCGCACGCAGACATCACTTGAGGAGTGGGAAACCCGCTCCAAACGCGAACTCGTACGCTATCGGGACCCGACCAAGAACCACCCGTGAGGCAACCAGCTACCGACTCATGGAGCCAAGGGGTTCTGCGGTGCCACAGAACAGGTGTTTGCCCCGCCGATTAGCTGCGGGGACGGGCAACCAGCGTGGCAGTGACCGTGAGTCGCTCACCATCGCGTACCAACTCGATGGAGATCGAGTCGCCCGGGCTGCGGTCGCGAATGGCGGCCACCAGACCGGCTTGACCGTTCACCGGCTCGCCATCCACCGCCAGCACGATGTCCCCCACCACGATTCCCGCCTCCTGGGCGGGTGACCCGGGTTGCACGGTGGAGATGATCGAACCCACGCCACCATCGGAGCGCGGCTCCAGGCTGACTCCGAGGAATCCCTCCTCGCGAGCGTCGCCCGACGCCTGGTCACGTAGTTGCTGGAGGACGGCAAGTACCTCGTCGACGGAAATAGCGAAACCAATGTTGTTGGCGGATGAGTTGGTGTCGCCGCGCGCAACGGCCGTGTTGATTCCCACTACTTCGCCTCGCATGTTCGCCAACGGTCCACCGGAATTTCCGGAGGAGATGGCCGCGTCCGTCTGGATGAGGCTGTTCAACGCGCCGGACTCGGTGAAGATCGTTCGCTTCAACGCGGACACGATCCCGGTGGTGATGCTCGGACCACCATCGAGTGCCAGCGCGTAACCGATTGCCACCACCTGGTCCCCCACCCGCACGCTGCCAGGTTTGGCGAACGTTGCAGCGGTGAGGCCGCTGGCATTCACCCGGAGTAGGGCCAGGTCGTTGCCCGAGTCGGCCGCCACCACGTCGGCCACGACGGGCTCGGTTTCTCCGGCAAAGCGCACGCGAACCTCGGATGCGCCGTCGACCACGTGGGCATTGGTGAGAATTTCCCCGTTGCTCGTGACCACCACACCGGTGCCGGTCGCTTCACCCTCGCTCAGACCGCTGTCAACCGAACTTTGTCGACGTGTGGTCCACGGATGACCGTGTAGCGATGCTTGTCGGTCGGCAACGGAATCGGGCCGCGGACATTTGCGTCGGTGCGGTTCACCGTTTCAACAATCTTTTTCGTCGACTGGTCGATGATCTCGTGGTCAAACGCCTTCAGCCGGATACGGATATTTTGAGCCATGTCAATCTGCTTTCGTTCGTTGGGTGAGGGGCGTCACTTGATGATTTTGGTGACGCGGCCCGCACCAACGGTCCGACCACCCTCACGAATAGCGAACCGCAACCCCTCATCCATCGCGATCGGCTTACCCAACTCAACCGTCATCGTCACATTGTCACCAGGCATCACCATCTCAGTACCCGACGGCAACTCAACAGTGCCCGTCACATCCGTCGTACGGAAGAAAAACTGCGGACGATAATTGTTGAAGAACGGCTTATGACGGCCACCCTCCTCCTTCGTCAACACATACACCTGACCCTCAAAATCGGTATGCGGCGTAATCGAACCAGGCGCACACAACACCTGACCACGCTCCACATCCTCCTTATCGGTACCACGCAACAACGCACCGATGTTGTCCCCAGCCTGACCCTCATCAAGCAGCTTGCGGAACATCTCCACACCCGTACACGTCGTCTTCTGCGTATCACGCAACCCGACGATCTCAATCTCATCACCGGTATGGATCACACCCTGCTCCACCTTGCCGGTCACCACCGTGCCACGACCAGTAATCGTGAACACATCCTCAATCGGCATCAAGAACGGCTTATCCAAATCACGCTGCGGCTCCGGAATATACGAATCACAGGCAGCCATGAGCTCCATGACCTTGTCCTGCCACTCCGCATCCCCCTCCAACGCCTTCAACGCCGACACCGAACAATCGGAGCGTCATCACCAGGGAACTCGTACTCGTTCAACAGCTCGCGGATCTCCAACTCCACCAACTCCAACAACTCGGCATCATCAACCATGTCCGACTTGTTCAACGCCACCACGATGTACGGCACACCAACCTGACGCGCCAACAACACATGCTCACGCGTCTGCGGCATCGGACCATCCGTCGCAGCAACCACCAAAATCGCGCCATCAACCTGCGCAGCACCAGTGATCATGTTCTTGATGTAGTCAGCATGACCCGGCATATCCACATGCGCGTAATGACGATTCTCCGTCTCATACTCAATATGAGCAATCGAAATCGTGATACCACGCGCCTTCTCCTCCGGCGCCTTATCAATATTGTCAAACGACGTGAAATCAGCCAACCCACGATCAGACAACGTCTTCGAAATCGCCGCCGTCAACGTCGTCTTCCCATGGTCAATATGACCCATCGTCCCAATATTCACATGCGGCTTCGTACGCTCGAACTTCGCCTTTCGACATGTTCTCTTCCTGATTTCTCTCCTCTTTGATCGTTTCTGTTTCTTGGTTGAGACCTGGATTGCTATTCCCCGCGCACCCGCTTGACGATCTCTTGCGAGATGGCCTCTGGTACCTGCTGGTAGCTGTCGAACTGCATGGTGTACGTTGCCCGCCCTTGGGTGCGAGAACGCAAATCTGTCGAGTATCCGAACATTTCCGAAAGCGGAACCTGTGCCCGGACGTTCTGGAAGTTTCCGTTGGCTTCCATGCCTTCGATTCGGCCGCGGCGGCTGGAGAGGTCGCCGATGACGTCACCCATGTGGTTTTCGGGGGTCACCACTTCCACCGCCATGATCGGCTCCAACAAGACGGGCTTGGCCATCCCGGCGGCCTTCTTGAACGCCATTTGACCGGCGATCTTGAACGCCATCTCGTTCGAGTCGACGTCGTGGTACTGACCGTCGACGAGACTCACCTTCACGTCCACCGTCGGGTAGCCGGCAAGCACGCCATTGTCGAGCGCGGCCTGGATTCCCTGGTTGGTGGGCTGAATGAACTCTCGCGGGATGCGTCCGCCCTTGATGTCGTCGATGAACTCGTACCCCTTGCCCGGGTTCGGTTCGACGGTGATCTTCACGACGGCGAATTGTCCCGAACCGCCCGACTGCTTGATGTGGCGATACTCCACCGTGTCGACGGTCTTGGTGACGGTTTCGCGGTATGCCACCTGCGGCTTGCCCACCGTGGCGTCGACGTTGAATTCACGTTGCATACGGTCGACGAGAATTTCCAGGTGCAACTCACCCATACCCGAAATGACGGTCTGGCCGGTTTCGTGATCGGTGCGAACCCGGAAGGTGGGGTCTTCGTCGGACAACGACTTGAGGGCCTTGCCCAACTTGTCCTGGTCGTTCTTGGTCTTCGGCTCGATCGCCACGTGAATGACGGGATCGGGAAAGATCATCCGCTCGAGAATGACTGGCTTTTCGCGGTCGCACAACGTGTCACCGGTGGTGACTTCCTTGAATCCGAGACCGACAACGATGTCGCTTGCTCGCGCGATTTCGATGTCTTCGCGCTGGTTTGAGTGCATCAACAACAAACGTCCGACGCGCTCTCCGCTTCTCCTTCACGGAGTTGTACAACTCCTCGCCCTTGGCGATCTTGCCGGAGTACACGCGGAAGTAGGTGAGCTTGCCGAACGGATCGGCAACGATCTTGAACGCCAGCGCGGAGAAGGGCGCGTTCTCGCTCGCCTCGCGAACGACCTTTTCGTCACCCTTCAGATTGGTGCCTTCGGCCGCCGGAATGTCGAGTGGCGAGGGCAAGTAGTCGACGACGGCATCCAGCATCTGCTGCACACCCTTGTTCTTGAATGCCGAGCCGCACAACACGGGCACGAAACTGAACGCAAGGGTGCCGGCACGAATCGCGGTGCGCAAATCGGCCTCGCTCAAATCGCCGTCGGCGAGGTAACGCTCCATGATGGCTTCGTTCTCGCCGGCTGCAAGTTCGAGCAACTCGGCGCGATACTGCTTTGCCTTCTCGAGGTATTCCGCGGGAATGTCGGTTTCGAAGTACTTGGAGTCCTTGTCGTCTCCGTCCCATTCGATGGCCTTCATCTTGACGATGTCGATGATGCCGCGATACTCCTGCTCGCCACCGAGCGGCAGGTGGATGACCGCGGGAACGCTCTGGAGGCGCTCCTTGATCATGTCGACGGTGCGGTAGAAGTTGGCGCCCGTGCGGTCCATCTTGTTCACGAAACACAAACGGGGAACGCGGTATTTGTTGGCCTGGCGCCACACGGTTTCGGTTTGCGGCTCCACGCCGGCGACCGAGTCGAACACCGCCACTGCCCCGTCGAGGACGCGCAACGAACGCTCGACCTCGATGGTGAAGTCCACGTGGCCGGGCGTGTCGATGATGTTGATTCGGTGATCGCGCCAGAAGGCCGTGGTGGCCGCGGCAGTAATGGTGATGCCACGCTCTTGCTCCTGGGCCATGTGGTCCATGATCGCTGCACCTTCGTGCACCTCACCGATCTTGTACGACTTGCCCGTGTAATAGAGCACGCGCTCGGTGGTGGTGGTCTTTCCGGCGTCGATGTGCGCCATGATGCCGATATTGCGATATCGCTCGAGTGGATACTCTCTTTCAGACATGGGGGAATACTCCGTGCGTTTACTAGTCGGGGTGAGCGGATTACCAGCGGTAGTGCGCGAATGCTTTGTTGGCTTCCGCCATCTTCTGCATGTCCTCGCGCTTCTTCATTGATGCGCCGACGCCGTTCGAGGCGTCAAGCAGTTCGTTGGCCAAGCATTCGGCCATGGTCTTCTCGCGACGATCGCGCGCGTTGTCGACCACCCAGCGAATGGCCAACGTCATCGAACGACGTGGCTTCACTTCGACGGGAACCTGATAGGTGGCGCCACCAACACGACGGCTACGCACCTCGAGCGGTGGCTTCACGTTGTCGATCGCTCGCTTCAGCGTGGCGATTGGCTCACTGCTGGTCTTTTCCTCGATCAACTTGAGCGCACCGTAGACGATCTGCTCGGCGGTGCTCTTCTTGCCGTGCAACATCACCTTGTTGACGATTTGCGTCACCAGCGTGGATTGGTGGACGGGATCCGGCAGCAACTCGCTGCGGATGGCGGGACCTTTGCGTGTCATGACGTGCCTACTTCGAACGCTTCGCGCCGTAACGGCTGCGAGCCTGCTTGCGATCCTTCACGCCGGATGCATCGAGTGCACCGCGGATGATCTTGTAACGAACGCCCGGCAGGTCGCGAACGCGACCGCCACGCACCAACACGATGGAGTGCTCCTGCAGGTTGTGGCCCTCGCCGGGAATGTAGGCGGTGACTTCGATACCGCTGGTGAGACGAACGCGGGCGACCTTGCGCAACGCAGAGTTGGGCTTCTTCGGGGTGGTGGTGAATACGCGCGTGCAGACACCGCGACGTTGCGGGGATCCCTTCAGCGCAGGCGTCTTGGTCTTCGACGACTTCGAGCTGCGACCTTGACGGATCAGCTGTTGGATGGTGGGCACGCGAACCGAATGCTTTCTTTGTAGGACTGGCTAAAACGACTTTCACCCCGCCGATACAGCCCATTCGGACTGCCACCAGCGAGCGCTACAGCCTACGGGGAGGTTCACAACCTCGCCAACCTCGCACCACTCGACACGACCCCACGCCAATCAACACCGGATGATCCCGGACGTACCGTCCCGGGGCGTTGGAATTCGGCGCGGTTACCCGCGAATGGCGTTAGTTGGCGTCGTCGGCCGACGCATCGGCATCGGTGGCATCGTCTGCGGCGGCATCGTCTGCGGCGGCATCGTCGGCCACGGGCGCATCCGGAAGCGTTTCTGCATCGTCATGTCGATCCAAAACACCCACCCCCATCACTGCCTGGAAGTCGCTGGCGTCCGCCGCCGTCGATGACGTCTGGGTACCAACGGCGAACTTCGCCGGGTCAACCTCGACGCCCTCGTCACCTTCCGTGCTGTGCGATTGTGGTCGCACGTACCCCGGATAGTCGATTCCGAAGAGGTTGTACGCGTCCATACCGGTGCCGGCCGGGATGACCTTGCCGATGATGATGTTTTCCTTCAAACCGATCAACGAGTCGCTGCGGGCGTCGATTGCCGCCTCCGTCAACACGCGCGTGGTTTCCTGGAACGACGCCGCCGACAACCACGAATCCGTGGAGATCGCCGCCTTGGTGATGCCCATCAGCTCCGGTCGGCCTTCGGCCGTGCGCTTGCCTTCCTTGACCAAACGCTCGTTGGCTTCGCGAAGGAGACGTGCATCGATGCGTTCGCCAGGCAAGAACGACGTGTCGCCCGGATCCTGCACGATGTAACGACGGGTCATCTGGCGCAGGATCAACTCGATGTGCTTGTCGTGAATGGCCACGCCTTGGTCGCGGTACACACGCTGCACTTCGTCCACCAGGTAGGTCTGCGCGTCGCGGATACCGCTGATTTCCAACAGTTCCTTCGGATCGATCGGACCATCGGTCAGCAACTGACCGGCCACGACCGAGTCGCCGTCCTTCACCTTCAATTTGCTGCCCATCGGCAACACGGTGGTGACTTCGGTGCCACTGTCGTCGATGACGTTGACCTGGAGGCCCTTGCTGTCGTCCTCGCCGATTCGCACCACACCCGTTGCGCGCGCCAGGAAGGCCGAGCCGCGGGGGTGACGTGCCTCGAACAATTCAACGACGCGTGGCAGACCACCGGCGATGTCCTTGCCCGCCACACCACCGGTGTGGAACGTACGCATCGTGAGCTGGGTTCCCGGCTCTCCGATCGACTGCGCCGCGATCACACCGACTGCCTCGCCGAGTTCGATCTCGTTGCCCGTGGCGAGCGAACGCCCGTAGCACTTGGCACAGATACCGTTCTTCGACTCGCAGGTGAGCACCGAGCGCACGCGAACGCGATTGATCTTCTCGTCGTCACGCAGCATGGCCAACTCGCGGTCGCCCACGATGCTGTTACGAGGCAATACGGTTCCGTTGCCCAGGCTCACGTCGGTGTGCAGCGTTCGACCAAAGAGACGCGTCTCCAGCCAATTGCGCTTGCTCGACGTGTCAGGCTGCACGTCCTCCACCCAGATGCCCTGGCTGGTTCCGCAGTCTTCTTCGCGAACGATCAGCTCCTGCGCCACGTCGTGCAAACGACGGGTGAGGTAGCCCGAGTCGGCGGTGCGCAATGCGGTGTCGACCAGACCCTTGCGCGCACCAGGGGTGGCGATGAAGTACTCGAGGGTCGCCAAACCCTCGCGGAAATTGCTCTTGATCGGACGCGGAATCATGTCACCGCGAGGGTTGGCCACGAGACCACGCATACCGGCGATCTGACGCAACTGGGTCATGTTGCCTCGAGCGCCCGAGCCCACCATCATGTCGATGGGGTTGAACTTGTCGCTCTTGAACGCTTGTTGCATCGCGCCCATGACCTCGTTGGTGGCATCCGACCAGATGCGCACTTCCTGCTGACGACGCTCTTGGTCGGTGATGATTCCGCGGCGGAACTGCGTTTCCACCTTCTCGGCCTTGTCTTCGTAACCCTCGAGGATCTGGGCCTTGTCCGTCGGCGCCTTGATGTCGTCGATGGAGAAGGTGAGACCACTCTTGCTTGCGTAGCGGTAGCACAACGACTTGATGCGATCGAGTGCCACGGCGACCACCGACTTCGGGTAGTGGTCGCTCAGGCGCTCCACGATCTCGGCCAGGGCGGCCTTGCCCAACGCCTTGTCGACGTGTCCGAAGCGTTCCACGTAGCCCTCGGGCAACGCCTCTTCGAGGATGAGACGACCGGGTGTGGTGGTGAGCGGCTTCTTCACCGGTCGAGCCGTACCAGACGATCGACGAGTGCAGCGTCACGATGTTGCCATCGAGCGCATTGAACAGCTCCGACATCGTGCGGTACGCGCGACCTTCGCCCTCGCGACCGTCGATTTGCTGGGTGAGGTAGTAGCCACCGATGATGAGGTCCTGGTTCGGGGCCACGATGGGGCGACCCGACGCCGGTGACAACAGGTTGTTGGCCGACAGCATGAGCACGCGGGCTTCGGCTTGTGCCTCCACCGACAACGGCAAGTGAACGGCCATCTGGTCGCCGTCGAAGTCGGCATTGAACGCGGTGCACACCAACGGGTGGAGGTGGATGGCCTTACCTTCCACCAACTGTGGCTCGAATGCTTGGATACCGAGACGGTGCAGGGTTGGCGCGCGGTTGAGCAACACGGGGTGCTCTTTGATGACTTCTTCGAGCACGTCCCAGACGAGTGGGTGACGACGCTCGACCATGCGCTTTGCGCTCTTGATGTTTTGTGCCAAACCACGATCGTCGAGCTTGCGCATGACGAATGGTTTGAACAACTCCAGCGCCATCAACTTGGGCAGACCGCACTGGTGCAAACGCAGCGTCGGGCCGGCAACGATTACCGAACGGCCGGAGTAGTCGACGCGCTTGCCGAGCAGGTTCTGGCGGAAGCGACCCTGCTTACCCTTCAACATGTCGGACAACGACTTGAGCGGGCGGTTGCCTGCGCCGGTCACCGGGCGGCCGCGACGGCCGTTGTCGAACAACGCATCGGCAGCTTCCTGCAGCATGCGGCGCTCGTTGTTGAGAATGATCTCCGGCGTTGCCAACTCCAACAAACGCTGGAGGCGGTTGTTGCGGTTGATGAGACGGCGGTAGAGGTCGTTCAGGTCGCTGGTGGCGAAACGACCACCATCGAGCTGCACCATCGGGCGCAAGTCCGGTGGAATCACCGGGATGGCGTCGAGGATCATCGCCTTCGGATCGTTGACCAACCGGCCGTTGTCGTCGCGCTTGTTGAAGGATGCGACGATCTTCAGTCGCTTGATGGCCTTGGTCTTGCGCTGTGCCGACAATGGCTTGCCCTTGTATCCGTTGGCGATGGCATCACGCAGATCGATCTCGTCCTGGTGGAAGTCCAGGGTGTCGATGAGCGCCTTGATTGCTTCGGCACCGGTACCACCGTTGAAGTAGTCCGAGTAACGATCGACGAGTTCGCGCCAGAGGTTCTCATCGTCGATGATCATTCGCGGGTACAGATCACCGAGCGTGGTCCATGCGCGATCGAGCAAGTCGATCTCGTCGTTGCTGGTCTTCACCAACGACTCGAGATCCTTCTCGATTTGCTTCTGACGATTCTTGATTTCGGTGTCCTTGGCGCCGTCGGCCGCAAGCTGTGCGAGTTCGGCTTCGGCATCCTTTTGACGCTGCTTCACGAAGGCATCGCGACGCTTGGCGATTTCCGCCTTGTCCTCGAGGTATTCCTTCTCCAACTCGGGCAACATCTCGTGCAACTCATCGGTCTTCACCGAACTGACAAGCCAGGCGGAAAGGTAGATGACCTTCTCCAACTGCTTGGCCTTCATTTCGTCGCGTGGCTCCAGACCGCTGAGCAGATAGGCCAACCATGACCGGGTGCCCTTCAGGTACCAGATGTGCACGACCGGCGCCGCCAACTCGATGTGGCCCATGCGGTCGCGTCGCACGCGCGAACGGGTGACTTCCACACCGCACTTGTCGCAGATGATTCCCTTGAACTTGACGCGCTTGTACTTGCCGCACGCACACTCGAAGTCGCGGGTTGGACCGAAGATCTTCTCGCAGAACAACCCGTCGCGCTCGGGTCGCAACGTGCGGTAGTTGATGGTCTCGGGCTTCTTCACCTCGCCGAACGACCATGAGCGAATGTCGTCGGCCGTGGCCAAACCAATGCGCATCTGACGGAAGTCGTTGACTTCCGTCGCCGGAACTACTGCTGGTGCTGCGGTGTCGGTCATTGTCGTCGTGATCCTTCTCGTTAGAACGTGTTCTGGCGCAGACGATCGTCGGCGTCAGAACCGCGCTCGGGGCGGGTGAGGTTGATACCAAGTTCTTTTTGGGTCTTGTAGATGTCGTCGTCGAGGTCGGCAAGTTCCACCGGTCGACCGTCTTCGCGCAACACCTCGACGTCGAGACACAACGCCTTCATTTCCTTCATGAGCACCTTGAAGCTCTCCGGCACGCCGGGCTCCGGCAGGTTGGATCCCTTCACGATGGCTTCGTACACGTGCACGCGACCGAACACGTCGTCGCTCTTCAGCGTGAGGATTTCCTGCAAGCAGTAGGCCGCACCGTAGGCCTCGAGCGCCCACACTTCCATCTCACCGAAGCGCTGACCACCGAACTGCGCCTTACCACCGAGCGGCTGCTGGGTGATCATCGAGTACGGACCGGTCGAACGGGCGTGGATCTTGTCGTCCACCAAGTGGTGCAACTTCAGCATGTACATGTAGCCGACGGTGACGGGGCTGTCGTAGTACTCCCCCGTTCGACCGTTGCGCAGACGCACCTTGCCGTCGGTGCCGACCAGACGTTGTCCATCGACACTCTCGGGGTTCACCGAACCGAGCACCTCCTGGATGGTGGGGTGTTCATAGGTCGGCGACGTTTCGTCCCAACGTGCACCGTCGAACACCGGTGTGGCCACGTACACCGACGGCTTGGTCACGGTGCGAGTCTTGGTTTCCGTGCCACGTTGTGGAGCATCGCCCACGGCCTTGCCGGTGGCGGGATTGACCCAACCCCAACGCGCGCCGTAGCCGAGATGTGCTTCCAGCACCTGGCCGATGTTCATTCGGCTCGGTACGCCGAGCGGGTTCAAGATGATGTCCACCGGAGTGCCATCGTCCAGGTACGGCATGTCTTCGACGGGGAGGATCTTGGAGATGACGCCCTTGTTGCCGTGACGACCCGCGAGTTTGTCGCCGACGCTGATCTTGCGCTTCTGCGCCACGTACACGCGCACCAGTTCGTTGACGCCCGGTGGCAACTCGTCGCCGTCGGAGCCGTCGTCCTTCACGCGCTGCAACACCTCGATATTGATGACCTTGCCCGTTTCGCCGTGCGGCACGTTCAGGCTGGTGTTGCGTACTTCGCGGGCCTTTTCACCGAAGATGGCGCGCAGGAGGCGCTCTTCCGGGGTGAGTTCGGTTTCGCCCTTCGGGCTGACCTTGCCGACGAGCACGTCGCCGGGCGCCACATCGGCACCGACACGAATGATTCCCTTGTCGTCCAGGTCGGCGACGATGTCCTCCGACAGGTTCGGAATGTCGCGGGTGATTTCCTCCGGTCCGAGTTTCGTGTCACGTGAGTCGACCTCGTGCTCCTTCACGTGGATCGACGTGAGCACGTCCTCCTTCACGAGACGCTCGGAGATGATGATGGCGTCCTCGTAGTTGTAGCCCTCCCACGGCATGAGCGCCACGAGCAGGTTCTTGCCCAGTGCCAACTCACCCTGGTCGGTGCTTGGACCGTCGGCGAGAAGATCGCCCTTCTTCACCTTCTGCCCTCGCGCACGCGCGGCAACTGGTTGATGGTGGTGTCCTGGTTCGAACGGCGGAACTTCACGAGGACGTGCTCGTGGTCCTTCTTCGGCAGGTTCTCGTAACGCACCACGATGCGATCGCCGGTGACGGTTTCGACCACGCCATCGTCCTTGGCCAACAACAAGTCGGCTCCGTCACGTGCGGCGCGACCCTCCACACCGGTGCCAACGAACGGCGCCTCGGCACGGATGAGGGGCACTGCCTGACGCTGCATGTTCGCACCCATGAGGGCACGGTTGGCATCGTCGTGTTCGAGGAACGGAATGAGCGACGTTGCAACCGACACGATTTGTCGTGGTGACACGTCGATGAAGTCGACTTGCTCGGGGGCGACGAGTGCCAGGTCGGTGGTGGATCCGAAGAACGACTCGGCTTCGAGCATCTTCTTCAGGTCTTCCAGCGTTGCCGCCTGCGGCGAACGACGCACGAGCACACGCTCGTCGACGAAGGTGCCGTCCTTGTTGAGGGCGGTGTTGGCCTCGGCGATGACGTATTCCTCTTCTTCGTCGGCGGCCATGTAGCGCACCTCGTTGGTGACGCGACCGTTCTTCACGCGGCGGTACGGCGTTTCGATGAAGCCGAACGGGTTGATCTTGGCGTAGGTGGCAAGGGCGCCCTGCAGACCGATGTTCGGACCTTCGGGCGTCTCAATCGGACACATGCGGCCGTAGTGCGAGAAGTGCACGTCGCGCACCTCGAAGCCGGCGCGCTCACGCGACAAACCGCCGGGTCCCAGTGCGGACAAACGACGGCGGTGGGTGAGACCCGACAGCGCGTTGGTTTGGTCCATGAACTGCGACAACTGCGAGGAGTTGAAGAATTCCTTGATGGCGCCCACGAGCGGACGCACGTTGATGAGCGTCAGCGGCGAAATGCCGTCCTGGTCCTGTGAACTCATGCGCTCGCGAACCACGCGCTCCATGCGCGACAGGCCGATTCGCACCTGGTTTTGAATCAATTCGCCCACCGGACGCACGCGACGGTTGGCGAAGTGGTCTTGGTCGTCGAGACGGTAGCCCGGCTCCTGCTTCACGAGGTGCAACAGGTAGGTGATGGTGGCGAGTACTTCGCTGCGGGTCAGTACCGTTTGTGAGTCGCTCGGAACGTCGATTTGGCCGAGTTCGTTGCCGACCTTCAAGCCGAACAGGTCGGCGAGCTTGCGGACCTCCGGACCGATCTTGCGGTTGAGCTTGTAGCGACCCACGCGCGAGGTGTCGTAACGACGTGATTCGAAGAATGCGCCCTCGAAATTGATGCGGGCGGTGTCGACCGTTGCGGGTTCGCTCGGGCGCGTACGGCGCATGATTTCCACCATTGCCTCGTCGCGGCTCGGTGCGATGTGCTTTTCGCGCAACCACTGCTCTTCCAGGAAGTCGAAGTACTTGACGAAACGCTCGAGGAATCCCGGGGCGTTCTGTTCGTCGTATCCGAGTGCGCGAAGGATGAGGAAGATGCTGAGACGACGCTTGCGTGCGATTCGCGCTCCGGCCGTCGGGTTCTTGCCCGGCTTGTGCTCGACGTCGAACTCCAGCCACTCACCGCGTTGCGGATGGATGGTGCCCTTCACCAATTGGTGCTTGGCCAGGTTGCGGAGGCGGTATCGCTCTCCCGCCTCGAAGATCACACCGGGCGAACGCACCAGCTGCGACACGATGACCTTCTCGATGCCGTTCACGAGGAATGTGCCACGTTCGGTCATCTTCGGGAACTCGCCGATGTAGACGACCTGTTCCTTGATTTCACCCGTGTCGCGGTTGGAGAAACGTGCCTTCACGAATCGCGATACCGCGTACGTGTGGTGCTTGATACGACATTCGGTTTCGGTGAACTTCGGTCCCGGTGTCAATTCACGATCGTCGGGGTCGAACTCCAATTCGAGTTGCAGGCTGCCGTCGGTGGTTTTGATCGGTGAGATGTCGGAGAACACGTCGCGCAAACCGTCGCGCATGAACCACTCGAAGCTGTCTTTTTGTACCGCCAACAGGTCGGGCATTTCCAGAACTTCTTCGAGTGACGCGAACGTATAACGTTCGCGTGCGGCGGCGCGAGACGGCACGAGATACGACTCCTACTTGCTAACGGGTTGACTTTCGGGGACTAACGAATTGCGACGAGGTGGTGTGGGCGGGTCGCCAATGCGCGACCGCCGAGCCTCTGTGGAGAGGTTTGGCGGGGGCGTCGCACGGCGACTCGCCACGCTACCGACGGACGTCCCACTTTCCACCCGAACATCACTGTCCGGTGGCGGGGTGGGACCCCGATCCGGCGAATTAGGCCAGTTCGACGGTGGCGCCGACTTCTTCCAACTTGGCCTTTGCCTTGTTGGCGTCGTCCTTGCTCACCTTCTCGAGGATGGGCTTTGGTGCACCATCGACGAGCTCCTTGGCTTCCTTCAAGCCGAGGTTGGTCAGTTCGCGAACGACCTTGATGACCTGAATCGGCTGGCCGCCCTTGTCCTTCAAGACGACGGAGAATTCGTCCTTGTCCTCGGCAGCGGCTGCGGGGGCTGCTCCGGCACCACCGGCGGCGGCAACGGCGACGGGAGCGGCGGCGGTCACGCCGAACTTCTCCTCGAACGCGTCGAGCAGTTCCTTCAGTTCCAACACGGTGAGTGCTGCGATCCCGTCCAGGATCTGGTCCTTGGTGAGTGACATGTGTATTTCCTCTTTCTTTCTTGGTTACCTGTGGTGATTACGTGTATTCGATCCGTGTGGAGTGCGTTACGTGCCCGCCCTGAGGCAGTGCGTTACGCCGCTTCCTTTGTTCGACCAGCGCCTTCAAGCCGTACGCGGCCTTGCGCGGCAGCGCAGAGAGCATGTACGCGGTGTTCGACATCGGCGCCTTGAGCAAACCGGCCAACTTGGCGAGCATGACGTCGCGCGACGGCAGATCGGCGAGCGCCTTCAATCCCTTGGCGTCCACGGCCTTGCCGTCGACGACTGCACCGGTGAGTTTGAGTTCCTTGTTTTCCTTGGCAAAGTCGCGCAAGGCCTTTGCCACTGCCGACACTTCACCGGAAACGAACGTGATGGCAACCGGTCCACCAACCATGTCCTCCACCGCGGCCATCTCGCCGTCGCGAGCGGCAATCTTCACCAACGTGTTCTTGTACACCTTGTACTCGGCGCCCAGCGGTCGCAACGTGCGACGCAACGTGGCGAGTGCTCCCACGGTCAAGCCGCGGTATTCAGAGACGATGACGGAATTCGAAGCGGCGAACTTTTCGCGAACTTCGGCGACGACGGCTGCCTTTTCGGCGTGCTGTTGACATGTGAGTTCCTTCCTCGTGTGGCTGGGTTACCCCGATTACTCACCCGGGTGGGTGAACCACATTTCTTTGGTTGGTATTGCGTTGGCGACGCTATCGGCGAAACTCGCCGGTTTGCTACCCCGCTTCGGGCTATGCCGATTCGACCACGGGTGGGACTGAGTCGACCCAGCCGGCGATGCGGTTACGCCGATTCGACCACGGCTGGGTCGATGCGAACGCCCGGGCTCATCGTCGACGACAACGTGATGCGCTTCAAATACCGACCCTTGGCGGCCGACGGCTTGGCGCGAACCAGTTCATCGAGCACGGCTTTCACGTTGGCCACGAGCGCCGGAACTTCGAAGCTGGCCTTCCCCACCGGAACGTGCACGTTGCCGTAACGATCGGTGCGGTACTCCACTTTTCCACCTTTGAATTCGCTCACTGCGCGAGCCACGTCGGTGGTAACGGTTCCGGTTTTGGGGTTGGGCATCAAACCACGGGGTCCCAATGCACGACCGAGCTTTCCGACCATCGGCATCAGATCAGGGGTGGCGATGATGATGTCGAAGTTCATGTTGCCCTTCTCGATGTCGGCAGCCAGATCGTCCGCACCAACCACATCTGCGCCGGCATCACGCGCCAGTTTGGCGTTGTCACCTTGAGCGAACACCGCAACTCGAACCGACTTACCCGTTCCCGAGGGCATGGAGACGGTTCCACGAATGGTCTGGTCGCTCTTCTTGGTATCGAGTCCCAGGCGAATCGCCACGTCGACGGTTTCGTCGAACTTGGCCTTGGCCATCGACTTCACTTTGGTGACGGCGGCGGTGAGATCGTGCAATTCGTCGCGATCCAGGTCCGTGGCCGACGCGACGTATTTCTTTCCCC
>JAYQSR010000016.1:0-25154 GCA_038146945.1 Ilumatobacteraceae bacterium
TCAGTTGTCTTCTACTATCTTGTTTCGGGCAGGCGTGCTCCCAGCCCATCAGCAGCACAAACCCACCCTCATCGACGACGCGGTTGCCAAACGGGTCGTTTGTGTTCGCCACTCACGTTGTACGCGTTCCTGGCGTGGTGCGTCAGGCGACCGCCAGCTTCGCCATGGAGCAGAACGCCAACGAGGTACTTCGATTGCTCACCAATTTTGGTAAGGCGTGGGGTAGCTACGTGAAGAACCTGAAGGACATCGCGCGCCACTTCGAGGCCATGCAGAAGAAGCTGAAAGCCGTTACCACCGGCCGCGTCTTCACGTCGGTCAACAAGCCACTACGCGAAATCGACGAGCTCGCGCACAATCGAGGAATCTCCGCCGACAACTCCGCCCTGAAAGAACTCGATGCAGCGCTAGCGGAGGCCGACTCCGCCGAAGCGGACGACGACGAGGATTAGGCCTTCGACTTCATCTGCACGTACACCATCTGAATGTTGCTCAATGCATCTCGCATGGTGCTGATGTCTTCGCCGAGACGATCACCCAGTTTTTCCACGAGAGCTGCGAGTGCGTCGATGGCGAGCGAAGCATCATCCAGTTTCGGGGGAACCGACGACAGGTGGATGGCGGCCAGTTCGTAGAAGCCCATGAGATGGTTCACGACCACCACCTGGGCGGGTGCTTCTGCGATGCGCTGGCGTGCGGCCTCGAGCGCGTCCTGAGCGTCGGACAGGGCCGTGGCATCGTCGGGTACGGCGCCGCGGGGGCTGGTGGAGTCGTCGCTCGTCATCGCCGCTACGCTATTGGAGGCGTCGCACTGCTCCGGCGGTCGATGCCACGGCAAAGTGATCGGCAACTTCGGTTGCCAGTCCACCTCGCCACGACATTCCAACGGATGTTCGACTCGAACGACGGTTGGTGAGTGAGTGCGGGTCGAGCGCCAGCGGTGCGACGCGCCGCGTCTCGTCCCTCCTCGCACCTGCGTCGGTCAGGTCGGAGATCCTTCGTATCCCATCTCTATAGGAGGCACAGCCGCTTGAACAGCAGTGACCAGTCATAGCACCGCCGAGCAATGAGCCGCGGTTCAATGAGCGAATCCGGGTTCCCAGAGTTCGTCTCGTCGACGCGGATGGTTCGCAAGTCGGAATCGTGCCCACCGAAGACGCACTCGCCAGAGCGCGTGCCGCAGAACTCGACCTGGTCGAGGTCGCGGCTCAGGCCGATCCGCCGGTGTGTCGAATCATGGACTACGGCAAGTTCCGTTACGAAGAAGCACAGCGCGTAAAGGAATCCCGCAAGAAGACCATCCAAATCACGACGAAAGAAGTGAAGTTCCGACCCAAGATCGGAAAGGGTGACTTCGATACCAAGGTTCGACACATGCTCGAGTTCCTCGAAGAGGGACACAAGGTGAAGGTGTCGCTTCAATTCCGAGGTCGAGAAATGGCCCATCCCGAACTGGGGAAGAAGGTGCTCGACGAGGTATTGGAGCAATTGGGTCCGATCGCTCGGGTCGATACCGAACCTCGCCTCGATGGTCGCAGCATGACGATGGTGCTCTCGCCGGACAAGAAGGCCGCAGCCAACGCAAAGAAGCCAACCCCTACCGCCACGAGTTCGAACTCAACGAAATCCGCATAACGAATCCAACGACAGGAGACAGCAATGCCGAAAATGAAGACATCCAAGACCGCCAAGAAGCGCTTTCGCAAGACCGGGAAGGGCAAATTGCGCCGTCAGCAGGCGATGCGCCAGCACTTGTTCGAAGCCAAGCCGTCCACTCGTACCCGCCGTCTCGACGGCACCGTCGACGTGCACTCCGGCGATGCCCGCAAGATCAAGCGTTTGCTGTGCGAGCGTTAGAGATCAATTTTCAACGACGACATCACGTAACCACCCAGTAACGACAAGCCACCGAGGATAAGGAGCACACACCATGGCACGCGTCAAGCGCGGCGTACACGCCAAGAAGAAGCACAAGGCAATCATGAAGAAGGCGAAGGGGGTACTTCGGCGATCGCAGCCGTACGTTCCGCGCCGCCAACGAGGCAGTTCTGCATGCGGGTCAGTACGCATTCCGCGACCGTCGTGCCAAGAAGGGTGAGTTCCGGAGTTTGTGGATCCAGCGCATCAACGCCGGTTGCCGCCTGCACGACATGTCTTACAGTCGCTTCATCGACGGTTTGAACAAGGCCGGTGTCGAAGTCGACCGCAAGGTGCTCGCCGACATCGCCGTGAGTGATGCCGACACGTTCAAGAAGCTCGTCGACACCGCCAAGGCGGCGCTCGCCTGAACGAGACGCTGGGGTTTTCACACCAGCGCGTTCAACAACTGAGGCGCTTGCTTGCGCGTCGGTCCGCTCGTATTGAAGAGGGGCTGTTCGTCGTTGAGGGGGCGGTTCTCATCTCCGAAGCTCTGCGCGGCGGCTGGGACATTCTCGCCCAATTCCACAGCGCCGATGCTGCTCCGGTCTCCGGGTGCGACGCCGACGACTTCGTGCTCGGGGAGGGTGTGCTCGAGCGAGTGGCGTCCACCGAGTCACCACAGCCCAACATGGCGCTGGTGTCGCGTCGAACCGCCTCGCTTGCGCGACTCGAACTCGACGTCGCAGGGGCCCGCAGCGGCTCCGGTGCGGCTGCGCCGGCCGTGGCCCCATCGTTTGCGCCGTGGATTCTTTTCCTCGATGCCGTGAGTGATCCCGGCAATCTCGGCACCATCCTGCGCAGCGCCGAAGCCATGGGTGCGGCAGGTGTCGTGCTCGGTTCGGGCTGCGTCGACGCCTTCAATCCGAAGGTGGTACGCGCTTCGTCGGGTGCGCTGTTTCACGCCCGGTGGTGGAGGGCAGTACGTTGAGTGAAGTGAAGGCACTGGGGTACCGAATTCTGGCCACATCCTCGCACGAACAGTCGGGGTCATCGTCGCTTCATGACGCGGACCTTGATGGTGCGGTGTGCGTGGTGCTGGGAAGCGAAGCCCATGGCGTGGGCGAGGCCAGCAAATCCGATGTCGACGGGTGGATCCGCATCGATCATTCGGGGCGCGCGGAGAGCCTGAACGTGGCGATGGCCGCAACAATCATCAACTACGAAATTTCACGGAGGCGAACGTGATGTTCCGATCGGATGTTCCCGTCAACTCATCCACAACCCACTTTGTGAACGGTGCTCCCATCATGGGGCCGTTTCCCGCTGGTAATGAAACGCTCGTGGTGGGAATGGGCTGTTTCTGGGGTGCGGAGCGGAAGTTTTTGGCAGAGCACCCGGGAGGGTCACCACCTCGGTTGGATACGCAGGCGGGCATACGACGAACCCCACCTACAAGGAAGTGTGCAGCGGTCGTACGGGGCACACCGAAGTGGTGATGGTGGTGTTCGACTCCAGCCGAACGACGCTCGACAACATGTTGCGGGTGTTCTGGGAGAACCATGACCCGACGCAAGGCAACCGCCAGGGCAACGACATCGGCACGCAGTATCGCAGTGCGATCTACTTCGCCAACGATGCCCAGCGACTGGCCGCCGAAGCATCGCGCGATGTATTCCAAAGGAATTGACCGCGGCTGGTTACGGTTCCATCACCACCGAGATCGCGCCATTGGGGAGTACTTCTACGCCGAGGACTACCACCAGCAGTATCTCGGAAAGAACCCGAACGGATACTGCGGCATCGGCGGAACTGGCGTGGCGTGTCCGATTGGGATTCGCTGGGGGCGGTCAATCATGATCGGACTGTCCGTCGTGCGCGATGCTGGTATTGGCCTCGCAGGCTTTCGGTCGGCGGACTGGCATGTTCTACTGCTGATACGAGCCCGGAAGCTGCAAACGCTGCGGTCTTTCGCGATGCGATAATCATCGACGTTCGCACACCTGAAGAGTTTGCCGCGGGCCATCTTGACGGAGCGCTGCTCTACAACGTGCAAGACCCGGCATTCGATGCCACGAGCGCCGAACTCGATCCCTCGATTCCGTATGTGGTGTATTGCCGGTCCGGCAACCGGTCGGCCCAGGCGGTGGAGCGCATGGCAGCCGCAGGGTTCACCAATCTCGTCGACCTCGGTTCGCTGGAGAACGCGTCGGCCGAGACGGGCATCGCCATCGTTCGAGAGTTGACACCGGTCAACGAAAACTCAAGTAATCTCGATGTGATGTCCGCGTCAGGTGATCTTGCGGAACGGATCACCGCAGCACTCATGAAGGCGAGCACCGACGTAGAAGCGGCCCCGACGTGGATGCTCTGCGACGGATCGCCAACGCACATACCGGGCAAGGGCAGTGTGTTGGTGGGCTGAAGTCCTCGTTGGGGTCGATCACCGACGTAGAAGCGCGAAAGGCCGCCGGACGGGCGATCAACGAGAGCGCTGCAGACGCTGGAAGCCTTGGTGGCAGAACGCTTGACCGGACTGGAAGTTGCGGCGGCCAGTGCAGCAGTCGCGGGCGAAGCGATGGACCTAACCGAGCATCTCGCACGGCGTTCGCGCGGTCATGCCCACATCGTGACGCAGGCGTGGGAGCGGCTCGAAGACGTGTTCGTGGGAATGGGCTTCAAAGTCGCCGAGGGCCCCGAGGTGGAGACCGACTTCCACAATTTCACGGCACTGAACATGCCTCCGAATCATCCGGCGAGAAGCGGATTCGACACCCTGTTCGTGAAGTACGGTTCGCCCGGCTCGACGCTCCTGCGAACCCACACGTCGCCGGTGCAAATCCGAGTGATGCAGGAGTGGGACTTGCCGATTTATGCCGTGATGCCCGGACGGGTGTTTCGACGTGACACCCCGGACGCCACACACATGCCGGTGTTCCACCAGATCGAGGGATTGGTCATCGACAAGGGCATCACCTTCGCACATTTGGCGGGCACGATCGAAGCATTCACGAAAGCGTTCTTCGGTAGTGACTTCAGCAGTCGTCTGCGACCCAACTACTTTCCATTCACGGAACCGAGCGCGGAGTTCGACGTTCGCAGCTCGAACGGCAAATGGATTGAACTCGGTGGCTGCGGAATGGTGCATCCCAACGTTCTCAAGGCGGGGGGTGTTGATCCCGAGGTGTATACGGGATTTGCGTTCGGGTTCGGTATCGATCGAATGGCCAAGGAGCGGCACAACGTTGCCGATCTGCGCGACATGTATGCCAACGATCTGCGATTCATGAGGCAGTTCTGATGCCTCGCGAGGTGGTGTAGCCATGCGCATTCTTCAATCCTGGTTGGCGGAGTACTGCGACCTGAGGCGATTGAATGACGACCAACTGGGCGACGTCATGACGGCCCTCGGCATGCAGGTGGAATCGGCGGAGGTGATTGGCACACCCGTGGCCGGCGTGGTGGTGGCACGGGTGTTGCGCAGCGAGCGTCACCCAGACGCCGCCAAAGTACATCGAGTGTGGGTGGATGCCGGTGACGGCGTCGAGCACCATGTTTGGTGCGGGGCGTTCAACATGACACCAGGCGACCTCGTTCCATTGGCGACGCTCGGAACGAAGATGCCCGATGGTCGCGAGATCCTTCGTCGCGGAATCCTTGGCATCGATTCCGAGGGGATGCTTTGTTCTGCTGCCGAACTCGGACTGTCGAGCGACGCCGCGGGCATCATGATCCTGCCCGAAGGCGCGACGCTCGGCCGCAACGTTTTCGACGCACTCGGTGTGAAGCGCGACGTGGTGTACGACCTCGACATCACCCGCAACCGTCCGGATGCCACCGGACACCTCGGGGTTGCACGCGACGTTGGAGCCAAGTTGGGCGTGAAGTTCCTTCCGCCGAAGGGCGACGCGAACAAAAAGGGTCCAGCGCGTCGCGTACCAGTGGACATCGTCGCAAAAGAAGCGTGTACACGATTCAACGTCACGGTGATGAGCGGTATCACCGTTGGCCCGTCGCCCGACCACCTTGCTCGTCGTGTTCTCGCGGCCGGTATGCGGCCGATCAACAACGTGGTGGATGCGTCCAACCTGGTGATGCTCGAGTGCAACCAGCCGAACCACGCCTACGACGCCGAAAAGGTTGCGTCGGGATTCCGGATCCGTTTGGCCACTGCGGGGGAGACGCTCACCACGCTGGACGGGGTGGTGCGCACGCTCGACCCGAAGGATCTGCTCATCTGCGATGGCGACGACCGTGCCATCGGTATCGCCGGGGTGATGGGCGGGGCAGCCACGGAAATCAGCGACACCACCACCGAGATTGCACTCGAAACCGCATGGTTCGAACCGAACGGAGTGCGGCTCACGAGCCAGCGCCTCGCGCTGCGCACTGAAGCCTCTGCACGGTTCGAACGGGGCGTCGATCCGCTTGGGGTCGATTATTGCGTCTCTCGATTTGCGGCGTTGCTTCGCGAGTCGTGCCCGAAGTTGGTGGTACATGCAGGTGCAACAGATGCACGAACTCGTCACCTGCCCAAGCCCGCTACCGTCTCGTTGCGGGTCGCACAGGTAAACCGCGTGCTCGGCACGTCGCTTGGTGCCAAGGATGTTTCCTCGTTGCTGACGCGCATCGGATTCGTGTGCACGCCGAAGAAGATTGTGGCAAGGAAGGGCTCGGCCGTGGAGAGCGGTCCTGGCTTCAGCGTGAAGGTGCCGTCCTGGCGTCCTGACTGCGTCGACGAGGTCGATCTCGTGGAGGAGGTGGCACGACACGTTGGCTACGAGACGCTCGGGAAACGGGTGTCGCAGTCCACGCAGCCGGGTGGATTGTCACCACTCCAACAGCGTCGCCGCGCACTACGCGACGTGGTGTTGTCGCTCGGCGCCAGCGAAGCCATGCCGAGTCCCTTCCTGGCACCGGGTGATCATGAGCGTGCCGGAGTGGTCTTGGAGTCCGCCGCACTCGAGTTGGAGAATCCGCTCGTCGTGGAAGAGAGCCTCCTGCGCACCTCGTTGCGTCCCGGACTGCTGAAGGCAGTCGCATACAACGTGTCGCATCGGGCGAACGGCATCGCGCTCTACGAACTCGGACATGTGTACCGCGCTCGAGCCAAGTCCGGCGGTACATCACCTTCTGGTAGTGACATGGTGCACGACCTGCCGGACGAGACCGAGCGGTTGTGCATCATGGCCGTGGGAGTCGACGCGTCCGCGGCGGTTGGTTGGTGGTCGGAGATCACGGCTGTGTTCGGGGTGGGGGCGCAGGTGGACCAGTCGCGGGTTCCGACCGGGTACCACCCCACGCGGAGCGCAACGTTGGCACGGGGCAAGCAGATAGTGGGCTACGTGGGGGAGGTCGATCGCACCGTGTTGGCGCGATACGGCATCGACGAACGTGTTGCATGTTTGGAAGTCGATGCGTCGATACTGCTGGGCGAAGAACCGAAGGTGTCCATCGCCAAACCGGTCAGTCGGTTTCCGTCGAGTGATTTCGACATCGCGTTTTCGGTGCCGGCGAACGTGACTGCAGCAGCGCTCCACCGTGCGCTTCGGCAAGCGGTCGGTACGCTCGGCGAAGACGTGACGCTGTTCGACGTGTTCCGCAAAGCGCCGACCGACCAGACCCGAAGTCTGGCGTACCGGGTACGTCTGCGGGCGTCGGATCGCACGCTCACCGACGCGGAGGTCTCCACGGCTCGCACCGCTGCAATCTCGGCCGGGGAGAAACTCGGTTGCAGTCTGCGTGGCACCTGACTGGCGGTAGGTGGGTGTGACCACGTTGTTCGTCGCGTTTTTCGGTGCCGTCGGGGTGGTGCTTCGCTACCGGCTCGGTCTGCTCGTGACGGGTGGAGGAACCGGCATCGCACGTTCGGCGTCGACGTACGAATTTCCCTACGCCACGCTCGGAATCAACGTCAGCGGAACGTTCTTGCTTTCGCTGCTGGCGTCGTGGTCGGGTACGGGTCGACTCGACCCCGCGCTGTCGGTTGGGTTGACCGTGGGTCTCCTTGGCGGATACACCACGTTCTCGACCTTCGGCTGGGAGACCCTGTCACTCTTGCGTGATGGCAGGGTGATACCGGCGGTCCTGTACGTCGTTTCGTCGGTGGGTCTCAGCCTGGGAGCGGCTTGGCTTGCTTGGACGGTCGTCGGAAGTGGTTGAATGAGAGTTGGTGGCGCCACGCCGCCGAAGCATTTTCCTAGCCATACCCCAAAAGAAGGAGTCTCCACGTGTCAACCCAAGCACCGGTGCGTCTGCACCACACCGCGTATCTGTCGAAGGATCTCGAAGCCACGCGGAAGTTCTACGAGGATCTCGTGGGACTTCCCTTGGTCGCCACGTGGTCCGAAACCGACGAGCTCTTCGGAGCCCTGCGGGTGTATTGCCATTGTTTCTTCGGAATGCCCGATGGCAGTGCGCTGGCCTTCTTCCAGTTCGCCAAGAAGGAAGACCAGGATCAGTTCGACCCACCCCTCACACCGTCGCCGTTCCGACACATTGCGTTGAACGTCACGAAGGAGGCGCAGGACGACATCTTCCAGCGTCTGCAAGCCGCCAACTGGAAACCGGATGGCACCTACGTATTGGAGCACGGTTATTGCCGTTCGCTCTACACCGAGGATCCCAACGGAATGCTCTTGGAGTTCACGGCGGATGCGCCGGGTGCGGACAAGATCAACGCTGATCGTCGCAAGGACGCCCACGAAACACTCAAGCGTTGGCTCGCCGGCGACCACACCAGCAACAACACCTACCGCTAGTACCAACCGTCGCGCGATTTCGCGCGAAACTCGGCCGAGCGCAGGAATGATGGGAGCCAACATGTCCACCGACCGCCGTCCCTTGGACGGACTGATCGTTGCCGATTACTCACGCGTGCTTGCGGGGCCGTACTGCTCGATGCTGCTGGCCGACATGGGAGCGACGGTGATCAAGGTGGAGGGTCCCGGTGGAGACGACACGCGAACGTGGGTACCGCCGGTGAAGGACGGTGTTGCCACGTATTACATGTCCATCAATCGGAACAAGCGTTCGATCGTCCTCGACTACGGCAAGCCCGAGGACCGTGCGCTGGCGGTGGAGCTGGCCCGCCGCGCCGATATTGCACTCGAGAACATGAAACCCGGTGGCATGAAGAAATTCGGACTCGACTACGAGTCGTTGTCCAAGGTGAATCCCCGACTCATCTATTTGTCCATCAGCGGCTTTGGAACCAAGGAAGGCGCCTGGCTTCCCGGATACGACCTCGTCGTGCAAGCGGTCTCCGGACTGATGAGTCTGACGGGGGAACCCGATGGGCCGCCGTTTCGGGCAGGCATTTCGGTCTTTGACGTCATGACCGGGTTGCACGGCACCATCGGTATCTTGGCTGCACTCAACCAGCGGCAATCGACCGGTCGAGGGCAACACGTGGAGGTCAATCTTCTCTCGTCTGCGATGTCGGGCCTCGTGAACCAGACGGGTGCGTATTCGGCCGCCGGGGTGGTGCCCTTCCGCATGGGTAACGCCCACCCGTCGCTGTTTCCCTACGAGGCGATGCCGACGAAGGACAAGGACCTCATCATTGCCGCCGGAAACGACAAACAATTCCGGTCCCTCTGCGAGGTGCTCGGCATCGAGCATCTGGCGGATGACCCACGCTTCACGATCAACGCCGACCGGACCAAGAATCGTGAACAGTTGCGCCCGCACCTGCTGGAAAAACTTCGTCAATGGAATGCCGACGACCTGTTCGTGGCTCTCAACAAAGTTGGAGTGCCATGCGGACCGATCAATTCGATCGGTGACGGTGTGGAGTTGGCGGAGAAACTCGGGCTCGCGCCACGCGTCACCGTGGGGGACGGGGATCGCGCCGTGGACCTCATCCGAAACCCGATCGATTTCAGCGACGCCACGATCCGATACGACCTTCCACCACCGAAACTCGGCGAACACAACGACGAGATTCGCGAGTGGCTGGCGAACCCGTCGAACTGAAAGGCCCGTCATGACGAAGGACACCTACCGCACCGGTCTCGGCACCTCCAACGCCGATTCGATCACCTGCTCGGACACGATCTGGCCGGCGAACTGCTCGGCAAGACGTCGTTCGGAGAGCTTGCGTTCTGGTTGATCACCAAGCGGCGACCAACCAAATCGGAGTTGGTGATGTTCGAAGCCGTGCTCACCGCGTTGGCAGATCACGGTTTCACACCCACCGCGATTGCCGCGCGTCTCACGTACACGAGTGCTCCGGATTCACTCCAGGGCGCATTGGCGGCCGGCCTTCTGGGTGGAGGATCACGGTTTCTCGGGGTGACCGAAGATTGTGCGAATTTTCTGTCGGCAACGTTGCACACCCACCTTGGTGTTCCGTTGTCGTCGGCGCTTCCGCAGGATGGTGCGGGTTTACCGACGACGGAGCCCGAATGGGATGCTCTCGCAACCACGGTCATGGCGACGCGCAAGGCCGAGGGCAAGTTCGTGCCCGGATTGGGTCACCCGGTGCACAAGGTGCAGGATCCCCGTACGCCCGTTCTCTTCTCCCTGGCGCGGCAGCATGGCACGTACGGCCCGCATCTGGCATTGTTCGAGGCACTCGGACGCGTGGCTCCCACGGTGCTTGGCAAAGCCTTGCCGCTCAATGGGGCGGGGGTGTGTGGCGCCGTTCTTGCCGACCTTGCGTTGCCGATGGGCGTGCTGCGAGGTGTTGCACTCTTGGCGCGTTGTGCGGGGATCCTGGGCCACTTGGTGGAAGAACAAACCGATCCGATCGGTATCGACGTGTACATGAACGTGGATCGCAACATCGACTACCAACCGCCACCCCGCTGAACCCATGCCGGACAAGGGATTCGTGCGTCCGTGTTCGCCGGTTGCACTGTATGTCAATTGTGTGACAATCATCACGTTGCGGCGACATAGCGGTTACTGTCGTGAGTGAGGCGCCACTCGGCGTCTCATCAACTCACACATAGGGGTAACACCACATGGCATCACTTGCACCAAGCGCCTCACAGCGCTGGCACAACTGGGTTGCTGCACATCCGGTCGGCGGTCTCGCCGTCATCGGTGTGATTGCAACCCAACTCGGTACGTACTTCGGGTACGTCTTCCCGGCAGTCGGTCTTCCGACCTTGCCGTGGCCAATGTACAACGGCGCGCTTGCGCTGGGTATCAACGGCCCGAGCTGGGGCAGCTACTTCAACCCGGACTTCACCATTGCGGGCACCAATGCCGGCTGGCTGTTCTTCTCGGGTCAGGCGCTGCACTTCGTCAACGGCATCGTCTTTGCGATGCTCTTTGGCATCTTCGCCCACCACGCAATTCCGGTGAAGGGGCACGTCGCCAAGGGTCTGGTCTACGGCGTCATCATGACCATCATCAGTGCAGGACTTCTGGTGCCATACGCCTACGTGGCGGAGCAGGGCTACGGCCTGTTCCTCTTCGAGGGTCCCGATGGATGGAAGCTCCCGGCGGGCATCCTCATCTGGCACTTGATCTACGGATGGTTCATCGGCATGTTGTACCAGCCCAAGGACAACGCCTAACGGCACATCCTCGGGTCGCTTGACCCGCTGCATTGCACGCGACGATAACGTCGCGCGACGAGGACCCTGGTTCCACTTCGGTGGGCCAGGGTCTTCGTTTCTCCGCAGCGTTTGACGCGGATCCGACCGTGCGCGGGGTGACGACTAGCGGAAGAGCCGCGCTCCGGCGCGCTCGCATCCTTCGGCGAGCGAGGCGAGCTTGGAAAATACGACGTCGGGATCGATGTTCTTGATGCCGACGTGCACGGAGAATCCGCAATCCACACCTGCCATGAGACGCTCGGGGTCGACGACCTCGCCCCACTGCACGAGACGTTGTGCGATGAGTTCGGGGTGCCTGATGTAGTTTGACTGCGGTTCGATCACACCAGGGCAGATGGTTTTGTTCTTCGGCACGCCGATTTCTTTCAGCACGTGCCACTCATGGGCGTGCCGCGGGTTGGCGCCTTCGAAGAGCACCGTGGGCGGCTTGGCCTTCCATACGATGTCGATGATGTCCGTGATCGGGACATCGTGGTTGTGGGGTCCGGGATAGTTGCCCCAACACAGGTGCATGCGCAGCTGTTCCTCCGGGATGTTCCGAACGGCGTGGTTGAGCGCCTCGATGTTCAACGCAATGGTCTTGCGGAACTCCTCGAGGGAGAGCGACGCATATGCCGAGTGACGACCCATGGCGAGGTCGGGACAGTCGAGCTGCACCGTTGCTCCAGCGGCTGCGATCGCTTCGTATTCATGGCGCATGGCCTCGGCAATGGCGAAGACGTACTCTTCTTGGGTTTTGTAGTGCTGGTTGGCGAAGAAGATGGAGATCACGCCGGGTGATGCTGCACTGGTGAATATTCGCTTGTGTCCGTACTTCTTGGCGGCTGCCGACAGCCACTCCATGTCTCGAGCAGCAGAACGGGTGTCGACCACGGCGATGGGGCCGGTGCATGCCGGCGCGTTGCGCTTTTGGCGACCCGGATTCTCATTCACCGCCTCGGCGCTACGTGGATAGTCGACGAGATCCTGAAAGGGTAGTTGCGGACACTTTCACCGTTGAAACCCGAGAGGCGGTCCTTTACGTAGGTGGCGTACGACGGTTTGGTCATCTCGCCGTCGTTGATGACACTGATCCCGGAGTCGACCTGCTTGCGCACGACCTCGTCGATGGCGGACTGAAATCGCGACTCCAGTTGATGTTGGTCGACCGGCACGCCGTCGCCGAGGGCCCACATCGTCTTGATGAGGTCGTCGGGGCGGGGGAGGCTTCCCGTATGGGTGCTCGAGATGCTGCGTTTGACCATAACTTTACCTTTCTACCGACGTTTCAGAACTTCGTTGATCTGATCAGCAGTGTGACGCAACTTTGGAAGAATCGAACTGACCAGGACTTCTCGTGGAACACGCTCAGTTTGAGTTCCTACGTTCAGCGCAGCAATCGTGCGACCATCTCGATTCGACAAGGGCACCGCAAGTGACCGCAATCCTTCCTCTAGTTCACGATCCACCAGGGCAAATTTCTGTTGACGCACGGATCTCAGCTCCTGCTCCAGGCGCTTCTTGTCTGTGATAGTTCGAGACGTATATCGAGCCAATGTGGTCTCGTTCATCAAGACCTGAAGGCGGGTCTCGGGCAGCGAAGCCAGCAACACCCGACCCATCGACGTGACGGCTGCTGGCAACCGCGAACCCAGAGCCAAACCGATGCTCATGATTCTTTTGGTCGGTACACGCGCCACGTACACAATCTCAGCACCATCGAGGACTCCCAATGAGACCGATTCGTCGATACTCTCTGAGAGTGATTCCATGAAGGGCTCGGCAATTGCTCCGATTTTCGCCGACGATAGATACGCGTAGCCGAGATCAAGGACCCGTGGGGTGAGTTGGAATGACTTACCATCGGTTTCCGCATAGCCCAGCTGCATCAGGGTATGCAGGCAACGCCGAGTAGTCGCCCGAGTAAGACCAGTCAATCGTGCTGCATCGGCGAGGGAAAGACTGGGATGTTCTGCAGAGAAGGCCTTGAGAACTCGAAGTCCTCTGGCCAACGACTGAACAAATTCGCCCTGTCCACTTGACATCGCGTCGACGTTGTTCATAGAGTTCGTTCCGAAAGCGTACAACTGTTCGCAATGCGCACACAAATGAGGTCAACATGGCTACATACAAGACGGTTTTCGGGTCCCTCGACTCCTTTGAAAAGGGTCGTATCGAAATCATCGATGATGATCCCAAGCACTATGCATTTTCCAACGTCTTTGAGGTGGCAAGCAAGTCCAGATCATATGAAAAGGTGGCAGTTGCGCTGAATCAGCAATATGTCCTCGAAGTCATTCGTGCCGAAGGTGACAGCGGTTGGTACGTGTGTGATCATGACGAGACCGTTTTGTGTATGGATGGTGAAGTTCGAGTCGAGTTCGTAAAACCTGACGAGACTATTCATACGGTCGGTACTGATGGAAGCCAATCTGTCGCTGGTGTGCCGTCGGGTAGCCCAATGGGGAACGTTCTGCTTCGTCGTGGCCACCAGGCACTTCTTCCAAAGCACAGCGCCTACCGCTTTTCAGCGATGAAGACGAGTGTGCTTCTGCAGCAGACCATTGTCGGTCCGTTGACCAAGCAACGTTGGGCCAGCATTTGTTTGTCATGAGTGAATTTTCACAGAGCACCAGGAAGAACAGGAGCGAAAGTTGAGTACCACAGAAACCATCGTAAAATCAGGTCCAGCGAACGAGCACGGCTACAAGTCATTTGAATTGGGTGGCTTCCGGTTCCGTCGCGACGAATTTTTCGTGCATGTGACCTGGCCGACTGGAACTCATCTGATTAGTGTCGACACGTTTTTGCGTGCCCTTCAGCGCGACTGTGCTTGGAATTTCTTCTATGGCACGGTCAATTTTGACGACGTGATTGGCACGATCAACCACTACGGCAACGTCGATCTGTTTGCCGGGAGGTTCAATGAGGCCTATCGGACGGCAGAGCTTGACCATCTCGAGAATTTTCCGAGCGACGAAATCGGTGGAACGTTTCGTGCAATGCTCGATGACTGGACGAACGCTGGATTCGACCCTTTCGCGAGCCCAGCGGAGACCGATGCTCCATGGGGAGTGAAGAATGGCGAGAACACCAAGGCTGTCACGCGACAGCGGGTGGCCGCTAATCGGATGGTCGGGGTACAGGGTGATGAGAAGATTCGAAGTGACGAGAGTGGATATCCCATAAATCGAATGTTCGCGGACGTTCCGCAGGACGAGCCTGAGGTACATGTTGAGCCCGGATACGAGTCAGAAATTGCCGCCTTCAACTTGTTCGCCTATCTCTCGCGTTCAGATGTGACGTGGAATCCTTCGGTGGTCAGCGTGGTGAAGGAGAGTCTCTACTGTCCGACCACGGAGGAATACATTCTGCCGATAGTTCACGGCAACGACCGCGTGGAATGGTTCATTCAATTGAGCGATTTCATCTCGTGGGATGTCCAAGATCGAGACTCGGGCAGTCCACGCGCGAAGGTCATCATGAAGGCAGGTGATGTGGCCGCAATGCCGGCAGATATTCGTCATCAGGGTTACAGCCCGAAGAGGTCGATGTTGCTTGTTTGGGAGAACAATTCGGCCGACCTTCCCGCACTCATAGCGAGCGGGAAAGCCCCCACTTATCCAGTCAATTTCTAGGAATCGACTGCCTACGAGCGTGCTCAACGATCTGTTTATCGGTGGCGTATTTCGCCCCTCTTTATCTGGGGCACGGCTGCCCGTCGTAAATCCGTATGACGGCTCTGTGCTCACAGAGACAGCGGAAGGCCGGGCCGAGGATATCGACGCTGCAGTCGCGGCAGCAGCCGATGCGTTTCCAGCCTGGAAAGCAGTACCTGCATCGGAACGCGGAAGGCTCTTACTTCGACTTGCGGATGCGCTCGAGGGCAACTCTGACGAATTCGCCCGACTCGAATCTCTCAATACCGGCCATCCCATTCGCGATTCACGTGGTCTTGACGTGCCACGAACTGCGGCATGCTTTCGCTACTTCGGTGGCATAGCCGACAAACTAGAAGGTGATGTCATCCCGGTTGACACCGGATTCTTGAACTATGTCGTCCGTGAACCTCTCGGAGTGGTTGGGGCCGTCGTACCGTGGAATTTTCCGTTGATGTTCTGCAGTTGGAAGCTGGGACCCGCTCTGGCAGCAGGCAACACCGCGGTGTTAAAGCCAAGTGAAATCACGCCGCTTACATCGCTGAGGCTCGCAGCACTCATGAAAGATGTTGGATTTCCAGATGGCGTCGTCAATGTGGTCCCCGGTTTCGGAAATACCGCCGGCGAGCGTCTGGCCACGCATCCGCACGTGGCGAAAATCGCATTCACGGGTTCCACGGCGGTCGGCAAGCGGATAGTCGAATACTCTGCATCTAACTTGAAACGCGTTCAACTCGAGCTTGGCGGAAAAGGTGCGAACATAGTGTTCGAAGACGCCGACTTGGTAGCGGCTGTCAATGGATCGGCTTGGGCAATATTCCACAATCAGGGTCAAGCCTGTATTGCGGGGAGTCGACTAATCCTCCATGAGACCATCGCGGAAACATTCCTGGAACGTTTCGTGAAACTCGCGCGCTCGATTCGGCTCGGAGATCCACTCGACCCACAGACCGAAATGGGTCCGCTCACGTCGGCGGGACACCGTGATCGAGTTCTCAGTTACATGAAGATTGCATTGGACGAAGGCGCCGAGATCATCGCGGGTGGGAAAGCTCCGTCCGATGCTGCGTTGGGGAGGGGCTTCTTCATTGAACCGACGGTGCTACGCGTCCCTGACTTTCGAAGCCGAGTGTGTCAGGAAGAGGTTTTCGGTCCAGTCGTGACGGTGAGCACGTTCGCAAGTGAGGCAGAAGCAGTCGAAATAGCGAATTCGACCGATTATGCACTCGGCGGTGGTTTGTGGACGCAGAATCTGGCACGTGCACACAGGATCGCGGCACTCATGCATAGTGGCATGGTGTGGGTGAATTCGTACAAGCGCGTGCATCCAGGATCACCATTCGGAGGATTTGGTCTCTCCGGGTATGGGCGCGAAATGGGGTTTGAGGCTCTGCATCAATACACGGATCCAAAGAGTGTGTGGATCAATTACGACGCCAACGTCCCTCCGTGGTATTCGCGCTCGAACTAGTTGCCTACCGTGAGCATCATCGTCGATCTTCGGTCGGCAATATCCGAGCACGTCAAAGACGGAATGACGGTTGCGATGGAGGGGTTTACACACCTCATTCCGCATTCAGCGGGTCACGAGATCATTCGTCAACAAATCCGTGACCTGCATGTGATCCGAATGACGCCAGATGTCATCTTTGACCAGTTGATTGGTGCTGGATGCGTCAGGAAGTTGACATTTTCGTGGGGCGGTAACCCCGGAGTTGGCTCTCTGCATCGGTTTCGTGACGCCGTGGAGAACGCATGGCCCCGAGCAATTGAAATCGAAGAACACTCCCACGCGGGAATGGCCGCCAGGTACAGCGCAGGTGCGAGTGGACTACCCTTCGGGACGCTTCGCGGCTATCGCGGCACCGACCTCCTTCAATTCACGGAGAACGTGAGGCTGATCAATTGTCCGTTCACCGGTGAAAAACTCGCTGCCGTGCGCGCCATCAATCCGGACGTCTCGATCGTACGCCCAGCGCGCCGACCGGGAAGGCAACGTGCAGATTTGGGAATCATCGGTGTTCAAAAGGAGGCGATACTGTCCGCAAAAGTTGCGATTGCGACGGTCGAGGAGATTGTCGACCGCCTTGAACCCGTACAGGGCGCCGTCGTACTCCCTGCCTGGGTGATTTCTGCTGTGGCGTGCGTACCGAACGGTGCCCACCCAAGTTTCGCCATGGGTTATAGCCAACGAGACAATGACTTCTACAGGGAATGGGATCCGATTTCGAGTGACCGAGTCGCCTTCGCGCAATGGATCCAGACACACGTCGTTGCAACGGATGACCACGAAGCCTTCCTGAATTCCATTTCGAAGGCCCACAAAGGAGGACGCAGTGGCGCCTGACGGGAGTCCGACGGCAGACGATGTGATGATCGTGAATGCGGCTCGCGCGCTGGGCGATCTGGCTCGCGTGGGGAGAGCAACGTGCTTCGTGGGGATTGGGCTCCCATCAACGGCCGCGAATCTCGCCCGTAAACTCTACGAGCCGGCGCGGGTTCTGATTTACGAGTCCGGTTGCATTGGTTCCAAACCCACTCGATTACCGCTGTCTATCGGCGACGGCGAACTTGGCGAGACGGCCGATGCGGTGGTGAGCGTCCCGGAAATTTTCGCCTATTGGCTTCAAGCCGGACGTATTGATGTCGGTTTTCTCGGAGGCGCGCAACTTGATCGGCTCGGAAATATCAATTCGACGGTGATTGGTTCGTACGCTGCCCCAAGAACTCGACTGCCGGGCGCGGGGGGAGCCCCGGAAATTGCCGCGGCTGCAGGGCGTGTCGTTGTGATCATGAGGCAGACACGACGGGCGTTTGTCGAACGATGCGATTTCCGAACGTCACTCGGATTCGGTGATGGCCCGGGAGACAGAGAGAGTTTTGGACTCACCGGCGGAGGTACGGGTCTCGTCATCACGGATCTCGGCATCCTCGAGCCCGAGCGTGGCACATGCGAACTAGTTATGACCCGCTTGCATCCTGGTGTGAGCAGGGAGCAATGCCTCGACAACACCGGTTGGACACTTAGATTCTCGGATGATCTCGGTCGCACCGCGCCGGCAACCGACGAGGAGCTTGCGATGCTTCGCCGCGTGCGAAACGGAGCGGCGTTATGAGCACTGGCTTCATTTACACGCAGCGCGAGCGGAAACTTGTCTTTGGCGTTGGTACGCGCCACGACCTCGTTCAGCATCTGGACGAGCTTGAATCCCAAAAAGTCTTCGTCATCAGTGATCCGAATGGCGCCAGCGTCGTAGAGGACATCGTGGCTCCTTTGGCGGGGCGAATCGTTCGTGTCTGGACCGATGTCCGCCAGCACGTGCCAGAAGACCTGGCTGCTTCCGCGCGTGGGGAAGCTACAAGAGTAGGTGCAGACACCTTGCTGTCTTTTGGTGGGGGCTCTTCGACAGGACTGGCCAAAGCAATCGCGCTATCCCACGAACTACCGATCATCGCAATTCCAACGACGTATGCGGGAAGCGAACAAACAACGATCTACGGCGTGACGGGAAACCGACACAAACAGACGGGGAGCAGTCCCAGAGTCCTGCCGCGCGTGTCCATTTACGACGCCGAACTGACGCTCGGGCTGCCGCGGAACGTCACTGGCGCGTCAGCGTTCAACGCACTGGCGCACTGCGTAAACGGACTCTCTGCAAGGGGGGCCAATCCGGTGACTTCAGCAATCGCACTGGAGGGCATTCGGGCGATCGTGGACTCCCTACCTTCGGTGATGGCGCATCCAGGCGATGTCCCAGCACGCGAGCGCCTCCAGTACGGGGCAGCGATGGCAGGAATAACACTTGGTGACACGTCAACTGGCCTCCACCACAAGATCTGTCACGTGTTGGGCGGCACCTTCAATCTGATTCATGCCGATGCGCATTCGGTTCTCCTTCCGCATTCGACAGCCTTCAATGCCGGTGCCTTGCCTCGTGAGATGGCGCGGCTGAGCGAAGCGCTTGGTTGCCGACGGGGAGACGAGGCGGGAGCACTTTGGGATCTCGCCAAACGTTCTGATGTCCCAACTTCACTCAAGCAATTGGGCCTCGAATCTACGAACCTGAGAGAGGCTGCGGAACGGGCAGCCAAGGAGATCTCGTCCAATCCACGGCCGGTAACAGCAGAACTTTTGGAGACCCTATTACTGGCTGCCCATGCGGGCGGTCGTCCGTGAAGTATCGGAATGTTCGGGATGCGAACACTCGAACCTCGTGGCGACAAGCCCAGTAAGTTACCATCGTGATGGGTTGAAGAGTTCGTAATCGCAGAACAACATAAAGCAACATTGGGGGAACCATGAAAGGGAAGAAGGTGTCAGGAGAGATCGAAGGGGCTGTCTCACGCCGTTCGCTGCTCAAGGGAGCAATGGCGGCTGGTGCGGCGGCTGGTGCGGGTGGATTACTCGCGGCATGCAGTAGTGATGACAAAGGTTCGGGTGATTCGAAGGGAACCGTCAAGATCGGGTTCGTCACGCCACAGACTGGACCGCTTGCACCATTCGGTGAAGCCGATGCGTTTGTCATTGGCGAACTTCGAAATCTTGTAGCAGATGGCTACGAAGGTTGGACAATCGAGATTCTCGATCGAGACAGCGAATCAAATTCCAATACTGCTGCTACGGCCGTACAGGAGTTGATCGGAGAAGGATGCCAGTTGATCCTGGCGGAAGGAACTCCCGATACAACGGTGCCTGTGGTTCAACAGTGCACGAACAACGAAATGCCCTGCATTACGAACAATGCCCCGTGGCAGCCTCACTATCTCGGAATTGGTGGTCAGCTCGGACCCGACGTCACACCCGGTGTGGCATCGGAATACAACTACCACTTCTTCTGGGGTCTAGAGGACGTCGTACAGGTATTCCTAGCGATGTGGAACGATGCGGCTCCAGGAGCAACGGTCGGCGCACTCTGGCCCGACGATCCGGACGGCAACGCCTGGAGCGATCCTAACGTCGGTTTCCCGCCCGCATTGGCGGCAGGTGGATTCAGCCTGGTAGATCCGGGCCGATTCCCGCTGGGCGGCAATGACTACTCGGCGCAAATCGCCAAGTTCAAGGAGAGCAACGTCGAGATCGTCACCGGTGTTCTTCCACCGCCGGACTTTGCGAATTTCTGGGCACAAGCCCAGCAGCAGGGTTTTGCGCCGAAGGTAGTTACCGTTGGAAAGGCTCTTCTCTTTCCCGGTGCGATCGAGTCGTACTCAAATCCGGCCGGAATCTCGACGGAAATCTGGTGGAGTGATCGTCACCCGTACACCTCGAGTCTCACAGGTCAATCCGCGGCCGACCTCGCAGCGGCGTACACCGCATCGACGGGCAAGCAGTGGACGCAGCCCGTCGGTTATGTGCACGCGTTGTTCGAGGTGGCTCTTGACGCGATCAAGCGAGCCGGCGGAGCAGACGACAAGAAAGCCCTGCTCGACGCGATCAGTGCAACGAATCTTCAGACGGTCGCGGGAGCGGTGAACTGGGGTAACTCGGTAGTTCCACATGTCACGAAAACTCCACTCGTAGGCGGTCAATGGGTCAAGGGTGAGAGCTTCCCGTTCGAACTCAAGATTCGTACCAGCGAACAACTTCCGTCGTTGATCGTCGATGGCCCGATGGATCTCATCGAGCTGTAGACCGAGCGACAAGTAGATCAGGCATCCACGACCGTCTTGGTGACCGTTCTCGAAGTTCGAGACGTCTCCAAGACGTTCGTAGGTCCTGTGCTGGAAGGTATGTCGTTTTCGGTCGCAGAAGGGGAGGCAGTCGGAATAGTCGGTCCAAATGGGGCGGGCAAGACGACACTTCTCAATGTGGTAGTCGGTGACGTCACTCCTGACGTGGGCTCGGTCTGGTTCAAGCAGCAGAACATTACTGCGTTGCCGTCAAATCATCGATGTCGCCTCGGCATCGCAAAGGCTTCTCAGATTCCCAGACCGTTTGACGGACTGACGGTCTTTGAAAATGTACTGACCGCAGCAACATTCGGTCGCGTGGGCGACCGGTCTAATGACGAGGATGTTGCCGTCGAGAGCCTGGTTACAACTGACCTGTTGGCCAAGGCCAATTCGGTGGCTGGTTCTCTTACGCTGCTGGATCGGAAACGACTCGAGCTTGCACGTGCACTCGCGTCCCAACCGAGTGTGTTGTTGCTGGATGAGATAGCTGGTGGTCTGACCGAAGCTGAAGTCCATGTGCTGGTCGAGAAGGTGTCTCAGATTCACCGCGAAGGTATGACGATTGTGTGGATCGAGCACGTTGTGCATGCCTTGATGAAAGTTGCAGAGCGGCTGATTGCCATGAGCTTCGGTAAGACAATCGCCGATGGGAATCCTTCTCAAGTGATGGCTGATCCGGCGGTTCGTGAGGTGTACCTCGGAGTCGAGGGGGAATAGCAGATGCTTGTCATGAGCGAGGTGAGTGCCGGCTACGAAGATTTTCGAGCCTTGTTCGATGTCAGTCTGGCGGTGCGTGAAGGTGAGACCGTTGCAATCGTGGGTGCAAACGGCGCCGGGAAGTCCACGCTGTTGCGTGCGGTGATGGGCCAGGTGCGACTGCACTCCGGATCAGTTCATTTCTGTGGTGTTGACATTTCCGAGATGAAGACGTACGAACGGGTCAAGCTTGGAATTTCACTCGTGCCGGAGGGACGGAAGATTTTTCCGAGTTTGACCGTACGCGAGAACCCTCGTTATCGGATCGTTCACCAAACGACCAGGGCCATGGTCGATTGAACGAGTGGTTTCCGTATTTCCAATGCTCGACCGACTCCTGAACAGGTCAGCTGCCAAACTCTCGGGAGGCGAACAGCAAGCGATTGCGATTGGTCGAGCTCTGCTCAGCAACCCCCGGCTCGTGCTGCTGGATGAAGTCTCACTGGGTCTAGCCCCAGTCGTAGTCAAGCAGTTATATGCCGCTCTACCTGCGATTTCGAATCAGGGAACCACTGCCATCGTCGTAGAACAAGACATACACCAGGCTCTCGCTGTTTCGGATCGTGTTTATTGCCTACTGGAAGGAAGTGTGTCGCTTTCGGGAGAAGCGTCACGAGTCAGCACTTCGGAGATTACGACGGCGTATTTCGGAGCCGCGGTATGAGCTGGATCAATGCGCTCGTGCAAGGTGTGCTACTCGGGGGTTTGTACGCGATCTTCGCGACGGGTTTGTCTCTGGCGTTCGGAGTCATGCGATTCGTAAATCTTGCGCACGGAGACCTCGCCATCCTTGCGGCGTATCTAGTGCTTTCTACTGCCTCGACTATGGGCATTAGTCATTTCGTTTCTCTGCCGCTGGTAGTGCTTCTGATGGCTGGTCTCGGCTACGTTGGGCAGCGATTCGTCTTCAATCGAACGATTGGCTCGGATCCATTGGCAGGGATACTTTGCAGTTTTGGTATCGGAGTCGTCGTGCAGAACCTGCTTCTTGCGCGCTATACGGCGACCGACAGGTATCTCGACGCTGGCTCAGTTGAAACCTCGACCATTCGAATCAATGATTCCGTGTCGATTGGACATTTTTCGTTGATCACGTTCTTATGCGCCATCCTGCTTTTGGGAAGCCTTCAAATCTTTCTCTCCCGCACGTCATTGGGTCGAGCATTTCGTGCAACTGCGGATGACCCAGCCACTGCCCAGCTGATGGGAATCAACGACAAGCGAATATATGGGTTTGCTATGGCAATCGCATTTGGGACGGTCGGCATTGCGGGGTTCTTCCTCGGTGCACGTGAGACGTTTGCTCCAGCAGCGGGTCCCAATCAGCTGCTTTTTGGCTTCGAGGCCGTGGTAATTGGTGGTCTGGGATCTCTGTGGGGCACATTGATTGGCGGAATCGTTCTCGGGGTTGCCCAAGTCTTTGGCAATCAGATCTCGGTGGGTTGGAATCTATTGGCCGGACACATCGTCTTCCTGATGGTGTTGGCGTTTCGTCCGAATGGCTTGTTCGGTACGGGGGTCCGCACGTGACGCCCCACGTGATTCGAATGTCGCGAAGTTCGCGGGTTGGTACTGGCGTGATGACGTTCATCTTCGTGGTATTGGGGTTCTTCCCCGTGTACGGCAGTGACCGTATTCAGGTGACCCTCGTGCAGGTGTTGACCTACCTTACGTTGGCAATTATGTGGAACCTTCTGGCGGGCTATTCCGGACTTGTCTCGGTAGGGCAACAGGGCTTCATCGGCATCGCAGCATATTCGATGTTCAGTCTGTCCGAGCTCAATTCAATCGATCCGTTCGTAAGCATTCCCATAGCTGCCATCATCTGCGCTGCGATTTCGATTCCAGTGGCCCTTCTAGTCTTTCGGCTCCGTGGCGGATATTTTGCGATCGGAACGTGGGTAGTAGCCGAGGTGTTCCGTTTGTTGACGCTCGAAATCAACGTACTGGGTGCAGGAAATGTCCAGTCTCTGACAACCAGGAATGCATTCAGCGGATACGGGCTGGAGATTCGAAAGAATCTTGTTTTCTGGTCGGCTTGGATGCTCGCAATTGGTGCCACGTTGACCACCATCTTCGTTTTGAGATCGAGGTTAGGGCTGGCATTGCAGGCCGTTAGAGACGATGCAGACGGCGCGCGAGGCCTTGGGGTCGATATCACGCGCGTACGCATGATCATATGGGTGATTGTCGCAGCGTGGACCGGAGCGACAGGCGCACTAATACACATCAACTCTGCCACTGTTACCAACAGGGATGCTTTCTCCGTGGCGTCATGGACTGCACTCGTCGTCTTCATCGTGATTATCGGCGGCGTCGGAAGCACGATTGGGCCGTACCTCGGTGTCGGTGTCTATTGGGTCATCACCGAGCAGCTGAAGCAGCAAAATACTTGGCGCTTCGTCGTTCTCGGAGCCTTGGCTGCGATCATCTCAGTGGTGTCCCCGAAAGGGCTTGCAGGTTTGCTTCAACGATGGAAGCCATTTGAGATTTTCCCTGTGACTCGCCGGCTCAAGTTTGGGGATGAGTAACTATGGCTGAACAAGTTCGACCCGTCTACATCGTCGATGCGGTACGTACCCCGATTGGACGAATGGCAGGGGGGCTCGCCCACATTCGACCCGATGATCTTGCCGCAGTAACGATTGCCGGTGTCGTGGCACGGCAGTCTTCACTTAACCCTGTTTCCATCGACGATGTGATCTTTGGAAATGGAAACGGAGCCGGCGAAGAAAATCGGAACGTCGGGCGTATGGCACTGTTGTTGGCCGGTCTCCCGGCGTCGGTTCCAGGAGTAACGACGAATCGTTTGTGTGGTTCTGGTTTGGAAGCAGTCACTCAAGCAAGTCGAGCGATTGCGCTCGGAGATGCCGATCTCGTCTTGGCTGGTGGTGTCGAATCGATGTCACGCGCACCATGGGTGGTTCCTAAACCAGAAGTGGGTTATCAAAGGACGGACCAGACGATGTTTTCCACGACGTTGGGATGGCGATTGGTGAATCCGCTTCACAAAAAGGAATGGACCATCTCGCTAGGAATGGGTGCAGAAGTAATGGCCGATGAGTTCCACGTCTCTCGGGCCGAACAGGATGCCTATGCCATGGCCAGTCATCAGAAGGCGACGGCGGCGTGGTCCTCCCACGGTTTCAAGACCGAGATAGTCCGTGTTCCGGGTGCCGACCTCGCGACCGATGAGTGCGTCCGTGCCGACACCAATATGAATTCACTTCAGCGACTCAAGCCAGTGTTCAAAGCAGACGGCACGGTGACCGCCGGTAACTCCTCACCCATGAATGATGGTGCCGCGTGTCTGCTGCTGGCAAGTGAGGATGCAGTTGAGAGACATTCGCTTCGACCGATGGCACGTGTCGTGTCGCGCGGTGTGAGCGCGGTGGAACCCCATCGATTCGGAATCGGGCCAGTAGAGGCAGCTCAACGGGCCCTAGGACGAGCAGGGATTTCATGGACCGATCTCGTAGCAGTCGAGCTCAATGAAGCATTCGCGTCGCAGGCGTTGGCATGTCTCAAGTCGTGGCCAGAGCTACGTAGGAACGTCGTAAACAGGTCCGGCGGAGCAATCGCGCTTGGCCATCCGGTGGGCGCTTCAGGTGCAAGAATTGTCACGACGTTAGTCCACGAGTTGAAACGGCAGGGCGGCGGT
>JAYQSR010000017.1:0-65958 GCA_038146945.1 Ilumatobacteraceae bacterium
AATAGCCAGATGCGATGCGGTCGTGCCGATGGCGCTGGGCGATCGCGCACTGGCGGTTTCGATGCCGTCGTTCACGGCTCGTCACGACGAAGCGGAATAGTCGGGTAGAAACGTCCCACGACGCGCGAAGGCATCGTCCATGCGCTGAAGATCAGAACGATCGATCGATGGTATCGATCGCATCGGCCGCACGTAGTCGTGGTTCATCAGCAACGCAGTGCCGCGCAGCGGAGTGCCACAGCCTGGCGAGCAGCGCGCGACATGTATTCGCCTTGTCAGAGGATGTCCGTCGCATACAGGACGACGGTCGCGCGCCTGATCACATGCTCACCGTTTCGGCGTCTTCCGAGCACTGGCCAGCGATGCCATTGACGGCCTGCCGCGACGCAGGCGCAGACGTTGAGCTGACCCGTAGTAGTTGTGGCCACGATCCGCCGGGCCGTGCGCGGCCATCTGCAGCGCGCGTCGCGTTTGAAGTCGAGTGTTGAGGACATTTAGTGTCCACTGATAAATTCAGCGCGCAGTCGACGAAGTTGATCGTTCGTTGATAACGCCGACTGCGGTGTGGAGGCAGTGACCGTCGGGCCGCGGGTGGATCGCAGCGCCTCTTCGGCGTACGTTCACGTAAATTTTCCGATGAGCGGGCTGAGTATCGTGTCGGGGTATATCGCGTGATGCCTTCATGATGTCCCATTCCAATAACTTCGTAGCGTCATCAGCGTTGTCATTGCGCGTCACCACCAGAGCGCAACCACCAGCATGGCGAGAGCGTAGTGTTGGGCGTAAACCTACGTTTTAAATTCGCCGAGTTACTTCGGCGGCGCAGACCCGAACGTCTTCCACGAATCGGGGCGTAGTTCGACAGCCAGTTGATCTTCCGAAGGTACGATATTCCGTCGCGGCGAATGTCTGGCCCGCCACACGCGGAGTTCACCGAGCGCCGCGACGTCGTCGGGATGTGTTCGAGCACCTTCACTGCGAGACGACACAGTCGAATGAGCACGGCGAACGCGTTGCAGTGTGGTGCTCGATTACCGAAGCATCGGTTTGATCGCCTGCCACAGCATCGCAGCCAGTGTTTCGCGTGTCGCGACTGTCGTGCCGTAGTTCCAACGCAACTACCGCGCCGCTCGTAGGCGCAAGTATCGTTCCGAATCGGCATTTCAGTCACGTACCGGGCTCGCAGTTTGTCGAAGTGACGAAACAGCATAACGTTCACTTTCCGTACGTGCCCACGCGCCCTTCACGTTGTGGGGGCACATCGGTGAAGTGACTTTAGCGAGCGTCGCCACGACTGGCGTCATCGGCGTACGATATCGCTTCGCACCAGCAATTCGCGTCGTCGAGACCGCGGTGAGGCAGCGAGCGCATCGAAAATACCCGTGGATATCGTTCACCATCGCGCGCCCGTTACCCGTCTGCCGCGGCGGCAACTACATATTCCGTCGGTTGAACTCTGTATACGCAGGTACTCGGCGGCACCGATTGTCACCACCACGGAGATGCAGTTCTCGATGCCCAGCGACTTCGATCAGCCGGCTGGCGGTCGTCTCGCTTCAGCGATACGGTGAGGTGATGTCGGCCTGCGCAGCTTGGCGACTGCCCGAGCTCTTCAGGTCGGCCGATGCGGCGACTGGTGATGGCGCTGGAGCCGTCGACATTTGACGGTTCAGACGTACCAGTTCCGCGTGATCGCCGATGGAGCCCCCGCTCACCACCACGATGCGAAAATCATCTCGACGAACGAGTACCAGCGCGGCGATGCCGATCGTCTGGCGTGGGCCATCTCCAGTTTGCGGTTCTGGCGATTGCGCAACGTGACGACGGCGGGGATCACTGTACAGTGTTCCGCAGGCACGGTAGGCACGCAGACCGAAGGCGAGCGGTTCGGCGAACGCCCCTGAGGAATAGGTTCGAGAACGTTCACCTCCACCGAAATCGACCGATTGCTGGTCGCGAGGTTATTCAGGCTAAGGGTTGCAGTTCGATCGAGGGGTCCAGGCGTCGGCGCTGACCGCCGAAACCCGCCGCAACTACATCCGTGAGTACTACGTCGCGTGTGCCCTGCTCACTCACGCGTACGATACGTGAGGTACGGGCGAGCAGCTGACCGTTGCGAGTGCGGTTCGCCGGTTAAATACGCGATGCGAGCTATCGCCGAGTTACCGGACGACTCATCGCGCGTTGCGGCGACGAACCTGGTGCGATGACGTGCGGATCGAGGCAGTCGTCGGGCGCGGTCCTGACCGTATTCAACGCACAACGCATGCCAGTGGCATGTCGTAGATCACTAATGTCGTGCAGTCACTCGACGTGCAATGATCGTCGTCGAATGCACCACGGAGCCGTCGTTAATGAAGCGTCACGCCGGGACATTCTCGTTCCACCGAATGTTTTGAATGGTCGCGCAATGGTACATTTCGGGCCTGCAGGGTTGTTGGTCTAATGAATGTCCATCTGCCGCATCGGATGAGCCGGTGCGATACTGCTCCAATGCGATTCAAATGACTGGCGATTTGCCAGCGCAATCGAGTGATGCACGAGGATTTGACATGCGCGGATGAGCGTTTTCGATGGTCGACAGCCAATGCCTAGCTATTGCCATGGATCACCGAGGTCAGTCAGGCAAATGATGACGCCAGCGTTCTTCGTGTAAAGCGTCGATGTACGACGACAGTCGCCTGCGGATGCATCGACGGAGCAGCCAGCGCCTCGCCGAGGAATCTTCGCTCGCGAACAGGTCGCACGGCGAAGGCCGCGACACATCGCCATGATGACGCTGTCGCCTACGAATAGATGGTTCGATCTTTGTTCGCAGGGGAACGTTGCGACCGGTTTGCCATCGATGGGGATGCGGTCTGAGACGTGGTTACCGATCGAGAAGATGAATCTGTAAAAACAAACATCACGCCCGCCGGCTGAGCCGTGACGTTTTACCCGTTGCCGTGATTCGGTAACTGGAGCCGTTGGTTGGATCAATATCATGATTACCGGGCATGTTCACCCGAGTACGCAACCGAGTGAAGACTTCAGATAATGTCAGCCCTAAGCATCGACGATGCGCGGTCGCCGCGCCTGCTCGCATCCTTCGATCCACGCACCAGCGTTTCAGTAACGCGGCGCGGAGCACGCGACCTACCTGCTGATCTTCCGCCTGGGCGTTGGCAGTTGTCACCGCGAACATTACAGTTCAAGAGTGTCACGTCGATTGCAGCCGCCGTCATGCCGACGTCGACGGTGTCTCGATTCCGATGGGTGAAGACATCCAGCACTGGGTTGCCAAGAGGTGCCGATCGATACTCTGCGACTCACGGCGAGCGACTCGCCGTCGACATCGCGCGTTTACCGGCGAAAGGTCGCCAGTACCGGGCGCCGAGACGCCAACAAATGCGACGCAGTGTATCGCCGACTTGCCGCGAGGAAGATTCAGATGACACTTCCAGTGGATCTGTTTGACGCACGAGTGCGGCAACATCGAGTGGCCATCGCCGCCGCCGCCGCATACGCAACACTGCCAGCGTAAAGCAGACAACAACGCCGATCGCCGCGGTGCCGCGCGGCACACGTGGAACTGCGACAGGCGTTATCCAGCCCATCGCCGGGCGCCACCATCCCCATCGCAAGAAGCGCACCACGTCAATGCCGTCGCGCAGGCGACGCCTACTGATTGCAGGTTAAATGCCGAGCGAGAATTGCCGTCAGTGAAGCCACGACCGTGACAGTGCCGCTTCATAACGGAACCGGCGGCTCATGCCTGCTGGTTGCGCAAGTACGAGCCAATTATCTGCATTCAGAATACCGGGGTGCGATGCAACACTGGGGTCCATTTGCACGGTCTGCGAGGATCGCATCAAACCAGTTGCATGATATCGGTCGGCGTGGTATTGCTGCGCGACGCCAGCCGAGAGGTCGCCAGCGACATGAAGGTGCCACGACAGGTCGCGTACGAACAGCCGAGCGTACGGAGCGGTGGAATTCGGTGAACGCATCGCTGCGGCCTTCGCGCGGCCATATCGCCAGGATAGTGACGATCGGAAGAATCATCCACTGGGTATGGCGGTAGTCCGCGTACTGTGCCGATGTCGAGAGCTGTTTCAAACGAGCGATACTCGATGGCCGAGGACGATAATCTTCACGACGAAAAAGTTCTTTCGCATGCGAATGCGCGTCGGTTCTCAGATAACGAAGCGGCGTTTGTCGATCGCCGTCGCACATGGGTTGCCATGACCCCGCAGGATTCCGATGAGCGCAATGAATGAACCGTTGAGGCCGCGAAACAGGAGAACAGCGAGAACATCGCCCAACGAACCGTAGCTGACGCTTCACATGAAGCGGCAGTTGCGAGTTACGCCGACGGCACCAAATCACGCAGGCAGGAGTGCACGACTGCAGGAGCCGCGAGGCGACCACTGAATCTCAGCGAACGCAGCTCGACAGCGTTTCGTGACCCAGCGTGAACTGGCTCGCCTTCTTCAAGTCTTCGTTCAGCAGTTCTCGCCGAATACCATGCCGAACGCCTACGGTCACGTTCACCGATAGCGTGGTATGGACGCGACGATGTTGTATCGCAATGATCGCCGTGCGCTGCCTGGTACCACGTGACCGATAACACCCGCCGACGCGGCAGATTCAGCCGCGACTCGGTTTGGGGAGGAAATAATGTCGTGCGTCGGCGTTCGCGGCTTAGCGTCGCAGGCACATGACCGCCGCGGCACCCTGCCACTTAATAGTTACCTGGTTCGTCCAGACTTCATCGCGCCACCGACGAGCGCGAGGGCACTCGTTTCATCGCTCTAACGCGCCGTTGCGCGGTGCTGCTCCGGTAAGAGTTCTCCCCAGATCGGTCACAGCATCGCTGCTGCACAACGCATGATGATCCTGCCAGAGGGTGACTATGACTCAGCGCCGTGCCACGTCCTGTGGGATCATGCCGCCGCGGCAAGACTGCATGATCGAATGAAGAATTTCAGCCCACGTGACTTCGGCGGCGGCGATGAATACGGGCTGCGCGCCATTACTGATTTTCAGCAGCGCTGGTTGTTATCGCACAGTTGGCAGGCGCTCGATGCGACATTAACACGTTCTAAATTGCCGGCGCTCGCGTTCGATCGAGGCGAAACGAGATCAAATACGCTGACGGGAAGCATTCTCACGGCGAGGATACGGAGAAGGCCGCGGCTGCTGCCCATCGGCTTGTCGATGATCGATGTTCGCCAGATGTCTCGACGATCTGCATTTGGCTCGAACGGTGGTCTTCGACGCCGTCTCAGCGCGGCGAAGTCGAGGGCGTCGGTATTATGCCAGCGCACGAGCGTCGCGATGAAACGGGCGCGTGTCGAGCACGGTACAACGCCACTCGCATCGCCTTTCGTCGGGCATGGAGGCCATCGGTTCGGAATTTCACTGCGCACGTGATCCGGTGCTCGATACTTCTTCCGACAGAACGATTAACTCAGGCCGGCAGGCTGGGGCGATGTTGCCGAGGCAACGACGTGAATCTCATTGGTGCCGAGCCACGGTCCACTTGTCGCGTTACGACCGACAGCGTCGGTAGAGCCGGGTGCCTGCACGGCTTCCATATTCGCGAAGCTGTGGGAAGCGAGCCGCGACAGGCCGTGGGGAGCTCTCCGCATTAATCATTATCGGCGCTGGCCCGAGAATCGAGGGCGCAGTGAGAGGATCGCTGCCGAGTTCCTCGACGAAGTCGACGATGCCGCAGAAGCGCCATCACCCCTCGTACGGGCGATTTGTCGCGCTGGCAACGGCAACGCCCGGCACCATGTCAAGGAGTCGCAACGAAGATTCACGGGATTCGAGAAGAGCCGGGGCGCGGATGCCGTCCTGCAATTCGTTCATCGCCTGACTCCGGTCGCGGGTGACGCAGACCGCGGCGATGGCGAGCTGGCGCTGATTCGGCAAACCCGGGCGTGGTTTATACGCGCAGTTGGCGTCGAGTGTTCGATATGGCTCATCCATCAACATCTGGCGCGATCAGGTTGCCAGTAAGCTGGCGCTGACCACCGATAGTTACGGGGCTTGTGCTCCGAAATGGGAGAGATCCAGCATGTGCCGTCTTCCTCGACATGCCGTTGATTTCCGCCTGCTCATGCCGTTGACTTGCTTAGCCGATGTTCGTGGTCATCGTCGGGGCACAATCCCGCGGTCCTGCCGGGCCTGAGACGATACCGATCGAGAACGTTTCGAGACCGCAACATGCGCAGCAACGTGACTACGCCGAATACCAGGTCGACATACGATGGTGTCGCTTGCGAAGACGAATCAGCCGACATGGCGAACTCCTGAATCCACGGCGACTCCGAGATTTCGTCATCGCAGCTTGCACGGTGTCGGCATTTCGACGACTGTGGCCGCGACATCGGTCGAAGCAGTTACCGCCCGCGCATCCGGCGCGCGGAGCCGGCGATCACCATTGCCGCACAGCGGCATGATCGTGCAGAAGTCCGCCCACTGCATCGGCGAGGGGATGATCACGTCGTTGGTGGTGTTAAAGGAATGGTTGTCTCGGCCCGGAATTCGGTCGAATTTCGGCTGACATGCCGTGAACACCATGAAGACGACGTCGAGTTGCAGTTGTGAGATAAAGAAAACAGGTCGGAGTCGACGAGCATCAAGCCTGTGGAGCAGTTCTGCCGAGGAGTACCGGATCGGACGCGGAATGATGATTTCAAGATGAGAGCACATCGTGAAAGTTGGTGACGTCGACGCGACATCGCCATGCGGTGTAAATTCGCAGTCGCTCGGCCTTCAACGATCGTGTTCACGTCCGGATGGCACCATTTCCCTGCCGAGTATCTTTGTCGATGAAGGGGAGAGGGAACGTCGATCACAAATGAACCGTCATCTCCGACACTAGCGCAGATCGTCGGTATCGCGTCGTAATTGCGTGGTGATGATGTCGGCGGCAGTGCCTGGCTGGTGGCACTGTGGTATTACTGGCAGACGCGCAAGATCGGTCATCGCGACAGCAGCGACACAATGACATTGCCTCGCACAAAACCGCACAGTGCGATCGCTGAGCGTGCCAAAGGCCCAGAAATTTGCGATGCTGCTCCGCCCGCCGCCCACACGCGCGGACAGATTCAGCATGAGCTCGATACGCTGAATCATCAGAGGTTGTCCAACGAAAGTCGTGCCCCGCACGACGAAGCAGCACACATCACTACCGATTTCAGATGAATCGACGAATACCATTACGCTAAAGTCGTCGCTGGCAGGGCGATGCCCTGCCGTCGCTTAGTCCGCCTGCGATCAGCTGCTGCTGGCTAGTCGCCGCCTACGAGGCCAAGATCGAAACACGTTACCTGCTAATGCCATCGAGTCGAATGTTCCAGAATACCCGTCGCAGTATCTGCGGAATTCGCTCCAGGATGGCCGGGTTACGTACGGTTTTTTGCATGCTGAGGGTCGCTTCACGATCGGTGATCAGTACAACGAGTCGCGGTCGTGCCCGCCAGCAGTTCTGGCGGAATGCACTTCCGTCGATGCCTCGCCGAACCGGCATTGATGCGACGGAGTGACTGGGACGATTAAGATTTCGATTGCCTTGCCGCCGACATATTGGTCGCCTGCGTCAACGGCTACCAGTACATCGCCGCTGGGATGGCCGTAAGAAAGGGATGACTCGCGACCGCAGAGGTCTTTACGCATTGGGAACAGCATGAACGACAACGTGCCGACCTCGAGTGGGACGGAAGAACGCAGCGTTGCCGCAGCGCGTGCCGAGCGATGCTCACGGTCTGTCGGAAACTTCAGCGAGCAGTCGATGCCGACTACGAAATCTCCGATCTGCTCTCGATCAATCCAGAACACAAGCGCGACACCATCGACGGCTGCCGCCAAGAACGGTCTCGAACAGACGGCGGCAAGTGACTTCCTCAAGCCCGCCGGGCGATAGGAGGTGTACAGGCGATTGATACGGGCAGCCTCCATGGACATCGGCTGGTCAAGGATTAGACACAAACCACTATCGTTCAGCTGCGGTACGCTCTGCGCCGGCATATCACGCAGTTCACTGACTCGCAGGTCCGGTCGCGGGCTGTCCGCACCCAGCGACGTCGTCAGCATCGAGAGCTGTAAAGCGCAGCGGATTCGCCGCGCCTGGAGGTCTGGGCAGAACTGGCCCGGTAAGAGCTGCACCGATCATGAGCCCGCCGACGACGGGACCCGTGGTCTCGTCGCCGCGAATCCTATGATCCGATCAACTGCAGTTGCGTAGTGCTACCGAGTTGGTTCTGCGAACCTCAGAGCGGCGGGAGCGCATCCCACTGCGCTTGCAAGCTCGAGCAGATCTTGTTGACGTCCTTCGGATTCTGAACCAGTTCTGTAATTCAGGACCTACGACCGACCTGCAAGTCCGACGAGTGTCACGAATGGTCGAGGAACTGCGTGATGTACTTGGCCTCTTCCATGACAGCGAGCTGCTGCTTCTGGAAGGCGTCATAGGTGGACGTGTCCTGTTCTTATTGGCCGACGTCATCGGGAATGCCCGTATCGAGCATGGCCCCTGCATGCCTCCTTCGTCGGCGAACTTGATGAGGTCCCTTGCCGCCGTCGTTGTTCTCGCCGTTGGCAGCACAGAAGCCGTCGATGGGTGCGTCGATGGTGTCGCGGGCGTGCTCGGGTTGATCTCCGGAAACGGGATGATCCAGAGGTCGTCGTAGTCGGCATGGGACTGCTCGAGAAGTTTCCGCCGAACCATGAACCCATGAGCATCGCACCGGCCTTGCGCTGCAGCAACAACTGCATGGCGCCATCCCACTCCGAGGTCGAGGACGTTGTCACGTTCATGTACAGGACCAGTTGTTCCAGTACGTAAAGACTCTGCGGGTGCGGCGTCGGTCCCACTGCTCGCGGCCGCCATGAGGTCGACGTGGTACTGGTAGCCGTTGACACGGGCATTGATGATGTCGAACGTGCCCATGGCCTCCCAGCCGCCCTTGTCGGCGGCGGCGAAGCCGATCAGACCCTTCGATTTCATGCCGTCGAGCATCTTGAGGAAGTCGTCCCAGTCGTACACTACCGTCGGCATCAATGCCGAGGTCGGCGAGCATCGACTTACGGAAGTGCATTACCCACGGGTACCAGGACTGCGGGACGAAGTACTGCTTCCCGTCGAGGCCGGTCGAGGCAATCTTGTACGACTCGTTGTACTGATCACCGATCTCGTCCCAAACGTCCGACAAGTCCACGAGTAGGCCTTGCTGTGCAAAAAACTGCATGCGGTAACCGGCCATCCACTGGAACGCATCGTCGGGAGTTCCCTGCAGATACTGCGACAGGTTGTTCTGGAACGCATTCGACTCGGTGGCGTTGTAGGTAACGGTGTTTCCGGTCTTGGCCTCGTAGGCGGCAACTAACCCTTTTAGCTGCTTGGTCGGCGATTCGTCGACGGTGCGCGCACCGAACTTGAGCGGACCACTCGCACCATCGCCACCACACGCGGCGAGCAGGGCGCCCGCACCAGCGACACCGGCTGCGCCGATGAGCAATTCGCGTCGGTTCATCGTGAAGCCGAGATCGGTTCCACGATTCTTTGATGTGTCTGCTGACATGTACTTGCCCCCTTATGCGTCGTGCAGGGCACGACTCGTTGAGATGTTGGCAACAGTCTGACGGGTTACCTTCAACGTGTCAAGCGTCTCATGTGCGAATCTGTCCACTTGCGTGTGGTTCTGGGCGGCGGACATTGGAGCAACATCACAAATTTCTGGGCCTTTTGGCGCCTCAGCGAAATCCGCACACACTGTTTGTGCGCTTTTGTGCGAACCGGTGTCGTTGTGTCATGCTGGTGCGATGACCGATCTTGCGCGTCGTACCAGTGATACCACGGGTGCCACCAGCCGGGCACTTGCCGCACAGCGACACGACATCATCACCGCACAATTGCGACTCCACGGTGCCGTACGAGTGGGCGATCTTGCCGCATTACTCGAAGTGTCGGAGATGACGGTTCGACGTGATCTCGACGTTCTCTCCGAACTGGGAGTACTCGACAAGGTGCATGGTGGCGCCACGTTGCGTGACGATCGGAGCGCGTTCGAGCCTGGTTTCGACGCCAAGTCTCGGCGAAATCTGGAGGAAAAGGTTGCCATCGGACGTGAGGCGGCCACGATCGTTCGGCCCGGGACGTCGATCGGATTGACTGCGGGCACCACCACCTACCACATGGCGATGTCACTGATCGACGTCACCGAACTCACGGTGGTGACCAACTGCATCCACATCGCCGAGTATCTCCATCAGTTCCCGCGTTCCGATCGAACCGTGCTCCTCGTCGGCGGAACCCGTACTCCGAGCGATGCGCTCGTCGGTCCGACCGCGGTACAGACGCTCTCACAACTGCAACTCGACGTCGTGTTCATGGGTGTTCACGGCATGTCGGCCAAGGGATTCACGACACCGAACCTGGCCGAGGCCGAGACCAACCGTTCCTTTGCCAACACCACCAACGACGTGGTCATCCTCGCCGATCATGCGAAGTGGAATCTCAACGGACTCTGCACGATCATGCCGCTCTCCGGTGCGGCAATGGTGATCACCGACTCCGCACTACGCCAGGATGCGCGAGCGGTGCTCGCCGACCAGTGTCGCAGCCTACGAATCGTCGAAACTTCCTCTACCGACACCGATGCAAGCGCGTCTACGGTGGTAGGGGCATCTCGAGTCACTACGTAAGTTCATCCAAAAGGAGATTCACCATGTCAGCAGTTCGTCTTTCGCAAGCAACGCGACACTTCGTCGGTATGAATCGTCCGGCGGTCAACAACGTGGACTTGGCGGTCGACGACGGTGAGTTCCTGGTACTCGTCGGACCATCGGGCTGTGGTAAGTCCACGTTGCTGCGCATGATTGCCGGTCTCGAAACGTTCGACTCCGGCTCGGTCAGCATCGACGATCGCGACGTCACCGATTTGGCACCCAAGGACCGCAACATCGCGATGGTGTTCCAGAGTTATGCCTTGTACCCCCACATGACGGTGGCCGAGAACATCGGCTTCAACTTGAAGATCAACAACGTCGACAAGGCGGAAATCAAGCAACGTGTCGAGGAGACGGCGCGCATGCTGGATCTCTCCGATTTGCTCGAACGCAAGCCCGCCAAACTGTCCGGTGGTCAGCGCCAACGCGTGGCCATGGGTCGCGCGATCGTCCGCAAGCCCGAGGTGTTCTTGATGGATGAGCCGTTGTCGAACCTCGACGCCAAGCTGCGCGTACAAACCCGCACCCAGGTTGCCGAACTCCAGCGCCAACTCGCCATCACCACGGTCTACGTCACCCACGACCAGGTCGAGGCCATGACGATGGGAACAAGGATCGCCGTCTTGAAGGACGGCATCCTGCAACAAGTCGCACCGCCGCAGGAACTCTTCTCGAATCCCGTGAACATGTTCGTTGCCGGCTTCATCGGCTCGCCGGCCATGAACATGGTGCCGGGCCGGGCCGCCAACGGAACCGTGTCGTTCGCCGGTGCCAGCGCAACCATCGCGCCGGGAAGCACCACGTCGGACGATGTGATCGTCGGAGTTCGACCCGAAGGACTCGAACTCACGGGGAACGATGGCGCTGCCGGCATCGTCGACTTCATCGAGGAACTCGGCAGCGACTCCTACCTCCACTGCACCCTCGATTCTCCGGGCAAGGACCGTGTGATTGTGCGAGCTCCCGGCCTGTCGCGGCTCGCCCACAACTCGCGGGTGTCGTTGCGTGCCAAGCCCGGCTCGCTGCACGTGTTCGACGCACAGTCCGGATTGCGGGTGTCTGCGTAGTGATGCGCGACGTGCGGGTGGACCCGTGGCTCGGCACGATGGTTCACGTCGTTGCCTCCCGGCAGCATCGCCCCAACCTGCCGGCCACGAGTTGTCCGTTCTGCGTCGGAGGTATGGAGGCACCGGATCCGTACACGGTGAAGGTGATTCCGAACCGGTGGCCTCCCATGCCCGACGAGCGATGCGAGGTGGCGTTGTACGCGAGCGACCACCGTGCTCGACTCGCCACGCTGGAACCCGACCATCTCGCGACGCTCATCGACACCTTGGCACTTCGTACCGACGCCCTCGGCTCGCGTAACGACGTCGACTACGTCCTCATCTTCGAGAACTCCGGACGTGAGGTCGGGGCCACCATCGACCATCCCCACGGACAGATCTATGCGTTCGACCACGTACCGGATCGTCCGAGACGGCGTCTGGCTGCCGGGTGGAAGCCGGACCCCACGTCCGATCGTTTGATCGTCGAACGAAACGGATGGGCGGCAACCGTGCCCGCGGCCTCTCCGTATCCCCTCGCCGTCGAAATCGCTCCCGTCGAGCGTGTTGCTGATCTCGTTTCACTCGACGCATCGGAGCGCAGGCGCTTCGGCGAGGTGCTACAGGACGTGTTGTGTCGCATCGAGCGCATCAACGGGGAGCCTGCACCAACGATGATGTGGTTCAACCAGCGGCCAACGATGAGCAACCAGCGCTCGCAGGAGATCGACGGCTACAGCGATGCGTGGTTCAACGTGGAAATCGTGTCACCCTGGCGCGCAACCCACGTGATGCGGTACATCGCCGCCGCCGAAGTCGCGACGAACGAATTCTTCATTCCGGTCGTGCCGGAGGATCTTGCCGCAACGTTGCGCGACGCTGTTCCAGCATGATCCACAAAATGGAGACGGTGAACACCGCCAACGACGTCCACTGATTGAGTCGTAGTCCTGCCACATCCTTGGCCGGATCGATTCGTAGGCCCTCGACGAAGAACCGAAGCAGCGTGTAACCGGCGGTGTAAAACAGGAACAAACGACCCGGTCGCAGGGAGGCCCTGCGACCGATTTGCAGCAACACCACGCACAACAGCGCGTTGCCGAGTGACTCGTAGAGAAACGTCGGATGAAACAAGGTGCCCTCGGGATAACCGGAGGGAAGGTGACGCTCGTCGATCTCCAGACCCCACGGCAACGTGGTGGCGCGACCGAACAGTTCCTGGTTGAACCAGTTTCCCCAGCCGCCGCTGGCATGTGCGAGTGGTAGTGCAGGTGCCACGGCAGTCAACGCATTGGCCATGCCAACACCACGACGCTTCGCCACCCAGACGCCCACCACGACACCGGCGACAACTCCTCCCCAAATGCCGAGTCCACCCTTCCAGATCTTTACCACGTCGAGCAGACGACCATCGAATCGCTCCCAGTCCGTGATCACGTGGTACAGACGAGCACCGACGATGCCCGCTGGCACGGCGATCATTGCGATGGCACTGGCATCGTCACGCGTTCCCGTACCACGCGCCTCGAGTCGCTTCCCCATCAACCATGTTCCGGCGATTGCCCCGAGGGCGATCATCAAACCGTAGGCGTTCAACGTGAGCGGACCGAGCGTCAGGGAACCACTGGACGGACTTGGAAGAGAGGCGAGCCAGTTCATGAAACCCACGCTAGGTTCACGAAGCGTGTCGAGCCGTTCGCTGAGGTTCGAGTGGTCGGCTCTCACCGGACTCACGCAATCGTTGCACTCCTGCCTGCGTGGTTGGTTGCCGTCAGCGTGCTCTGGCTGCCGCTTCGCTGGTGGGGTGACGTCAACTACTGGTTGTTCGTTGGGGCGATGTTCTCGCTCTTTATTCTCCTGTTTTCGCGGCCCATCCAACGGTTCGTGCTCGTGCGGCTCATCGGAGCACGCGAACCGACGGTGCAAGAGTCCGCAATCCTGCAGGATTCATGGCAACCCATCGTGCGACGAAACGATCTGACCAAACGCCGCTTCGTTCTCGCAGTATTCGAAACCGACGCACTGAACGCATTCGCATGCGGAGGACACCTCGTCGTGGTGTCGTCCTCGGCCATCGAGTCGCTCGACGAAGAGCAACTCTCCGGCGTGTTGGCACACGAGTTGAGTCACCACCTCGGACTGCACACCGTTGCACTCACCATTACCCAGTGGATGATTCTTCCGATCGTCGCACTGTCACGGCTGGGTATGTGGTTGCGGGCCGTTGCGGAAACCGCAACGATCACGTTCGCACGCCGAATTCCACCACTCCATGCACTCGGCTTGTTCGTTGCGGCATTCCTGCATGTGGCATCGTGGCTGCTCATGTTGAACGTGTCGCTGGCGACGCTTCTCGGCAACGCCGCAAGTCGCGCGAGCGAGTACCACGCCGACCGACGCGCGGCACAACTTGGTTTCGGAAATCAACTACTGGCTGCGATGCGTCACTCACAGGATTACGACACGGGATCGGCGCGAACCAACGTATGGGACCGGGCGTTTGCATCGCACCCCCCGATGCGGATGCGAATCAACAAATTGGCCTCGTACTTGCGCAACCAACGAGCATGAGCCGCGGACGTTCGGCATGAAGCGACTGTCGATTTGGTCGTTGGCGCTCCTCGGTGGCGTTCTCGTGGCAGCAGGAATTCCTCCGCTCGGCATTTGGCCTGCAATGTTGGTGGGCGTCGCCTGCTACGTGACGGCGACGGAGCGACGCGGTAGGGGTGACCGATCGACGTTCGTGCTTGGTGCGCTCTTTGCGTGGGGATGGTTGGCGCCGGCGATGGGCTGGATGTGGCACCTGGTGCCGGGTGGCTTCGTGGTTGCACCATTGCTCTTCGCCGTGTTCCACGGTGTTGCCGCACGTACCGCTGCACGGCTCACACCGCGGGAGGGTTCGTCGCTCACACAGCGAATCGTGGTGTTGTCGCTCGCACACACGCTGGCGGAGTGTTTGCGGTATGCGGCACCGTTCGGCGGCGTTCCACTGGCGGGTATGGCCCTCGGTGTTGCCGACACCCGGCTCTCACACCTCGTGCGTGTCGTGGGTCCACTGGGAATGTCGCTGTGGATCTTCCTCGCCGGCGGAGTGTTGGCCGAACTGCTGCTGCGCCGTCACGAACACGGTTGGCGATCTCGGCGCCCGGCACTGGCGTTGCTCGCCGCGTTGGTCGTTGCGCAGGTGATCGGTCAGGTGGCGCCGATGGGCAGGAACCTCGACGAGTCGCTCAGAATCGCCGTGGTGCAAGGTGGAGGTCCGCAAGGAGTGCTGGCGATCAACAGCAACCCCCGCGACGTGATCGATCGGCATCTGGCGGCAACCCGATTGCTGGATGATGGCCCACCCACCTCGGGAATCGAGACCGCATCCGGCGTCGACGCGGCATCCAAGATCGATCTGGTCCTCTGGCCGGAAAACACCGTCGACGTGCGCGACTTCACCGAGAGCAGGGTTCGGTCCGAGCTTCAAGCGGAGGCACTCCGAATCGGTGCTCCGTTTGCCGTTGGCATCACGGAAGACGCGGGTGACAACTTCACCAACGCCCAAGTCGTGATGAACGAACGCGGCGAGGAGATCAGCAGATACGACAAGGTGCGTCGCGTGCCCTATGGGGAGTACGTTCCACTCCGCGCCGCGTTGCAAACACTGGGTGCGCCGGTGGATCGGATTCCACGGGATGCAATCGCAGGCGCGACGACCGCACTCATCGAGGTGCCCAAGGACGACACGGACGTGCCGCTCGCCGTCGCGATTTCTTGGGAGGTGTTCTTCTCCGGACGCGTGCTCGAGGGTGTGAATGCCGGTGGTCGTGTGGTGTTGAATCCAACCAACGGCTCCAGTTACACCGGGGAAATCCTGCAACAACAGCAAGTTGCAACGTCACAACTCCGTGCCCTGGAGGCCGGGCGATGGGTGGTGCAGGCTGCCACCACGGGATACAGCATCTTCGTCGATCCCGACGGCCACGTCCTGGACCACATCCCCATCGGTAAGCAGGCGGTCATGATTCGCGACGTTCCCCTGCGAACGGGTCGAACCATCTATTCGTACCTCGGCGACAACGTCGTCACGGCGGTGATCGTGGCGATGATGGTCGCGGCGGTGCTGCGATTGCGACGACGCACGAACGTTCGACCATGAGCCACGAGATTCACCTCGGCGGGGCACTCTTTGGCTGCTCCGTCGATGCACTCCACGGAGCACGACTGTCGTCATTGCGCATCGACGCTCGCGAGCGTCTGGTCACCCACACGAAGAACGCGCGGTCCACGGCGTGGGGTGCCTATCCGATGGTGCCGTTCGCCGGCCGTGTACGTCACGGTCGTTTCACGCACGAGGGGGCGACGTACCAACTGACGCGCAACTTCGGTGACCACGCAATCCACGGCACCGTATTCGACGTTGGCTGGTCGACCATCGAACACTCATCCGCGCATGTCGTCCTCGTTGCATCACTCGGTGCACGCTGGCCGTTCGCCGGGTCGGTCACGCACGAGATTCACATCGACACATTGGAGCGAAGTGTCACCTGCACGCTCACGGTCCACGCCACGTCATCGAGCATGCCGGCCCAGGTGGGATGGCACCCGTGGTTCGTGCGACCAGCAACCCTGCAGGTTGCGTTTTCCGAAATGTACGTACGCGACGACGAACACATTCCGGATGGACGGCGAGTGACCCCGACGTCCGGCCCATGGGATGACTGCTTCGTTGGCGCAGAGCGAACTCCCGTGGTGCAATTCGACGATGGTGTTCGTTTGCACGTCGAGAGTGACTGCGACCATTGGGTGATCTACGACATGCCGCAACATGCGTTGTGCGTTGAACCACAGTCGGGACCACCCGACGGCTTCACACTCGATCCGCACGTCATCACACCGGGAACGTCGCTGCAACGCACGATGAAATTGATCGTCCGATAACTTTCCAGCGATAGCGTCACATCGCATGTTTGGCGGGGACATGCAGCGGGAACTCGACCGCCTCCGCAACGGTCCCCTTCGCCTCGCGTACCTCACGTATCGAGGTAAGCCGCACGTGGGTGGGCAGGGCGTTTACACGCGACATCTCACCAAGGCACTCACGGATCTTGGACACGAGGTGGAGGTTTTCGGCGGTCAGCCGTACCCGGTATTGGACCCCCGCGTCGAACTCCACAAGTTGCCCAGCCTGGATATCTTCAACGACCAGTATCCCGGTCGGTTTCCGGCGTATTGGGAACTGAACAATTGGCCGAACGTTCTCGAGGCCCTGTATTTCCTCAAGGGAACGTTCGCCGAACCGCTCACCTTCAGTCTGCGTGCCTACCGTGCCCTGCGGGAACGAGCGGAGGACTTCGACCTGGTGCACGACAACCAGTGTCTCGGCAAGCACATCCTGGCGATCGAGGAAATGATCCCCACCATCGTCACGTTGCACCACCCAATCACCAAGGACCGCAAACTGGAGATGGCCCACACCAAGACGTTGTGGAAGCGGTTCGGCATCTCACGCTGGTACTCGTTCGTCAAGATGCAGGGCAAGGTGGCGAGTCGACTACCGCGCATCGTGGTGGTGAGCGAGAACTCCATCAACGACATCCACGAGGACATGAAGGTGTCGCTCGACCGCATGCGTCTGGTGCCCGTCGGTGTCGACCCGGACCTCTTCACCCCGCTGCCCTCCATCACCAGAAAGTCGCACCACCTCATCACCACGGCTTCGGCCGACGTCGCACTGAAGGGGTTGTCGTACCTCCTCGAGGCAGTCGCCAAGCTTCGTACCGAACGCGACATCCACCTCACCATCATCGGCAAGCCGAGGGCCGGTGCCAGCGCCGACCTGATCGAGTCCTTGGGCATCGGAGACTGCATCTCCTACGTGTCCGGGGTGAGTGACGAACGCATCGTCGAGTTGTACGCCGAGAGCACGCTCGCGGTGGTGCCCAGCCTCTACGAGGGTTTCAGCCTGCCATCCATCGAGGCGATGAGCACCGGAATTTGTCTGGTTGCCACCACCGGCGGAGCCCTACCCGAGGTAACGGGGCGCGATGGTGAAACGGTGCTGTCATGTCCACCGGGTGACGCCGATGCGCTCGCTGCCGCCATTCGCCGCGGTCTCGACGACGAGGTGCTGAGGACGCGCATCGGCCAGGCCGGTCGCAGCCGCGTGGTGGAGCGCTGGTCGTGGCGACACTGTGCGTCACTCACCGTCGATCAGTACCGCGAGGTATTGACGATGCCCCACAACGTGGAGAAATTACGGCGACGCGTGGAGCGCGGTACGAAGTGAACGTTGCATGCTGACCATTCGCTTCGACAAACTGCCCATCGGGCCCGACACGTTGTTCCTGGATGCCGGTGCCGGATTCGGACGACACGCCTACGAGGCAGCGCGACGCGGTGCGACCGTGGTTGCGTTGGACTACGGCCACGACGAGGTCACGGCCACGCGAAACACCTTCGCTGCGATGGCAATGGCGGGCGAGATCGACTCCGATCGTTTCGGTGGCACCATCCGAGGCGACGCCACACGCCTGCCGTTCGCCGATGCTTCATTCGACTGTGTCGTCACCAGTGAGGTGCTCGAGCACATCCACGACGACGTCGCGGCACTCGGTGAACTCACGCGTGTACTGAAGCCGGGCGGCACGTTCGCCGCGACGGTGCCGTCGTACCTTCCGGAGAAGATCAACTGGCTGTTGTCCGAGGAATACCACGCCCCATTCGTGGAAGGTGGTCACGTTCGGATCTACACCGCCAAGCAACTTCGAACGAAGATTTCCGGCAACTGGTTGCACATCACCGGCCAACATCGTGCCCACGGACTGCACTCGCCGTACTGGTGGTTGCGCTGCGCGGTTGGTCCGGCGCGCGATGACCAACCACTGGTGGCCCGCTACAAGAGGTTGTTGGAATGGGACATCATGAAGGCTCCGTTCATCACGCGTGCCGTCGACACGGTGCTCAGCCCGCTCATCGGAAAGTCCTACGTGGTGTACGCCGAGAAACCGACGGTCGCCACCGGTCCCGCCCGCACAGCCGGCAGTTCACCCGCGATCCACACCGCGAAGTCGAGCGTGCGACCTCCAACGAACGATCAACTTCGATCGACTGCACGCTGGATCGCGTCGCTGCAATTGCCCAACGGCATGATTCCCTGGTTCGTCGGTGGACACTGCGACCCGTGGAACCACGTGGAAACCGCCATGGCACTCGACGTGATGGGGCTGCACGCTGAAGCGCGACACGCGTACGAATGGCTTCGCACGGCGCAACGGCCCGACGGATCGTGGCACAACTACTACGAGTCCGACGGCACCGTGAAGGATTCGAAGCTCGACTCCAACGTCTGCGCCTACGTCGCGGCAGGCGTGTGGCATCACTGGCAGTGCTCGGAGGACCTTGCGACGGTGGAGCGCATGTGGCCCACGGTCGAACGCGCGATGGAGTTCGTCCTCAACATGCGGCGCAAGGACGGAACCATCCTCTGGGCAAAGGAGGTCGACGCCGAGCCATGGTCGTACGCGCTGCTCACCGGAAGCAGTTCGATTCGGCACTCCCTGCACTGCGCGGCCAACATCGCTGCGTTGCTGGGTGAACCACGACCACTGTGGCGTGCGGCGGCCGATGCGATCGACGCCATCATCAATCACTCGCCGAAATCATTTGAACCGAAGGATCGTTGGGCGATGGACTGGTACTACCCCGTGCTCTCCGGTTCGCTCATGGACGATGCCGGAAAACTTCGCCTGCACGAGTCGTGGGACGACTTCTACCTACCCGACTACGGCATTCGCTGCGTCAGTGACGAGCCGTGGGTGACGGCATCGGAAACCGCCGAGTGCGCGATCGCTTACAGCGCCATCGACGACCACGCCACGGCGAACGACCTCCTCGCGCTCACCACGCTTCACCGAAACGACGACGGCTCGTACCTCACCGGCATCGTGTATCCGGACAACATCGCATTCCCCGCGCACGAAGTGAGCGCATATACCGGAGCCGCGGTGATTCTGGCCGCCGATGCACAACTCGCGCTTTCTCCCGCACACAAACTGTTCACCAACCACTAGACCAGCAACTACTCTGTGCGCGGCACCGTGCGTGACACTGTGCGCGATACCCTGCGCAGTGACCACACTGTGCGCGGCAACTACAGCATGCGCCGAACGATGCGTAGCGATCCACACTGCGAGACGTCGACGAAGCGTCCCGAGCGCACGGCAGGCAGGTAGATCTCCTCATACGGAGCCTGGCCGCCATCCTCGGGGCGTTCGAAGACGTCATGAATGGCCAACGTTCCCCCCACCGCAACGTGTCCCGCCCATGCGAGGTAGTCGCCGCGTGCCACGTTTCGCCCATGACCACCGTCCACGAAACAGAACGACAACGGCTGTGACCACGTGCGACCGATCTCGTGCGAATCGCCGACGCACTCGCGTACATGGTCGACCAGTGCGGCTCGACGAATGGTCTCCCGGAAGAACGGCAGGGTGTCGATTCGCCCGGCGGCATTGACGATCTCGGGGTCGTGCCATTCCCACCCGGCCTGGTTCTCCTCCGATCCACCGTGGTGATCCACGGCGTACAACACCACGTCGTGGGCCTGTGCAACCGCCCCCAGCCACACCGTGGAACGCCCGCAATACGATCCGACTTCCACCATGGGAAGGTGCGGGAGCAACGAACACGCATTCGTTGCGGCTTCGAACAGTGCGTCACCTTCCTGCTCCGGCATGAAACCCTTCACGCTGAGTGCAATCGTGCGCAGAGAGGGATCGAGCATGACCGGCGGAACGAACGCTATCCAGCCGAGTTCTGCCAACATGGAGGGGTGGCGAATACGCAACAACCACTCACCGACCTCGTCGCACTTCTCGATGTCGAACAGATCGAGGTCAACATCTTCCGCGGACGTAGTCCCGACGAGAACCGGCAGCGCGTGTTCGGCGGTCAAGTTGCCGGTCAGGCGCTCGTCTCCGCGGCGCGAACCATCGACCAGGCAGGGCGGGACGTGCACTCACTGCACGCCTACTTCCTCCGACCGGGTGATCCGACGGTTCCGATCCTCTACGAGGTCGACCGTCTACGCGACGGCAAGAGCTTTTCCACTCGACGTGTCGTTGCAATCCAGCACGGCAAGGCAATCTTCAATTTGCAGGCGAGTTTCCACGCGCACGAATCCGGGCTCGATCACCAACTCACCATGCCGGCCGACGTCCCGGAGCCCGAATCGCTACCCGATTTCAAGACCCGAATGGCACCGTTCAAGGAGCAACTCGGCGAGTGGTACGAACGACCTCGGCCGATCGACATTCGTTATGTGGACACCGATCCACTCTCACGCGAGGGCAATCCCCGGCGCGGTCAACAAGTGTGGATGCGCGCGGACGGCAAACTCTCCGACGACCACGTCCTGCACACGTGCATCGTCACGTACGCCAGCGACATGACGTTGCTCGACACCGCACTGCTTCCTCACGGCATTGGTTGGACCGACGGCAAGGTTCAGATGGCCAGCCTCGATCACGCGATGTGGTTCCATCGTCCGTTCCGGGCCGATGAGTGGATGCTGTACGACCAAACCTCGCTGTCAACGTCCAGTGCCCGCGGATTGGCGGGTGGATCGATCTTCTCGCGGGATGGTTCGCTCGTGGTGTCGGTGGTGCAGGAGGGTCTCATTCGCCTGGTCGGGAAGCGCTGACGCACCGAACCCCGATGAACTTCCTGCTACTCCTCTTCTTCGTACTCGGCTTCCTCGGAATGGAGGCCGTCACCTACCTGGTGCACCGCTACGTCATGCACGGTGTACTCGAGGGTCTCCACCGAAGCCACCATCGAAATGCAGCCGCCCATTTTGCGCGCAAAACACCGGAGCCGAACGATGCGTTCCCGCTCGCGTTCGCAATCATCGTCGTTGGTGGTTTGGCGGTCGGATTCAACGTCAGTGGATTCACCTGGCTGCTGCCCCTGCTCGTCGGTGTGACCGCGTACGGAGTCGTCTACACCGTCATCCACGACGGCATCATTCACGGGCGAATCAAGTGGATGAAGCGTCAACGCTCGGCATGGGCAACCTCACTCGGTACGGCACATCGCGAACACCACCGCTCCAACGGAGAACCATACGGCATGTTGTTCCCTTGGCTCACGCTGCGTGGCGTGCGACCGCACGTTCAGTCGTCGCGTAGTGGATTGCGACCGTCCCACGTACCCGTCGACCAATAGGGCTCGAACCGGGCGAACATCTCCTCGCCGTACCAACCTTCGCGTCGAGTCTGGGCCACCACGCGCGAGTGCTCCGGGTGCCCGTGGGCGAAGCGTTCGATTGCCGCGACGTCACGCCAGAGGCTGAAGGTTCCCAATCGTAGGATCGGCGCCTCGCCGATGCCCAGCACGGCGAGCAACCCATCGGTGGTCGCGAGTTCACGATCGACGACTCGTGCGTTACGCGAGAAGGTTCGCCATGCGCGCGGACGCACATCGGCACGAGTGATCATCGCGAGTGGACCATTCGACCGGACGGCGGTCGGATGGTGGGTCGTACCGAGAAGCGATGGAATCTCCCGACCGCGCCATGCGCCGTGTCCACCCGCACCACGCATCTTCACGTGCCACGACTCGGTGCTGTAGCGACGATGCTGTACCGAATCGATGAATGCGTCGGCGCATGATTCGTCATCGAACAAGCAGAAGAGCGCAGTTCGGCCGAACTCGGTGCTCGGTGCGGTACTGCTGCCACGTCCGGTGCCGAGCACCCTCAGGAACGTCAATCCGGGGGTTCGACGAAACCGTACGCGATCCCACGCGAGCGCCTGTGCCGTGCCGAGCACGCCCTTCCAACGAATCACGTGAAACGTCGCCACCGTCGTCATGTCTGACATACAGTGTGTCTGCGTGATGGCTCCGTTGTTGGCGATACTCATCGGTTATCTCATCGGCTCGATTCCGGTTGCCGATGCAGTTGCACGCCGGGCCGGCGCACCGAATCTGCGTGACGTCGGCGACAAGAACCCCGGGTTCTGGAACTCGCGCACCGTTCTGTCTCGGAACCAATCCCTCGTCATCTTCGTCGGGGATCTCCTCAAGGGGGTCTCGAGCGTGGTGATTGCCCAGGAACTCACCACCGATTGGCGGGTGTGGTTCCTCGCAGCCGCAGCCGCCATGGTCGGTCACGCGTGGCCGGTGTTCGCGCGATTCAAAGGGGGACGAAGCGTGCTCGCATGGGTTGGGGCAGCCATCGTGTTGAGCCCGCTTCCCGCGGCGTTCTGTGTCCTCATGTTCCTACTGTTTTGGGCCGCAACCCGTGACTTCAGCCATGGCGTGAAGATCGGCGTCGTGTTGTACCCGTTCGCTCAGTGGTACGCCGATGGCGCGTGGTTCGCCGCGTCGACGGGGGCGCTCATGACCATCATCGGGATTCGATTCGTGATGGCGTGGGGACTGGACTCAGTACGTGCGATCTCGCCATTGGCGCGATGGCGCAACGACACCTCGCGCAACCACTAACCACGCCACCACGTCGGCCAGTGGCGACAGCCAGTAGCCGACGGTCGAGGCTTCGTAGGCCCGGCGGGTTCCAACGAGCGTTCCGATGCGAACGAGCATCAACACGACGGTCAGCGGCGTGGCAACACCCAACACCAACAGCCACGTCGGGGCCACCACGGTCAGTGCCGTGAGCAGGGCATCGCCAATCTGACGCGATGCGCGGTCGACTCCACTGAGGGACAGTGATCGACCCCAACCACGGACGGTGTCGCGAACGCCATCGAACATCTGCACCGTGAGTAACGCTGTGCCGTCGAACATTTCCACCGACGATCCCTCACCGACGAGTGCACGCGCCAGTGCGACGTCCTCCACGGTGGAGCCACGGACCCGCTCGCACCAACCGCCGTTCACGGCATCGTCCCGACGAAACACCATGCATTGCCCGTTGGCCACCGCATCGGACGTAGCCCTTCCTGCACCCGCGCCGTGACGGTACACGAGCGAGGTGAGCATGGCCGCATGAACCCACTGATCGATCATCGAGGTGGTGCGGAACCTTGGTGCGACGGTCGCCAACGTGGCCCCCGAGTTTCTCAGGGAATCTGCTGCGGCGCGTGGAAGTTGGTTGCTCGGCCGTGTATCCGCATCGAGCGTCACGATCACGTCACCCCTTGCAGCGTCGATGCCCTGCTGCAACGCCCAGATCTTTCCCACCCAGCCCGCCGGCAGGGGTGCGCCAGTCACCACCCTCGCACCATGCTTCTCGGCGATGGTTGCGGTGTCGTCCGTCGACTCGTCGTCCACCACGATCACCTCCCGAACGAGCGGGGCGTCACGCAGAGCCTGCAAGCACCCTGCGATTCGCGTCGCTTCATTGCGCGCCGGTATCACCACGCTGATGGCTGCGGTGGCGCTCACGCCGGAGTCACGGTCGCGAACCGTCACCTCGTCGGTGTCGTCTTCACGCAACCGACGCCCGCCCCGACCTGCACGCCACAATCGCGGTGACACCACCACCAGTGCGATGAGTTCAGCGGTGCCGAGCAACCACCACCACGGTGACGATGTCACGCTCGAACGGCGGGTTGTCGCGACGCCCAGGGCGCCGCCGACTCGATCTGCGCCGCGAGTCGGATCAAGACGTCCTCGCGATACGGCGCCCCGACGAATTGCACACCCATCGGCAGGCCGCCCTTCGACGTGTGAATCGGCAGGCTGATCGCCGGCTGGCCCGTCATGTTGAACTGTGCGGTGTACTGCATGATCTCACGGATTCGCTCCGTCGAGTCGTCGCCGGAGAGTTCGCCGATCTTCGGCGGAGGTCCCGCGAGCGTCGGCGTAACGAGGATGTCGAAGCCGGACTTCCCGTTGCGTGGCAACCACCACGACACCACGTCGCGAGTCCACGCCTGCACCCAGTTGACCGCACCCAGGTACGTCACCACGTTGGTGGCGTTTCCGAATTGTGCCATCAGGTGGTTGCCCGGTTCGATGTCATCGGTCGTGAGGGTCACACCGAACTGTTTCTCGAGTGATGCGACGTCGTTTGCGATGTGGGCGATCACGATCGCAAGGAACATGTCACCGAATGCCGGATCGTTCAGTGCAGGAGGATGCGCGATCTCCACGTGGTGTCCCATCGACTCGAGGAGTCGTCCGGTGGCGGCCACCGACTCGCGTGCGTCGGGATGATCGAGACCCCCGGGGAGGAGTGGACCGCTGAGGAGTCCGACACGAAGTGTGCCCGTGTCGGCACCGACTTCGCTCATGTACGGCCGTTGCGGAGGTGGAGGCGTATTCGGGTCTCCCGCCTCGTAACCCGACAACACGTCCATCACCGCGGCGGTGTCGCGAACGGATCGCGTGACGCAACCCTCCACCACGCCACCAATCCACGACTCGCCGATTGCCGGCCCGAGGCTGACTCGTCCCTTGCTCGGTTTCAGACCCACCAATCCGCACTCGCTGGCGGGAATTCGAATCGAACCACCGCCATCGTTGGCATGTGCGACGGCGACGCAACCGGAAGCCACGGTCGCCGCCGAGCCGCCACTGCTCCCGCCCGTCGAGTGGTCGGTATTCCACGGGTTTCGTGCCGGACCATAGGCAAGCGACTCCGTGGTGATCGTGCTCCCGAATTCCGGAACGTTCGTTCGACCAATCGCGATGAAACCTGCGCGTCGCAACCGCTCGTAGAGGTACGAATCGTGCGTGGCGGTGAACTTGCGGCCCTTCAGGAATCGGGTGCCGAGATGGTACGGCTCTCCTGCGATCTGACAATTGAGGTCCTTCACCACGATGGGCACGCCGGCGAATTCACCACCGTGCTGTGCGACCCCGTCGGTCGACGCCGCAGCAACGCTGCGTGCTTCACTGCGCGCGCGCTCGAACCGGGGATGAATCACCGCGTTGAGCCGTGGATTCACTCGCTCTACGGCGGCAATCGCGAGGTCGACCAATTCGGTCGGGGAAATCTTCTTGGAACGAAGCAGTTCGGCTTGTCCGACGGCGTCGAGATGCAATGGCTCGGTCATGTTCCGACACACTAGAAGCCGTGCGGGTCCTTGCGGCAGTCGACAAGTTCCGTGGCACGGCGACGGCCCTCCAGGCGACACGCGCCATTGCCGACGCCTGCTGGACCACCGGTCACGACTGCATCCAAATTCCGATGGCCGATGGCGGCGAAGGGACGCTCGAGGTGCTGGGTGGCGCCAACCAACTTCTACGTGTTGAAGGACCCCTCGGGGCGCCCGTCGAGGCACCATGGCGTCTGCACCGCGGCACCGCCGTCATCGAAATGGCGTTGGCCTCGGGGTTGCAGCACGCTGGTGGAGCCGAGGGCAACGACGCCATCGCGGCATCGACGATCGGTACCGGTCAACTCATCGACGCAGCGCTCAATCTCGGTGCAGAACGCATCATCGTGTGTCTGGGAGGATCCGCAACGACCGACGGCGGCCTCGGTGCCGTGAGTGCAATCTCCACACCGGCGCGACTCAAACGCGTGGAGTTCATCGCGGCCTGCGATGTCGATACACCGTTCCTCGACGCGTCTCAGGTTTTCGCACCACAAAAAGGAGCCACTCCCGCGCAGGTGCGATTTCTTGCGAATCGACTGGCGGCGACCGCCGAGCACTATCGACAGCGATTCGGAGTCGACGTCACGAAGATCGCGGGTGGCGGTGCCGCCGGCGGACTCGCGGGCGGGCTGCATGCACTCGGCGCAACGCTCGTGCCGGGATTCGACGTGGTCGCCGACGAAGTTGGAACTCTTCGATGCGATCGTCGAATGCGACCTCGTGGTGACCGGCGAAGGCCGACTCGACACCACGAGTTTCGATGGAAAGGTGGTCGGTGGTGTCACGTCACTGGCGCGAAAGCACGGCAAGCCCGTGGTCGCCATCTGTGGTGAGATCATGCCCGACGCCCACCCTCTCGCGGCCGCACGACAACTCACGACGTTGAGCCTGCGTGACCAATGCGGTGACCGAGCCGTCTCCGCTACCTCACGCTGTATCGAAGAAGTGGCGGAGCACTGGCTGACGTCACGCGCCGACTAGATCGCCAGAAATCGGCGGACGAAACGTGTTCAGCCGGTCGTCGTAGTGGTGATGACCGCCGCGGGAGCAGCACCACCAGCGATGATCGACAGGGGTTTGCCGGCCAGATCCGTGCCGAGGAGCACCAACACGCTCGCCTCACCCAAACTTCCCGTCTCGGTGGGAATCGGTGTCGGCATCGGTGAGGTCGCCACACCACCGAGCTCCTTTGCCACCTCCGCCGCCGCGGCCTCGCTTCCCAGCAGGTAGTACACCACCGTCACCGTTTGCTTCGGTGTGATCTCGCTCTTGTTGATCGCCGGTTGCACGATGTAACCCCTGCCCTGCATCTCGGTGGTGAGCAGTCCAGCACTTCCGCTGACTCCGGAAGCATTGGCCACCTGCACCTTGAACGCGGTACGTACCACCTGCGCAACCGTCGTCTCCACGGCAATCGGCTCCACCGTCGTCTCGGTGGGTGACTGCTCGGCGGGAACCGCCTCGGGTGCGGAAATGGAGGTGTCGTTGCGAAGGTCGCGAAGGATGAAGAAACCGAGCAGGACCGCAAGGACCGCCACCGCGATCGAAAGCACCGAGTTGACGTTGGCCGATCGGGGTTCTGGGGCGGGACGCGGACGACGTTGCTCTTGACTCATGACAACCACAGTAGTCACGACACGCGCGGGAATCGTTGAGTGAGCCGAGGGTGGGGATTGAACCCACGACCTACCGCTTACAAGGCGGTTGCTCTGCCACTGAGCTACCCCGGCGAATCGCGTTGTGCGACGGATGACAATGCTACGCGCGCACGCGTTACGAGCGCCGTGCCCGCACGACTTCGTAGGTGGCGAGTGCCGCTGCCGCCGACACGTTGAGTGACGACAATGCACCGCGCATCGGAATCGACACGATGAGGTCACAACGTTCTCGTACGAGACGCGACAAACCAGGACCTTCCGCGCCGAGCACGAGGCAGATGTTCTCCGTGGCGAGATCCCCCAGTCCGAAGATCGGTTTTTCCGCCGCATCGTCCAGTCCGACCACCCACACGTTTGCGTCGCGCAATTGTTGAATCGCCGTCGGTAGTCCGGGAACGACGCACATCGAGAGGTACTCGATTGCTCCGGCAGCCGATTTGGCGGCGCTCGGCGTGACGTGCACTGCCCGATGACGCGGCAGAATCACGGCATCAACCCCCGCTCCCTCGCAGGATCGCAGGATTGCCCCGAGGTTTCCCGGGTCGGTGACTCCGTCGATTGCAACGAGGAACAGCTTGTGTGCATCCGATGCTCCGGCCAGCACGTCGTCGAGCAGCGTCTCTTCCAGTGGTTCGACGAAGGCAATGACACCCTGGGGTGCCTCGCTTCGTGAACGCTCGTCGATCTCCTTGCGGGACACGTCACGGATTTGCACCCGTTGCGATTTCGCCAGATCGATGATTTCGCCGATCACCGGATTTCGTTCACTCTCATCGGCAATCAGAAGTTCACGAACCCTGCGACGCGAGGCAATCAGCACCTCTCGTACCGCCTGTCGACCCTCCACCTGTTCCCCGCCCAACGATCGATCATTGGATGATGGTCGCGGTGGGCGACGTCGAGGCCCCCCACGCATGTCGCCACGACCACCTCTGCGCATGTCGCCATTGCGACCTCCACGCGAACCGCGCCGCGGAGGACGACTCATGACGTGAGCAAGGCAACCGCCATGCACGCAATGCCTTCCACACGTCCGATGGCGCCCAATCCCTCTGCTCGCCGCCCCTTCACGCTCACGGGAGCGCCAACTACTTCCCGGAGATTTCGTTTGCATGGCATCTCGGTGCGGCGCAATCTTCGGACGTTCGCAAATCACGTTGACATCCACGTTCGTCGCCTTCCAGCCGGCATCGCGCACCATGGACACCACCTCGCGCAGGATGTCCATGGAATTCGCCCCTTTCCAGCGGGGATCGGTATCGGGAAAGTGTTCACCGATGTCACCGAGACCGGCGGCACCAAGGAGCGCGTCACTCACGGCGTGGGCGATCGCATCCGCATCGCTGTGGCCGTGGAGCCCGCGTTCACCCTCGATGTGGACGCCCGCCAAGATCAGCGGCCTCTCGTCGTCGGAAAAGCGATGGATGTCGAAGCCCTGACCGATACGCACGATCAGTTACCGCTCTGCTGCGTACGCGCCCACTCGAGGTCGTCACGCGTGGTGATCTTGCGGTTGAGGACGTCACCGTCGACCACTACTACTTTTCCACCCTCGGCCTCCACGAGGGACGCATCATCGCTGCCCTCACCGAGTGACGCGTGGGCCCGACGCAACACGTCGGCACGAAACGCTTGTGGTGTCTGCACCGCACGCAACGATCCACGGGGTGGGGTACGCATCACTTGCCCGGTCTCGTCCACCACCTTGATGGTGTCGGCAACGGGAATCGCCGGCACTGCACCATCGGCACCATCGGCGACCGCGGAGATTACCCGGGCAAAGTCGTCCTCGTTTGCAAACGGTCGTGCGGCATCGTGCACGCAAATGATGGTGGCGTTCTTCGGCACCACGTCGAGACCTCGACGCACCGAGTCACTGCGCGTACCACCACCGGCGATACCGCCTTCTTTCTCCGCCACCTCCGGTGGAAGAACCACTACTACTCCGTCGCTCGATTCGCGTGCAACGGCGACCGACCAGTCCATCACGCGACGATCACCGAGTGTTTCGAACTGTTTCGGGCCACCGAATCGCGTTCCGGCACCTGCTGCAACGACGATGGTCCAAATCACCTCGCCAGGTCGGCGCAATTCACCTGTCGGCATTGCCTTTCAGGGTAGTACCGTAAAGCGCATGACTCACGAAGAACTCCTCGCCAAGAATGCATTCTTTGCCGCCACTTCACCCGAGTCGTTGAAGAACATCGCGGGTGCCGGCGTGGTGCGCAACCTGCAGCGTGGCGACGTGTTGTTCAACGAGGGCGACGCGCCGGATGCGATGTTCGTGGTGTTGTCGGGTCGAATCGCCATTGCCATCGGCAACCGGCCACTGGATGCCCGCGAGAGCATGCTCGCGCTCATGGAGTCCGGGGACTTGTTCGGCGAACTCGGTCTGCTCGACGACGGTGCACGCAGTGCGCTGGCGCGAGCGCTCGAACCATCGAGCGTCCTGCAAATTCCGTACTCGGCCGTGAAGAACGAACTGCAGGGCAATCCCACCATGTTGTGGGGGGTCACCAAACTCCTGGCCTCTCGATTGCGCGTCATGGATGAGGTGCTGTCCGACAGCGTGTTCCTCGACGTCACCGGACGCACCGCCAAGCGTTTGTTGGAACTCTCCGAAGGAAACGACGAGTTCGTCCTCCCCGTCACCCAGGAGGAGCTTGCCGGCATGGTTGGCGCATCACGTGAACGCGTCAACAAGGCCATCGCCAGCTTCATCCGATTGGGATGGCTGGAGCAGTCCGATCGTCGCTACCGCATCAAGGAACGCGAGAAGCTCACGGCGCGCTCGTCGTAGCACCGAGCAACCATTCACGCGTTCGCGTGAACGCATCCTCTGCGTCCGCGGCCCGATGCGACGGGCGTTGTGAGTCGTGGGCAAAACCGTGCTCGGCCTCGGAATACTCCACCACGCTGCACCCCGTGTCTCGCAGTGCCGCCACGTCCGCAGGCGGGGTGTAGGGATCCTTCGCGCCGATGATCGCCAACACCTTCGAAGCGTCGCCTCGTGCCAGCAGCGCCAGCGGTTCTTCCTGCGTTGGTGATTGCCAGTCGGCCGGAACCCGAATCATTCCGTAAAAACTGGCAATTCGGGAGAATCTCGGGCTGATCGCGGATTTGAAGCAGTACATCCCGCCCATACAGAAACCCATGAGTCCGACCCTCTCGGTGCCGAGCGCATCTGCCGCTTCATGAAGGTCGCGCAGATGAAGCGAGTCGTCCAGTGACGGGACGGCGGCGAATCGGGGGGCGATGTCGGCATCGAGACGTCGGCCGGGAAACGGCTCCACGGCGCAAACCGCCATGTTCCACTCGCGGGCAAGCCGTGCAACCATGTCGTCGAACAACGGTCGAAGCGAAAAGATGTCCGGGGCAATCACCAAGCCCATGCTCGGTGACGTCACCGAGGTGTCGATCGACGCGGATGTTCCGGACGGAAGGGTGATGCGCATGGCTCCAGTCTTGCCGACATCGCCGCGGTGAGGGTAGCGGTGAGACCGGTTCCCACGCTGGGGTGGCATGACCACGCGACACGACACCACCACACCCCACCGCAATCCCATCACCCTCCTGGAAGATGAGTGGCAGCGAATGAATCGCTCGCCGCGAGTTCTGCGCAAGGTCAACTCCTGGGGTGTCGCCCCAACGACGTTCGATTCGCTCGACAATCTGCTGGCTGCCGCCGGGTTTCGAGGAAAGAACGTTGATCCTTCGGCCGATGCAGTGTTGGGCCGATTGGTGGAACGCGCCGCCACCGACGAACTCGCGGCTCGCATCGTGTTACAACGCGTGATTCCGCCGATCCTCTCCATCGCTCGACGACGCGGGCGCACGCGCAGCATCGGCTACAACGATGCACTCGGCATGGCGCTGTCGCACGCGTGGGAGGTCATCCGCGCCTACCCAATGGCGCGTCGGCCGAGGAAGGTCGCCGTCAACATCGTTCGCGACATCGAGTACTTCGCCTTCGTTCGAAGCGAACGCCGGCGTCCACACCACTCGTCCCTTCCGCACGACTCCGAGTTGTTGCTCAACAATCGGACTGCCGACATGTTCACGTTCGACGATCCCTACGGATCCCTGCACGGAGGCTCCACGTCGGACATCGAACTGGCTTATCTCCTACGACAAGCGCGCGAATGCGGTATGTCGGCCAAATCGCTCGAACTCTGTGCGGAACTCGGATCGATCGACATCAATCAATATGCGATGCGACACCGGGTGACACGCCGAACCGTTCGCGGGTGGCGCGACGATGCGGTCAACGAGTTGCGTGTACGAACGCGGTGTGTGGCGTGAGTTTGGTGGTACGAAGTCGCAAACTGTTGGTAACGACGAAGATGCTGGAAAGCGCCATGGCCAGACCCGCCCACATGGGGTTCAGTAATCCGAGGGCCGCGATGGGTACGGCTGCGGTGTTGTAGAGGAACGCCCAGAACACGTTCGCGCTGATCGTTCGGAGCGTCGCGCGAGACAGCAGGATTGCATCGGGCACCAACCGCAAATCGCCACTCACGATGGTGAGATCGCTCGCATTCATGGCCACGTCGGTTCCCGTGCCCATCGCAATTCCGACGTTCGCTTGCGCGAGCGCGGCCGCGTCGTTCACCCCGTCACCCACCATCGCAACCGCATATCCACGCGTCTGCAGGTCGGCGACCACCCGCACCTTTTCCTCGGGTAGCACCCCGGCGATGACGTGTTGATCGTCGGCTTCGATTCCGACCTGCTTGGCGACGGCAAGCGCGGTCGCGCGACTATCACCCGTGAGCAGGATTGGTCGTAGGCCCAAGTCGCGTAGTGACGAGATTGCAGATGCACTGTTGGCTTTCGGGCGATCCGCCACGACGCACACACCCTTCACGGAGCCGTTCACCGCCACGAGAACACCGATGTTGCCGTTCTCCCGGGCCGACACCAACGAACGTTGCATCGCCGACGGAATCATCACCAGTTTGCGACGCATCAGGGTTTCGTTGCCGACGAGCACGCTCGCACCGTTCACCATCCCGGCGGTACCCATACCCGGGAGGTTCTCGAAATTGTCCACACCATGGAGCGCTCCGGTTTCGGCTCGTGCCGCCGATGCGATGGCCTTCGCGACGGGATGCTCGCTGGCGTGTTCGAGGGCGCCGGCAGTCGCCAGAATCTCGGCGCGCGAAACGCCCTCGGCGTACGTGACGTCGACCAGTTGCATCTGACCGGTGGTGACCGTGCCCGTCTTGTCGAACACCACGGTGTCGACTCGTCGAGTGCCCTGGAGAACGTCGGCACCCTTGATCACGATCCCCATCTGGGCCGCACGACCACTGCCGACCATCAGCGCCGTTGGGGTTGCGAGCCCGAGCGCGCACGGGCACGCGATGATGAGCACTGCCACACCGGCGGTGAAGGCCTGGGGTAGATCGCCACCGAACACCCACCACCCCACGAAGGTGAGGATCGAAATCGCAATCACCGTGGGAACGAACACGCTGCTCACACGGTCGGCCAGTTTCTGCACCGGAGCCTTGGTGGCTTGGGCATCGCGCACCAATCGGGTCATCTGGGCAAAGGTGGACTCCGCACCGATTCGCGTCGCCTGCACCACCAGTCGACCCGTGAGATTCACCGTGGTTCCCGTGACGGTTGCTCCAATGGTGACATCCACGGGAACGCTTTCGCCCGTGAGCATCGAAACGTCGATCGAGGATGCACCCTCGCGGACCACGCCGTCGGCGGCAATGATCTCCCCGGGACGCACGACGACGAGATCACCTACCTGCACCTCGGCTGCAGCAACGACGACCTCTTCTCCGTTTCGCAATACGGTGGCGTTTCGTGCGCCGAGCGCCAGGAGTGAGCGCAAGGCATCGCCGGCGCGACGTTTGGCGCGCGCCTCGAAATACCGTCCCGCCAGGAGGAAGATGGTCACCGCAACGGCAACCTCCATATATATGTGGTCGACGTCCATCGACGCCATGTTCATCCCCTGGTAATCGGCGGCGTTACCCCACACCAACGCCCACACCGACCAGCCCATTGCAGCGATGATGCCGAGCGAGATCAAGGTGTCCATCGTCGTCGTTTTGTGACGGGCGTTCATGGCTGCCGCCTTGTGGAACGGGGCAGCAGACCACACCACCACCGGGATGGAGAGCACCAGTGCCCACCATTTCCAACCGTCGAACTCCAATGCGGGAATCATCGACAGGGCAACCACCGGAAGTCCGGCAATCAACGACACGACGAGCCGGGCCCGCAACATGGCGACGCGATCCATCGTCTCTTTGTCGAGCATCTCCGGGGTGGTGTCTTCAAGCCGACGTGCTCCGTACCCGGCCTCTTCCACCTGGGCGATGATTCGTTCGGTGGAGACCTCGGATGACGTGGTGATTCTGGCGGATTCCGTCGCGAAGTTCACCGTTGCCGTGACCCCATCGATGCGGTTGAGCGCTTTTTCCACCTTGAGCGCGCATGCACCGCACGTCATCCCGGAGATGGCAAGGTCGAGCTGGTGCGAGTCATCGACGGTTGGGACTGGTGATGTGACCATGCGTGGGTCGCCCGGGGCTCGAACCCGGGACCTGCGGATTAAAAGTCCGTTGCTCTACCAACTGAGCTAGCGACCCGTAGAGGAGTTCAGGCTAGTTGCGCTAGCGACGCAACAGCAGTGCGGTTGCGGTGAACTGCAGCACTACGGCGGCAACGGTCATCACATGCCACACCTCGTGAAAACCGAATACCTCCGGACGCAAACGTGGATACCGACGCATGAACATCACCGCACCCGAGGTGAACACCACCCCACCCACCGCATAGAACGAGAGTGTCGTGACACCAACATGCCGGTACACCCACGGCACGACCGCCAACACCACCCAGCCGAGCACCATGTAGAGCGAGGTCGCGAACTTTCGTGCCTTCCACATCGCCTTCAGAACCATGCCGACTGCCGCAATCCCCCACACCACCACGAGCAGGATGATGCCGAGCCGGCGCGGCAACGCCAAGAGACACACCGGCGTGTACGTGCCTGCAATCAACACGTACACCATGCAGTGATCCGCACGTTGCATCACGTGTTGCATGCGTCGACTCCGAGTGAAGAGGTGGTACGTCGCCGACGTGGCGAACAATGCGACGAGTGAGGCGGAGTAAATGGCTGTCGCCACCGTGGCCATCGGCCCCGACGCCAACACGGTCAACACCAGTCCCGCAGGTATGGCGACGAGAGCCGCGCCGCCATGAATACGTCCACGCCAGCGGGCGCGCCACTCACCGGTGACGTGATGAAACACCGGCGAATGGGACATGCGTGCTCTCGTGGCGAGCGTACCCGCCGTTACGACGATTGCGCGTGACGCCGCACCTGCAGAGCACGTTGCCTGCGTTCGGTGGAGCGACGCTTCCACTCCTTCAGCTTCCAGTGACGCAATCGACCACGATGGATGGTTCGCTCCCGTGCGTGGTGATCGTCGCGGTGATGCACGGGCTTCCAGCCGACTGCCGGCTCGTCACACTCGTCCGGATCACACGACCGTCCGACACGTGCCGCAATGGCGTGAAGTTCGCCCTTGATTCGGTGTCGTTCGGCGTGTGCATGCGCACGCAACTCGGCTTTCGATAGTGGCGCCAAGTCATCACCACGATGGCGTTTGCTCATCCCAATCTCCTTGTACGAAGTGGTCTGTGCTCCCTTGAGGAGGCACAGTACTCCTCACCCACCCGAAGTCAAGGGTCGTGCGATTGTAACGTTTCGTCGACAGCCAAAGCTTGGTCGTCGTCAGCCGAAGGCACGAATGGCGCGTACTCGGAATGGTCGTGGATCCTCCGTGCCACCCTTGCGACGTGTCTCGTTGCCGCTCAACCACTTCTCGCGATCGAACTGCTGTCCATCTATCCAGTACTGCGTCCAGGCCGTTTCATTGTTGTATTCCGACGAGGTCCAGTAGAAGCCACGCTCGAAACTCCACGAGTTCGATCCCATGAGGTCTTGCTGGTTCAGCGCGAGCACGTTGTACAAGGTGTCGAGTTCGTCCTTGCTCGGCAGGAACCAGTCGGTCTGGCCGCCACACTCGAGCGCATCGGCGAACCCGGCAGCGGTTGCTTCGATGGCGGCCTGCGGAAGCGAGGCGTGTTGTTTGACGATGAGTGCCGTGTTTTGCGCGCCCATCCCGAGTGCCTTGGACTGCACTCGCTGGCGTGCCGCCGTTGCCCAGGTCGGGTACAGCAGTGGAAGTTGCCAGGTTCCCTTGGTTCCGGCAGCCGCATTGCGCCACACCTTGCCGACACCTTCGCATGACACCGGGGACACTTCTGAGCCAACGACCCCACGGCTGGGTCGAACCGGCGTCGTAGAACACCAGTCCACCGCCCGGGCCGATGTCACCTACCTGGCACGACGTTCCCAGCCGACAGTCGGCGGAGAGGAAGGCGCCACGGCTAGGCAGCAAGGGCGGTAGGGGGCGTGCTGGCAGCGTCGTGCCGACGGGGGCGAAGGGTCGCACGAACGGAAAGAGCATGCGTCGCGGCTTGAAGTTCGAACCGGTGTGTTTTGACGATCTCGTGCGCGTCTTGTTGCCGGGAAGGCCGCGCACGATGCCGTTTGCATCGGTGAACTGTGTTCCATCCTGGAACAACTGGTACCACGCAAACGTGTCCGACGCCTCGCTCGACGTCCAATACGGATCACCCGACACACCCGTATCGAAGGCTGTCTTCAACGGTGAGTTCGACGTGGTGATGTACGTGTACAGCGCATCGAGTTCGTCCTTGGACGGCACCGACCATGTTCGTGCCGTCGACGTCGGGAGTGCCGGGGTGCTGGACGCCTTGAGCCCACCAACGAGGCCGCGCCAGAACGCCGACTTCGTCACGAGCACATCGGTGTTCACCGTCCCAAAGCCGATCTGCTTGCCGAGAATGCGTTGAGTCTTCTGGAGCGCCGTTTTGCTGCCGTCGGCCGCATCGCTGCCGTCGTATGCAATGGTCGATGACCAGTTGGCCGAAATGAAATTCGGCGACTTGAGGACCTCGAAGTACTGCCCCCACCACTGCGGACTGGGTGCAACGTAGAAGACGATTCCACCGGCAGGTCCGGTGTCGCCCAGTCGACACGTTCCACCTTGCGCACACGTTGGTACCGCACTCACCGGTACTTGTCCGACACCGAGACCGACCAGTGCCACGACTGCACTCAGCAGGACGACGTGTGCATGTCTCTTGCGATGCGTTCTTTTGCTTTTTCGGCGCAACATTCCACAGAATCTACCGCTGCAGGTCGCCTGGTCGTTGGTGCATTCATGCGATGCAATCTGCGACAGTCGGCGAGAAGCGAGCGACGTCTAGCCTCGGCATATGACGTACGACTTCGATCGATTCTTGCGCTACGACGAGATGGCCACCTGGCTTCGCGCTCTGGCCGCTGCACACCCGACACTGCTCACCGTCGAGAGCTACGGTCAGTCACACCAGGGTCGAGAGCTCCTCCTTGCAACGATCACCGACACACGAAGTGGTGAACACCACACCAAGCCGGCCCATTGGATCGATGCAAACATCCATGCCGTCGAGGTCACCGGAGGAGTTGCTGCGCTCTACATCATCCACGATCTCGTGGCCAAGTTCAATGCCGGTGACCCGACGGTGGTGGAAGCACTCCGCACGCGCACCTTCTACATCGCACCACGCGTGAACCCCGACGGTGTGGAGGATGCACTGCGTGACGAGCCTCTTTTTCATCGCTCCAGCGTTCGCTCGTGGCCGTGGACCGATGGTCATCGATGGCCCGGGTTACATCCTCAGGACGTGGACGGCGACGGACGAATCCTCACCATGCGAATCGCCGACGAAGATGGTGGATGGATGCAACATCCCGAGGAACCACGAGTGATGATTCCGGTCGGACCCCTCGGGGCTCCCACGGGTGTCCAGCGATACCGACTTCTCGCGGAGGGAGTCATCGAGAACTTCGACGGATTCACCATCGATCAGCCTCGGGATCCGGCGGGACTGGATCTCAACCGCAACTTTCCCGCCGGTTGGGGGGTCGACGTACTCGGATCGGGCGATCATCCGATGAGCGAACCCGAAGTGCACGCACTCGTTCGTGCGGTAAAGGCCCGCCCCAACGTGTGTGGATACAACGCATTCCATACCGCGGGCGGATTCATGCTGCGACCGAGCAGCAGCCTCCCGGATTCCCAACTACCGCCCGAGGACGTGTTCTTCTTCAAGAAGTTCGGTGAGCACTCCACGCCACTCACCACGTATCCCGTGCACTCGGTGTACGAGGACCTCACGTGGGACAAGTCGCGAGTAATGGGTGGCGCCGGTGACGACTGGGCGTACGACCATCTGGGCGTGTACTCCTGGACCACCGAATTCTGGGATGCGATTTACCGGGCCACTGGTGAACACTCGCCCACCGACGTGTGGTACGTGGGTCCGACGCCTGCGCAGGACCTGGCCGTATGTAAATGGAGTGACGAGCATGCACCCGGTTCGTACGTGGCCTGGTATCCGTTCCACCATCCACAACTCGGCGCGGTGGAACTTGGCGGGGTTGATGCGTTCCATACCTGGACCAACGCACCGTCGTCGCGCCTCAAAGCCGAAGTTGCACCACACACGGAGGTGGCGGTGTACCAGGCCATGGCGTCGCCACGACTGGAGATCAAACTCGCCGACGCAACCGCGCTGGGCGGTGACGTCTGGCGAGTACGACTCGGTGTCGCCAATACCGGTTGGTTGCCCACCGACATCACCCAGCATGCTCGACGCAAGAAGATCGTGCTACCGGCAGTGCTGGAAATTGCGGCTGCGGGTTCGGCCGATGCCGGCCCGCTGGACCTCGTCGAGGGTGACGCCCGGGTACGTATCGGTCAGTTGGAGGGTCGCTCGAAGCATCTGCTCGATGGAGGGGCGATGTCGGACGGCACGCCCGATCGGCACTTGCATACGTGGTTGGTTCGTGCCTCTGGTGGTACCACGATCTCGCTCACTGCATCGCACCAGCGTGCCGGCACGGCACGCACCACCATCACACTTGGTTCGTGAGGGTTGCCAAGTCCTCCGACGAATCGTGATGCGACATCCATGACTTCCACGCGATGAGCAGCGCACACGGTACGAGGATCAAGTTCGGGTATCCGACGACGAAGTCGTCGATGAAGTACCCATGGAGGAACCACCCCGAACCCATGAGCGCCAAGAGAAGGTACGAAGGTGCCGATACGCCGTAGAGCCGTTCCGCTTTCAGCGCTCGCCATGCTTGGGGGATGATCGCAGGCGTGCCAATCACCACGCCCGCGACGCCAACCACCGCCGGCGATACCACGTAGAACGTTGCACAAAAGACCGCGGTCGCAGCGAATACCGCGAGTGGCATCCACAACGGCACGGCGCGCTTCCTCACCAACATCACCATGAGTGCGACGATTGCAATCTCGATGTTGAGATTGGAGACGATCATCGGAACGCTGTCGATGCTCACTGCATACGTGAACCACATCAACGTGCCGGCCAGTCCGATGAGATGGGACAATCCGGAGACGCCCTCCACGCTCCGACGCACGTACACACGAATCACCTGCGGCCAGATGAAGACCACCCCGAGCACCGCGGCCATCGCACCCGAGAGGTTCGCCAACGTCACCGGGCAACAGTAATTCGTACAGCGATTGCCACGGCGTTTTGTCGCCCCAATAGCGTGTTGGTCGTGTCGCGCACTACCTCGAGTGGTCAAAGTTGGGACGAACGATACGCCGAGGATGGCTTTGCCTTCGGAACCGAGCCGAACGACTTCCTGCGAGAAATAGCGAGTCGACTACCCGTTGGTCGAACCTTGTGTCTCGGGGACGGCGAGGGTCGCAACGGCGTGTATCTCGCCGGTCTCGGACACCAGGTCACCACGATCGACCTGAGCCCCGTGGGGGTCGTAAAGGCACGACGATTGGCCACCGATCGAGGGGTGACGATCGACGCCCAGGTGGCCGACCTCGACAAGTACGACCTGGGTACCGGCACATGGGATTGCATCGTGTCGATTTTTTGCCATCTCCCACCCGAACTCCGACATCGGGTGCACACCGCGATTCCTCGTGCGCTGAGCGACGGTGGCTGCCTGGTGTTCGAGGCGTACCGCAGCGCCAACATCGGCCGTGGAGTCGGAGGACCACAAAATGCCGAGATGACGGTCGAGTTGGAGGAACTACTGAGCGACCTTGGTAGCGACGTGGGTTTCAATGTGCTCATCGGTCGCGAGGTTGAGCGCGAAATCATCGAGGGCAAATACCACAACGGACTCAGCGCAACCACGCAAGTGTTGGCCTGCCGAGGCTGACGATTCCTCTCACATGATGCAGCGATAACCTGCCAACCATGTCGCGGCGGCTCAAAATCGCGGCTGCCACGGTGGCGGTGGCGGCACTCATCTTCGCGGGCGGACCATGGGTATACATCAACCTCATCCGGGATCCAGCACCCGAGAGTTTCCTCACCGAAGCTGCAACCACCACCGTCGTTGCCCTGGATGGCGAATCAACGACCGAACCACCCGATTCGGGGGATGCCGCGGTTGCCATCGACGACCCGACGGGAACGTGGAGAATCACGAGCGAATCGCAGGTTGGATACCGGGTCGACGAAGTGCTGTTCGGTCAGAACGTCACCGCGGTAGGACGTACCGCGGACGTCACCGGTTCGCTCCTTATCGGCGACGGAGCGGTGAATTCCGGCGAATTCACCGTGGACATGACCACCGTCAGAAGTGATGAGCCGAAGCGCGACGCCCAGTTCGAAGGTCGCATCATGGACGTCATCAACTATCCGACTGCGTCGTTCGTTCTCACGTCGCCGATTCCACTCGAATCGGCGGCGACCGCCTCACCGACGACCCGTACCGCCATGGGGAACCTCACCTTGCGGGGAGTCACGAAACCGGTGACGGTCACCGTGGTGAGTGAGATTCGAAACACCAACATCGTTGTCACCGGCGAGTTCACGGTGACGTTCGCGGAATGGGGAATTCCCAACCCGTCGATTCCCGGAATCTCGACGGAGGACTTCGGTGTACTCGAGTTTCAACTGGTACTCGAGCGCTGATCCATGTTGACGGTGTACGGCGTCACGCTGATCCTGCCCAAACCCAAGGACGCTGCCACCGAGATCACCGCGCGCGAAACGGTCGGTCGGCTCATCGAGCCATGGCTGGAACGTACGTGGCCCGAGAGCAAGCGCACCAATACCACGCAAGTGACCGCACGAGGCAGTGTCACCGAAAAGGTGTTCAGATTGGACGTGTCGGAACAACATCCCACCGACGACGCCCGGCAGGTCACCCTCGTATCGCTCTTCAACAACGTTCGCGGCGACATCATCATCGACATTCGTCGTGAGGTGCGACCCACTGGTCCGCTCATCCTTCCGCGCACTCGGAGTGAACGTCCCCCAACGGCACTCACCTCGCTGGTCGCCGACATCACCCGTGAGTTTCGTATTCGCGATGCCCAACAACTCGTCTCCGGGAATCCAATTCGAGCCACGAGCAGCACGGAGGGTGCGGCCATTGCGGCACTCATCGAGGCACCGTCGCGACGTTTGCCGTTGGTGGTGGAATGCACGAGCACCAAGGGTTCCGGCACCACCACCAGCAACGACACTGCGCGAGTGTTGATCGGAATCGCCCACGTATGCCATCTCGCAACTGCCGAAGCCGAACGGGGCTTCAACGATTACTACGGCACTCGAAAAGCAAGCTCCAGTTGGGTGTTGGTCGCCTGGCCACGTGCCGCACGGGGCATCGCAACCACCGAGTATCCGCAACGTGATGACGAGCGACTCGTGGACGAACTCATTGCCGCGGCGGTTGGTGCCCTTCCGCTGCTACCCCGACCGACCGCGCGACCACAGAGCCCACCGAAGGTGCCGATTCAGCAGGTGGTGGCGAACACCACGTCACCCGAAGTCGGCGATTTACGCCGCAAGAACCAGGAACTGGAGCAGCAACTCAACGAGATTCGGGACGAGAACGACAGCCTCATCGAGAATCTCACCACCACGGAACATCTCAGCGCCAAGATGGCCGAGGATCGCGACCGGTATCGCGACCAGCTCACCGCGCTGCTCACGCTTCGCGACGACGCACGGCAATGGAACAACACCAACCAAGTGGTGTTGATGGCCAAGCAATCATTCACGATGCTGGACTTCCACCCCGATGTGGAGTCGCGCCTCGGCAAGGCGCAGTTCCCGCCTGCCACCAATCAGCGCATCTTCGGCAGCCTTCTCGAACTGAACAACCTCGCGGCGCGACTGCGTCGGGGGGACATCGAGCCCCATCTCTTCAACACCTACTGTGCGGAGAAATTCAACTTCGCGCCATCGGTCAGCGACAATGCCATCAACAAATTCGGTCAGGACTACACCATCGTGTGGAACGGCGCACCCGTCCAACTCGGTCCCCACATTCGGTGCAACGAGGCTCGCATCTACTTCTATATGGACGTCAAGCAACGACGAATCGTCGTTGGCCACGTTGGCGAGCACCTTCGCGACAAGTCGACCAACTAACGGCGCCGCGTCATACGACGCCATGTTCGCTGCGCCACGCCCGACGTGAGGAACGGTAGGACCAAGCGGTACACGATCCCCGGCACCACCACCACGCGCCCCTTGCGCAGTGCCCGAACGGTCGCGTGGACGACGTCGGCCGTGTCGAGCCACATCCAGGCGGGAACCTTTCCCGCGAGGTGTTCGAGTCCGGCGCGACGATGGAGGTCGGTGCGTACGTATCCGGGGCACACTGCGACAACTCGCACCCCCTTGTCGCGAACCTCCAGGGACAAACTTCGTGCGTACGACGTGGAGTGTGCCTTTGCCGCCGCATAGGGCCCGGCCTTGCGCATGGGTGTGAACGCAGCGATGCTCGACACGATCACCACATCTCCTCGTCGATGCCGCACCATGGTGGGCACCAACGCCTCGCAGAGCCTGACCACACCGGTCGACATGAGGTACGCGAGAGCATCGAGTTGATCACGATCCGACGCACCGAGCGACGCTGCATGCGTAAGCCCGGCGTTGCACACCAGCACGTCGACGTCTCCGGCTCGGGCTACGACGGTCTCGACGCCATCCCGCTGCGAAAGATCGGCGACGATCACCTCACACGTACCGCCGCACCCACGAATGCGCTCCGCCACCGCGTTGAGCGATGCGGCATCACGTGCGACGAGCACCACTTCGCATCCATCGTTTGCATACCACTCGGCGAAGGCGGCTCCGATTCCCGACGACGCGCCGGTGATCAACGCTCTCGTTGGTCGGGGCGAGGTTTCCACACGCCGAGCCTCGCATATCGCAGCCGCGTCGTCCTGCGGCACCGTTCATCCGTCCTCGTCGGCGGTGAGTGCGCTTAGTGTGAGCACCATGGACTCACCGGTATTCGCCCTTTCCGATCAGTACATCGAACGACTCGCCGAACTCGACCCGGGTTTTGCAACCAGCCTCGGTATTCCGGGTCGCGACCATCTGATGACCGATTTCAGCCCCGCCGGACACGAGGCACAAGAGACGCTCAATCGCCAAACCCTCGCCGCGTTGTCATCGTTGGATCAGTCGAGCGACGTGGACCGGCTCGCGGCAGGTGTACTGCGCAACTCACTCGAGATGGCCGAGCGCGAGTTCGCAGCCGGTGAACATCTCCGTGCAATTCGCGTGTTTGCCGGCCAGGTCGACTACGCCCGTGCGGTGTTCGACCTGATGCCCACTGACACCGCCGAGCAGTGGGGCGTGATCGCCGAACGCATGTCGAACGTTCCCCAGGCGTTCGCCGGAATGCGGGAGTCGTGGCGGCTCGGTATGCAACGCAACGTCGTGGCGCCACGTCGTCAGGTGCTGGCGGTCGCCGACATGCTCGATGGTTGGGCGGGTTCCGATCGTGCGGCAGGGTTCTTCCCATCGTTGGCGGAACACGCCACCACGGTGCCGGGTGCTCCGATGAACGCCTTGCGTGAGGCAGCCGTTCGGGCATCCGAAGCCCTCGCCTCGACCGCCGAGTTCCTGCGCAACGAATACGCCCCGTTCGCCGATCCGCGCAACGGCGTCGGCGAAGAACGCCATGCACTCGCTCGACAGCGCTACATGGGTATGCACGTGGATGCAGACGACGCCTACGCGTGGGGTCTGGAGGAGGTTCGACGGCTCGATGACGAACTGCGCAAATGTGCCGAGCAAATCCGGGCGGGGGCAACTCTCGACGAGGTGCGCAATCACCTCGACACTTCATCCGAACACTCCATCGAGGGTGAGGAGAACCTGCGCAAGTGGCTGCAGGATCTCATGGATCAAGCCATGGACTTTCTCGTTTCCAATCGACACTTCACGATTCCCGAATCGATCCGCACCATCGAAGCCAAGATCTCACCTCCTGGTGGCGCCGCAGCGCAGTACTACATGCCGCCAAGCGAGGACCTCAAGCGACCCGGAAGCACCTGGTATCCGGCGAACGGGCGAAGCCGTTTCCCGCTGTGGAGCGAGCCGACGACCGCGTACCACGAAGGCGTCCCCGGACACCACCTGCAAATCGGCATGGCCGTGGTGAATCGCGAGAAACTTTCACGCTTCCAACGCAACGAATTCGTCAGCGGTCATGGCGAAGGATGGGCGCTGTATGCCGAGCGCCTCATGGATGAATTCGGTTTTCTCGAGCGACCCGAGTACCGCCTCGGCTACTTGTACGCACAGGCGTTCAGGGCGGCGCGCGTCGTGGTGGACATCGGCATGCACTGCGATAAGACCATCCCCAAGGATTGGTCGTGGCATGCGGGTGAGGCATGGACCCCGGAACTGGCGTTCGAATTCCTGTCGGCTCGCTCGTCGAGCGACGAGGCGTTCAATCGCTCTGAGATCGACCGGTACCTGGGTTGGCCGGCACAGGCAATCTCCTACAAATTGGGTGAACGCGTGTGGTTGCAGCTTCGCGACGAAGCGAAAGCCCGACACGGCGCCGCCTTCGACCTACGTGCGTGGCACACCTATGCGTTGGACTTGGGAAATCTCGGATTGGACCTGTTCAAACGGGAGATGGCCCGCTTCTAACCCCGGCGAAATTCCCCATCGAGGGAAGGTTCGCACCAAGACGACTAGCGCGTCACGATGACGGGTGTGCCGCGCTTCGCCCAGCGGTAGAGGAACTTCACATCCGCCGTGGACATCCGCACACAACCAGCCCCGGCAAACGAGCCGAGTTGGGCTTCGGTCTGCATCGGTCTTCCGTTCTTGCGTGGAATCTCATGGAACCCGATGTTTCCACCCTCCGGACCAAGTGCGAATCGCGTCATCCAACGAAAGTTGACTCCCTCAAAGTCGAGACTGAACGACCAGAGTGACTGACTCGTCACCGCGTAGCTTCCCGGTGAAGGTACTCCACGACGCCCCGAGACCGGCATCGACCGCACCACGCGTTCGTTCTTGTCGATGAGCCACACCCATTGCAGTGAGTTGCTGTACACCACTCGACGACCCGCACCAGTGTTGCGCGGAAGTCGGGGCGCAAATCGTCGAGTCTCGGTGATGTTCGGCGCAATCGACGGCAACGGTGAACTGTCGCGACCGCCGGCTCCGGGTGCAACGAGGGAGGATGCGTCCGTCCCCGAGTCTTGTGCGGCACGCACGAGCGACGTACTCAACGGAGACATCGCCAATGCGACGATGACGGCGCATACCACTGCGGGTCGTTTTGCACCGGCGAGACCGAACCCGCGCATCACTCCCCGGCTCCGTCCGTGGAGTCGTCGACGACTTCATAGCGATGCCCAACCGAACTGAGTATTCCTTGGATGACGGCAGCCGCAGGAAGTCCGAGAATCGCGCCCGTCGGACCCAACACCGCACCACCGACGATTGCGGATGCGAATGCAACCCCTGCATGCAACTCCATGGTTTGTGCGGTGATCTTCGGTGCGATGAGGAAATTCTCGATCTGTTGGTACACCACGATGAACGCCAAGACGAAGAGACCCTTGATCGGCGCATCGATGACGGTGAGGAGAAGCGGCAAGGCTCCCGCAACGTAGATGCCGATGACGGGAAGGAATTGGGAGATCACACCCACCCACAACGCCAGCGCAATCGGGGCGGGGGTCCCGATCGCCTCGAATGCGACGTAGTGCAACAACGACGACACCACGGCGAGAATCGCCCGGGACGAGAGGTACCCGCCGGTCTTCTGCACCGCAAGCTCCCAGACGTCGAGTACCACCCGCTGACGCTGGGGTCGCAACCAACTGCAGATGGTTCGGCGCAGGCGTGGTCCGTCCGCTGCGAGGTAGAAGGTGAACAAGAGGATGGAAAACACCTGGAACAGCGTGCTGAACGCCGATACGCCGAGTTGCACGGCGCGATCCGCCTGCGAGTTCAGGAACTCACGCACGGGGCCGTTCGGGTCGTCGATGGACTCGATGATCTCTGCTGCATCGAGGTTCGCACCGAAATTGTCGTTGAGGAACTCCACGACATCCGAGACGTATTGATCACGGTTCTCCGAGAGTTCGTTGGCCTGATCGGCGACCAGCGTCCCCATCACTGCAACGAACCCGACCGCCACGGCCGCAACCGCGAACAGGATCAACCCGGTGGCACTCCCGCGCCTCATCCCCCGACGAGCGAGGCGGTTCGTGCCCGGCTCGATGGCCAGAGCAAGAAACAGCGAGATGACCAACAGCAAAAAGAAGCCGAACAGTCGGTCCCACAGTTCCTGAACGAGGACCGTGCCCAGGAAACCCAACCACAGCAACAAAATTGCGCGTGGAACCCAGCGTGGCATGGCTCCGTTGGTCGAAGGTGTTTCTGTCACATCTTCAGGGTACCGATGTGCATCGTGAGGGTTGTTGCATCTCGTGCTGGCACGATGATGTCATGAAGATCGACCGCTCGTCGCTCGACGATGCACTCGAGACGGTGCGTGATTCGTTGGGTAGCGCACTGCGTACGCGTGTCGCCGGACCGGACGGTGAGCGTCGAATGATGCAATTGATGGATCCGAGCGCACCGCGTTGGTTCGCCGACGATCGCCCGATTCGTCGGGTGCACGCCGATGCAGCAATGTTCATCGGAGGCTTGCGTGCGCTTCTGGTGCAATCCCTCCATCCACTCGCCATGGCGGGTGTCGCACAACACTCCGATTACCGGACGGACCCGTGGGGCCGACTTCAGCGCACCGCCGACTTCCTCGCTGCGACCTCGTTCGGTCCCGCCGAGGAGGCACAACGGGCGATCGACGTCGTCAACCGCGTTCATGAGCGGGTGGTGGGAACGGCCAGTGATGGACGCACGTATTCCGCCCGAGACCCGCACTTGCTTCGTTGGGTGCACATCATCGAGATCGACAGTTTCCTCTCCACCCACCAGCGATACGGGGAATTCCCACTCGACTCCACCGGTTGCGACGACTACGTGAAGGACACCGCGGTGATCGCTCGCAAGCTCGGTGTGCCGGCTCCCCCCGAATCGGTTCGGTCGCTTCGGGATCAGATCTCGTCGTATCGCGGCGAAATCCGTGGAACCAAGGAATCACGCGACGCCATGCGTTATCTGCTGTTCGAGCCACCGCTCCCGCCCGTTGCGCGGGCGGCCTACTCGCTTCTCGTTGCGGCAACCCTTGCGAGTCTGCCCCGTTGGTCGAGACCGCACCTGGGCCTGCCGTACCTACCGATCACCGAACGACTCGCGTTGCAACCGCTCGGTGACGTGATCACTCGAGCGGTGCGGTGGGCAATGCCTCCACGACCCACGCCGTAACCGCTGCAGTGCGTGGTCGTTCGTAACTCGCTTCGACCGGCAGTTCAGGATTCTCGGGCCCAGCCGACGAAGGCGTCATAGATCCCCTGCTGTGCGGGATCATCCGCGGCGGTGTCTTCGGGATGCCATTGCACACCAACGATTCGATGCCGTTCGTGTTCGATCGCCTCCAGAAGACCGTCCTCTGCATGTCCAACCGCACGAAAACCGGGTGCGAGCATGCCGATTCCTTGATGATGGAACGACGCGCCACGCAGCAGCCGGTTACCGGTTGCTCGTGCCAACCACGAGTCGGCCAGCAGGTTGACGTCATGAACCACGTATTCCGCACCAACGGGAAACTCCCCCGGAGCGTGGACTATCGTCGCACTCGTAGTCGATGTCTCGGGCAAGTGTTGTACGAGCGTGCCGCCCAATTCGACGTTGGCCAACTGCATTCCCCGACACACCGCCAGCACCGGCAACTCGTTGACGATTGCACCATGAAGGAGCGCTGCTTCGAAGTCGTCTTGTTGCGGCGACACTCCGTACACGTGGGTGGACGCGGTCTGTCCGTAACGTGCCGGGTCGACGTCAGGTCCACCCATCAAAACGAGCGCATCGAAACGTCGCATGAGCTCTTCCGCTCCGTTGCCACGAAACGTTTGCGGCGCAACCACCACTGGCTCGCTCCCGGCCCGTAGCAGCGAATGGAGGTACCGCTTTCCGGCGAAGGCCACTTCGTCGCGTGACACCTTGCTCGGCGCTCCGGTCCGTCCTGCAACTGCGATGATTGGCGTCACGCGCTTCACGCTATGCGACGTTCCGCCGGCGTAGAACGATCGTCGACGTCACCTCCGTGAGCCAAGACGTTTGTCGAGCGCCGCCGCGAAATTTCCTCGTCGACCAACTGCGACACGCTCGAGTGACAACCACGGTGCCATGTCACGAAGGTTTGCACCGACGCGACCCGCCACCCGCTTTGCGTCAACACCGGGCTCGAGGTGCGCTGCCTCCACTCGCAGCGTTGCCGTCGCCCGATCCGCCTTCAAGTCGAGTCGGCCAACCAACGTATCGCCGCACAACACGGGTAACACGTAGTACCCGAACTTGCGCTTCGGCTTGGGGGTATAGATCTCGATTCGGTAGTGGAAGTCGAAGAGTCGCTCGGTTCGTTCACGATTCCACACCAAGGAGTCGAACGGCGATAGCAGTGCGCACACGGAGATGTTCTCGGCATCTCGGAGGTTCCGTGGAACGTACGCTGGCTCATCCCAACCCTCCACCTGCACTACACGAAGTTGACGATCTTCGACCAGCGACACCAGCGCCGACCGCGCTTCGCGTGGTTTCTGACGGTGGTAGTCGGCGAGGTCGGTAAAAGTGGCCACGCCCATATGTGCGGCGGCGCGTAGGAGGAGTTCGCGTCGTGCATCCAACTCCCGTGGAGTTGGAATGTCGAGAATTCGGGATGGAATCACGTTTTCGGTGAGGTCGTACACCCGGGCGAAGTCGCGATCGCGACTTCGTGTCGTAACGCGACCTGCGTAGAACAGGTACTCGAGCGCGCGCTTTGCATCGTCCCAGTCCCACCAGGTGCCCTTCTTGCCGACTCGTACGGACACATCCGATGCCTTCAGCGGTCCGCCGTCGCGCACCCGCCGATACAGACGTTCCGTCAGTGCCTTGTGCTGGGAGTAGAAGTTGCCGAGCCATGGATGCGGCCGAGCCATCTTCCAACGCATGAACGGATGCAGTTCGACCGGAACCAACGACGCTTCGTGCACCCAATACTCGAACATCGAGCCACGATCCACCGCCGCAGGAACGATTGCTCGATCATGTGCGCCAAGTCGTGCAAAGAGCGGCAATTCCTGGCTGCGCACCAGTACGTTCACCGAATCGATCTGCAACACGCCGACGTGTGCGAGCACCGAACGAAGTCGACTGTGATCGCTACCGCGATGCAACTTCCCGAAGCCCTGCGCGGTCAAGGCAATCCGACGTGCCTCCCGTCGGGACATCTCACCATCGCTGGTGAACGCCATCGACTACTCCGCGACGGTGATGGTTACCGAGTTGATCACGACATCGGTCTTGGGTCGATCGCCCGAGCCCGTGGGGACGCTTTGCATGGTCTCGACGACGTCGAGTCCCTTGATCACCTGGCCGAACAACGAATACTGCGGTGGGAGACGACATCCGTCCGGTCCGCTGATGATGAAGAACTGCGACCCGTTGGTGTTCGGCCCGGCATTCGCCATGGCCAGAGAGCCGACCTTGTATTGGTTGGGCTTGGGCAGCTCATCACCGAACCGGTAGCCCGGACCACCACGACCCGAACCCTCGGGGTCGCCACCCTGACACACGAAATTCTTGATGATTCGGTGGAAGATCACGCCGTCGTAGTAGTGGTGCAAGGCAAGGAACACGAAGTTGTTCACGGTGAGTGGTGCAGCCACGGGATCCAGTGCGATGACGATTTCCCCCAGCGTGGTGCTCATCGTGGCGGTGTATCTCTTGCTCTGGTCGATTCCCATCTCGGGTGGTTCAGCGAACCGCTGTTGTTTTTGTGCGGATCCATCAAATGGTGGGAACTGTGTAGGCATGACGAGTCACGCTAGCGGTGACCCCACCATCTACGCTTGGCGGGGATGAGCAACGTGGAGAACTCCGGAGAGCAGGGTGAACTCGTCGATCTCGATCAGATCGAGGCGCAACTCGCCGAAGTGGAACTCATGCTCGAGCGTCTCGACGCACCCAACAATCGTTGAGGTGATCGTTCACCACACCGACCGACTGCAGGAATGCGTACATGGTGGTGGGTCCGACGAACGTCCAGCCACGACGTTTGAGGTCCTTCGATAGTTGCACCGACGCGACACTCTGCGTGGGAACGTCCGACATCGAGCGTGGGACTCCGTTGCTAGGTTCCGTTTGATAGCGCCACACGAATGCATCGAGCGACCCGACTTCCGAGACGAGTTCCTCGCATCGGCGTGCATTGTTGATGGTCGAGGCGATCTTTCCTCGATGGCGAACGATTCCGACGTCGTCGACGAGTCGGGCAACGTGGCGATCGGAGAATCGGGAAACTCGTTGAACGTCGAAGTCGGCGAACGCACGGCGGAAGTTTTCGCGTTTCCGCAGGATCGTGAGCCAACTCAAACCCGACTGAAACCCCTCGAGGCAGATCTTTTCGAATAGTCGCGTGTCGTCATGCACCGGACGGCCCCATTCACGATCGTGGTAGTCCACGTACAACGGATCGTCACCGCACCACCAACAGCGCAATCGACCGTCGCCGTGGGCTCGCAGTCCCTCGCTCACACGAGGTGCGTTTAGCGGTCGCGGAGCTTGGCGAGGAGCCGCAGCACCTCGAGGTACAGCCACACCAGGGTGACGAGCAATCCGAGTGCGGCGAACCATTCCATGCGTCGCGGGAGACCCATCGATTCGCCACGTTCGATGAAGTCGAAATCGAGCGCCAGATTGAACGCAGCCAGACCGGCAACGAACAGGCTGAAGAGGATTCCCATGCCGCTGCTGCTGGAAAGGAAGGAGACGTTCGCACCGAAGAGACTGAACACGAACGAGGCCAGGTAGAACACCGCAACGCCGATGGTTGCCCCGATGACGATTCGACGGAACTTGTCGGTGACGCGCAGGATCCTGGTTCGGTACAGGAACAACATGACACCAAAGACGGCCATGGTGGTTCCCACCGCCTGCAGGACGATGCCCGAATAGGCGGCATCGAACATCTTGGAAAGCGCTCCCACGAACAGCCCTTGGCCGACCGCGTACACGGGACCCAGGATGTGCGACGTCATCGGCTTGAACACCGTGACCATCACCGAGATGAAGCCGGCGATCGCGCCGATGAAGGCCATCGGCGGGAAGCTCAACACGCCGGGTTCCGGCTCTGCGACCGCAATCCAACCGACCGCAGCCGACACCACGAGCAATGCGAACAACACCATGCTGGCACTCGCGGTACCGCCAACGGTCATGAAACCACCGTGGTACGCGCTCACCGGCCCGTCGGAAACGGGCGGTGCCCAGGTGGTGGACTGGCCCTGTGCCGAACCCCAGCCGGGTTCGCCTGCATGGCGCTCGCGAAGTTTGTCGAACGTCGATTCGTTGAGGACGGGGTTGGACATGTCCCTCATAGTAAGGAATCCCTCTGCGAAATGCACTCCCCAACCTCAACAACTTCGTCACGCCGAAAATCCCAAATTCCAAGGTTGTGGATTTGGAGGGTGTCGGTATCGTTGAGCGCGCTCGCGCCCCCACCGGGGCGCGATTGTCATATTCGGTTCTAGTTTCCGTGGGGGCACTCAATGGCCAAAGATCGCATCGATCGAGACGAAGAAGACCTCGTACGTCTCTATCTCACCGATATCGGCCAGTACGTACTCCTCACCAAGGATGACGAGGTTCGCCTCGCCAAGGAAATCGAAGAAGGAAAAGCTGCAGAGAAGCAACTTGAGAACGCCTCACGTTTGAGTGCGACACGGAAACGTGAATTGCGCAAGGTTGCGCGCCTCGGCACGCGTGCCGAGCGTCAATTCGTGCAGTCCAATCTTCGGCTCGTGGTGTCGATAGCCAAGAAATACCAGGCCTCCGGCCTTCCCCTGCTGGACCTCATCCAAGAGGGCAACTTGGGACTCATGCATGCAGTGGAAAAGTTCGATTGGCGCAAGGGTTTCAAGTTCTCCACCTACGCCACATGGTGGATTCGTCAAGCCATCACCCGTGGCATCGCCAACACCGGACGCACCATTCGCCTCCCGGTCCACGCTGGCGACACGCTCGCCCGTCTGCAGAAGGCGCGCTCACGTCTCGAGCTCAAGTTTGGTCGTCCGGCAACGTTGGCAGAACTCGCCGCCGAGGTCGAAATGCCCGAGGACAAGGTCACCGAGGCGCTGCGCTTCGCCAACGAACCACTCTCACTCAGCGAACCACTTCGTGAAGATGGCGATGCCGAACTCGGCGACGTCGTGGAGGACCGGTCGGTGGAGTCACCCTTCGAGGTTGCGGCAACCGCGATGCTCCCCGAGGAAATCAACCGACTACTCGCGCCGCTCGATCCGCGTGAGCGCGAGATTCTCGCGCTGCGCTTCGGACTCGACAGAGGCGAGCCACGAACCCTCGAGGAAGTCGGTGAAGCGTTCAATCTGACTCGCGAGCGCATCCGTCAGATCGAGGCTCGTGCGATGAGCAAACTGCGTCATCCGTCGAGCGACACCGGCGCTCGCGACCTTCTCTCGGTGTAGTTCCGGTTGCACCGTGCTGTGCGCGGTCGGGGATCTGATCGAGGACGTCGTCGTGCAACTGCGCGGCGACCTGCAACGGGACACCGACACTCCCGCGACGATCGTTCGACGGCGGGGTGGAAGTGCGGCGAACGTTGCCTACTTCGCCGCCAAACTCTGCGGACGATCACGATTCGTCGGTTGCATCGGCGTGGACCCGCTCGGTGATTCGCTGGCCGACCAATTGACGCGACACGGAGTCGAGGTGTGTGGCGAACGACGTGGGAGAACCGGAAGCATCGTCGTGGTTGCAACCACCGACGGTGTTCGAACCATGCTGACCGATCGCGGAAGTGCAACGGAACTTGCCTCGATCGATCCTCAATGGCTGAACGACGTGACCACCCTCCATCTCCCGCTGTACTCGTTTTCCCACGAACCAATCTCCTCGGCAGTTCATGCGATGGTTCGTGAGGCACGTGTTCGCGACATCGAGGTGTCCGTGGACTTGTCGTCCGTTGCGCTCATCAACGAACTTGGGGCCGACTTCGTTCGACTGCTGCTTGCAACACTCGTCCCGGACGTTCTCTTTTGCACCCGCGCCGAGGCGGACGCAGTCGGAGTCGGTCCGAGTGCTCGCCATGGCGCGCGACTCGTGGTGGTGAAGGATGGCGCGGCTCCGGTGGTGGTCTTCGGCGACACGGTGGCCGAAACCTCGTACCCCGTGCCTGTCGTCTCGGGTGTCGTGGATGGCACGGGTGCCGGGGACGCGTTTGCGGCCGCATTCCTTGCCTCGATTCCGAGCGACGAGCATGGGGCCGACAACGTCGCCTCACGTCGCTTCCGGGCAGTCCCTGGCGGGACGAGTGGTGACCCTCGCGGGTGCCACGCTGGAAGGGTCATGAACGATCTCCAGATTTCTCCCGAGGTCGACGAGGCACTGCATCGACACCGTGCCGTCGTGGCGCTCGAGTCGACCATCTTTTCCCATCTTGGTCTGCCCTCACCCGCCAATGCCGAGGCACTCGAGCGCTGCATCAAGGTGATACGAGCAGAGGGAGCAGTGCCGGCGATAACGGCGGTGCTCGACGGGATTGCGCGAGTGGGCATCACCGAGTCGGAGCACGAACGAATACTCGGTGCGGCACGAAAGGTGGCCGAACGAGACCTACCGGTTGCAATCGGTGAACGATGGAATTTCGGTGCCACCACGGTCTCGGCGTCACTCTCGCTTGCCGCACGAGTTGGTATTCGTGTGTTCGCCACCGGCGGAATCGGAGGTGTTCATCGCGGTGCTGAGCTCCACGGCGACGTCAGCGCCGACCTTCCCGCACTCGCTCGTCATTCGGTGGTTACCGTTTCCGCCGGAGCAAAGTCGTTTCTGGACCTTCCGCGCACGTTGGAAATGCTGGAGACACTCGGCGTTCCCGTGATCGGGTACGAATGCAGCGACTTTCCAGCGTTCACCGTTCGATCGAGTGGACTCCGACTCACGCACAGCATCGACGATGTTGCGACACTCGCGCGCGTGGCACGAGCACGACTTGAGCACGGCGGCGGCATGCTGGTGTGCACCCCGGTACCGACGGCCGGCGCACTCGACGCAGACCTGATGAATGCGGCAATAGAACGTGCGTTGCAAAGTGCGGCACAGCAAGGCATGACGGGATCGGGCGTCACACCCGTCGTGCTCGCCGCGATTGCCGCCGATACGAGTGGTGAAGCGGTGCGGGCCAACTTGGCCCTGGCCGAGAACAATGCCAAACTCGCGGCTGCCCTGGCGGTTTCAATGACGCAGCACTCGTAAATTCCCTTCCTTTTTCCGGTGTTGCCGGCACACCTCATCGGATGGCGATCCCATCCGGAGGGACGGGTGCGATGTACGCATGTTGGTCGGTCAAAGGCGGAAGTGGCACGACGGTGTTTGCCTCCGTGCTCGCCCTCTCACTTGCCGAACGTCATGGCGAGGCCTGCATCATCGATTTCTGCGGTGACGTGCCCTCGGTGCTCGGCATGGCCGAACCGGCAGGACGTGGGATTCGCGACTGGTTGTCAAGCCCCACTCGCGACGAGCAGGAATTGGTCGACCTGCGCATAGGGGCCACCTCCCGGCTCCATGTCATTCCTGCTGGTTCGGCCACCTCATTCGACGAAGGTGCCCTCGACGATCTGGTGTCCATCACCCACGACCACCCGGTGGTCGTCGACTTCGGTCGATTGGCGCCCTCTCCATCGGTTCTCCGGAAGGTTCAGGCCGACTGGCTGGTCGTGCGATCCTGCTATCTCGCCCTGCGTCGGGCAGCACGCCTGCACAACCGGCCGCGGGGAGTGGTGCTCATGAAGGAACATGGTCGTGCGCTCTCGACCCGCGACGTGCAGTCGGTGGTTGGCGCCCCGGTCGTGGCGGAGATCACCGTCACCGAGGGCATCGCTCGCAGTGTGGATGCCGGACTCCTTGCCACACGAATCCCACGTTCGTTGGCCGACGAAATCGCGGTATTGCTGTGAGCAACGTGGTGGCGATCTCCAACGACTGGTCCCGTTCGTCGGCGCTCGCTCGATGGTTTGCCGACCCGCTCGTTCGCGAAATCATGGTGAACGCCGGACGTGAGATTTGGATCGAACGCGAGGGAGGAGTGGAGCACGTCGGGACGTTGGGGAGCGGTGAACTCATCCGCATCATCGAACGCATCCTGTTGCCGATCGGACGACGCGTCGATCAGGCATCGCCCGTGGTGGATGCCCGACTCGCCGATGGCTCGCGTGTCTGCATCGTGATTCCACCGGTGGCGGTCGACGGCCCGTGCCTCAGTATTCGTCGATTTCACGTGCGTGATCTTCCGTTGTCGGCGTTCGGCGACGATGACGTCGTCTCGCTCCTGCGCGACATCGTTGCGCAGCGTTGCAACGTGGTGGTGGCCGGTGCCGCATCCAGTGGCAAAACCACCCTGCTCAATGCATTGTGCGGTGTGTCAAAACGGGTGAGCGACTCATCACCGTGGAGGACATCGCCGAACTGCGTCTTCAAACCGAGCACGTACTTCGACTCGAGGCCCGCCCAGCGACATACGACGGCTCGTTGGAAGTCGGACTCTCGACCCTCCTGCGCAGTGCACTGCGCATGCGTCCCGACCGGTTCGTACTCGGCGAAGTGCGGGGCAGTGAAGCACTCGACATGTTGACGGCGATGAATACCGGACACAACGGTTCGCTGGCTACGTGCCACGCCAACTCACCGGATGACGCATTACGACGAATCGAATCGATGGTGCTCCAAGCAGCGTCCCAGTGGCCGCTCACCGCAGTTCGCGAACACCTCCAGTCTGCTGTCGACGTCATCGTTCAGGTGGAGCGATCCCCGAACGGTCATCGTCGCGTGGCACGTATCACCGAAGTATCGATGCGCCCTGACGTACTCGGCACGAAAACCATCTGGGCCCCCGGCGCCACCGTGGCGCGACTCTCGCGTGGTCGCTCGTGATGTGGTCGAGTGACGCTCGTTCGTGACATACCTGCTCGTTGGCACCGCGACGTGGACTCTTTCGTCGATCGTGTTGGCGCGCCACGTCGTCGAACCATTGCTCTTTCGAATCGTCACGCGTCGACGCTTGTTCGTTGCATGCCCGACACAGCGACGTGCTTCCGGTCCGGTGTCCCGAATAGCGCGCTTCCGTCTCAACGCACCACTCACCCGGCCGCGAAAGCCCCGGCAGTCCACACCGGCTGCATCGACGGCCGGCGAACGATACGCGGACACGCTCGATTCCATCAGTCGCGAACTTCGGCTCGGTGCATCACTCCACGCGGCGGTCGTCCGTTCGATCCAACGGCACCAGATACACGAATGGAGTTGGTTGGAGACCGCGAGCAGCGAAGGTCGCATGCTCACCGGACTGGTATGCAACGCGCGGGATCAACACGACCGTTTCGCACTTCGCGCCATCGAAATCGCAGCAGTCGGTGGTGATGCCGTACATGCCGTGGAGACCGCAGCACGAACCATGCGGTCCACCGCGGCAATCGAATCCGATTCGCGTTCCGCCGTCGCGCATACGAGAACCTCCATCGCGGTACTCACGTGGGTGCCGGTGATTCTCGCCTCGTGGCTTCTCGTACGTCACCCCGCTGCGCGAACGTTCTTCGCGTCTCCCGTGGGACTGGCATGTCTCTGCGGCGGCATCGGGTTGCAGTGGGGCGGACGACGATGGGTGGGTTCCATGGTGCGACACGCCCAGAACGTCGACTCACACGTTGCCGACTTCGTTGACGTCGTCAACGTGCACCTTCGCGCGGGCAGTCCCCCTGCACGAGCGTTCCTGGCCGCAATCGACGGTGCTACCGGCGACGTGGCCGAGGCGTCCCGCAACGTTGCGCAACTCGTACGAGAAGGAATGCGCTTCTGCGATGCGTTGATGGAGCAACGTCGCGCATTCGGACCACGAGCCCAGGCACTGGTGGATGGACTCATTGACACCGAACGTGATGGGCTTCCCCCGGGTCGGCTCTTCGAGCGACTGGCAGCCGATGCCCATACGCAACGGCGTCGCGAAGCCGAAGCACGTATCCGCTCGCTTCCGGTTCGACTCACCCTGCCGCTCGTCGGATGCATCCTGCCGGCGTACGTAATGCTGGCGGTGATACCGCTCCTGGCTTCGCAGTTTTCGTCGGTCAACGTTGGCCTGCAGTCATAAAAAGGAGGAATCATGTTGCATTCACGAAGCCCGTTCACATCCCGACGGAGGCACACCGACCCCGGACAAGCGACGACCGAGTACGCACTCGTACTCATTGGTGCCGCGGTAATCGCACTCCTGGTGGTGGCTTGGGCAACCGACGGCGGGGGCGCGGGACGCATCGGGGAACTCTTCGAGAACGTGTTGTCCAACGTGCTGACTCGCTCCGAGACAATCGACGAATGACGTTCGACCGGCACGAATCATGATGAGGTCACGAACGATCGATACGGATGTCGGACAGGCAACCGTGGAATTCGCCCTGATCCTTCCCTTCTTCGTGTTGCTGATCGTCACATTGTTCGACATCACCGCCATCGTTCGCGATCAGCTCCACGTCGATGCCCTGGCGCGTGACGCCGCACGAAGGGCGAGCCAGGCATCGGACGTGCGTGAAGCACACACCAATGTGGCGGATTCCATCTCTCGTGCCGGTAGATCCGACGCACGCTGGCGACTCGTCCTGAACGACGATATGGCAACCGTACGAATCAGTCTGCGTCCTCACGGTTCGTTCGTGGCGAACTCGCTGCAATGGTTCGGGGGGCCTTTTCGGGTGGAGGGTTCGGCGAGCTTCGTGACGGAATACGACATCGACGACCAGTAGCGTCGGCGAAATGGCACCACGAAACACGGTGTGGGTGTTTGGTGACCAACTCAATCGATCGATCGGGGCGCTGGCGACTGCAACGCCGGAGACACACCGGATATTGCTCATCACCGCTGCCGACAAAATTGCATCGCGTCCGTGGCACCCTGCGCGCATTGCCCTGTACACGCGAGCAATCGAAGCGTTCGCCCACGAACTGCGTGAGTCGGGATTCCTCGTCGATCATCGACATGCCGCGTCGATGCGTGAGGGAATCGCCGAACATCGAGCAACGCATGCGCCGGAACGCATCGTGGTTACCGAACCGAACTCGTTCACCGCGCGGCGCCTCGTGGTCGAACTGGGGTGCGATGTGGTGGCCAGCAACCAGTTCCTCTGTCATCCGAACGACTTCGCCACGTGGGTGGGAACCCGAAAGAGTCTCAAGATGGAGGACTTCTATCGCTGGCAACGAAAACGGCTCGGGTATCTCATGGACGGTGCCAACCCCGCCGGCGGCGAGTGGAACTACGACGAGCTCAACCGCGAAAAACCTCCGAAGGACGGACACGACCGGTGGCCGGTGCCTGCGGACGTCTGGGCCACCACACGCCCCGAGGCTCTTCAGCGACTCGAGTTCTTCGTCACCCAGGTCCTTCCGATGTTCGGTCCGCACGAGGATGCGATGTTGGCGGGAAACTGGCATCTTGCTCACTCGGTGCTGTCGCCATACTTGAATCTCGGTCTCTTGTTGCCGGGCGAGATTTGCGACCGTGTCGAGGAAGAGTTCCGTGCCGGACGGGTACCGATCAATTCAGCGGAGGGCTTCATTCGCCAAATCATCGGCTGGCGAGAGTACGTGTGGAACTTCTACTGGCGGCACGGACCGGAGTATGCCGAACTGAATCACCTCGATGCCCGGTTGCCCCTACCGCCGCTCTTCACCGGCGCGGACACCAAGATGCGGTGCGTCGACGTCAACCTGAAGGACATCCGGGAACGCGGTTGGGTGCACCACATTCCTCGCCTCATGGTGTTGGGAAACTTGGCATTGATCGCCGGCGTCAATCCCCAACAATTCACTCGCTGGATGTCGGATTCATTCGTCGACGCTGCTGAATGGGTGATGGTGCCCAATGTGATCGGTATGTCCCTGCATGCCGACGGGGGCATGATGGCATCCAAGCCGTACGCTGCCGGCGGTGCCTACATCGATCGGATGAGCGACTACTGCAAGGGGTGCTCGTTCGATCGGACCAAGCGCGTCGGGGATGATGCATGTCCCTTCACCACGCTGTACTGGGATTTCATTCTGCGACACGCCGATCGCCTCGTGAAGAATCCGCGTATGTCCACCCAGGTACGAGCGGCACAAAAGCTCGGTGACGCCGAGGGGATACGTCACCGAGCCGATGATGTGCTCAGGCGTCTTCGTTCTGGTCGGTTGTAGGAGCACCCCACCCGCGACCGAAACCGCCACGGTGTCCGCGGCCACCGAATCGTCCGTGCTTTTCGCCCTCCGCGTGGCCGAAGGCGCGCGCCGGATGTTCTCCGTTCACCATGGCCGTCACACGGTCGACCACGTTCGCCAGCATCGTGTCGGCTTGAGCCTGCGTGATTTTCCTTCTGCCACTTTCTCGTTGAGTTTCTCGGTCATCTCGGCAGCGATTGCATCGATCACTTTCTGCGTATCGACAGCCTTATCGGTGGCGATCTCGGCAAGCGACTTGCCGGAGCGCAACTCAGTGTTCAACTCGTCGGTCGTCATGCCAAGGGCTGATGCCGCTACTTCAAGATGTCCGCGGCCACCGAATCGTCCGTGCTTTTCGCCCTCCGCGTGGCCGAAGGCGCGCGCCGGATGTTCTCCGTTCACCATGGCCGTCACACGGTCGACCACGTTCGCCAGCATCGTGTCGGCTTGAGCCTGCGTGATTTTTCCTTCGGCCACCTTCTCAGTGAGTTTCTCGGTCATCCCGGCAACGATTGCATCGATCACTTTCTGCGTATCGACACCCTTGCTGATGGCAATCTCGGCAAGCGACTTGCCGGAGCGCAACTCGGTCTTCAATTCTTCACTGGTGATTCCGAGCAGACTCGAAATCGCATCGAGGTGTTCGCCGTTTCGTCGGTCGTGCATCGGTGCCACGTGCACGATGCGTTCGCGGTTTGCCGAGTCGCTACGTTTTGCCGAAGCCATCGTGGTGATCCCGAAACCGGCTGCTGCGAGAACCACGGTTGCGCCCACCATTTTTGCCTTCTTGCTGATCATGTCTGCTCCTTTGGGTTGGTCTGCCCACGACCTTCGTGAACGGTCACCAGTGTGGAGTACCGAGGTAAGGCCTTGGTAATAGCGTGACGCAATTCGGTAAGAACCACGTAAGAACTTCCCCGTCGGCGCCATCCCCACCGAATCCAACCGGCCCTTGGTCGGTACGGTTTTTGTGGTGACTTCCGAATCACCACGTGTGCTCGTCGTCGAGGACGACCCGACCGTGCGCAACGCCGTCGTTCGAGTGCTCGAACTCGATGGATATCGGGTACCGATTGCCAAGGACGGACGTGCGGCTCTCGACATCATCATCGATGACACCCCCGACGCGGTGGTCATGGACGTCACCATGCCCTTCGTCGACGGAATGACGGTGTGTCGAGAAGTTCGACAGCGCAAGAATCGCGTACCAATCCTCCTCCTCACCGCCCGAGCAGAGGTCAACGATCGCGTCGAGGGCCTCGATGCCGGTGCGGACGATTACTTGACCAAGCCTTTCGCGATCAAGGAGCTTTCTGCGCGCGTGCGTGCTCTCCTACGACGGAATGCCGCATCTGCACCCGACGACCGATTGGTGGTTGGCTCCCTGATCATCGACCGCGAGACGCGAAGCGTGAGTCGTTCCGAGCGCACGATCGAACTCACCAAGACCGAGTTCAACCTGCTCGAGCTGCTTGCCGAACAGCGGGGAATCGTGCTCTCCCGTGACTATTTGTACGAACACATCTGGGGATTCGACTTCGAGACCCAATCGAAATCGCTCGACGTGTACATCGGATACCTACGACGCAAACTGAACGCGCCCGGCGAGGCTGATCCGATCCGCACCGTGCGCGGCGTGGGATACAGTCTCGAAGCCGTATGAGTTTTCGTACCCGGCTTTCTCTCGTCCTGGGTGGTCTCGTCCTGGTGTTGGTCGCGACCACGTCGCTGGTGATTTACCAGACCGTTCGGGTCAACCTCGATCGGCAGATCGACAGGTTCCTCATCGACCGCGTGTCCACGGTGGCGCAACGACTGAGCGGTCCCCTTGCTCTGCGGTCGTTCGGCCGCGGGGAACGCTTCCGGGTGCCGCTCGGCGAGGCGCTCTTGGACGCCAGGTTCGACGTCGAGAGCCAGGTAATCGACCGCTCCGGCGGCATTCTTCTCGCCATCGGCGAAAACTCGATCCCGGTTACCACCACCGACATCGCCATTGCCAATGGGGCGCCTGCCGAGATGCGCAGCGTCACCCTCGATCAGACGGAGTTCAGACTGTACGTGGTGCCGCTCCGCGGAGGTGGCGCAATACAGATTGCGCGCAACATCGAGGAAACCTCGGTGGTTCTCCACAGGATTCGAAACGGACTCCTCCTCCTCAGTGGCACACTCGTGATACTGGCTGCGTTCGCCGGTTGGTGGATTGCCAAGATCGTCACGCGACCGCTCCGGCTCTTGTCGGTGACCGCGAACGACGTTGCCGCAACGGGCTCGCTCGATGTGTCGGTTCCCGAGCATGGTGCGAGTGAATTGCGTTCACTGGCCGCCAGCTTCAATGCGATGCTCGCAAAGATCCGGGGTTCCGTCAGCCGTGAGCGTCAATTCGTGCAGGACGCGAGTCACGAGATACGTACGCCACTCACCTCACTGCGCGCCAACAGCGAACTTCTCGAACGCGCGGAACTCACCAGTGAGGAACGCAGTGTCCATTCTGAAAGACATACGAGCCGAGGTCGATGCTCTCACCACGATTAGTAGGGAGCTTTCCACCCTGGCAACCGACCAGCGACACGTCGAGACACCGATCGACATCAACTTGTCCGATGCAACCGATGTCATCGTCGAGCGAATGCGTCGTCGGAGCAAACGCCAGATTCACTTCCGAAACCGCCCGGACGCGATTCACGCCTCGAACATAGTTCGGGTTCGCCACACGCAGTTCGAGCGCGCCGTATCGAACGTCATCGACAACGCGCTGAAGTTCTCCCCCGACGATTCCGTGGTCGAAGTGGAGGTTGGGCACCATTCGGTGAGCGTCATCGATCACGGAGTGGGCATCAAAGAAGAAGACAAGGCGAGGGTGTTCACACGCTTCTTTCGCGCCGACTCCACACGAGCGTTACCTGGATCGGGTTTGGGTCTCGCCATCGTCCAGCAGTTCGTAACCGACCATGATGCACAGATCGAAGTAACCGATACCCCGGGTGGTGGATCCACTTTTCACTTACGGTTGTAGTTGCGCTGCTCTCGTTCGAGCGCCGCTTCTTCCTCCACCAGCCGAGTCATGCTGTCGAGTCGTGACTTCTCCAACTGTCCCGTGGCGATCGCGGACCTGACGGCGCAATCGGGCTCCTGGTGATGTTTGCAGTCTCGAAACCTGCAACGCTCCGCCAGGTGGAAGATGTCGGCAAATGCCCTCTCGATACCGTGCCCACTGGTCCACAATCCCACTGCCCGAACTCCCGGGGTGTCGATCAGCCATCCCTCGTCGGGTAATGGCACGAGGTCCACCGCGGTGGTGGTGTGCCTCCCTCGCTTGTCGCTGAGACGAATTCCACCCGTTTCCTGGGAATCGGTCCCGGTGAGTGCGTTGACCAACGTCGACTTACCAACACCACTTGCACCGAGAATCGCAATCGTGGCACCACCGCGCGTGTACTGACGCAGCACATCCAAACCCTCTCCGGTGACGCTGCTGACGACATGCACCGGCACTCCCAGCGATGTCGCAACGACCGCATCGAACGCCAGGATGCTTCGCTCCTCGTCCACGGTGTCACTCTTGGTCAACACCACCACCGGACGAGCACCGGAATCGAACGCCAGGACCAGTTCACGTTCGAGGCGACGTCGGTTCGGCGGCGTATCCAACCCGTGCGCGAGAAACACCACGTCGATGTTCGCGGCGATGGTCTGGGATTCGTAGCGCATCCCCTCGGAGGAGGCCCGTCTCACGAGGCGTGATTGACGCGGAACCACGCCGATGATTCGCTCTCCGTCCGCTGCGACGACTATCCAGTCACCGACGGCAACGTCAACGCCGAGGTTTCGAACCCGCCGCTCCCGAAACGAAACCATTTCCTCGTGAACGAGGTTCTGCACACAGAGGAACGTGCTCCATCCCCTGTCGATGCGTTTCACGCGACCGACGAGTTGGTCGTCGCCCGTGACCATCGAATCGCGCATCGCTCGTTCGAAAGTTTCGTTCCATCCAAGTTCGCTCAAAGCGTTACGCACTATGAGTTTCACGCTACTCAGTTGGAAATTCTTCGTTCGGGTGCTTGACTGCCCGACCGCGATGTCTTACAACGGAATACTGCTGCATGTCCAGACCACTCGTCATCGTTGAGTCGCCCGCCAAGGCGAAAACCATCGGCAAGTTGCTCGGCAAGGATTTCGACGTCCATGCGTCGGTCGGACACATCGCGGATCTTCCGAAATCCGGACTTCAAGTTGACGTCGACAACGACTTTCGTCCCAACTACGAAGTCACGGAGCGCGGCGCAAAGGTAATTCGCGAACTCAAGGCTGCTCTGAAGAACGCCACCGAGCTGTATCTCGCCACCGACGAGGATCGGGAGGGCGAGGCAATCTCCTACCACCTCGTCGAGTACCTGAAGCCGAAGGTGCCCGTCAAACGGATGGTGTTCCACGAGATCACCCGTAGTGCGATCGATGACGCGGTGCGAAACACCCGTTCCATCGATCAGGAACTGGTCGACGCCGCGGAAGCGCGACGCGTCCTGGATCGGCTCTTTGGCTACACCTTGTCACCGATTCTGTGGCGAAAGGTCAATCGCGGACTTTCGGCGGGCCGCGTGCAGAGTCCGGCGATTCGCCTCGTGGTCGAGCGCGAACAAGGAAGCATGGACTACGTCGTGGCCGACTATTGGGACTTGGCCGCAGTCACCGCAACCTCACCCTCGTTCAAGGCCACACTCTCGATGCTCAACGGGATGCGGGTGGCAAGCGGACGGGACTTCGACAGCAAGGGTGTGGCGAAGGACGGCGTCTCCGTCGTCACCAAGGACCGTGCCGACGAACTCACCGCGGCGCTGACGGACGCCGACCTCGCAGTTCGATCGATCGACGAAAAGCCGTACCGCAAGTCGCCCAAGGCTCCGTTCATCACGAGCTCATTGCAACAGGAGGCCGGCAACAAGTTGCGCCTGAGTGCCGGAGAGGTCATGCGAATTGCCCAGGGTCTCTACGAGTCGGGATTCATTACTTATATGCGCACCGACAATGTGGGACTGAGCGACGAGGCCATTGCGGCGATTCGGGCCGAAGTCACCGCCACGTACGGCGCGCCGTACGTGCCCGACGAGCCTCGAACGTACAAATCCAAGGTCAAGAATGCCCAAGAAGCCCACGAGGCCATCCGCCCCACCCTGCCCCTGCGGGCGCCCGAGACGGTGCGCGCCGAATTGAACGCCACCGAATTGAACGTCTATCGGCTCATTTGGCAGCGCACCCTGGGCTCGCAAATGGGGGATGCGCAGGGCACCACGGTGATGTTGCGTCTGAGTGCACAGGCACCAACCACCGAACCCACCGACTGCGAGTTCAGCGCGAGTGGTACCACCATCACCTTCCCCGGCTACCGCGCCGTGTACGAGGAACTCGACGAGGACAAGAGCGACGACGATGCCGAGGCCATCCTGCCGGCGCTGAAGGTGGGCGACTCGGTGTCGGTAGCGGAACTCACCGCGGTGGGTCACTCCACGACGCCTCCTGCTCGCTACACCGAACCCACCCTGGTCAAGAAACTGGAGGAGCTCGGCATCGGCAGGCCGTCGACGTACGCAAACATCCTGAAAGTCATCGTCGATCGCGGCTATGTCTGGAAGAAGGGTCAGGCTCTCGTTCCGAGTTGGACGGCGTTTGCCGTCGTGCGTCTCCTCACGCAACACTTCGCCAGCATCGTCGACGACAGGTTCACCGCACTCGTCGAGGAGGACCTCGACGAAATCGCGCGTGGCGAGCGCGATCGGGGCACGTGGCTGCGAGAGTTCTATTTCGGCAACGGCAAGGAACTTCCCGGGATATTCCCGGTAACCGAGGCAGCGAAGGATTCGATCGACGCCCGTGAGATAAACGGCTTCATCGTCGGTCGCCACCCCGACACGGGTGAGATGATCGAGGTCCGACCAGGCAAGTACGGTCCATACGTTCGCTCCGGTGAACGAACGGCGGGGGTACCCGAGGACCTGACCCCGGAGGATCTCAGCGTCGACAAGGCGGTGGAACTCCTCAATGCGCCGAGCAACGACGAACCCATCGGCACGATGGACGGCCTACCCGTATACGTAAAGTCGGGACGGTACGGCCCGTACATCCAGCTGGGCGACCGCAGCGACGACAAGGATGCGCCGTTGCCGAAAACGGCATCGTTGTTTCCGGAGATGAAGCCGACGGAGGTGACGATGGAGGTTGCCACGAAACTGCTCTCCCTGCCTCGCGTCGTCGGAATCGACCCGAACGACGGCGTGGAAATCACCGCGCAGAGCGGTCGCTACGGGCCGTACATCACGAAGGCGAAGGACAGCCGCACACTTTCGGCGCACGACGAGATATTCACCATCTCCCTCGATCAGGCGTTGGCATTGCTTGCCGAACCACGCAAGTTCGGACGACGTGGCCCAGCAAAGCCACCGCTTCGTGAATTCGGCAACGATCCCATCTCTGCCCGACCAGTGGTTGCAAAGGACGGAAAATTCGGCACGTACGTCACCGACGGCGAAACCAATGCAAGCCTCACTCGCGGAGATCGACTGAACACATGAGCCCGAGCGTGCCTTCGAGCTTCCGCCGCACGACGCGCCGAATCCGCCAGCAGCCGAAGGTGAAGGCACGCGCCAGCTAAGAAAACCCACTAGCAATATG